>CAJUMB010000023.1 GCA_910587105.1 uncultured Lachnospiraceae bacterium
CCAAAACGTACCAAAAACGTCAGCGGGATTGAAGATAAGGTATTATCCATGTATGAAGAGGCATGGGCCAAATACCCTGGGGCAGTAGACGTAAGGGTACGTAGCTGGCAGCCCAGCTTTATAATTATGGGAGCGCGGTTCGGAAGGTCATGTACACGGCAAACTCCATAGAGTCTGTCAATTCGAGTCTGCGGAAAGTCACGAAGAAGGGGGCATTCCCCAATGAGAACGCTGTACGAGAGGCCTTCTATCTGCTGTACCATTTTATGCTTTTTATTGTGCTTTCCAACTTGGAAGCATCCAGTATTTTACTTATGAACGACATAATGTCTGCACCTTTCCCCATACCTACACTATATCAGACATTGGCGAAAAGGGAAATATTTTAACAAATAAAAAGGATAGCGACTATTATACCACTATCCTTTTTTACAATCTTATTCAATATAAAATCTTTGTTTTGTTTTCCAGTTCCACGTAAACCTTATCAATCCCTAAACGGATAACATCAGCTTTGGAAAGTCCAGTCTGTTCACAGCATTTCTCCAGCTTTAGGAGTTCTTCATCTGTCATTCTGATTCGATAGTTATTCGTCTTTGGACTGTCAGTCGGTCTACCCATTTTCTTTTTCTTTATGGTTCATCACTTCCAATCTTGCCCTTTCAGCCAACAAGTGATATTATTGACTTTAGGAGGTTGGGCGGTGGCAAGCCCTTTCTGCTTTCTCTTATTTCAGTTCCAAATCTTCTGTCGGGATGCCTAAAGCCTGCAACCTTGCTTTCAGCACCTTTTCCTGATACTCAATTTCCTTGTCTTTATTCTCCGCTGTTTTTACTCTTTGCAGATTAACAAATTCTTTTATTGCCTGTTCTTTCAATTCCAGTTCGTTCATGTCTAATACCTCCATGCTATTTTCTCCTTTCCAGTTAAAAGTTAAAGCCTTCCCCCTGTAACTGCAATAATTATAACATTTGGATATCCAAAAGTAAATACCCAAAATTAGAAAAGCAGAAAATTCTCCCTAAATATGGTACAAAAATTTTTGAAATCTATGGTATGATATAAGGCAATATCAAGTAATCTATGAAAAATATTAGAAAAAAATAGGCAAAAGTGGACTTTGAAAACTGTGGATATTGATTCCAAAAAGCTCTCCGGGAACTTAGAGCGTGTCTTAAAAATCATTCCTGCCATACAAAGTATTGGTTGCATCTATGTTAATTCCAGCTGCTTTCTTAATTCTTCGATGTATTTTACATAAGTCATTCCCCCGTGTTCATCCGGTATCTGGGGCATTCCGTGCACCAATACCAGTGAAATGAATTCTATCTGCTCCTTCAATTTTTCAATTTCATTCTCAACAGTTTTCAACCTTAAGCTGAGAAGGTTCTTTTTTTCACTATTTGGAATCTCAAACAGTTGTTTGATTTCCTTTAATTCGAATCCCATTTCCTTATAAATCATAATCTGCCATATTTTATTCAATGATTTTTCATCGTACAAACGATGATTATTTTGTGATCTTTTTACCACAAGAATTCCCTCGTCATCATAATACTGTAATGTACGTCTGCTTATTCCAGCCAGTTTACTTACTTCATTTGTTTTTTTCATTACGGCCTTTCCTCTCTCCGCATAAAAAGCATACCCTATCACGCTAACGTGATAGCAACACCTTTTTCGGGACCATTTGTTATCTGCGTCATTAAAGGCCTTGTAAATTTCGCGAATACTATGATTGGGAACTGGCAAAAGGTCTTAATCACAATATTTTGAAGCACAAAAAAAGATCTCACTAAAAACAGTAAGATCTTTTTCTGACAGATTCATCCTATCATGGGATCGCAAATGTTATGAAAAAGTGGATTATGACCGTATAAAGTCTTCCACTTCTTTTTTCGACGGCATTACCCGCAGAGCACCTTTTCTGGTGGTGATTAAGGAGGCAGCGGCATTGGCAAAGGTAAGCATTTCTTTCAGCTGTTCCTCAGTCAGGCTGTTTAGTCCATGTTCCAGGATATAATTCAGGATACTGGCACAGAACGTGTCCCCTGCTCCGGTAGTCTCAATGGTATTTTCCTGAAGGAAGGGGGCCGCCTCAACCATACAGTCCTTGTAGTAGGCGCGGCTTCCCTCTTTGCCCAGGGTAACCAGAATCAGAGGAATAGAATAAGTTTCCCGCAGTTTGGCCACGCCGGCGGTATAATCTGTGGTTCCTGTCATAAACTCCATTTCGTTGTCAGAGATTTTTAAAATGTCACAGTAATTCATCCCATAAGCGATCTCCCGGCGGGCGTCTTCCAGAGAATCCCAGAGGGGTTCTCTGAGATTGGGGTCGAAGGAAATCAGCAGGCCTTCTTTTTTGGCATGGTCCAGTGCGCTTCTGGTGGCTTCGCGTACACCAGGATGAGTGGAAGAAAGAGTGCCAAAATGGAAGATCCGGGAAGCCGAAATTAAATCTTTTTGTACCTCATCTTTTGTGAGCATCATGTCAGCTCCCGGATTTCTGTAAAAGGAGAAATCCCTGTCACCGTCAGCAAATGTATGGACAAAAGCCAGCGTGGTATGGATTTTCTCGTCCATAACCAGATTGCGTGTATCAATGCCCACTTCCGCCAATGCGCTTTTCAGCCGGACACCGAACTGGTCATTTCCCACTTTGCCGATGAAGGCTGTCTTCTTTCCAAGCTTTGTCAACATGGATAACACATTACACGGAGCTCCTCCCGGGTTGGCTTCAAATAGGGTATTGCCCTGGCTGCTGGTTCCGTTTTCTGTAAAATCAATCAATAATTCTCCCAACGCCGTTACGTCGAATATTTTTTCCTGCATATTTTCTCCTCCAGTTTTTTAAAGCGGTGTATTCTATCCATTTATTTTATAATGGAATATTTTCTCTGTCAATCTTGGAATGCGGCTATTTTTCCCGGATCAACGTTTTGCAATTTCAGATGATTATTTTTGTGGTTTTTGTATATTTGCATACAAATATTTTGTGTAATTTATGAAAAATTTTGTGATAGGGACAATGCAGCCTCAAATGCTATCGGCAGAATGATGAATCTCCCAGGGTATATAATCGACACTTTGATCAATTGTGCAGATAGGGGGCTGTGGGATATAATGTTCTCAATAAAAGAGAGTAAGATATTAAAAAGTTTGAGGAGGAGACAATCATGTTAAGCAGAAAACAGAATCTTTTAGAAACTATTTCCCACGGAAATCCAGACCGTTTTGTAAATCAGTACGAGGCATTTCAGATGGTCTATGGAACCCCCTATACCACATCTGTTCCCATGGCGGTAAAAGGAGGCCCCAATGTGGTCAATCAGTGGGGAGTAACCATTTCCTTCCCCGATGGGATGCCAGGCCCATTTCCGGTTCACGACCAGGAACATATTGTGTGTAAAGACATTACAGAATGGGAGAAATATGTGAAAGCGCCCAATGTGATTTATACGCCAGAGGAGTGGGCCCCTTTTGTGGCTGAGGCAGAGAAAATTGACAGAGATGAGTATTTTGTAACACCTTTTGTGGCGCCGGGAGTTTTCGAGCAGTGCCACTATCTGCAGGAAATCCAGAATTGTCTCATGAACTTTTATCTGGAACCGGAAGCAATGCATGAACTGGTGGACTATATCACTGACTGGGAAGTTGCCTATGCCCAGGAGCTCTGCAAATACATAAAGCCCGATGCGCTGTTCCATCATGATGACTGGGGAAGTGGTACTTCTTCTTTTATCTCTCCGGAAATGTTCCGGGAATATTTCGTACCGGCATACAAGAAAATTTATGGCTGCTACCGGGAATGCGGTGTGAAGGTCATTGTTCATCACTCTGATTCCTATGCAGCAAATCTGGTTCCGGCCATGATTGATATCGGTATTGATATCTGGCAGGGTGTGATGACATCCAATAAAATTGAAGACTTGATAGCTGAATATGGCGATAAGATTACTTTTATGGGAGGCATTGACAGTGCATCCATTGATACCCATGACTGGTCCAGGGAAAAAATCGCCAGTGAAGCCAGACGGGCAGTATCTCAATATGGAAGAAAATCTTTTATCCCCTGTAACACCATGGGCGGCCCGGAGAGTATTTATCCGGGAGTATATGACACACTCACAGAAGAATTGGAAAAAATCAATCAGGAGATTTTGGCGGAGGGAAAATTTTAGCCAAAAGGATGGAAAGGCGGAGTTATGAGTGTGGATGAAAAGAAGGATCACAAAGCAGTTAGTTCATCACTGAAAAAGTTTTTTGGTATTGGAGATTTTGGTTTTACACTAATGACCAACATTGACACATTCTATGCAACTTACTTTTTCACGAATATTGCAAAGTTTTCATTGGGGATTGTGACTACGATTACAACGATTTCAGCCATTATTGATGCTGTTTTGTCTTGTCTGTATGGGGCATGGATGAATAAAATCAAACCGAAAAAATGGGGCAGATACCGTTCCTGGCTTATTTTGACTCCTTGGATGGTTCCGTTTCTTTATGCTTTCCAGTTTTTCAAAATCAATAATGGAATGCTGGGTATCATAATCATGACAGCAGCGATGATTACCAGCCGTATCGCCTGGAATCTTCCGTATATTGCCAACATTTCTATGATTAATGTGGCGGGAAAAACGACAGAAGACCGGATGGCACTTTCCTCCACCCGTATGGTATGGACATCTTTGGGCAATGTTGCGTATTCTTACGCTGGTCCTGCAGCAGTAGCTCTCATGGCCAGCCTGCTGGGAGAAGACAATGCCTATGCGGCGGCGGCTTTTGCGTTTGGGGCATTCATGGCAGCCGGTTATTACGCACATTTTAAAATGTTTACCGGATATGAGGAAACGGGAGCCGAAGAGTCGGCCAGACTGGCTCAGAAGGCAGAAAACCAGAATCAGGTTCAGCCAAAAGTCAGTGCCTGGGCGGCGATCCGCTGTAATCCTCACCTGATAGGGCTGATGATTTCCAGCACCACCAAATATATGGTTTTGTTTTTGGTAAACGGGATAGCCGTATATTATTTCACTTATATCAGTCATAATGCCGGGCTGCTGGTCACATTTGTGTTCATTACCAATCTTCTGGGGATACTGGCGTCTTATGTGTCAAAATTTGTGGTTGCCAAAATGAGCGCGAAAAAAACCATTGTGTGTTCGTATTTATTTATGGCTGTTGGAATGCTGGCAGCGTTTGCGGTTTATCAGAATACCTGGTGTGTGATTATACTCATGTGTCTGGTGATTTTCGCCATGACTTTGACCAATGCCTGTGAACCGGAGTTATTTGCCAGCTGTGCCGGATACAGTTCCGCCAAAACAGGGTTTGATACAACGGGAACAGTAATGGGGCTGTTGACAGTACCTGTAAAAATCGGGATTGTAATGCGCGGCATTTTGATCAGTACCGCTTTGGCCATCGGTGGCTTTTCGGCAGATATTGCTCCGGAAGCAGCCGGTGCTGTGGTACAGAGGGGTATCTGTATTGGATTTATGGTCATACCGGCAGTGGTAATTGCGGCAGGAGCAGTAATTTTGGTATTTGGATATGGTTTGAACAAAGAAGCATAATCAACAAGTCTTAAGCGGGGATGGAATTTGTATCTGTTCTCGCTTATTTTCGATAAGGGAATGGCAGAGAGATGGAATATTTGCTGAATTTACAGATCATTTATGAGAAATTACAGGAACTGGGAATCCAGGCAGAATTTGTCCCGGCCAAGGATATGTCTGGACTAAAAGGCGTCTGCTTTTATGATAAAGATACAATGGGCCCGGATTTCCTGATTATTTGTGCAAAACAATTTGTGGATACCCTGCCTGAAGAGGAAAGCTCTCTGGTGCTGGCCGGAGAATGGACGAAAGAGGAAACAGCTGGGAGGAAAGGATATATCCATATCAGAGAATACAGTTTTTTTCATTTGATGAATCATTTGGAGAGGATATTTGTCTATTACAAAGAGTTAGAAAAACGGCTTTTGAGGGTGTTGTGTGCAGACAGCAGTTTAAACGAAATCTGTAAAATCGGTGTGGAGCACTTTCAATCTCCGGTAGTTGTCCATGATGAGCATTTTTATATACTGGCCTGTCCGGAAATGGTGCAGGGAAAAACGAATTTTGATTATGATATGCAGATGGATTCTTATATTGAAAATGAGCAGACGCTGACGCTGTTTCGGACCAGTGCAGCTTATCGGGAAACGTTAAAAACAACAGGTGGACAGAGCTGGAAGAGTGATTTTGATGATACATCCTGCATTTATGCCAATATCTGGATTGACCAGATATATAAAGGCCGTCTGCTGGTATTGACCACAAAAGAGACGCCCGGCAAATTAAGGGAAGTGGGGTATTTCGGCGAAATTGTCCGTCAGGTGCTGTTAAATCGTTACGTGTACAGAAACGATGCCCCCAGTCTTCTGAAAGGGATTCTCATAGATGCCCTGAACAAAAGAGAGATCAATCCCAGGACGCTGGCTCAGAAAGCAGGGAAAATGCATTGGCAGATGGATGATGCCTATGTATGCGGAATGGTTACCTTCGGCAGTGAAAAGATTTCCCACTATCTGGCTTTCGGCGTCTGCAATTCCATTCAGCAGCATATCAAAGGCAGTTACCCCTGTTATTACCAGAAAGCAATTTATTTTATCATAAATCTGGAAAAAGGAAATCTAACCATCAACGATCTGCGGATGAAAATGTCTTATATCATACGGGAGTCCCTGCTGTACGTGGGTATATCAAATGTCTTTTACAAACTGCAGGATTTTCCTCTTTATTTGAAACAGGCAGAAATTGCGCTGGTTTATTCCAGGGAGGAAAAACGAACCAGCTGGTATAATGAGTTCAGGGAGACTGTGCTTGCCTACTGGATGACAAAAGGTGTGGGTGAGCTCACCCGCGAGAGTATTATCTCCGGGGATTTGATACTGTTGAAAAATTATGATGCAGAAAAAGGAACCGATTTATATCAGACATTGAAAACGTATCTGACCTGTGAGAGAAACAGCACATTGACTGCCCAGCTTCTGGATATTCACAGAAGTACACTGCCGCATCGGCTGGAGCGGATAGAAAAGCTGACAGGACTGGATCTGGAAGACTTCAGCACCAGACTGTATCTGCTCATGTCATTTGCAGTGGAGGATAAAAATCTCATACCGGAGTGAATGCAAAATGATTTTTCAGGGAAAATATTTTACAAGTCTGTTTGATAATGATACAATATTATATATCCGGTGATTAAAAACCGCTGGCTATATAGCAGAAGGATTCAATTGTGAAGACAGGAGGAAGTGTCATGACAGATAGATTGTATGAATATATGGACTGGCCCAGGATTGAGGCAGTGGTATACGGTGAAGAAAATCTTCCCAAAGAAATTCTCGGACCTCAGATAGTGAAGGGTGCTGTGTTGATTCAGGGCTTTTTTCCCAATGTGAAAAGCGTGAAAGTTTATAATAGAGATGACAGTAAAAAATATCCCATGGAACTTGTAGATGAGGCAGGGTTTTACGCAGTGCTGATTCCGGGGAAAACCATTCCTTCCTATGAATATATCATAGAAAATATGGAAGGAAAAAATTCCCGGTGCAGGGATGCTTACAGTTTTCCCCTCCAGCTGGATGAAAAAGAAATGGAAATGTTCCGGCAGGGGATTTACTATCAGGCGTATCAGAAACTGGGGGCACATCCTATGACGGTAAACCGGGTGCCGGGTGTGTACTTTGCCATATGGGCGCCAAATGCCCAGCGGGTCAGTGTGGTAGGGGACTTTAATCACTGGGACGGCCGGATTTATCCCATGCAGAAGTCTGCATCAACAGGAATTCACGAACTGTTCGTTCCGGGGCTGAAGGCAGATGCCCTTTATAAGTTTGAAATCCGGATGGTAAACGGTTCCGTATTTTTAAAAACCGACCCTTATGCCAACAGCCGGGAACACGCACCGGGCATGGCCTCAGCCGTGTCCAGCGTGAAGGGACACCGCTGGGATGATAAGGAGTGGATGAAGCAGAGGAAAAAACAGGCCGGGAAAAAGGTTCCACTGAGCATCGGGCAGATAAATCTGCACAAACTGGGCCGGGATGAAAACGGTGAATTCCTCACGTATTCCCAGATGGCTGCACTGGCGGCAGATTATGCGTTGTCCGGCGGTTATACCCATGTGGAGCTGCCGCCTATGATGGAGTATCAGGACGATTCATCAGGCGCATATGCCACCAGCGGGTACTATGCACCAACCTCCCGATATGGAAGCCCAAAAGAATTCCAATACCTGGTAGATTATCTCCATAAAAAGCAAATCGGAGTGATTATGGACTGGACGCCTGCCCATTTCCCGAAAGAAGAGGAGGGGCTGGGGATGCTGGACGGCACCTGTCTGTATGAGCGGTCCCAACAAGGAGAAGGACTGCATCCTATATGGGGGACGCTGATGTTTGATTATGCCAGTCCCCATGTGAGGAATTTTCTCATTTCCAATGTGTTCTACTGGCTGGACTGTTATCATCTGGACGGTCTGCGCCTGGACGATGTGGATGCCATGCTTTATCTGGACTATGGGCGCACACAGGGCGGCTGGACTCCCAATATGTACGGGAGCAATGAAAACCTGGATGCCATTGAATTCCTTAAACATATGAATTCCGTTGTCAAGAAAAAATACCCGGATGTTCTGTTGATTGCCCAGGAGGACGGGTATTGGCCGGATCTGACCGGGGCGGTGGACGATACCCATATGGGATTTGATTACAAATGGAACAATGGATGGACCCGGGAGTTTTTAGACTATATCCACGGGGACAGAGGCTATCGTTCTTCCCATCACGATGAATTGACAGTCAGTATGCTTTATGCATACTGTGAAGATTATATTTTGACTTTGAATGACAGAGATATTTCATCACTTGACCAGTTTATGGATTCCATGCCTGGAGAAGAAACCGGGAAATGGGCGCAGTTGAAGACGGCTCTTGGCTATTTTATGACCCATCCGGGGAAAAAATACCTGGCATCTTATGAGAAATTTCCTTCCGAGATAAGCGGTTATCTAAAAGACTTAAACCAGTTGTATAAAGAACACCCCGGCCTCTGGGAAGGAGATGGAGATCCAGCAGGTTTCGAGTGGCTGCAGACATTGGAAGCGGAAAAATGTATACTGGCATTTATGCGCAAAGACCTCAATAAAAAAGATGTCCTGCTGATTCTCTGCAATTTTTCAGGAGAAGCCCTGGAAGGCTATAAAGTCGGTGTTCCTTACTATGGAAAATATAAGGAAATATTCAACAGCGACGCGGAAGTTTACGGCGGTGCAGGTGTCGTTAATCCGCGGGTGAAAGCCTGTAAAAAAGAGGAGTGGGACGAGCGTCCGTATTGTGTGTCGGTAAAAGTACCGGCGCTTGGGATTGCGGTATTTGTCTATCAGCCCGCATAAGGAACAGCAGAAACATAACTTGTGCAGAAATTTTAAAAGGCCGGTTTCGAGAGGAGAGAGAAATGGACAGGTTAATGGAGCGGGGAGGTTCTTTTCTGCAGAAGCAGATGCCAGGTGTGGTTGGATTTTTCTGGAAGGTTCTGGTGTCTCTCCTGGTGTTTTATCTCGGGGTGAAAATCATCCGCTGGCTGCAGCGGATTCTGAGGCGCACCATGGAGCAGATGGGCGTGGACCAGGGAGTGATTCAGTTCGCCTGTTCTCTGGCAAAAATTCTGATGTATTTGCTGCTGGTATTCAGCATTGCAGCCCAGTTCGGCGTCACGGAAGCTTCTGTGGCGGCACTGATTGGCTCCACTGGAATCACGCTGGCCATGGGTCTTCAGGGTGGTCTTGCAAATATGGCCGGAGGAATTATGATACTCCTGTTCAAACCCTTTGTGGTGGGAGATTATATCATATATAACAATGGGCCGGCTGGATGTGAGGGAACGGTGAGCCGCATTGATATGTGTTACACCAGGCTTACGACTATTGATAATAAAATTGTTGTTATTCCCAATGGGACATTGTCCAACAGCAGTGTCACCAATGTGACAGAAAAAGATGAAAGAAGGCTGGATGTGAAGGTGGGAATTTCTTACCAGTCAGATATGCGTAAGGCAAAAGGAATTTTGGAAAAGCTGCTGGAGGAAGAACCGGATATTTATCATGACCGGGAACAGGCGGTCTTTGTAGATGAGCTGGGGGACAGTGCTATCATATTGGGTTTCCGCGCCTGGGTGGCAACTGACAAGTACTGGCAGGTGAGATGGGGGCTGAATGAGAAAATAAAACTGTCATTTGACCAGGCTGGGATACTCATTCCTTATAACCAGCTGGATGTGCATTTGTACGAAAACAGTGAAACATGAAATGACACCATTGCATTCATTTTACCGGATTTGCTTGCCGGTAAATGGATGCAGTGGTGTATCAAGCGATAAATTCTGTTAAAATTTAAAATTAGGTGTTGAAATTTTCCTGGATTTGTATATAATAGTAATTGTGTGAGAAACACGCTGGAATAGCTCAGTCGGTAGAGCACTTCACTCGTAATGAAGGGGTCGAGAGTTCGAGTCTCTTTTCCAGCTTATTATGAAACCGCCGTAAACCGTTGGTTTTCCAGGGTTTGTGGCGGTTTTTAAAAGTAGAAATGTGTACGAATGTGGCTTCATGCACGCGCTTGTAAATGTGCCATTTCTGTGGCAAATACGGGTCTTCTGAAGCACGATGTGTCATTTTGGTGTCAGAAATTCAATGCGCTGTTCAAGGCTCCTCCCACGTCTTCTTTTTCAAGAATCATGTGATTGTAAACCTTTATGACCATCTTTTCCGTGTCTCCCAGCAGGGAGGCTATGTGTTTGATAGATATGGTAGGTATCTGATAGCAGAGGTTAGTGCAGTAATTATGGCGGAATACATGGGCGGTCAATCCAATAATCGGTTCATCAGTTTCAGCCTGCATCTTGCGAATGATACGTGCCCACATTTTGCGGTAGCTGCTTTTCGTCACCCACCTTCCATCTTTCATGTGAAAGAGTTTGTCCTGCTGTAGAAACTTTATGTATTTTTCTACTGCCGGAAATATTAAATCAGGTATTGGTACAGTGCGGAATCCGTTATAGCTTTTTGGATTTTTTATGTACGGTGTTTCCTTTTCGAACGCAACTGACTGGGTTACTGTCAGTGTCCTCTTTTTCAAATCAATGCAGTTTTTTGTCAGAGCAAGTGCTTCACCCCGGCGAAGCCCGCATCCGTAAAGAATAAAGACAAAAATACGGTCAGAATCCGACAGATCTGCCGAAAGCATTGCACGTTTTTCGTTCTCGGTCAGCACTCGTTTTTCTTTTGGCTTATACGTTATTTTTTCATTATTCCTGAAGACAATATCCAGCACATTTGGGGCAATCAGCTGGTCAGCGATAGCGGACTTTATCACTTGTTTAAATGTCAGCTCTATTTTCTGCTGTGTGGCCGGATGTCCCGCAGCATTGTTCAATATTGTTTGATAATGCAGGCGGGTTATATCGGACAATTTTACGTTCTGCAGGCAGGCAAAATGCTTCTTGATTACATTCTGATATCCGGCACGGGTATTTCCTGCTCTGGATGCTTTATAAACCACTTCCCATTGTTCTGCGTATTCGCAGAATGATGTGTCGTTACACACTACATATTCCCGGTTCTTGATTTTTTGATTGTGTTCATTTACTTTATTTTCCAAATCTTTACTGCTTTTCTTTGACCGGATAGTAACATATTTTTTTCTTCCAACATCGTCATATGTTCCGTCCCACACACGGGTTTTAAAATACCCATCTTTGCCTTTGGTGTATTTGGCTTTTGCCATAGTATCATCCTCCTAAAATTGAGTATAAAAATAACATCCAGCAGTATTTTATATTTGCCAGATGGCCCGGAAAATGATACAATGTAGGTGTTGAGTCTATATTGTATGCATCCTCCGGGATGTATCTAAAAGCCGTTCGGTGCTGGTAACACCGGGCGGTTTTTCAGTTTGACAAATCTGCCAGCCTGGCATATAATATGCTTAACAGAACAGCCGACGAGTAGTTGCACACTACCCGTCCCTGTTAAGATTTGTTGGCTGAAATAGCCGCCTATTCTTTACCAGAGGACAGGGCGGCTATTTCTTATTTTTCAGATTCAGAATTGCAACAACTAGCAAGGCTACAGTAAGCATGATCTGCATTTCTTCATATGTACTCATAAGCATTTCCCCTTCCCATAAAACTCGGAACGGGTAATGAGCCGCCACTGTCGGCTGTCCGGGTAAGCATATTATATTGTCAGGGTGTGGATTTCCTCCGCAACGGGAAATCCCGTTACGGACTTCATAGCGTTAGATTCAATTTTTCAAGCAGGGTTTCCTGAGATATAAATTCGTGGCAGTCAGGATTTTGGTCTATGTCATCAAGCATCTTTAAGTCCCATTCATCGGGCGAAACTTCTTCGATATCTTCCCACGAACGTGAGGATAGGTTTTCAACAACAAAATTCCATACTTTTTCAGCGTCAGAATCATTCATAACGGTGATTGCACCAAATATTCTTTCTTTTATCGCACTCATAAAAATCCCCCTATTTATAGACTTGGCCGCGGTTGTCAATTTCTTCAATATGCAGGATATTTCCTTCACGGTCAAATATGACACGGAAGTTTCCGACTCGAAGCCGGTATCCTGATCTGCCTTGTAATTTTCTGACATCGCCATTAGGCAGTTTGTTGATGGCTTCTATAATTCTTTTCTGTGTTATTTTATCCTGTTTACTAAGAAATTTTGCAGACTGCTTGGAATAATTAATTTTCATAGGATGCTCTTTTCTTTAAATTTTCGTGGAAACGTTGTAGAGGTTTAATCTTCCTCCACCTTCCCAATGACTTTTCCGATCCTTCTTATTTCTTCATTGGCTGGCGTAAAAAAATCAACCTGCTGAGATTTCAATTTTTAATAAGACATTCGGGTTTCGTTCCAATACGGCTATGGAAGGTTCAAAAAATATGATATACTCATCAGTTTCTACATGGGTTCCGAATTTGCTTTTATAATGCAGTAATGCATCGTTCAAAAATTCTTCTGTTACTTCCAGATATTCAGCTATCTCATATAAATTTTCGCACCCATGCAGATAGGCTTCGATAATCCCGTCAAGCCCGACCAACCTGCTATACGCCCATGCCCTGGCCTGTAGTTCCTGTTTGCGTTCGTTGACTTCTGACTGGTCTAAGATATCTCCAACAGTAGTGTGATAATGGCCGAGTTCTTCAGCGAGCACGCATTTTTTCTCTGTTTCGGTCAAAGATTTGTTGATGGCAATCCGGTTCCCTTTGATTCGCCCTTTACTTATAGGCAGTTCTTTCTCTTTAGCGATAAGGTTATTGTTATCGGATTCGATTAACAGTTCCTCATAAGTCAAATTGATCACCTCAGAAATTCTCATCATCCATGATATCTTCTTCCTGTTTCTTCAATTCTTCTGGTGCGTCCATATAATTATCAGCATGGGCGGCGTTGAGCAGGGGGGCTTCTGATTCTTTTTCAGACAGTTTGGTTTCTAATTTTTCTATGCGTTCCTGTTGAGTACGGATTTTTTCTACCCGCTTTGTCTCTCTTTCCAATGTGGTATCTACCGTTTCCCTTCCGAAATCATCAAGACTACGGTATTTCTTAATGATATTGTTGAATTCTTCTGGGCTGGCTTCATCTTTATATAATTCTCTTGTTTCGTCTTGAAATAGGTAATTTGCATCACAGTGCAAAATGTCAAACAAATCATATAGAAGCGTTGCACGCGGAGAATTTACGTCCGTCTCCCAACTTCCAACAGCACTTTGGCTAACACCTAGCATTTTTGCTAATTGTGGCTGGGTGATATTAAGTTCATTGCGTTTGTCTCTTAATCTACTCCCAAAACTCATTTCATTCCTCCTTATATTGAAAGACTACTACATAAAAATGATAAAGTCAATAAAAAATCAGAAAAACTGGTAAAAATACATTGACAAATCATTTAAACAGGTATATTATTCATACATACCAGATAAACAGGTGTTGAAAGGAGGAGAACCAGTTTGGCTATTGCAGAATCGAACGAGCCCGTAGCAAGCGGACTGAAACTTATCATAGCTCAAAAAGGGTTGAGAAATGGGTTTGTAGCAGAAAAATCCGGTTTCGCGCCACAGGAATTAAGCGATATGCTCAACGGGCGTCGCTTGATTAAAGCCTGCGATATTCCAAGGCTTGCTCGTGTATTGGATGTAGAAGCAGGTGACATTTATAAGGCGGGAGAGAGGTGAGGATAGGTGGACATGGAAAAACACATCCGGGAAAAGAAACGGCTGAACCAGGCGTTGAATGGAAACCTCCCAATGGTGCAAAAAGAACTGGAAGATTTTTTCAAGAAGCATAATATAGACGCAACGCCCGGTTTAGCGCATGATATAAGCTGTTTTGTTATTGAGGAGCTGTATATTAAGCGTTTTAGCCTTCCAGAGTACTGACAGTGACTGCTGGAACCAGCATACGGGGTTCGTTGCGTTCTGAATTCCATTTAAGTATGTGAACGTTAAAATCTATAAGACTTGCCATAGAATCCCATAGCATTTTCCATGACTTTTCATCCATAATGGCTTTGCATTGCGGGCATTGTGGGGGTCTGTCAGATGCTCCACCTTGATATGTAGCTTGGAACATACAGCCGCAAGAACAAGAAATAGTTGCTTTTGGGTACATAGTTTTTCTCCTTTCTTAAAAATGCAAACTAAAGTTATAGGGGATTATACTATGGAAATATTGATAAGTCAATATAAAAAAACACAATATATGGATATTTTCTGATGGATTTTATCTATATGTAGAAAATATTTGGCACTATGGAAAAAGAGAGGGGGCGATAAATTGACTCTTGAAGGTTGGCTGTCAGAAATAATTAAAAGCAGGGGAATAAATCTTACAGAGGCCGCACGTTCGATAGGCGTTCCATACATGGCTTTATATGACAGCCTGAAAAACAGGTCAAAAAACAGGGAAATAAAAGGGAAAGAGCTTGTAAAGCTCTGTAAGTTTCTTGATATCAACCCAATGGAAATGGATTTCGCAGACGAGTCCGGAGTTGGCGCGGGAAGGGGGTGAGAGTGATAGAACCAATAATCATAATTATAATCTCAGCGGTCATTTCAACATGTATATCGAAAATAATGGCCGAACATTATCTCGAATTAACGTTCGACCAAATAGATAAGATGTTTGAACACTTAAAAGAAACAACTAGGGAGTCTGTTCATTTAGTAATGGAGGCGTTGAACAAGCGGTAATCAAAGCGTCGCCATAGGGGGTAAAACCTGCAAGCAATTGCCGTGCCACGGGGTAAGAATCCGTGCCGTCGTACTGCTTTTCTAGGGATTTAAAATATTCAGCTTCAGTAAATTTTTTATCTACAGTAAAGGTGCCCGATAAAGAGTGGGCTACGACACCTAGATGTTTAAGTGTGGATATCGATAAGGACTGCATATCAAAATCGCTGAAATATTCATCTGTGAAAACGATACACTCATGCAATAGCAAGGCATCTCCTGAATTATGGCTTAAAATCATATACTCGGCAGCTTCAGCAGCCTGAGAACCATCGCCAATGGCTTTTTGTTCATCAAACAGCTTTTTTATAAACATCGCATCATAGGGACTTATGCATTTAAGCGTGTTTGAAAATGAAGGATGCATTATTTTCCGGTAATCTTTATTGCAGGCGTTCGCAATCAGCGATGAAAACATAGCGCAAAGTTCTTCGTGTTGGTAGCAATATGTACTATCTTCAATTGCTTGCCTGATTATTTGTGGCTCTGGCTCTGTGAGCTTTTCTTCATCAATCGCAGAGACTTTCTCAAAAATTTGTTGGCTGAATATTTCGTAACTAACAGCATTTGGCTGAGAATGTATAACAGAAAAGTCTCTTGCCCTGCTCGCAGGGATGGCGAGTAAATCACAGAGCATTTGCTCAACGATTTTTAAGGGCTTGACAGACACTTTGTTTAGTGCTTTATTCGCAAAATTCGGAAGGTTAGTCATTCCAGTTTGCTCCTTTCTTATTTTGTTAAAATGCAAAATAATTTTAGCATAGCGCAAAGAATATTTCAATACTTGCAAAGAAAACCATCAAGGAATTAAGAAAAATTTTGGAATAGGATGTCAGCGTAAAGAGGAGGTGAGAACAGGTGAAGAAGAAAACAGAACAAAAGGTAAGGAACATATTCAGCAACCGTCTGCTGGGCTTTGACACCCCTGAAGACGATGCGCAGTTAGTGGTTGATACCATAAGGGTCTTGATGGGCAGGGGCATCTCGGTTAACCGCGCATTATCTGTCTTAGGGGACGTTTCAAAAATCATCCCAATGGTTGCCGAGCTTTAGCGCATCCTTGCCCTGGGGATATTCTTGGGGTCTTTGAATACGGATTCAGCAGACTTATAAGCGTCTATGTATTGCTGGGCCATGTCTTTTGCAAGGCCCTTTACGCCAGAATTATTAGCATATTCCGGCATATTAGCAGTAACAAAGGCCTTTGATGCTTCTAAAGCAATCGCATGGCACGCTGTATTTTTATCCATGTCAGATTCTCCTTTTCTTTCGTATTTTAGCATGGCAATGCCATGTAGGTACAGTATAAAGGGAGGAGTAGCCAAAATCAAGAAAACAGTGCAGAAGGGAGGTGGTGCAGGAAATGCTGATCGGCGTATCAATAGCGGCATCAGCGCTGACGTCATTAATCGTTACCAGAATTATAGCCGCCCGCTATTTCAAAATTGTAGACGGTTATGTAAAGGATATGTGTGATTTAACATACAGCGCTAATAAGAGGACATTAGAAACCATAGACAAGCTGAAAAATATCCCAGCCCTGAAGATAGACGATGAAGCCCTTTACAGGGCCGGCCAGAGAGGACGGTGTAAAGCAGAAGCAAGAGACAGCGTTGAAAAGTTTGTTGATAAATTTATACAGTCTTAACTAAGGCTGGGTAAACATTATCAGGAGGAAGAGGTGAAAAAGTGCGTGGGAA
Source organism: uncultured Lachnospiraceae bacterium (assembly GCA_910587105.1). Classification (GTDB taxonomy): domain Bacteria; phylum Bacillota; class Clostridia; order Lachnospirales; family Lachnospiraceae; genus MGBC164599. Next base: position 17,056 of record CAJUMB010000023.1, read on the forward strand.
CTTAAAAGAGGCCCGCAAAAAAGCGGGCTTAACCCAGCAGGCGATGGCTGACAAGCTGGGCATAGGCTTACGGCATTACCAGAAAATAGAATCTGGTGATACTAACGGTTCTTTTGAGGTCTGGGACGCCTTGGAGGACATTCTAGGGACACATCAACGGAAACTCCGAGAGATTTCAAGTAATCATCGCGCCCCAAAAGAAAATCAGTAGGAACCGACAAAAAATCAGCCAATGTTACTAATCCTTCAAAAGTCGGTCTGGCATCGCCGCTTTCATATTTTTGGTAATTACGCAATCCCATACAAAGCTGGTCTGCTAGGGTTTGAGCAGTGAAGCCGCGTGAAAGTCGGGTGGCACGTAAACGGTCTTTAAACATAAAAAATACCTCCTAAATTTTCTTGACATATGCCATATTATGGCATATAATCAAAGAAAACAATACGCCATAACATGGCATATAGACGGGAGGAAACCACATGAAAATTGAAGCAAATAATATGACGCTGGAAGAACAGGTAAAGTCCTTACAGGAACAAATTAATTTCCTGAAAAGCGGGGGCAATATGGTATCTCCGAACAACAGGCTGCAGAAGATACGTCAGCAGTGCCGGGAAAAGTACTTCGGAACATGGGAAGATATGCGTAATGGAAGCGTCGATTACGGGCCAGAAGGAAAGAAGTATTCCGACTATGATGCAGTCAGGGATATCGTCAGGCGCGTTACCGACCTGGTCTTCAGATATTCCAAAGGGGAGCGGGCAGGGAGGCTGGTTACATCGCTGATTAAGTCAGAAGATGATTTCAGGGAATATGAGGGCGTGTGTGAAGCAGTCTGCTGCGGATTAAAAGAAAAGCTCACAAGTTTGCAAAGGGAGCAGAATAAGATGGCGGCACTATGAGGGGAGAAACATGGAGGCAGTTAAAAATGAAATTTGTTAAAGAGAAATTCTTAAGGTCAGAATTCGGTACGGCGATGCAGAGCTGCATTGCCGACTGGGACAAGTATCTGTCTGAACGTGATGAAACAGCAGCTGGTCAGTGCATGGCGCAGTGGCAGGTGTATCAGCTGGCGCTCTGGCAGTTTTACGATAAAGAGTACTGCTTCACCCGGACAGATGATTATTTCGGCATCGTTACAGAGGATGAAACCGACTGGCTGATGAAGGTTGAGCGGAAGGCATAAAGCGAAAACAGAGCAGAGGGGAGGTGAAAAACAATGGAGTACCCAAAAAAGATTATGCGACTAAAGGAACTTACGGCTCTGGGGTTTTCGGAGCTGGCACTTTTAAAAGCCGCCGCTACTGATGGACAGACATTCGCTTGGAAAAATAATCCCATGGCGTCAAACAGCCCGTTGCTTTTTGATACCGATGAGCTGGAAAAATGGCGGCTGAAACAGGCAAAAACAACCACGCAGGCCATAAGGGGACTCGCGGGAAGATGAAAAGGGGAGATAAAAACATGTTCAACGAATTAATTAACTGCACCGAGTTACTGGAGGAAAAATTCGCAGGCTGGCAGATCACTAAGGGCTTTGACCAGTATGCCCAGCTGGCAGAATTTTTAGCCGGCGAATACGACGACAGCCTCACAAGGGCAGAATTAGAAGAAGCACACCCATGGATGGAGGCCCTGACGGAAGCCCAGCAGGACGGACTGCTGGAGCAGGCAAAAAGAATCCGTAAGAAAAACGGAAAGAGCAAACCTGCTGAAACCCCATTAGACAAGAAAATCCGTCTCGAAAAGGCAGTCCAGGCAGAGCTTGACCGGAGGACAAAGATTGAGAAACTGGCAGTACAGGCGATATCCCGGTGCGATTTTGACACTGCAAATGAGTTGCTGGGGCTTTTGGACAATGAGATTTTACGCAGCCTGCTGGACGATTTTGCTGAGGTAAGCAAGGCGGTGGATGGGAGATGAGAATATTTTTCAGGAACGGCTACTACTACACACGGTTTTTAAATGCCGTATTCCAAACACCGTCCGTGTTTGATCTGGCCATACAAGACGGCCCCGGTGGACTGGGGTGGAATCATTACCGGTACATAGAAAAGCCCTGGCACCGGATACGTATAGTAATAAAAATGCCCTGACCGCTGGGAAGCAAAATCAGGGCACAAATGAAAAAATACGTAACTTTATTATAGGGCAGATACCGAAAATTGTCAAACTATATTTTCAGGAGGATGATAATGAGCATAAAAATCAACAGGCTGGAAGCAGAAAACATAAAGCGGGTCAAGGCGGTGATGATAGAGCCCACAGCCGACGGCCTGACCGTAATCGGCGGCAACAACCGCCAGGGCAAAAGCTCCGTGCTGGATGCCATCATGTGGGCGCTGGGCGGGAACAAATACCGCCCCTCTGAGGCAAAACGCCAGGGTTCCACCATACCCCCAAATATTCGCATTGTATTAAGCAATGGATTTATCGTGGAGCGGAAAGGGAAAAACGGCACCCTGAAAGTAACAGACCCTTCAGGGAAAAAGTCCGGCCAGCAGGTGCTGGATGAATTTGTGGAACAGCTGGCCCTGGACCTGCCCAAATTTCTGGGGGCCAGCGACAAAGAAAAAGCAGAGATTCTTCTGCAGATTCTGGGAATCGGGAATGAGCTGGCCGCGCTTGATAAACAGGAAACAGAACTGTGCAATGAGCGCCTGGCCATCGGCCGCATCGCTGACCAGAAAGCCAAATACGCGAAAGAACAGCCGTACTATGAGGATGCGCCGGAAGAACTGATGTCAGTATCAGAGCTGATAAAACAGCAGCAGGAAATCCTGGCCAGGAACGGGGAGAACCAGAAAAAGCGGGACCATCTGGTACAGCTGCAGAACAGGCGCGGTGCATTGGAAGATGCTGTGGCAAAGCTGGCAGAAGAACTGGCCGTAAAGCGTCAGGAGCTGGACAGTGTGCTTGCAGATGTGGACACAGCCAGAAAGTCAGTCAAAGATTTACAGGACGAATCAACGGAAGAATTAGAAAAGAATATAGAAGATATCGAAGAAATCAACCGCAGAGTCCGGGCGAACCTGGACAAAGAAAAGGCAGAGGAAGAAGCGAAAGAATACAAAGACCAGTACCAGGCCCTGGACCAGAAGATTGAGACCGTCAGGAAAAGCAGGACAAGTCTGCTGAAAGATGCGGACCTTCCCCTGGAAGGGTTGTCTGTGGAGGAGGGAAAGCTGGCTTATAAAGGCCAGAAGTGGGACAACATGGCCGGATCAGAACAGCTGATTGTGGCTGCAGCCATTGTGCGGAAACTGAATCCCCAGTGCGGCTTTGTCCTGCTGGACAAGCTGGAACAGATGGACCTCAACACCCTGGACGAATTCAGCAGATGGCTGGAAGCGGAAGGGCTTCAGGCCATTGCCACCCGTGTCAGCACAGGAGAAGAATGCAGCATCATTATAGAAGACGGATATGTGGCCGGACAGGAAGACGGCCAGCCGGAACCAGAGCCGGAGCCTAAAAAAGAGGCGTTCGTGCCTAAAAAATGGGAAGAAGGTGGATTTTGATGAAGATTATCAGGGGAAAACAGCCGGGGGCCAAGAAAGTAGTCGTGTATGGCCCTGAGGGAATCGGCAAGTCAACGTTTGCCAGTATGTTCCCAGACCCCGTATTTATTGATACAGAAGGCAGCACCAAAGATATGGACGTGGCCAGAACAGAGACCCCCACATCCTGGACCATGCTGGTGCAGCAGATTCAATACATTAAGACATACCCAGATACCTGCCGCACGCTGGTGGTAGATACCCTGGACTGGGCAGAGCAGATGTGTGTGGAGCATGTCTGTGCCCAGTACGGCAAAAAGGGGATTGAAGATTTTGGATATGGAAACGGCTACACATACACAAGAGAAGAATTCGGGAGGTTTTTAAACCGGCTGTCCGAGGTGATTGACGCGGGGGTGCATGTGGTATTGACTGCCCATGCGCAGATAAAAAGGTTTGACCAGCCGGACGAAATGGGCTCCTATGACCGGTGGGAATTAAAACTGGGCAAGAAAACCACATCCCAGACCTCCCCGCTGGTGAAAGAATGGGCAGATATGCTGCTGTTTGCAAACTACAAAACACATTCCGTGGCCGTGGATGATAAAGGGCAGAAACGGAAGGCCCAGGGCGGGCGCAGGGTGATGTACACGTCCCACCACCCATGCTGGGACGCGAAAAACCGTTACGGCCTGCCGGAAGAAATGGATTTTGATTATGCCGGGATTGCCCATATTATTGAAGCTGGGGCGGAGCAGAAACAGGCCCAGACGGAGCGGACCAGCGCAAAGCCGGAGCAAAGCCAGCCGGAACCGGAACGAAAACAGCCAGAGCCGGAGCAGAAACAAACTGAAACGGAGCAGAAAACACCTGCAGAAAAGCAGGCTTCTGAAGACAATAAGAACAGTGCCCTGTACATAGATGAAAGGGTGCCCAAAAAACTGCGTGACCTAATGATAGCCAATACGGTGTTCGAGGAAGAAATACAGGCGATATGTGAATCGAAAGGTTTTGTCACAACAGGGTCGCGCATATGGGAATACGATAAACAGAATCCAGGGATTGTGGACGGCCTGCTGGTAGCAGACTGGGACAATCTGTATAAAAGAATCAAAGAGATGCGTGAAAAACAGGAACTTCCATTTAATTAGGCAAAGGAGAGAAAGATGGCAGATTATACAGAAATGGACTGGGATACCCCGATAAAAAACGAATCCGGATTTATACTGCTTCCAGAAGGCGATTATGACTTTGTAATTGACCACCTTGACAGGGCAAGATTCAAAGGAAGTGAAAAAATTAAGCCCTGCAATATGGCGGATGTTTATTTTAACATTACTGCTCCAGACGGGAAGGAAGCGCAGATCAAAGAAAGTTACATTCTTGACCGCAGGCTGATGTGGAAAATGGCTGAATTATTCAAGGGCGTGGGCCTTATGCGGGAAGATGATGAGGAAATACCAGCTAAATGGAACCAGCTGCCCGGGCTTGCAGGGCGTGCCCACGTAATCCAGGTTCCCGGCTCAAAGGACCCGTCAAAAATGTTTAACCAGATTAAAGAGCTGTATCCGAAAAAGCTCAACAGTTTCACAGCAGGAGCATTTTCATGATGGAATTAAGACCCTACCAGGAAGAAGCGAAACAGGCGGTTTTCCACGAATGGGAAACCGGCAGGAGGAAAACCCTGCTGGTGCTTCCCACAGGCTGTGGAAAAACGGTTGTATTTGCAAAAATCGCAGAAGAATGTGTGAAAAACGGGGACAGGGTACTGGTGCTGGCACACCGGGGGGAGCTGCTTTCCCAGGCGGCTGATAAGATCGCCAAAGTAGCCCATCTGGGGTGCGCCCTGGAAAAGGCCGGGGAGTCCTGCCAGGGAAGCTGGTTCCGCATCGTGGCCGGGTCCGTGCAGACCCTGATGAGGGACAAAAGGCTGGCCCAGTTCCCGGGAGATTATTTCGGGACCATCATCGTGGACGAGGCGCACCACTGCATCTCAAACAGTTACCAGAAGGTACTGCAGCATTTTGACGAAGCAAAAGTATTAGGCGTGACAGCCACCCCGGACCGGGGCGATATGCGGGATATGGGGGAATACTTTGAATCCCTGGCCTACGAATATACCCTGCCGAAAGCAATCAAAAGCGGGTACCTGTGCCCGATCAAAGCGGTCACAATCCCGTTAAAGGTGGATTTAGCGGGAGTAAGCATCCAGTCGGGGGATTTTAAGACAAGCGACCTGGGGAGTGCCTTGGACCCCTATCTGGAGGACATTGCCAGGGAAATGAAAGAGTACTGCCAGTACAGGAAGACTGTGGTATTCCTGCCTCTGGTGAAAACCAGCCAGAAATTCCGGGATATTTTAAACCAGGAGGGGTTCCGGGCGGCAGAGGTAAACGGAAACAGCCAGGACAGGACCCAGATTCTGCGGGATTTTGAAGAAGGAAGATACAATGTTCTGTGCAACTCCATGCTTCTGACAGAGGGCTGGGACTGCCCGTCCGTGGACTGTGTGGCCGTTCTGCGTCCCACAAAAGTGAGAAGCCTTTACTGCCAGATGGTGGGCCGGGGGACACGCCTGTCGCCAGGAAAAGACCATCTGTTATTATTAGATTTCCTCTGGCATACAGACCGCCATGAGCTGTGCCATCCGGCCAGCTTAATCTGCCAGGACAAGGAAACAGCAGACCAGATGACCCTGAACCTGGAAAATGCAGCCATGCCCATAGATATTGAAGAAGCAGAGCAGAAAGCGTCTGAGGACGTAGTGGCCCAGAGGGAAGAAGCTCTGGCAAAACAGCTGGCTGAAATGCGGACCCGGAAAAAGAAACTGGTGGACCCCCTGCAGTTTGAAATGAGCATCCAGGCAGAGGATTTGTCCGGATATGTGCCGTCTTTCGGCTGGGAAATGAAGCCGCCTACAGACAAGCAGGTAAAGGCACTGGAAAAGCTGGGGATAGACGCAGGAGGCATTGACTGCGCGGGAAAGGCAGACAGACTGCTGGGAAGGCTGGCAAAGCGCCGGGAAGAAGGGCTGGCCACGCCGAAACAGATACGCCAGCTTGAGGGACGCGGTTTCCAGCGTGTGGGCACCTGGAAACTTGAGGATGCGAAAAAGCTGATTGACCGGATTGCTGCCAATGGCTGGCGGACGCCCAGGGACATCAATCCTCATGAGTATGTGCCGGGCAGATAGGAAGGGCAGCATATGGAACAGCGCACGAATCTGCTGGAATTATTAAATTATATTGATCCGGCCGGGCTGGACTATCAGGAATGGCTGAATGTGGGAATGGCGCTGAACCATGAGGGATTTTCCGTGGAAGACTGGGACACATGGAGCAGGCGTGACCCCGGGCGGTACCATTCCGGGGAGTGTGCCCGCAAATGGCGGAGCTTTCGCGGCAGCGCCAGCCCTGTTACCGGAGGCACGGTTGTACAGATGGCCATGGACAGGGGCTGGAAGCCGGCCAGGGAATACCAGGAGATGGACTGGGACACACCGATTTCAGCATCCAGGAACGGCAATATGGGAACCGGCAGAAACTGGGGACCGGCAGAACAGCTGATAACGTACCTGGAGACACTTTTCAAACCCGATGAGTTTGTAGGATATACAACAGAAAGCTGGAAGCAGACAGACGAAAAAGGAACCCGGTGGCTGCCAAAAAAGGGATGCTGCGACAGAACAGTGAAACAGCTGATTGAGGGGCTGAAAAAATATGGGGATGACATAGGCGCTGTTGTAGGTGACTATTCTCCAGAGGCAGGAGCATGGATTCGCTTCAATCCGCTGGCCGAGGGAGGGTGCACTGACAAAGACGTGGCCGCTTACCGTTATGCGCTGGTGGAATCCGATAAGATATCCATAGAAGACCAGCTGGCAATGATTCAAAAACTTTCCCTGCCCGCGGCCTGCCTGGTGCATTCCGGAAAAAAGAGCGTCCATGCGGTTGTAAGGATAGACGCATCCAGCTATGAAGAATATCAAAGCCGCGTAAAATATCTTTATAAATTCTGCACAGAAAATGGTTTTGAAGTAGACAGGCAGAATAAAAACCCTTCCAGACTGTCCAGAATGCCCGGGGTTATGCGCTCAGGAAAAGAACAGAGGCTGCTTGCCGTAAATGTGGGCAGAAGAAGCTGGGACGAGTGGATATCGTGGATAGAAAATGAATATGACGGGCTGCCAGAGCCAGAAAACCTGGCCGATGCCTGGGACAACATGCCAAAGCTGGCCCCATGTTTGATAGAGAACGTATTGAGAAAAGGCCACAAAATGCTGATTGCAGGACCTTCCAAAGCGGGAAAATCATATCTGCTGGCCGAATTATGTATTGCTATCGCAGAAGGCGAAAAATGGCTTGGCTGGGAATGTGCCAAGGGACGGGTGCTGTACGTCAACCTGGAACTTGACCGGGCCAGCTGCCTCAACCGCTTTAGGGATGTGTACCAGGCTTTAAGGTGGGAGCCGGAGAACCTGTCAAATATTGACATCTGGAACCTGCGTGGAAAATCAGTACCTATGGATAAACTGGCGCCCAAGTTGATCCGGCGCGCGGCAAAAAAAGATTACACGGCAGTAGTCATTGACCCCATTTATAAGATCATCACCGGGGATGAGAACAGCGCGGATCAGATGGCCAGATTCTGCAATCAGTTTGACCTGGTGTGCACAGAATTGGGATGTGCAGTGATTTACTGCCACCATCACAGCAAGGGCGCCCAGGGCGGCAAGAAATCCATGGACAGGGCTTCTGGATCAGGCGTGTTTGCCCGTGACCCGGACGCGTTATTAGACCTGATTGAGCTGGAAACCACAGACGCGCTGATGAACCAGGAGATTAATAAAGCCCTCTGCAGGGCCTGCCTGGAGTGGATTAAAATCAGGGCCCCCAGCCTGGAAGACGGGCTGTCCCAGGATGACATGTGCAATTACCGGATTATGACAGAGTACTGCGGCAATAAGCTGCCAAAAGCCGAATATGAGGCATTAGGCCGGCATTTAGACGATGCAGAGAAAACTGTGCGGCTGCGCACCGCGTGGCGGATAGAGGGCACATTGAGGGAATTTCCAAGGTTTGCGCCAGTGAATACCTGGTTCGACTATCCGGTACATATCATGGACGATTCCGGGGCCCTGGGGGACATCCAGCCGACGGATGAAAAACCGGCCTGGCAGAAAAAGAAAAAGCCTCCGGAAGATACCTGGAAGGAAAAAGAAAACCTGCTGAGGCAGAATTTCGGCCTGTGCGACGAGGAAAACACAGGCAGGGTGAGTGTGTCAGAGCTGTGCCAGAGCATGGGCGTAGCGTCTAACACAGTCAAGAGTTACGTAAAGAGGCTGAGCAGAGAATTTAAGATTGAAAACGGCGTTGTAATAAAGTTATAGGCTTCACAGCCTGCCATGGCCGGGGCGCACCTGGGGCCAGAAAAGCTGTGTGGGGAATACGTAGGCGGCCACAGTCTGCCATAACGCACCGGTCCAGGAGTGGCCGGAGTTAAAACGGTATGGAGCTGAAAAGGCGGCCCTGTCTCTAAAGGATGGGGGAAAGACACTGCCTCTAAAGGGCAGCGGGTAAGCGTCAGGCTGCTGTGTGGAAATAGAAAATTCAGAAAACAAGGTATCAAAACAGCTGTCAAGTGTCAAAAGTATAAATTGACAGCAGTGTTAAGTATTAAAAACAGTAATTAACGGCTTTTCGCTCATAGCAATCAGAAAATTATGAAAATAATTCGAACTTTGACAATGTATACAGAACATACAAGGCAAAATAAATACCTATGGGGGTATCAAAAAACAGGTGTCAAGTGTCAAAAATAGTGTTTTGACAGTTGACAGTGAGGTGTCAAAAAAGGGGTGTCAAAAACCTCTCCAAAGGAGAGAGGTTTTTGACAACACCCCCCTCTTTTGACGCCACACCTCGAAGCGCGGGCTGATAGCGTGATTTGATGCCTGATGGGAAGATGAGGTGACGTGATGGCAAAATCGAAGGACAAAAGGCTGTCGGTGGCAGAACATATGCCGCCGCTGAGGAGAAAACAGCCAGAAACTGAATACGACACAGAAAAAGACGAAGTGCTCAAGTGGGTATCAAGCCAGCCAGGGCTCGTAGGATTCCTGGTCAGCAAATTAAAGGACTGGGGTTACATACACTATGACCCGGAAACGCATACCTGGAAAGGGGTGGGCTATGAATCCGATTGAGTTTTTCATGCCGATGATACCGCCCACCTGCACCCATCAGGAAAAGCAGGTGCGTGGGGTAAACGGGAAACCAGTGTTTTATGATCCGCCAGCTGTCAAAGCGGCACGGCAGAAGCTGACAGCACATCTGGCACAGCACAGGCCGGACAAGCCGGTTGATACAGCGTGCAGGCTGCTGGCTAAGTGGTACTGGCCCACAGATAAACACCACAGCCGGGGGTACCGGACCACAAAACCAGATACAGACAATCTTCAGAAGCTGCTGAAAGACTGTATGACAGCCGCCGGATTCTGGAAAGACGATGCGCTTGTGGTGGAGGAGATGGCTGGAAAGTACTGGGATAATCTGCCTGGAATTTATATTCGGATTGAGGAGCTGCCGTGACATATCAGGAGAAGATGCTGCTGTGGAAACAATACCCACAAGTCTGGGAGATGTTCGTGGAATTCAATGACATTACCCAGGAAGATGGAGACGCCTGGAAACGGCTGGTGGACAGGGCGGATCAGATTAACGATGCCTATCGCCTTCCAGTGGTGAAACAGCTGTTGATAGAGACGGTTGGCCAGCTGGAGAAGATATCGAGAAAAAGAGGTGGATATAAGTGAGCATTGACGTAGCCTTAATGATTCAAAAACAGGGCACGGCTATTGGAAACAGGGGGAAAAAGCGGCTTCCAGTGAAGGAAGTCTGCTGTTCAGAATGCGGCGGAAAAATCCTGTCAGATAATACTGTGGGTATAGAGTACGTCGAAACAAAACGGGGCACAAAGTTGTTTTTCCACAGCAGGTGCCTGGAAAGGATGAGAAATGACTAACGGAGATTGGATCAGAAGTTTGACAGACGAGGAACTGGAGAAGCATATCATACACCCGTGCCATAATTTTAAATGCGGGGAATGCCCAATGAAAGACGGGCGTGGAAAATGCGTAGCAGAAGCGGGCCAAGCGATAGCAATGGAATGGCTGGAAAGTGAGTATGAAAGATGATTAATCAAAAATTGATGAAAGAGATTAGGGCAGACAGGAAGAAGCGAAGACGGGAAGCCTTTGAGCGGATCAGGCAGGGGGAACCACTGAAAAGCCCCATTGTGGAAGGAAGACCGGATAGAAGGGTACGCCTTCTGTTGTCCGGACTGCAAGCGGGCTATATGGGACAGCGGAACATGTAAGTGCGGCACACAGATATGTTTTGATCTGCCGCATGTCTATTATACTGGCAGGATTAAGTGGGAGTAAGGAGGAAAAAGGATGAAAGATATGCGTAAAACGATTAAGGAGCTTGGCGCGCTGGAGAAAATCTGTCGGAATAACGCCATCGAGCAGAGAGAAAGAGGGTACCCCTGGGGCAGTTTTTGTGAAACGATAAAAGCGGCAATAGCAGCCTTGGAAGAAACCGGGAGGCATGGATCGGACAAATGGACTCCTATTGAGAGCGGCCTGCCAGGCGAGAATATCGACGTGCAGGTGACAGTGCAGGATGTGGAGTACGACGGGAATGTATACCAATCTATTGACTGTATTATAGATAATGGGGACGGGCCATTTTGGGCAGAGTATCATGGGGCATGGGACCGGGTGCTGGCCTGGGCCCCGATGCTGCCGGTGTATCAGCCGGATGACAGAAGGGAGGAATAGGAATGCCAAGAAAGAATGTTACATATACTTGTGAGCTCTGCAGAAAAGAGTATGAGAATCTGAGTGATGCGGAGCAATGTGAGAAATCACACAAAATCCCAAAAGAGGTGCGAAGCCCAAGGTACAGCCCGGCTGATCTGAAAAAGGTATACCCCAAATCAGTATTGGTGGAATTTACAGACGGGACATCGGCCAGGTATCACAGAGCACCGATGCACCAGGATGTTTGAGGATAGATTTTAGCAAAGGAGGCTGATGCCGATGGGAAAAGCAGAAAACGAGGCAAAGAAAGAATTCCTTTGGAGTTACCGGGATTCCGTGCGGCGTCTGGAGAGGATAAGCGCCGAGATAGAGGAAATACGGGCTATGAGAATGGGGGCGTCTGCGGGAACTGGCGGGACTGGCCGCAGGGGATGGAAGAATGACCTGTCGGCATATGCCGCCCAGCTGGACAGCCTGGAACGAAAGAAGAAAAAAGAATTATGCAGCACAAGAAGGGCACTTGTACAGATTGAGGAAGCTATAAATGATCTGAAAGATGAATTGGAGAAAGATATACTGTTTTATCATTACATAAAAGGCAAGGAGTGGTGGGAAATTGCTGTTGAGGTACATTTTTCCGAAAGCTGGATTTATGCGGTCCATGGACGGGCATTGGCGCATCTAAAAATTCCCCAAGAGTGTAGTTCGCTGGAGTAATGCATGTGATATTATGGTAGCATGAATTTAAAAAACAAGGCAGAAAAGCAGTACAGAAGCGGCTTTTCTGTCTTGTTTTATGTGATAACATCCAAAACGACAGAGAAGGAGGTGGCGGCGGTGCCCAGGAAACCGGATGAGCGGATCGCCCAGGCCGAGGCCATGTACCGCCAAGGCGCAAAGTTAATCGACATAGCCAGACAGCTGGAACTGCCAGAAGGCACCGTCCGCCGCTGGAAGTGTACACATAAGTGGGATAGCGAACGTTCGGATAAAAAAAGCGAACGTTCGGTAAAAAGAAAAAGAGGTGGACAGCCGGGGAACCACAACGCCACCGGCCCGCCTGGAAATAAAAACGCTGAGAAGTATGGATTTTTCAGCAAGTATCTCCCTGAAGAAACCAGGGAGATTTTTTCTGCCATCGAACACGCAGACCCGCTGGACCTGCTGTGGCACCAGGTGCAGATTGCTTACACGGCTATCATCCGGGCCCAGCGCATCGCCTATGTGAAAAACCAGCAGGACAGGACGGTGGAAAAGGTGGAAGAAAAAACCGGAAACGTCATGGGCGAAAAGTGGGAAGTCCAGCAGGCGTGGGACAAACAGAACGAATTTATGAAATCCCAGGCCCGCGCCCAGAGTGAATTCCGGTCCCTGCTGAAGCAGTATGATGAGATGCTGCACAAAAACTGGGAGCTGGCGTCTGAAGAACAGAAGACACGGATTGATGTTATGAGGGCCAAGGCACAGCTGGATGACGGCACAGAGGCGGCTGACGATGGATTCCTGGAAGCCCTGGCAGGCACGGCGGCACAGGATTGGGCAGATGAAGAAAAAGATACAGATATTTAAGTTCCAGCCCTTTTCCAAAAAGCAGCGGAAAATACTAAACTGGTGGAGCCCCCAGTCTCCCGTGAAGGATATGGACGGAATCATTGCGGACGGGGCCATCCGGTCAGGCAAGACAGTGAGCATGTCCCTGTCATTTGTGATGTGGGCCATGTCCAGCTTCCAGAATCAGAACTTTGCCATGTGCGGCAAAACCATTGGCTCTTTTAGGAGAAATGTGCTGACAGGTCTGAAGCTGATGCTGAAGTCCAGAGGATATTTCGTTGTGGACCACCGGGCGGACAATCTGGTGTCCGTGTCCCGGGGAGGCATAGAAAACAACTTTTACATATTCGGCGGCAAAGACGAGAGCTCACAGGACCTTATCCAGGGGATCACCCTGGCCGGGGTCTTTTTTGATGAAGTGGCCCTGATGCCGGAATCTTTTGTAAACCAGGCAACAGGCCGGTGCTCGGTTGACGGGTCTAAATTCTGGTTCAACTGCAATCCTGACGGGCCCTATCACTGGTTCAAGGTCAACTGGATGGAGAAATCCACCGGCTATCTGGGAAAAGCGGAATCAGCCAGAAAAAGAAAGAAGGGTGAGGCATTAAAGGATATGCTTTACCTGCATTTCACCATGGACGACAACCTGAGCCTGTCGGAAAAGATTAAAGCCAGATACCGGGGCATGTACACCGGCGTCTTCTACCAGCGGTACATTGAGGGCCTGTGGTGTATGGCTGAGGGTATCATCTACGATATGTTCAGCGAAGCACGCCACGTAAAGAAGATTAGTGAGTTTAACGACCTTCTGCTGGATAAAGGCAGATTTGTAAGCTGTGACTACGGGACACAGAACGCTACCGTATTCCTGCTGTGGAACAAGGGGGCAGACAAAAAATGGTACTGCATCCGGGAATACTACTACTCAGGCCGGGACAAACACAAGCAGAAAACCGACGCAGATTTTGCCGATGACCTGGCAAAGTGGCTGGACGGGGTAAAAATAAAAGCAGTCATTGTGGACCCTTCAGCGGCGTCCTTTATTGCCGAGCTGAGAAAACGGGGAATCCGGGTTATCAAGGCAAAAAATGATGTGGCAGACGGCATCCGGCTGACGGGCACAAAATTAAACCTGGACCAGCTTGTATTCGCCTCCACCTGCAAAAATACCATCAAAGAGTTTGTGTCCTACATCTGGGATGCCAAAGCGGCCACCCGGGGGGAGGACAAGCCGCTGAAAGAGCATGACCACGCGTGTGACGCTGTGAGATACTTTGTCTACACCATACTTGGGCGCAACACAGCCAGAATGACGAAAAGAGGTGCTTAACATGCATATGTTTACCATGCCGGAGGACAATTTCAATGAATTAAATATGGACAAGCAGGCCGTCCGGCATCTGATCCTGAAACACAGGAAATGTGTACAGCGTCTGGAAAAGCTGGAAAAGTACTATGCGGGGAAGCACAAGATACTGGAGGAGAGCCGGGAAAACAAGCTGGTATGCAACCATGCAAAGGACATTGCGGACACGGCCAGCTCCTACTTTATCGGCAACCCGGTAACCTATAAAAGCAAGGATGACATCACCGCCCTGACAGATGCACTGGAAACCTCCGGCGCTGATGAGGCAGACGGGGACAACGGCCTGGATTTATCCATTTATGGCCGGGCTTATGAGTATATCTACACCAAAGAAGGCGATACAGAGCTGGAGATTAAAAACCTCAGCCCCAAAAACTGTTTTCTGGTTTACGGCAGCAGCATTGAGGAAAACGAGCTTTTCGGGGTCTATTATCACGCGAAACTGGATTCCACGGATAAAGTGTCCCCTGTGTACGAGGCAACGGTTCTGACGCAGAATTACAAGTATACCGTGGATATCCAGGACATTGACGGCCCCCAGGGCGTCATTGAGGGGCCGGTTCCCCACTTCAAAGGGGAAATCCCACTGGTAGAATACCTGAATAACAAGCTTGCTATTGGTGACTACGAGCTCCAGATTCCACTGATTGATGCTTACAACGTGCTGATGTCAGACAGGGTGACAGATAAAGAACAGTTTATTGACGCTATCCTTGCCATATACGGCACTCTGCTTGCCGACGAGGACGAGGATGGGAAATCCGATGAAAAAGAGCACAAAGGAATCAAAGCGGCTATGGAAAAGCTGAAACAGGATAAAGTGCTTGAAATGCCCGATTCCTCAAAGGCTGAATACTTAACCCGGACATTCGATGAAACCGGCGTGGAAATACTGAAAAAAGCCATAGAACAGGATATCCACAAATTCAGCCACATTCCCTGCATGACCGATGAATCATTCGGCGGGAACGTCTCCGGAGTGGCCATGGAGTTTAAGCTGCTGGGGATGGAGAACATCACAAAGATAAAGACCAGGTATTACAAAAAAGGTCTGAGAAAACGCCTCCGCATTTTTGCCAATTTCCTCAGCAATAAAGCCGTCCGGGTGGATGTATCGGGGATTACTCCCACCTTCACCCGGGCCATGCCAAAGAACCTGTTGGAGATCAGCCAGATTGTGGCTAATCTGTGGGGCAGGGTGGGAAAGAAAACCCTCCTGTCCCAGATCCCCTTTGTGGAGGACCCGGACGAAGAACTAGAGACAGTAGAGAGGGAAGCTCAGGAAGCGGCAGAACAGCAGCAGAAAATGTTCGGCCTCCATCAGAATACCCCGCCTGATGAGGAGGAAGATGATGACATAAAGCCAAAGAAGGAAGAAAAAGAAGATAAGGATGAATAAAGAATCCTATTGGGAACGCAGGCAGGAACAGAACATGTACGAATACATGGAGGATGCGGACAAGACAGCAGACCAGATTTCCGTTCTGTACCTGAAATCCTCCCAGCATATAAACAAAAGCCTGGACAAAATATTTGAGCGATACCGCACCATACACAGGCTGAGTGAAACAGAGGCCTTAAACCTGCTGAATACCATGCAGGATAAAACGTCCCTGGCAGAACTGCGCCGGAGTCTGAAAGAGGGGGACGGGGATAAAAAGGAGCTTGTGGCCATGCTGGAGGCCCCTGCTTATGCCGCCAGAATGGAGCGGCTGGAACATCTTATGGGGCAGATAGACCAGATAATGACAGAAATCTACCTTCAGGAAAAGCAAATCAGTACGTCCCACTACATAGAACTGGCGCAGAAGTCTTACTATCACACAGTATTCGACGTCCAGCAGAGGGTAAACGCGGCCTTCAGCTTCAGCGCGGCTGACACCAAAACCATTGACCGGGCTCTGCATTCAAAATGGTCCGGAAAAAATTACTCAGAGAGAATCTGGGGAAACACCCAGGTGCTGGCGGACCGGGTGAAGGAAGAGCTGCTGGTGAACCTGCTGACCGGGCGGACAAACCGGGAAGCGGCGGAAATCATTGAGAAGGAATTTGCCAAGGGAGCCGCCAATGCCCGCCGTCTGGTGTGGACAGAAAGCGCCCAGATGGGCAAAGAGCTGAATTTTAAAGCTTACGAGGAGATGAAGGTTGAGAAATACCGCTATCTGGCCACGCTGGACTTGAAAACCTGTGAGAAGTGCTGCAGGCCCCTGGACAGGAAGGTCTTTCCCGTTAAGGACCGCCAGGACGGCGTAAACTGCCCGCCTATGCATCCCTGGTGCCGCTGTACAACCGTTGGCGTGGTATCGGAGGAACTGGAGGCAAATCTGAAACGCCGGGCACGTGATCCCATCACTGGCAAGGGGATGCTGGTGCCCATGACTATGGCTTACCAGGAATGGTACGACAAGTATGTAAAGAGCAATCCGGATGCAGAGTTTAAGGAAAAGAAAGTGAAGGCTTTTTCTGCTGATAAAGCCCAGTATGAGAAATATAAAAAGGCTCTGGGACGGGAGAATGTCCCCAAAACGCTGGACGCCTTCCAGAATGCAAAACATAGAAAGACAGAAGAATACGGTATCCTAAAAGCGCAGGTAAAAGGGATGTCTTATTACAATAAAGCCGTGGCGAAAGAGCCGGAAATAACCGCCCATGTAAAAGCAGCGGCTTTTGATGCCGGGATGAAAACGGAGGGGCTGGAATACCGCATAAAAGCAAAAGACTCTTTCCTGAGAAAAATCGCGGGCAGATATGATCCGAATGGGAATACCTATGAAGTAAAAGATATTCTGAGATATACCTATACAGCGCCTCCGGATAAACTTGCCGCTAAAATCAGCACTTCTATTGAAACGCATGAAAAGTCAGGATATAATACAGTTGAAGTGAAAAACTACTGGCTGGATAAAAACAATCCCTATAACGGGGTAAATACAGTCGTAAAAGCCCCAAACGGCCAGAAATTTGAACTGCAGTACCACACCCCGGAAAGTTTTAATGTCAAGAACGGTGAGATGCACAAATTGCATGAAAAACACAGGAGCCTGACTGATGGACAGAGTGCAGAGGGAGCAGCGCTGGAAGATAAGATGTTTGAAATTTCCGATGCTATGGAAATTCCAAAAGGAATAGAGGTGATAAAAAATGCCAGACGATAAAAAAAGATATTTTAGGCTGACTGACCGCGAAAATAGAGGGACTATCTTAAAACAGATTGGGAGAAAATTTTATCAGTTCAAGGACAGTGAGTGGGTAAGAACCGGGCTCTGGCTCAGGTATTTTTATCCAGATGCGGATGCTCCTGAATTCGAATGCTATGAAGAAATTACAGAAAAAGAGGCGGTGGACCAACTTGGCATACGATAACATTGACTATACAGCGGATCACTACTGCCCCGCTTATGGGCGGGTTGTAAGCGTGGATTTATGCTATGATTCCCTGTGCTGTCTGACTGGACAGTTCAAAACATATTCAACACGAGAGCTTGCGGGAAATAGAAGATATGGAGGCCGCAAGGAAAATATGCAGGGAATGCAGATACAGTGAATTGTGAGGGGAAAAATGAAAATCAAGGTAAAAGAACGTTTCGTGGACAGAATTACCAAAGAGATGAGGGAAGCCGGACAAGTTTATGAGTATCCGAAAAAGCGCGCGGATGAACTCATCAAGGGAGGATATGCGGAGCCGGCAGAGAATGAAAAAACAGCATAGAACTAACCACAAGGGCCTTTTCGGGGGCTCTTATTTTATGCTCCGAAACGAGGGTAAACTAGAAAGGAGAAGCCTATGAAATACAGAGATTTATTCCTGTTCCCCATGAACCTGCAGCTGTTTGCAGATGGAGGAGAAGGTGGAGACGGCGGCGGAGAGCCGGGAGGATCAGGGGGCGAACAAGGCGGTGACGGCGGTACCGGAGGGGATGGAGGCACCGGCGGGGAAGGCTCCCAGGGGGAAGGCGGACAGAAAGGGGAACCCCAGACCTTTGACAGTTTCCTGAGAGAGGGAGAAAACCAGAAAGAGTTTGACCGGAGAATCCAGGAGGCCGTCAATACTGCTGTGACAGCCGCCCAGGAAAAGTGGCAGATTCTGGCGGATGACCGGGTATCTGAGGCGGAGAAGCTGGCCAAGATGACCGACGGCGAAAAAGCCCAGTACCTCCAGCAGAAGCGGGAAAAAGAGTTGGAAGACCGGGAGGCCGCTGTCACGAGAAAAGAGCTTATGGCGGACGCAAAGAACACCCTGGCGGAGAAAAAACTGCCTGTGGGGCTGGCTGAAGTGCTCAACTATGCGGATAAAGATACCTGCAGTAAATCCATCGAAGCGGTAGAAAAAGCCTTCCAGGAGATGGTAGAAGCTGCGGTGAATGAGCGGCTGAAAGGAGATAAACCGCCGAGAAAACCAGGGGACGATGACAAGACACTGCAGCAGCAGGTGGAAGCCGCCATGGGCCTGAGATAAGAGAGGAGGGAAGATAAATGCCTATCAATACATTAGCAACAGCGACACAGTTTATGAACACATTGGATAAGATTGCTGTCCAGGACGCCGTAACCGGCTGGATGGATGCCAACGCCGGGCAGGTGATTTACCGGGGAGGAAAAGAAGTAAAGATTCCCAAGCTGTCCGTACAGGGCATGGGGGAATATGACCGGGACGACGGCTACAAACAGGGAAGCATCACCATGGAATACGAGACCCGCACAATGACACAGGACCGGGGCCGGAAATTCCAGCTGGACCCTGTTGACATTGACGAGACCAACTTTGTGGCAACAGCCGGAGCGGTGATGGGCGAATTCCAGCGGGTGCATGTGATCCCGGAAATTGACGCCTACCGGATTTCCAAGGTGGCCACAGAGACCATTGCCGCCAAGAAAGCGGGGATGGTTTCCTACGGCTATATGCCGGGGGCAACCGGCACCTCTGCCCTGCGGAAGTTTAAAGAGGGCATTAAAGCCATCCGGGAGATTGGCTACAACGGTCCGCTGGTGATCCACGCAACACCGGATATGATTATGGAATACGAGCTGGAGATTGCCGGGAAGATTACAGCGGCCACTTTCTCCCAGGGAGGCATCAATACCCAGGTACCCTCCATCGACGGGGTGCCCATCATCTCCACTCCAGCAAACAGGATGTACACCGCCATTACCGTCTATGACGGTACCACAGAGGGGCAGAAACAGGGGGGCTATGTAAAAGGTGCTACAGCTTTGAACATCAACTTTATGATCCTGCTGAGGACAACGCCCATCGCCCTGACCAAACAGGACATTATGCGGATTTTTGACCCCACGGTGAACCAGAAACTGAATGCCTGGCAGATGGATTACAGGCGCTTCCACGACATCTGGGTGCTGGACAACAAGCTGGATTCCATTTACATCAGCATCAAAGACGCGGAACCGTCGGCATAATACAGGAGGTGAAAATGCATGAGGCTGAAAAGGGGAAATGTAGAAAGAATTGTGGAATCAGAACAGCTGGCGCAGAAACTTTTACTGGACGGGTACGCGAAAATCGACAGCCCCGCCGGGCAGGAAGAACCAGCAGGGGGAAGGCCTGATAAGCCGCTGGAGGAGATGACTGTGGACCAGCTGAGGGCCCTGGCAAAAGAAAGAGGGATCGGCGGTTATTACAGCCTGGCGAAACAGGACCTTCTGGAGCTGTTGAAGGAGGCAGTCTAAATGTATGAACAGGCGGAAATCGACAAACTGAAACTGCTGACAGGGGAAAAGAATGAGGAGCTGCTTTCCCTCCTGCTGGATGAGGCAGAAGCCTTTGTGCTGGCGTACACCAACAGGACCCGTCTGGTGCCGGGCTTAAAAAAGCCGGTCCGTGACCTGGCCGTCATCGCCTTAAACCGGATGGGGACAGAAGGGGAAACCGGGCGCAGTGAGGCAGGGGAGAGCTATTCTTTCAATGATGCGCCAAAACAGATTTATGACACAATGAACCGGTACCGGTTAGCAAGGGTGGGCGGACATGCGCATGAAAAGAAGCAGGGTTAAAGAATATTTCTGCCGGAAAGCGGTTCCGGTGAAAGACAGGGAGGGCGGTACCAGTCTGGAGTACCAGCCCTCCGCTGCTTTTACCGGGGAAGTCTGGCCGGCAGGCGGGAAGATACAGGCAGAGCAGTATGGAAACCGCCTGAAATATATCCGTAACGTGAAAATCCAGGGGAACTATGAGACGGTGCCGGATGAAAAGGGGCGGCTGCATTATGTGTTTCCGGAAACCGGGCTGGACGTCATGGAAGGTGACGGGCTCTGCCTGCACGTGCCGGGGGATGCGCCGCCAGATTATCGTGTGATATCTATCCGGCCATACACCCCCCTGAGGCTGGAGGCAGAAGCGCTGGCCGCGTCCAAAAGTACGGGAAACGGAGGTGCCAGGATGGGGTGAAAAATGGAGACGAACTGCTGAAAAAACTGAATGCACTGGAAGACAGCACCTTTGCGGATGACCTGATGATGGCTGTAAATGACTGTATCACGATGGTGCAGGCAGCAGCGAAAGATTCATGTCCGACGCACCACGGGGAACTAAAAAACAGCATCCACACGATGACTGAGGAAAAGGACGACAAGATCACATCGGTCTGCTACACCGACAAAGAGTATGCCGCGTATGTGGAATTTGGCACCGGGCCTGTGGGTCTGGCAGACCACAACGGCATTGCTCCTGATATCCCCGTGGCCTACAGCCAGTCCGGCTGGATGATCCCCGGGGACGCGATGACCCGGTACGAGGCAGAAGAATACGGCCTGGGAGTGGTTGAGGATAAAGATGGAGAGCCCATCGGTTATCTGACCAACGGCCAGCCCGCACAGCCTTACATGTACCCGGCGTTGAAAGATAACGAAGACGAGATAAAAAAGCGTCTAAGCGAAGCCGTGAAGCTCAGTTTTGAAGGGAAGAAGCTATGAAGAATATCAAAGACAAGATTTATGATGCGCTGTGCGCGGTGATTGAAAATGTGTCGGACGCATATCCGACTAACTGGGCAGACATGCCGGCTGTCCAGCTGACAGAGGAAAACAACTCTGTCTGTGAGAGCACTAACAGCAGTGTAGAGGAAAAGGCCAGAGTCCGTTTTAGAATAGACGTATGGCATACAAAATCTACATCGGAAACAGCTCTGGCTGTGGACAAAGCGGTATCCGCACTGGGGCTGGTGCGCACAGCCTGCATGGATGCGCCGGAGCCAAACCAGCAGCATAAACACAAAGTCATGCGGTATGAGGGCATCATCTGCATGGACAGCGATGAGGTTTACTGGCCGTAAAGAAAGAAGGTGAAAGCATATGTTAGCCAATGGAGCGACACTGGAGTACAAGGAAAAAGACGGCGCAGGGGAATTTAAAGACCTCCCAGGGCTGAAAGAGATACCGGATATTGGAGTGGAGCCGGAAAAGGTAGATAACACCTGCCTGACAGACCCGCACAAGATGTATGAGGCGGGAATTGGGGACCTGCCTGATATGGTGTACAAATTTAAGTATGACAATACACAGACGGATAGCCCATACCGTGTTATGCGTAAGGCACAGGAGGCAGGACAGGTATTGTCCTTTAAAGAAACCATGAAAGACGGCACCACTACAGAGTTTGACGCAGAAGTCAGCGTGAAGCGTACCGGAGGCGCCGTCAACGGGGTAATCGACTTTGAGTTGACCGTATTTGTACAGAGTGACCTGAAAATCACAGACCCGGCATAAGAGGAGGAAAAAAGATGGAGATGTTTGAGGCAGGATTAGATAACGAACTGGAAACTACAGAAGAACGGGACAATACACAAGGGCTGGGGGCGGCACCCGTTGAGAAGAAGCCGAAAAGAAAGCCCTTCCACATCTGGGCAGTGGGTGGAGCCAGCTACAAGCTGAAGCTGACCACGCGCATGATCGGCGCACTGGAGAAGAAATACAGGACGAATGTAATGAACCTGGTTACGGCTGACGGGATGCCGCCTTTGTCCGTCATGCTGACAATTATCCAGGCCGCGGCGTCCCCATGGCACCATAAGTTTACATACGAGAAGGCAGAGGAACTTTATGACGGCTGGTGCGCACAGGGTGGAAACCAGATGGAGCTGCTGGCTAAAGTGATTATGCCCACAATGGCGGTGTCCGGTTTTTTTACAGAAGATCAGGCGGCCTCAATCCTGAAGGATGTGGAGAACATGGACCTTCTGCTGTAGACGCCGGCTGGATGTCCGATGTTGTTGACGCTGTGTACCCAGCCGCGCTGGAGGCGGGGATTGCAGTAGAACAATTTTGGAATCTGTCCATTGCAGAGGTGCAGGATTTAATAAATGCTTATGCACAGAGACGAAAGGCGGATTTGAAAAAGTCTATCCGGATGCAGTTTCTGCTGGCGTCACTCATCCCGCAGTACATCCTCAGAGATGAAAAAGACCCGGTTCCACAGCCGTGGGATTATTACCCGGAGCTGTTTAAGGAAGAAAAAGAAATTTACGAAAAAGCAGCAGCCGAAAAGGAATTTGAAGATTTTAAGGAGCGCAGGCGCCAGTATGCCGCGGCCTTAAACAAACAGCGCCGGGGCGGGTAGTCCCGGCTGATTTGATTGAAAAGAGGCGGTGTAAATGGCGAAAGAACTGGAGCGCCTGCAGGTAACGATAGAGGCAGACCCCCGGAAGCTGAAACAGGGCGCAGGCGAGGCCAAAAAGTCTGTAAAAGATATGACGGCTTCCATTAACCGGGATATTGAGAAGATTAAAAGCCCCGCAAAAAATATGGCCGGCAATGAAACCATGGCAATGCTTAATAATACAAAAGCCATGATTAAAAATACGATTGCGGACATAAAAAGCGGAGCCCTGGGCGGGGCAATGGCAGACGGCATCAAAGATTACGTAAAAGAGGCGCAGATTGCGGCGGGAATAAAAGTCTATACGGATGACTACAAGCAGATATGCGCGGACGTTGAACGGGCAGAAAGCTCCCTGGAACGTCTGAACCAGAAGCAGAGAGATATGGCGGCGGGCGGCGTCAGCAGGGAAAGCCAGGAATGGAAAAACACCGCCGCACAGATTGCCGCCGCGGAAAGACAGCTGGATACTTATAAAGGCAAAAAGAACGTCATGAAATTTACTGGGCGCGACACCGAGTTTACTGGCGGCCTGGCAAACCAGAGCTGGACAAAAAGTGCGGGGGCCGCTTTATCGGCTGTCCCTAGCAAAGCCAGGGAAATCGGCAGTGCAGTGTCCCAGGTGGTCGGGCGGATACCAGTGATTGGCAGAGTGGCGAAAGAATCTTCCTACATTGCCTCAAAAGCATTTGGCGGCATGAGGGCCGTGCTGGGCAAAATAGCTCCTGTGGTCAAAAAGGCCGGAGGTGCTTTTGCTTCTTTCCTGCATAAGTTTTCGTCCGGAGCACTGGGAAAAGCGACAAAAGCCGTCGCATCGCTCGGCGGAAAAATCAAGTCATTGATACCAGGGCTTAACAAGGCAAAGCAGGCCGGCGGCGGATTCGGCGGCCAGATGAAAGGCCTTGGCGGATTCCTCCGGACGGTGGGGGCGCCGGCAAAATTTATGTTCGCCAGCTTTTTAATCCGCGGGGCACTAAACGGGGCCAAAGAAGGACTGCAGAACCTAGCCCGGTACTCAGGCAGCACAAACGCCAGCCTGTCCATGCTGATGTCCTCTTTGACTCAGCTGAAAAACGCACTTGCGGCGGCATTTGCCCCCATATTAGATACCGTGGCCCCAATTTTAAACGCTTTTATCCAGAAAATCATTTCTGTGGTGGACGCAGTAGGACAGCTGACGGCGGCGCTTACCGGAAAAAACAGCTACACAAAAGCCAAGAAGGTACAGCAGGATTACGCGGCCAGTCTTTCCAGCAGTGCGGATGGCGCAGAAGCGGCAGAAAAGGCCAACGAGAAATACCAGGCTTCCATCATGGGTTTTGACCAGATTAATAAGCTGGACGATGATTCCGGCTCTGACAGCAAGACCGATAAAGGCGGGCTGTCCCCGTCGGATATGTTCACCGAGGCTCCTGTTGACGGAAAAATAAGCGGGTTTGCGGACAAGATCAAAGAAGCCTGGGAAAACGCGGACTTTACGGAAATCGGCTCCATCATCGGGAACAAGCTGAAGACAGCCCTGGAGGGCATCCCATGGGAGGGCATCAAAGCACAGGCATCTAAGATTGGAAAATCACTGGGGACGCTGATTAATGGATTTGTGGAGGTGCCGGGACTGGGGTACACCATCGGGAACACCCTGGCGCAGGGCATCAATACCGGCCTGGTTTTCCTGGATTCTCTTGCCGGCAGTCTTCACTGGGGCAGTATCGGGACTTTTATCGCAGACGGCATCAACGGGGCGCTGGAGAACATTGACTGGAAAACGGCCCTGTCTGCAGCGTCTAAGATAGGCACCGGGCTTGCAGACCTGCTAAATAACCTGCTTACCCCGGAGGTGTTTTCCAACATTGGCCGGACCATATCTATGGGGATAAATACGGCCTTTACTGCAGTGCACGATTTCGCCGCGGGCTTTAATTGGCGGGGAACTGGAGAAGCGGTAGGAACTGGCCTGAATACGGCCATGAGTACCCTGGACTGGAACCTGATCAGAGGCACGGCCGCAAAGATTGGCACCGGCATAGCAGACCTGCTGAACGGAGTGATCGGGAAAACTGATTTCGGGGCGGCAGGCACTACGCTGGGGCAGAGTATCAATACCCTGCTTGACCTTGGATGCTCATTTGTCACAACGTTTGACTGGGGCGGTCTGGGCCTGAAAACGGCAGAAGGCATCAACGGGGCTCTGCGGACAATTGACTTTGCAGAAGCGGGAACTATAGTCTCCGAGAGCATAAAGGGACTTCTGGACTGGTTTATACAGGCTGTTGAAAACACAGACTGGAGATTGTTCGGCGAAAAGGTCAAAGAATTCCTGGTAAGCATAGACTGGAACGGTATCTTTGATAAGCTGTCTGAAGCTATCGGCGCAGCGTTTGGCGGGATTGCCGCGTTTCTGGGAGGACTTCTCAGCGACGGCGTGTTATCAGCAAAAGATTATTTTGGCACTAAGATAGAGGAATGCGGCGGAAATGTCGTGCTGGGCATACTAAAAGGCATTGCTGACGGGGTAGTGTCTATCGGAGTATGGATTTATGACCATATCTTTGTTCCGTTTATTAACGGGTTCAAAAAAGCGTTCGGGATTCACAGCCCTTCTACAGTTATGGCCGAGCAGGGCGGGTTTATTATCAAGGGCCTGCTGGGCGGTTTGAAAGACACCATTGGCTCTGTACTCACATGGGTAGCCAAGATACCTGGCTGGATCATAGAGAAACTGGGCAACGCAAAAGACTGGCTGGTGGAAAAAGGGAAGGGCGCCATTGAGGGCCTGAAAAACGGCTGGGAGTCTGTGAAAGAAAGTAAGATCGGACAGGCGGCGTCTGCGATGGGCTCTTTTGTGAAGAAGAAAGCAGGAGACGCTAAGAGCTGGATTAAAAGCAAAGGCTCTGACGCCATCGACGGCCTGAAGACCGGCTGGGAATCTGTAAAAAGTAAAAATTTCCTGAACAAGGTAAAAGGCATCGGGGGCGAAGTACACACCAAAATTGGAGATATAAAAGCAAAGACAAAGGACAAAGGCCAGGACATTATCACCGGCATGGCAAAAGGCTATGACGATAAAGTGAAGCCGTGGCTGAAAGACATTGAAAACCTGAAAACCACCATACGCACCAAACTGGGGGATATCAAAGGGACAGTGAAGACAAAAGGCGTGGAGATTGCCACGGGCCTGAAAAACGGTCTCACTTCCCCGTCCGGCTGGCCCAGCGTGGAAAGCTGGCTGAGGGGCATCCCGGGAAAGATTTCATCTGCAGTCGGCAGTCTTTACAACACAGGGCGCACCATTATGGAATCCCTGGCCAATGGCATGAAAAGCGTCCATATTCCCACGCCCAGCTTGTATATATCATCCTGGGACAGCCAGTATGCAGGGAATGGCGGCATGATATCTATCCCGCGTTTTTCCGTCCAGTGGTACGCAAAGGGCGGATTCCCACAGGCTGGGGAAATGTTTGTCGCCAGAGAAAGCGGCCCTGAAATGGTAGGCCGCATGGGAAGCAGAAACGCGGTAGCCAATAACGGCCAGATTGTAGAAGGCATCAAAGCCGGCGTGTTTGAAGCGGTGATGGACGCTTTCATGGCCAGCGGAATCCTGGAGAAAGGCCAGGGGGGAAATGTAGTGCTGGAGTTTACCCTGAAAGCTGACAGTGAGACACTGTATAAAATCGTTCGGAAAGGACAGCTGAAGCGGGAAGGCCGGTTTGAGGTTACAGCCAGAGTTTAAGGAGGGCGGGCATTTGGATGAAATGATTCTGGTGGACGGGAAACGCATCAAGTGCCCGTCTAAATTTAAGTGGAAAAAAAGTGATATCAGCGCAAAAAACGCGGGGCGCACCAACGACACGAAGATGCACAAAAACCGGGTGGGGGAGAAAAGAACCCTGGGGCTGGGCTGGATTAACCTGAGCAAGCAGGAAATCCATGAGGTGCTGTCGGCTTTTGACCCGGAATATGTCACGGTCCAGTACTGGGACCCGAAAGCCGGGTATGACGTGGCCAAGGTATTTTATACCGGGGACATGGAGGCAGACGTGGGCTGGTGGAAAAAGGGCCGGGAACGGTATTCCACGCTGGGTTTTGACATTGTAGAACAGTAAGGGGGTGCGGGTCATGATCCCTGTATCAAAAGCATTCAAACAGGAACTGTATAACGGCAGGCAGGACTATCTGCTGTCCGCCAGCATTGCATTTGCAGACGGCACGGAGGTGGAACTGAATGACGTGGACATCTGGGAAAGCGGCATTTCCGTGGAAGACGCGGTGTCCTCAGACAATTCCTTTGATATCGGGGCGGCCATAACCAACCGGTGCACCCTGGTAATCAATAACATGTACGATAAGTTTTCGGCGTACGATTTTACCGGCGCAAAAGTGGTGCCGTATGTAAAACTTGAGCTGCCAGACGGCACAATAGAGCCAGTCCGCAAGGGGACGTTTACGGTAGATGAACCAGACTATGACGAAGAACTGATTACGCTGTCCTGCCTGGACAATATGCAAAAATTTGACAAACCCTACAGTCTCAGCAGACTGACCTATCCAGCCACTCTGAGGGACATCGTCCGGGACGCCTGCAGTGTCTGTGGAGTGTACCTCCAGACGCAGACATTCCCGCACTACAATTTCGTCATCCAGAGCCGGCCGGCAGATGAGGCGCTGACATTCCGGGAAGTCATCAGCTGGGCGGCACAGATCGCCTGCTGTTTCTGCCGGTGCGACGTGTACGGGCGGCTGGAGCTCAAATGGTACAACGTACAGGCCCTGGAAACAGCCGCACTGGATGGGGGCTCATTTAAGCCCTGGACCGGCGGAGATACCATAGACGGCGGTACATTTAAGCCCTGGACTGGCGGCACCGTTTACGACGGCGGTACATTTGGAGACCGGGATAATATCCACCACATTTACTCCAGCTTTTCCGTGGATATCGCCACAGATGATGTGGTTATTACGGGTGTCCGCGTGCTGGAGAAGACGAAAGAAGATGAAAAAGAGGCCATTGTTACGTACCAGAGCGGTACTGACGGTTATGTGATCAGCGTTGAAAACAATGATCTGATACAGGGCGGCGCCGGACAGGAAATAGCGGACTGGCTGGGGGAGCAGTTAATCGGCCTGCGGTTTCGTCCGACAAACGTTACCCATCTGAGTGACCCCACCATAGAGGGCGGTGATGTGGGATTTCTCACAGACAGGAAGGGGCATACATACCGCATTGTCGTGTCCAATACCCACTTTACGGCGGGGGACTCCCAGAACACCTCCTGCAACGCCCAAACTCCAGCCAGAAACAGCGCAGCTCGGTATTCGGCAGAGACGAAGGCATATGTGGAGAACCGGAAGAATTTTCAAAGAGAACAGACAGAGCGGGAAAAAGCCCTGGCGGATTTAAAGAAACGGGTAGACAGCTCATCCGGATTATTCATGACACCCGGTAAACAGCCAAATGGCAGCGACATTTTATACATGCATGATAAGCCGCTCCTCAGTGATTCTATGTTTGTCTGGAAGCTGACAGCGGAAGTCTGGACGGTATCTACAGACGGTGGAAAAACGTATAATGCGGCGATTACCATCGACGGAGATATGATAGCGCGGCTGTTGTCAGTTGTAGGATTCAGCTTCAGTTGGGGGGACGGCGGAACACTGACCCTTGGCGGGAAGGATGATATACACGGGGTTTTAGAGGTAAGAGACGCCAGTAACCGGCTGATGGTCCGGGTAGACCGTACCGGAGTTATTGTTGGGACGGAGTATGGCCAGAAGATACAGATGACATCCCAGCTGTTCGCGTTCTTTTACAACAACAGCGCAGTCGCGGCAATAACATCAAATACAAAAGGGATTGATATTTTTGTAAATGACCTGTTCCGCATTATGTGCGGCAGAGCTGCGGATTATAATACCAAAAATGTTATGGCTATGGCCACCAAAAACGATGGGTCAAAAAGAATAACCACTGATTATCCATGGGAATTTGAACAGAAGGTGCATACAAAGGGGAACATATACTGTACTGGGGAGGTATACGGGTCTACCCGTTTACTGCCCGCTATATGTCTGGTTAAATACGACAACAGTGACCCTCAGATACGCATACAGTTTACTGACAGCGGGATATCGGTATACGATGCCCTGCACGTGAATGGCACGTTTGTAGCGGAGCTGAAAGCAAACCTGGTAAAAACCCAAAACTATGACAAACGCCTGCTGTACTGTTATGAAATGCCGTCCCCTATGTACGGAGATATTGGAGAAGGCCGGACAGATGCGGAAGGAATCTGCTGCATTTTTCTGGATGATATATTTGCAGAGACTACAGCGGCGGGAATGGAATATCAGGTGTTTCTGCAGAAAGAAGGGCCGGGGGATATCTGGGTGGAATCAAAGCAGAAAGAATTTTTCCTGGTGAAAGGCACCCCGGGCTTGAAATTTGCTTGGGAGGTTAAAACGAGACAGAAAGGCCAGGAGTGTACCAGGCTGGAAATGTTCGACGAATCGGAAGCAGAGCCGGAGATAAATTACGTACAGCAGTACATAGAAGAACGGAACCAGCTGATTGCAGAACGGGAGGAAATTTTATATGAGACGGCTTAGTACCTTTGCAGTGTTAAACATTGACGGGGGAGACAGAATCTCTTTTACCTATGACGAAATCAATGAAGAAACAGAAGAACCTGTAAGCACGAACAATAAAAAGAGTTTTTATGTAATTAATCCAGAGCTGGCGGACCATATTAATGCCATCCGCCAATACATCCGGCAGAACAAACTGGAGGGATAGCATGGCAATAGAAACAGTAATCTTAAAAGTCCGGCGCGGGCCATATGGTGAGTTTATCACTGACAAGCAGAAACTGTCGGTAGGCGAACCATGTGCGGTTTTGTCCGGTGATCCCAGCGTGCCATCCGGCAAGGCGTTTTATGTCTGTTTCCAGGCTGGAGATGCCCGGCGTATGGTATCAATCGAGGATTTGGAAATCATGGTACAGCGCGGGGATTTTAAAGGTGATCCCGGAGACCCGGGAACCCCCGGCCGGGGAATCAAGGATATTGAAGTCAACACCCAGAGCCACCTGATTTTTACTATGACAGACAACACTAAAATTGATGCGGGGTTTATCTTAGATATCCTGGAGCAGATCAGCGCCAGTGAACAGCTCCGTATTCAGGCGGAGAAAAGCAGAGTGTCCGCGGAAACAGCCAGGGCGGCGGCAGAAGCGTCCCGCCAGACAGCAGAGACAGCCAGAGGTGCAGCGGAACAGGCCCGGGTATCGGGCGAGAACACCCGAAAATCAAATGAATCTGCCAGGGCAGCGGCAGAAAATACACGGCAGGCAGATGAGGCAGAACGCAGGCTTGCTGAACAGGCCCGGATATCCAGCGAATCTGCCCGGAATACACAGTGGTTTAACAACATAAAGCCAGCGGCGGAGCAAGCTATAATAGACGCAAATACGGCGGCTGATGAGGCTAATAACATAGCAGATATTCTGACCGACAAACTAGAGGCTGGAGAGTTTAAAGGGGAAAAAGGGGACAAGGGCGATAAGGGTGATTCCGGAGTTATGGTGCCGACATCGGGGATGTTTTCCCTATGGCTCGATGGCGAAACTGGGGATTTGTATGCGGAATACCCAGACGGCTCCACTCCGCCGCAGTTTGAGTATGACGCAGAATCGGGCGACCTTTACTTTGTGACAGATGACGGAGGTGCATAATGGCAAGGATTTTAATCGGGAATATCAAAGGCCCGCAGGGCATACCAGGGCAAGACGGGGCTGTAGGTCCAGTAGGGCCAGCGGGACCGCCTGGGCCAATGGGTGCAGTCGACAATACCACGCCTATCGAGTTTACGGAGGCGGCACAGAGGAAAAATCTGGTGTCTGGGGATGCTATCAATGTGTTGTTCGGCAAGATTAAAAAGTGGTATGGCGATATATTGCCAATTCAAGAAGTGATTTATTCTAACGATACAAAGGAGGAAGCGTTAAATAAGCTGAATAATCCATTGACTGTATTTAGGGCGGATAGAAGCAAGCCGTATTATATGCTGTTTAATGATTTAGTAGGCGATTCGTTATTAGGAGGGGGAGTTTCATGCATTTATGGATATGAAATATCGGGTCAGAATTACGGTATTCAGTTCATCCTATCATATGGAGTCAGGGGCAGTAAAAATATACTAAGAGTACGTTCGAAATATGGCGGCTTATGGTCTGAGATATTCCCCATATACAACGGCTTATCAGGCTTAACCCCGGCAGACATCGGTGCGGCCAGCGTGGGGGAGCTGACGGGGTGTTGGAGAGCTTATA
>CAJUMB010000024.1 GCA_910587105.1 uncultured Lachnospiraceae bacterium
CCCACAAACTGTGACGCACGGTTGACATAAAGCAATTTTCAAACACGCTCTAGAGATTTTCAGTAAGGTGCGGATCTGGAAGCAGTCTGCACATGCAATTTGAAGAAAAAACATGGGCATAAGCAGGTAACTACGGAAAGGGACTTTGTAATGTGTATAATTGTGTATGAAATTAGACACATGATATATTTTTTGAATTAGCAAGGTATTTGGAGAGCTGTGATTGGGGAAACCCGTGGGCTGGCATTATAAGCGGGAGCAGACCAATCCCAATTAAACTTTACAAACCACCCAAAAAAGAATATACTGAAACGTATCGAAACATCATTATAAAATACTAGGGAAGTGATACAATGAATTGTTGTCCAAAATGTGGAAGTCCAGTTCAGGAAGGGATGAGATACTGTCCCGGATGTGGGGAAAGGATTACGCCGGAGAGTTACGAACAGAGTTATTACCGCGACGGAATGAACTACGGTTTTCAGGAAAATATGAACTATGGCTATCAGGGACAGGGGGCAGATGAAGTGATGGATATACAGAAAAACAAAGTCCTGGCTGCGTGTTCTTATTTTGGGGTGCTGGTGCTTCTGCCTTTGTTTCTAAGCAGGGAATCTCCTTTTGCGCGGTTTCATGCCAATCAGGGTCTGGTGCTCTTTCTGGGAGAGATCATCTGTCATGCTGTCAGCAGAGGGATGCACATGTTACATGGATGGGGGTGGCCATTCTGGGGGTTCGGCTTGATGGGAGGAGCGCTGGATATTCTGAATCTGGTGTTTCTGGTATTTTCTATCTGGGGAGTTATTAATGTGTGTACGGGAAAATATGCTGCGCTTCCGATTATCGGCTCGATACAGCTTTTGAAGTAGCGGTTTACAGCCACAGGCAGGGAGAGAGCAGTAGTAGGAAAAGAAACGTCAAAAGACAGAGCAAAGCACAGGGGGCAGGTAATACCTGCCCCCTAAATTATAGAGTGCTGCCGGAAAAATGGCCAGAAGGGCGAATATAGAAGTCTGGAAAAAAATCATCTTACAACATCAGGCACAAAGAGACTTCATGGAATACATGATAGAGGAAAGGGGGAAACCATGCTGGAAATTAAAGGAGCCGTTACAACGGCCATCTGTTACGCAAATATAATCGAGGAAGAAGCCATAGAACAGATCCGCAGGATGTGTGACCAGGAGTTTACGAAGGACTGCCAGGTGAGGATTATGCCAGATGTGCATGCAGGCAAGGGATGCACCATCGGAACCACCATGACGGTTAAAGATAAAGCGGTCCCCAATGTGGTGGGTGTGGATATTGGATGTGGTATGTATACGGTGAATCTGGGAAAACAGGAGATTGATCTAGAGCAGTTTGATGAGGCCTGTCATTTTGTGCCCTCCGGAATGTGTGCGTGGGAAGGGCGGCAGGAGAGATTTCCCCTGACAGAGCTTCGCTGTTACCGTTCTCTGGATAAGACCAAATGGATCGAGAGGAGTCTGGGAACCCTTGGCGGCGGCAATCATTTTATTGAGATTGACCGCGCATCGGACGGGACAAATTATCTTGTGATTCATACGGGGAGCCGGAATCTGGGAAAACAGACAGCGGAGATTTATCAAAAGCTGGCGGTGGAGCTGAATCAGGGCAAGGAGGAGTATTTTAAAAAGAAGGATGCTCTGATTGCACAATACAAAGCTGCTGGGCGGAGGAAGGAGATCCAGCAGGCACTTTTGGAACTGCACTGGAAACATAAACCACTGAGTGTTCCAGAGGATCTCTGTTATGTATATGGCAGTTATTTTGAGGATTATCTCCACGATGTGGAAATCTGCCAGAGATTTGCAGTCAGAAACCGGGAACTGATTGCAGAGATTCTGCTGGAGAGGGCAGGACTTACAGGCAGTGGGGGATTTCATACCATCCACAATTACATTGACACAGAAGAAATGATTCTGCGCAAAGGTGCCATTGCAGCCCATGAGGGTGAGAAGGTGCTGATACCCATTAACATGAGAGACGGCAGTGTGCTGGCAATGGGAAAGGGAAACCGGGAATGGAATTATTCTGCACCCCACGGTGCGGGACGTGTGATGTCCAGGAAGAAGGCGAAGGCATCCCTGCGTATGGAAGATTATGAGGCAGCCATGGAGGGAATTTATACCACATCGGTGAATGAGAATACTCTGGATGAGGCGCCGTCGGCATATAAGTCACTGGATGATATTATAGGGGTCATCCGGGATTCGGTGGATGTGATTGAAATCATGAAGCCGATTTATAATTTTAAAGCATCCGATTGATGGTAAATGCTGACACCCCTGCGCACTGAGAGTCATGAAACCTTTTAGAGCCTCTGCTATACTAATACTACAGCGTGTCTGAAAAATCATTCCTGTCATCTGCACGCCCCACTTTGCGGCAGATCTGCTCCTTATTCGGTTGCTGCAGCCCGCTGCAGCGCCCTCATGCGGAGCAAATCTCCCATATCATACCCTTGGGTACAAGCTGTGACGCACGGTTGACATAAAGCAATTTTCAAACACGCTCTAGTACTTCATCCGGACAGAAATCGGAGTTTGGGGCTGCATGGTTCGTATCAGTGCTAGAGCGTGTCTTAAAAATCATTCTTGCCATCTGCACGCCCCGCTTTGCGTGAGATTTGCGCCAAATTCAGGTTACATAGCCCGCTATGCGCCCTTCATTTGGCACAAATCTCCCACCAAGTGTGACGCACATCTGACAAAAAGCATTTTTAAGACACGCTCTAGGCAAAATTTCGGCGGCGATGCGGTGCATCGTCTAGAAATTTTAACGATGCAATGGTGCGGAGCAGGCAGTTCAAAACTCCGATTCCTAGCCGAATGGAGTACTAGCCATAGGATAATTGTGGAACTGCTTCAAGCGCTGGCTGCGAAATGGAGGTTTTGCAATTGCCTGATAGTATACAAAAAGGAGAGTCAGAAGATGGACTGGATTACTGGAATCAGCCGGGTCATTGACTATGTGGAAGAACATATCACAGAACCTGTAGATTATGAGGAAGCAGCAAAATGTGCGTATTCCTCCAGCTTTCATTTTCAGAGGGTGTTCTCTGTGGTCTGCGGTCTTACCCTTGGGGAGTATGTAAGGTTCCGCAGACTGGCCATTGCGGGAAGGGAGCTTGCGGCGGAGAATGCCAAGGTGGTTGATATTGCCATGAAGTATGGATATGATACACCGGAAAGTTTTTCCAGGGCATTCACCAGATTTCACGGGTGTACGCCTACACAGGCGAAGAAAGGCGCTGTAATCAAGTCATATTCGCGGCTTTCCGTAAAATTAACAATCAGCGGAGGGACAAAAATGGATTACAGAATCGAAAAGAAGGATGCGTTTGATGTTCTGGTAAAACGGAAGCGTTTTACCAAGAATAAGGAGATTAACGGACAGGAAATCACGGCATTCTGGGGACAGTGTACGGCTGACGGCACCATTGACAGAATTATCCGTTATGTGCATCAGGATAATGTGTTTAAAGATTCTATTATCGGAATCGGGCTGGAATATCGGCCGGGAGAAGAGGACTTTCCCTATGGGATTGGATGCCATTATAACGGGGCACCTGTGACAGATGAGGATCTTGAGGTGGTGACGCTTCCAGCGGCGTCTTATGCGGTATTTCCATGCAGGGGACAGATGCCGGAGGCATTTCAGAAAGTTTATAGGTATATCTGCGAGGAATTTTTTCTAAACAGCGGCTATCAGCCCTGCGGGGTGGAGATTGAGGCATATCCGTCTGACAATGCCACAGATCCGGATTATTATTGGGAATTGTGGCTGGCTGTGGAGAAAAAATAGGCGGGTGCAGCGCCCGGAGCGTCATGAAGCATGCTCCGGGCGCTTTTATTATGTATAAAACACTGGTTTTTGTAAGGAAGATTTTGGGCCAAGGGCTAAACGTAGAGGGCTGCCAGCAGCACACTTGCTGCAATCCCGGCAAGGGTGGACAGCAGTGCGCCTGTGAGGGTATAGCGGGTTTTTGTGATTTTAGCTGTCATAAAATACACAGACATGGTGTAGAAAATAGTTTCTGTACAGCTCAAAAGCAGGGATGCAATCAGACCGATGCGGGAATCTGTGCCATACTCTTTGAAAATATCCAGTGCCAGCCCAGTGGCCGCTGAAGATGAGAACATGCGCACGAAAGCCAGCGGCACAAGCGGGGCGGGGAATCCTAAGGGATCTGTAAATCTGCCAAGGAAATTCCCCAGCATATCCAGAAAACCGGAGCCGCGCAGGATTCCCACAGCTACCATCAGGCCGATTAGTGTAGGCAGTATTTTCACGACAGTTTTCAGTCCGTCTGCCGCGCCTGTGACAAAGGATTCATAAACTTTAACTTTCTGCAGAATCCCAAAAGCAATAATGTAAAAGATGATCAGAGGAATTGTAACTTCTGATAAAAACAGGAGAAATTTCATGGCTTGCCCCTTTGCCGCTGTTGTTATATTGTATGCGGCTTCTGGGAAAATTTGCTAGAAAATTATTTTTAGGACATACTCGATGATGATTATCAGGTCAGACATTTTAAAAATCATCTGCATTGGATAAAATAATTGTTATTTCTCAAATGATATGGTAGAATGGGAGGGAATTTGATGCAGGCTGCCATTGAGGGCGTATCTGAAAATGCGGTAAGTTTACAACAGGAGGTTTCCGAATGGAGAGTTACAAACAGGAATTTATAGAATTTATGATTGATTGCGATGTTCTGAAGTTTGGGGATTTTGTCACCAAGAGCGGCCGTAAGACCCCGTTTTTTGTCAATACAGGGTTTTACCGCACAGGCACCCAGCTGCGCAGACTGGGGCAGTATTATGCCAGGGCCATTAAAGAGGCTTTTGGCATGGAATTTGATGTGCTGTTTGGACCTGCCTATAAAGGGATTCCTCTGACGGTGGCGGCGTCCATGGCTATCAGTGAGATTTACGGGGTGGATGTGCGCTACTGTTCCAACAGAAAAGAAGTAAAAGACCACGGGGACAAGGGAATTCTCCTGGGAAGCCCGCTGGGGGACGGCGACCGGGTGGTGATTATTGAGGATGTGACCACAGCCGGGACATCCATCGGGGAGACTATGCCTATATTGAAGGCCCAGGGCCAGGTGAAGCCTCTGGGGCTGGTGGTATCAGTGGACCGGATGGAACGGGGCAAAGGGGACAAGGGAGCCCTGCAGGAGATCGCGGAGCAATATGGATTGCAGACAACGGCCATTGTGACCATGGAGGAAGTGGTTTCTCACCTGTATAACCGCCCATACAAAGGAAAAGTGATCATTGACGATACATTAAAAGCGGCGATTGATGCTTATTATGAACAGTACGGGGCATCACATTAAGAATTGTATGGAAATAAGTACTGGAATCAGGAAAAGGAGAGCTGGTTATGAATGAAAAAATCTATAAAACAGTTGTATGGGCCGGGGTGGTAAATCTGTCTCTGGGAATTATCGTGGCAGCGGTGGGAGTGGTGAGCGGAATTTTGATGATCATAAGCGGTGCCCGTCTGCTGAAAAGAAAGAATGAAATAACCATATAAATATGTATATATGGGTGTTTTGAGGATGGAGATGTGAGAAAGGAAACAAAAAGGTGGATTCGCAGTGTGGGCAGGCTTTTGTTTGTGCTGTATATGGGGCTGTTGGTGTATTTTTTGTTTTTCGCGGAGTCTTATGGAAGGGCAGGGGACATCACACGGGAATACAGGTATAATCTAAAACTTTTTGCGGAGATTAAAAGGTTTTGGATTTACCGGGAGGAAGTGGGCACTTTGGCCATGGTGCTGAATATTTTCGGCAATGTGGTGGGATTTGTCCCTTTTGGGTATATTCTGCCGGTGATGCACTGCCGTTTTCAGAATTGTCTGCTGGTAACACTGGGCGGGTTCTCTTTGAGTTTATGTGTGGAGACTGCCCAGCTGGTTTTCCGGGTAGGATGTTTTGACGTAGACGATTTGGTGTTGAATACACTGGGAGCCTTTCTGGGGTATGTGGCATTTTGGATCTGCAATGAGATCAGGAGGAGACTGTATGGCAAAGAGGTATAGATATTCATTTGCACAGCAGAAGCAGGCGGAGGGCGGAATTTATTCTGTGGTTCTGGCTGTCATTTCTTTTGTACTTTTTTTGGCGGCAGTTGCAGTATCTTTTTTTCTGCAGGAATATGTGATCAGCCAGGCTCTCATCGGGGGAATCAGTGTTTGTGCCATACTGCTGGCATTTTATGGTTTCATTATGGGAATGGTGAGTTTTTCCGCAAAGGATAGGATTCATTCATACTGTACAGCAGGTGCCATTGCCAACGGGCTGATTATGGTGGGATGGCTGGGCCTGTATCTGCTGGGGGTTTAGGACATATCCGGCGGCTTGACCCAACACACGTTTCAATCATGGAGGAAATATGCACGAGCGGTTAGAACAGCAGATGGAGTTTCTGCGTGAAATTGATAAACTGAAGATGATCGGCAGGCAGACGTATCTGTCTGACGGAGTCAGAAAAGAGAATGATGCGGAGCATTCCTGGCATCTGGCCATGTGCGCTCTGGTACTGAAGGAATATATGCCGGAGCCTGTGGATGCGGCCAGGACGGTGGAGCTGGTTCTGGCCCATGACCTGGTGGAAATCTATGCAGGGGATGCCTATGCCTATGACCAGGCGGCACAGGAGGCTCAGCATCAGAAAGAAGTGGAGGCTGCAAATCGGCTGTTCGGCATACTGCCGGAAGAACAGGGCAGGTATTTCCGCAGCCTTTGGGAGGAATTCGAGGCATGTGAAAGTCCGGAAGCACGTTTTGCACGGGTGTTGGATAATTGCCAGCCGCTGCTGTTAAACGATGCCTCCGGAGGGAAAAGCTGGAGAGAACATGGGATTTTGGCGGAACAGGTTTATAAAAGGAATGAACGTGTGCGTCAGTGGGCACCCCGGCTTTGGGAGTATCTGGAAGGCATGATACAAAAGCATGTGGAGCTGGGAAATCTGAAAGGTAACGGAAAGGCGGCTGATAGTTTTTGAACAATATATTAGAGGAACGCTGGGGGCTGGCCCTGGGCCGGATTCAGGAGATTGTCAGGGAAGCCGGGGCAGGTATGGCAGAGAAGAATCCATGGAGGGATTATTTTGTCCGGACGGCCAGGTTCCTTCAGCTGGCGGCAGAGTCAGGAGACGGCTGGAAGGAATTTACCTTTGAAGAAAAAAAGAGAAGGAATGCTCTGTTATATGAAGACATTCTGCCTGCATACTACAGCCATTCCTACGGAAATCCTGCATATGCAGTCCAATGTCTGGGAGATTACGGGCGTTATCTGAGTTTTTTATACAGTGAACTGAGGGGAATGATTGTGTACAGTATAGAGGGCCGTCTCTGGGATATGACCGTATGCTGTGAACTGTTTCTGGAGGTTTATGGGGCATTTTCCAGGGAAGAACTGCCGAAGCCGAAAGAAATCAGGGATATTCTGTATTGGTATGTGAGCGATTACTGTGAGGATATGGTGGAAAGGCGCATCAAAGAACAGCTGGACCCGTCCTGTTCTTTTGCGGAGACGATTCTCATGGAAGCAGATCTGGGAACCACAGAATACCTGTATGATTTTGGAGAATATATTACAGACAGCGAATGTCAGACAGCCCAGTTTCTGGGGAGTCTGAGCCAGGAGGAGATTGACCGGATGGCCCGCACTTATACAGAAGGCTACCGGATGGGATTTATCAATGGCAATAAGGACTTATCCAAAAAGAAGACGGTGAATATCCGTTACTGTCTGGGATTTGAGAGGGTTGTCCGGGCTGCTGTCAGACAGTTTCGCCAGATGGGACTGCAGCCGGTGATCTACCGGGCTGCTGGCCATGTGGTCAATAAGAAGCAGCATCACAGAATCGGCTATTACGGCCATATACCCAATCAGCAGTTTGATTATGACCACCGGGGAGACGCAGCCCTGTTTCTGGATGAGGATTTTGTCCAGCGCAGACTGCGGGCGGCACAGACGGCCTATGAGAAACACAGGGAGCTGGCGGATGTGCATGGGGGCCCTGCGGTGATGGAAATATTTGGGGAGACGCCTTTTACGCCGGAAAATCAGCCGGAGGCGCTTACTTTAAGCGAAAGCCAGCAAAAACTCCAGGTTTATATGGATAATCAGCTGTCACAGATTACCAACCGCTATATCAAAGGGGAAGAGCGCAGTTTTACCATTATTGCCTGGCCGGTGCCGGAGATCGGCCGGCAGTTTTCTGAGATTTTCCGGGAAGTGGTCCGGATTAATACCCTGGATGCTAAAGTCTATGAGCAGATACAGCAGACGATTATCCAGGCCATGGATCAGGGGAATCAGGTGCATATTCAGGGCAAGGATACAAATCGGACGGACTTGACTGTGGCCCTTCATCCCATTGAGGATGGAACCAGACAGAC
This sequence comes from uncultured Lachnospiraceae bacterium, assembly GCA_910587105.1. Lineage (GTDB taxonomy): Bacteria > Bacillota > Clostridia > Lachnospirales > Lachnospiraceae > MGBC164599. The sequence continues at coordinate 8,443 of CAJUMB010000024.1, forward strand.
AGCTTTTGAAAATTGTGTGGCAGATGTAAACATCCCTGTGGGGGAAGTGTTCACTTCCCCCAGGCTGAAGGGCACCAATGGGGTGCTCCATGTGAGCCAGGTGTATTTGAACGGGCTTTTGTATAAAGACCTGGAGCTGGTTTTTCGAGATGGTATGGTGGTGGATTATCACTGTGGTAATTTTTCTGAGGAAGAAGAAAACAGAAAATATATCAGGGAAAATGTACTTTATCATCACGAGAGCCTTCCCATGGGAGAGTTCGCCATTGGCACCAATACCACGGCATATGTGGCGGCCAGAAAATATCAGATTGAGGATAAACTTCCTATATTAATAGCGGAGAAAATGGGTCCTCACTTTGCAGTGGGGGATACCTGCTACAGCTGGTCGGAAGATGTTGTGGTGAAGAATCCAGACGGCAGAGAAGTGGTTGCCAGGGACAATGAAGTTTCAAGGCTCCGCTTCCAGGATAAGGACAAGGCATATATGGGATGCCATACGGATATTACCATACCCTATGACGAGCTGGGGCATATTCAGGTGATTACTCCCAAAGGAGCGGTGAAGATCCTGGAAAACGGGAGATTTGTCCTGCCTGGGACGGAAGAATTAAATGAGCCGTTATTATTAGGATAACTGGGGAAGTTTTCAAAAGTTCACGAGTTTGGAGAAAATAAACAAAACGGAGCTCAAAACCGTTTTTAATTCGCTCCTTATTTGTTTATTTTCTCCAAACTCTGGCTGAGCCTGAGATACACTCTATGAAATGGGCCTTTTCTAACTGGTTCATTGACAAGAGAGATATAAACATAATAAAATGGTAAGAAACTGTAAGGAGGTAGAGAGATGGCAAAGGTAGGAATTGTCATGGGCAGTGATTCTGATATGCCTGTGATGAGAAAAGCGGCGGAAATACTGGATAAGCTGGGGGTGGAGTATGAGATGCGGATTATCTCAGCACACCGGGAGCCGGATGTGTTCTTTGAATACGCCAAATCAGCGGAGGAAAAGGGCTTGAAAGTGATCATTGCAGGCGCAGGCATGGCAGCCCATCTTCCCGGCATGTGTGCGGCCATATTCCCCATGCCTGTGATTGGGATTCCCATGCACACAACTTCTCTGGGGGGAAGGGATTCTCTGTACTCCATTGTACAGATGCCTTCCGGAATACCAGTGGCAACGGTGGCCATAGGAGGCGGTGCCAACGCAGGACTTCTGGCGGCAAAGATTCTGGCTGTATCTGATGAAGAACTGCTGGGACGGCTGAAAGAGTACGCAAAAGAACTGAAAGAACAGGTGGAGGCGAAGGATGCCCGGCTGCAGCAAGTGGGGTATCAGGAGTATTAGGAGGGTGCTATGGATTATAAAAAGGCAGGCGTAGATATTGAGGCGGGCTATCGGTCAGTGGAACTGATGAAAAAACATATCGGCAGGACCATGCGCCCGGAGGTGCTCACATCAATCGGTGGATTTTCCGGAGCGTTTTCCCTGGAAGGGTTTAAAAACATGGAAAAGCCCACCATGGTATCCGGAACAGACGGGGTGGGGACAAAGCTGAAACTGGCGTTTCTGCTGGACAAGCATGATACAGTGGGGATTGACTGTGTGGCAATGTGTGTCAACGATATTGCCTGCGCCGGCGCACAGCCGCTTTTTTTCCTGGATTATATTGCCTGCGGCAAGAATTTCCCTGAGAAAATTGCAGAGATCGTAAGCGGCGTATCGGAAGGATGTGTACAGGCAGGGGCTGCCTTAATCGGCGGGGAGACGGCAGAGATGCCGGGATTCTATCCGGAGGACGAGTATGATCTGGCCGGCTTTGCCGTGGGGATTGTGGATGAAAAAGATCTGATCACAGGCAGAGATATCAAGCCGGGGGATGTGCTGGTGGGTATGGCCTCCTCTGGTGTACACAGCAATGGTTTCTCCTTGGTTCGCAAAGTCTTTGATATGACCAGAGAGTCTCTGGATACAAGATATGAAGAACTGGGATGTACCCTGGGCGAGGCGCTGTTAGCTCCTACAAAGATTTATGTAAAAGCCCTGTCTGCTATCCGTGAGGCGGGAGTTTCTATCCACGGATGCTGCCATATCACGGGAGGAGGGTTCTATGAGAATATTCCCCGTATGCTCAGCGAAGGCGCCCACGCGAGGATTGAAAAAGACAGCTACCCGGTTCCCCCTGTGTTTGGCCTGCTGGCTGAAAAAGGCGGTATTGAGGAACAGGTGATGTATAATACTTATAATATGGGAATCGGCATGATCGCCGCTGTGGACCCGGCAGATGCGGACCGGACAGTAAAAGTTTTAAAAGAGGCGGGAGAGACGCCTTACGTGGTGGGAACCATTGTTTCCGGTGAAAAAGGAGTGACGTTATGTTAAAGACTGCAGTTTTGGTCTCTGGGGGCGGCACCAATCTGCAGGCAATCCTGGATGCCATGGATGAGGGCAGGATTACCAACACATCGGTGGAAGTGGTCATCAGCAACAATCCCGGAGCCTATGCCCTGAAGAGGGCTGAGAAACACAACATCCCGGCACTCTGCCTTTCACCAAAGTCCTATGACAGCCGGGAACAGTATTATCAGGCATTGCTGGAGACGCTGCAGTCCTATGAAACCCAGCTGATCGTGCTGGCAGGGTGCATGGTGGTCATGCCCAAGGCAGTTGTGGAGGCTTATCCAAACCGGATTATCAATGTGCATCCTGCGTTGATTCCGTCTTTTTGCGGGACAGGGTGTTATGGACTGCATGTCCATGAGAAAGCCCTGGAGCGGGGCGTGAAGGTGACAGGAGCCACGGTGCATTTCGTGGATGAGGGGACGGATACCGGCCCCATTATATTACAGAAAGCAGTGGAGATTCTGCCAAAAGATACTCCCGAAACTCTCCAGCGCAGGGTGATGGAGCAGGCGGAATGGCAGATTCTGCCCCAGGCCATTGATCTGATAGCCAATGGAAAAATAGTTGTGGAACAAAAAACAGCACGGATAAAGGAGTAGAGGGATAATGAAGATACTGATAGTAGGCGGCGGGGGACGGGAACACGCAGTTGCATGGAGTGTGTCAAGAAGCCCGAAAGTGACGAAGATCTATTGTGCTCCGGGAAATGCCGGAATCGGGGAATATGCCGAATGTGTCAATATCGGTGCCATGGAGTTTGAGAAACTGGCGGATTTTGCCCAGGAACAGGCCATTGACCTGACCATCATAGGCATGGACGACCCCCTGGCCGGCGGCATTGTGGATGTGTTTGAAAAGAGAGGGCTGAAAGTGTTCGGGCCCAGGAAAAATGCCGCTATTATAGAAGGTTCCAAGGCATTTTCCAAAGACCTGATGAAAAAATACAACATTCCCACAGCGGCTTATGAGAATTTTGACGATCCGGCGAAAGCCATCGCCTATCTGGAACACGCCAAATTCCCCATTGTGCTGAAGGCTGACGGTCTGGCCCTTGGAAAGGGCGTGCTCATCTGCCAGAATATGGAGGAAGCCAGGGACGGGGTACGGACTATCATGGAAGACAAGAAGTTCGGAAGTGCCGGAAACACCATGGTTATCGAAGAATTCATGACAGGACGGGAAGTGTCAGTACTGGCCTTTGTGGATGGGAAGACAGTGAAAACCATGACATCCGCTCAGGACCACAAGCGGGCCAAGGACGGAGATCAGGGCTTGAATACAGGCGGCATGGGCACCTTCTCCCCCAGTCCTTTCTATACGCCGGAAATCGATGATTTCTGTCAGAAGGAGATTTTCCAGCCTACTGTGGATGCCATGGCGGAGGAGGGCAGACCTTTTATCGGAATCCTGTTCTTTGGTCTGATGCTCACCCAGGACGGCCCGAAAGTTCTGGAGTACAATGCCCGGTTCGGTGACCCGGAGGCACAGGTGGTGCTGCCCAGGATGAAAAACGATATTATAGAAGTGGTGGAGGCATGTCTGGAGGGACGGCTGGCGGACATTGACCTGGAATTTGAGGACAATGCAGCTGTGTGCGTGGTGCTGGCATCCGATGGGTATCCGCTGGCCTATGAAAAAGGCATCCCCATCTACGGATTTGAAAAATTCAAGGACCAGGACGGATATTACTGTTTCCACGCCGGAACTAAACTGGACGGCGATACGGTGGTCACCAACGGAGGACGGGTGCTGGGGATTACCGCCAAGGGAAACGACTTGAAAGAAGCAAGGAAAAATGCTTATGAAGCAGTAAAATGGATTGATTTTTCAAATAAATATATGAGAAATGACATTGGAAAAGCGATTGATGAAGCGTAATTGAGGATAGATCCATGAGTCATATTGAGTGGGGGAGGCTTTTTCGGAAGCTTTCCCCTTATACCATACAAAAGGGCATCCGTTATCTGAAGCATTACGGGCTGAAGGAATTCTGGGTGCGCCTGGGGGAAAGATTCGAACCGGAGGAAGTTCCCTACGGACCCTGGTATGAAAAATACCGCCCCACAGAGGAAGAACTGGCCCGCCAGAAGAAGAAAAGGTGGAAGGTAAAACCGAAAATCAGCGTGGCGGTGCCTGTGTACCGCACACCGGAGACATTCCTCCGGGAGATGATTGAATCCCTGTTGAATCAGACCTATGATAACTGGGAACTGTGTATCGCCAACGCCAGTCCGGAAGATGAGACAGTCAGCCAGGTGCTGGCAGAGTATGGGGACAGGGACAGCCGGGTTCGCTGGAACAATCTTTCTGAAAATGCGGGGATAGCGGAAAACACCAACCAGGCGTTAGCCATGGCGCAGGGAGAGTATCTGGGGCTTTTGGACCACGACGACCTGCTGGCGCCCAATGCCCTTTATGAGATTGTCCGGGCTCTGGAGTCGGACCCGGAGATTGACTGTATATACACCGATGAGGACAAAGTAACTGCAGATTTGGCTGAACATTTCCAGCCCCATCTGAAACCGGATTTTAACCTGGATTTGCTGCGTTCCAACAATTATATCACCCACTTTTTCCTGGTGAAGAAAGCGGTGATATCCCAGGCAGGAGGATTCCGGAAGGAATTCGACGGGGCACAGGATTATGACTTTATCCTGCGCTGTATCGAATACGCAGAGAAAGTCCATCATATACCGGAAATTCTCTATCACTGGCGCACCCATAAATCTTCCACAGCAGACAATCCAGCCAGTAAAATGTACGCCTATGAGGCGGGCAGAAAGGCCATAGAAGAACACTTAAGGCGTACAGACACGCCGGGCCGGGTCTCCCACACCAAAGATTATGGATTCTACCGGGTAGACTATCCTGTTCGGGAAGAAGCAAAGATCTCCATCATCATTCCCAATAAAGATGAAAAGGATACCCTGAAAACGTGCCTGCGCTCCATAAAAGAGAAATCCACTTACAAAAACTACGAAATCATTATCATAGAAAACAACAGTACCTCAGAAGAAATTTTCCAATACTATGAGGAGCTGAAAAAAGAAGACAATATACAGGTGGCCGTCTGGGAAGGCGCTTTCAACTATTCTGCCATCAACAACTACGGTGCATCCCTGGCAGCAGGAGACTACCTGTTGTTTCTCAACAACGATGTAGAGGTAATCACCCCCGGCTGGATGGAAGAAATGCTGGGGAACTGCCAGCGTCCGGAGGCAGGGGCCGTGGGAGCAAAGCTCTACTATCCTGATGACACCATCCAGCACGCAGGCTGTATCCTGGGAATCGGGGGAATCGCGGGAAACATGTTCACAGGCATGCCGGGAAACCGTACAGGGTATCTGCACAAAGCCTCCATCCAGCAGGATTTAAGCGTAGTAACCGCCGCCTGCATGATGACAAAAGCAGAAATCTTCCACCAGGCAGGAGGCTTTACAGAAGAACTGGCTGTAGCCTTCAACGATGTGGACCTGTGTCTGAAAATAAGACGGCAAAACTATCTGGTCATATACAACCCATACGTGGAACTATACCACTACGAATCCAAAACCAGAGGAGCCGAGGACAGCGAAGAAAAAGTCCGGCGCTTCCAGAGAGAAATCGAATACATGCGGAGCCACTGGATAGACATCCTAAAAAAAGGCGACCCCTATTATAATAAAAATCTCTCCCTCACAAAGTGGAACTACTCACTGAGACCATTGGAATAAAGCATATTTGAGGAGCCTTCACCCGCCTGGCGGACATAGGGCGTTTTCAAAGTCCTGGAAAGACCAAAACTAGATAAGGAACTGTGGGAAAGGAGCCAAAGTTCCCATGAAAAAAGTTACAATCATCATCCCAAATTACAACGGAATCACCTACCTCCCAGTCTGTCTGGATGCCCTGCGCCGCCAGGACTGCCAGGAATTTGAGACAATCGTGGTGGACAATGCCTCCGCAGACGGAAGCCAGGCACTGCTGGCCAGGGATTACCCGGAGGTGAGAGTCATTCCTCTGTCCGAAAACCAGGGCTTCTGCGGAGCGGTCAATGCCGGAATTGCAGCGTCCGGTACGCCATTTGTCATCTTGCTGAACAACGATACAGAGGCAGCCCCCGGGTTCGTACAGGGACTTTTGTCATGCATTCAAAAGGATAAAAAGCGGTTTTCCTGCAGTGCGAAAATGATTCAGTTTTATCACAGAGAGCAAATCGACGATGCGGGGAATTACTACAATGCCCTGGGGTGGGCCTATGCAAGGGGGAAAGGACGGTTCCAGGAAGATTACAGCAGGGAAAAGGAGATTTTTGCATCCTGCGCAGGTGCCGCCATCTATAGAAAAGATGTGATGGCAAAGATCGGATATTTTGACGAGACACATTTTGCGTACCTGGAGGATTTGGATTTGGGATACCGGGCCAGAATCCACGGATATGTGAATGTATTTGCTCCAAAAGCAGTGGTGTATCATGTGGGGAGCGGAACCACTGGTTCCCGGTACAATCCATTTAAAGTCAGCTATTCAGCCAGAAATAATATATATTTGATTTATAAAAACATGCCTTTGGGGCAGCTCCTTTTGAATCTGCCCTTTTTGACTGCAGGCTTTCTCATAAAATTTCTTTTCTTTGTAAAAAAGGGGTTCGGAAAGGAATATGCAGCGGGAATCCGTCAGGGATTTGAAATCTGTCAAAAAGACAAAAAAGTTAAATTTTATTTTAGAAATTTTTGGAATTATTTTAGAATACAGATGGAACTATGGATTAATATCGTGAGATGTCTGAAAAAGTAGGGAGGATTTCCCAAAATTTTTATGATAAAAGAGGAATATTTTATTGCCTTTTCGGGGCAACTACTATATAGTAATATTTGATATTGGTTTACGTGAAAGATGAATTGATGGAATATGTAGAGGTGAGGAAACTTTGATTAGAGATAACCAGAGGTATTTTAACCGGCTGCATGTGGTATTTGACGCACTGGTCATTGCTTTGTCTTATGTGTCGGCCTGGTTTCTTAAGTTCAGCGGGCCTTTTTCTGAAACCTCTGTCCGGGTACTTTCTTTTGAACAGTATATGTCCGCATTGCTTCTTATTGTACCTGGATTTTTGATTTTGTATTACGCCTTTCATCTATACACGCCGAAGCGTGTACAGGGGCGCAGGCTGGAGCTGGCGAATATTGTCAAAGCCAATACACTGGGTGTGTTTTTGATTATGGTGGCACTGTATGTGCTGAAAATCATCGATTTTTCCCGGTGGGTGATTTTTATTTTTTATGGCATTAACATTGTTGGGGAAACGGTGCTGCGCAATGTGATCCGCTATGTGCTCAGGGACATGCGGCGGAGAGGCTTTAATCAGAAGTATATTTTACTGGTGGGTTACAGCCGTGCTGCGGAAGAATATGTTGACAGGATTCTATCCAATCCTCAATGGGGCTACACCATTCAAGGGATTTTGGACGATGAGGCAGAGACGGGGACAGTGTATAAAGGAATTCCTGTGGTGGGCATGATTGCGGGATTGACGGATATTTTACAGGAAAATCATCTGGACGAGATCGCCATTACTCTGGGGCTGGGCGAGTATTACAGACTGGAAGAAATTGTGGGACTCTGTGAAAAGTCAGGCGTGCATACAAAATTTATTCCCGATTATAATAATATTATACCCACAAAGCCGTATACAGAAGACATTTTGGGGCTTCCGGTGATCAATATCCGGCATGTGCCATTGACCAACAATTTCCTGGCGGTCCTGAAACGGCTTATGGATATTGCGGGCTCTCTTTTTGGAATTGTGATTGCTTCGCCTGTGATGCTGGCTGCCTGTATATTTATCAAACTTACTTCGCCTGGTCCGCTTATCTATAAACAGGAGCGGGTGGGGCTTCACAACCGGACATTTCAGATGTATAAGTTCCGGTCTATGGAGGTGCAGAAGGAAAGTGAAGAGAAAAAAGCATGGACAACGAAAAATGACCCCCGGGTAACAGGAGTGGGGAAATTTATGCGCCGGACCAGTATTGATGAGCTTCCACAGCTTTTCAATATTCTGAAAGGCGATATGAGTCTGGTGGGACCCAGGCCGGAGCGGCCGTTTTTTGTAGAAAAGTTTCGGGAAGAGATTCCCAGATATATGGTGAAACATCAAGTACGGCCGGGACTGACGGGCTGGGCGCAGGTAAATGGATATCGGGGGGATACTTCTATTCGTAAGCGCATTGAATACGACTTGTACTATATTGAGAACTGGACCTTGGGCTTTGATGTGAAAATTCTTATTTTAACGGTATTCAAAGGATTTGTAAATAAAAACGCGTATTAGATAAGGGGAAGAACATGGCGAAAAAAGGAACCAAGAGAAGGGTCATTTTGTTTATCGGGGAACTGATTGTGCTTGTGCTTTTGATCGGAGGTTTATTCGTGTATGGGCAGATCAATTCCAAGCTGAGCAAGATAGAGGGTGAAGATCTGGGCGATGTGCAGATGAATATGGTCACAAGCGAGAAAATGACCGGATATCAGAATATAGCTCTTTTTGGCGTGGATTCCCGTGGAGAAGGTTCAGATATGGGTGTCAATAACAGTGACACAATTATCATCGCCAGCATCAATAATGATACAAAAGCGGTAAAGCTGGTATCTGTATACAGGGATACTCTGCTGAATGTGGGCAATGATTCTTATATGAAAGCCAACTCTGCCTATATGGCAGGAGGAGCCAGCCAGGCAGTGTCCATGCTGAATACCAACCTGGATCTGCAGATTCAGGATTATGTGACTGTGGATATGAATGCACTGGTGAAAGTGATTGACCTTCTGGGCGGTCTCACCATTGAGATGACTGCAGACGAGGTGGTTCACATGAATAATTATTGTGTGGAAACTTCGGAAATTTCCGGTGAGGATTATACAAGAATTGAACCGGAAGTGGCTGGTGTATATGAGCTGAACGGAGTGCAGGCTACTTCCTATGCGAGAATCCGTTACACGGCTGGTCTGGACTTTGAGCGCACGGAGAGACAGAGGCTGATTATTCAAAAACTTGTTCAGAAGGCCAAAAAGTCCAGCCTGGGCACGTTATCCTCCATCATGGATGAAGTATTTCCATTGGTAAAGACTTCCCTGTCCAAATCACAGATTTTTGATATGGGTGCCGGCATGTTGTCATATTCTTTTGACGAGACCTGTGGATTTCCGTACGAACATACGGGAAAACGTTTGGAGAATACAGGAGATACGGTGCTTCCGGTAACATTGGAATCCAATGTGAGAGAGCTTCATAAGTTTTTATTTGCCGATGGTGATTATGTGCCCTCAGATGTGGTGTTCCACCGCAGTCAGAAGATTGCGGAACTGGGAGGGATTGAAGTGAGTGATACACCGGAGCCCACATCAGAGCCTGTTGCCGAAGCCGCTGAAACGGAGACGGCAGTTCCGGAGTATACAGAAACTACCCAGGCCACGGAATATTATTCTTCAGATGTCCAGGATAATTATTCAGACGGCTATGACTATGCGGATACGGGGTATGTGGACCCCAATTATTCAGGAGATCAGGCTGTTCAGGATACCTATGTCCCAGAAAGCTACACAGATTATTCGGATACACCCCAGAGTCAGGAAGGCAGTGAACCTATGGCCGTGCCGGATGCAGCAGCAGGGGAGCAGTGATTAATTGTAGATTAGAGCGTGTTTGGCCGCCGGATACCGTTCATGTGGTAACCGACGGCTATATTCATATAAACTCCATGTGGAGGAGAGAAACTATGGAAGACGGGAAACCATTGGTAGACGTGCTGATACCTACTTATAAACCGGGAAAAAGATTTGGACAGCTTTTGGACAGGCTGTACAGACAAAAATATCCCATAAACCAGCTGATTATCATAAATACAGAACAGGCATTTTGGAATCCCCAATGGGAAGCAGGCCGGGAGAATATGCAGGTACATCATATTGCAAAAGCCGATTTTGACCACGGCGGTACAAGGAGGCTGGGTGTGTCTTATGCCTCTGGCCATATCTTTGTATGTATGACACAGGACGCCCTTCCCCAAAATCTGGATATGCTGGGAAATCTGATTCGTCCGCTGGCCATACAGGGAGTGGGTGCCAGTTATGCCAGGCAGATACCTTCAATCAATGCCCACTGCATAGAGGCGTTTACCAGAAATTTTAATTATCCGGCAAAAAGCAGCATAACATGGAAGAAGGACTTAAAGAAACGGGGGATAAAAACTTATTTCTGTTCGGATGTGTGTGCTGCATATAACCGGGAAATTTATCTGAAACAGGGCGGGTTTATACCTAGAGCCATTTTTAATGAGGATATGATATTTGGGGCGGGTTTGATTCAGGCAGGATACGGCATCGCTTATGCCGCAGATGCACAGGTCATTCATTCCCATAATTATAACTGCTGGCAGCAGCTCCAGCGCAATTTTGATCTGGGTGTATCCCAGGCAGAACACCCGGAGATTTTTGAAGGTGTGCCGTCGGAGGGAGCAGGGATTGCTCTGGTGGGTGCAGCGGTCCGTTATCTGCTCCGGGAGAGAAAACCTTGGCTGATTCCTAAACTTGTGGTGCACAGCGGTTTTAAATATATGGGGTATCAGATGGGGAAGCATTATGAGCGGCTGCCAAAGAAGTGGATTAAAGTGTGTACTATGACGCCGAATTACTGGGAGTGACGCTTCGGTGCTTTATCAATTATTTTTGACTACGAGTCTGGCAAAAGAAACAAAACGGAGCTCAAGATCGTTTTGAATTCGCTCTTTATTTGTTTCTTTTGCCAGACGCTGGATGTGGTGACGAGTAATAATGTTTTGTAATTGCAAAAATTGACTACATAGAGCGGGAGGATGAGAAGATGTGTGGTATTGTAGGATATATTGGTGAGCAGCAGGCTGCGCCGATTCTGCTGGACGGTCTTTCCAAGCTGGAATACAGGGGATATGATTCTGCGGGAATGGCAGTTTATAATGGTAAAGAGATTGATATGGTAAAGTCCATGGGCAAGCTGAAAGTTTTGGAGGAGATGACTCATGGAGGCAGCACTCTTCCTGGGTTTTCGGGTATTGGGCATACCCGCTGGGCAACTCACGGGTCGCCTACAGATGTGAACGCCCATCCCCACTATAATAAAGACAGTTCTATTGTGGTGGTGCACAATGGGATTATTGAGAATTATATGAAACTGCGCAGGAAGCTGGAGGGGAAAGGGTATCAGTTTGTCTCAGAGACTGATACAGAAGTTCTGGCTCATTTGCTGGACTATTACTATAAAGGCGATCCCCTGGATGCCATTTCAAAAGTTATGTATTGGGTGGAAGGCTCCTATGCGCTGGGCATTTTGTTCCAGGATTTTCCAGGGGAGATCTATGCTGTGCGCAAGGACAGCCCGCTGATTGCAGGCCAGGGAAAGGATGGGAATTTTATCGCCTCCGATGTGCCTGCCATATTAAAGTACACCCGGGATGTTTATTTTATCGAGAATCAGGAAATCGTAAAAGTGACTAAGGATTCTCTGAATTTTTACAATATTGATAAAGAGGAAGTGCAGAAAGAATCCTCTAGGATTGAATGGGACATTTCAGCTGCGGAAAAAGAAGGCTATGAATATTTCATGCTGAAAGAGATCTATGAACAGCCAAAGGCAGTGATGGACACTCTGCACCCCAGGCTGAAAGACCAGGATATTGTCATTGAAGAGCTGGGCATGACAGATGAGGAAATCCTGGCAGTCAGCAAGATTTACATTGTGGCCTGCGGTTCTGCATATCATACCGGGGTGACGGCAAAATATGTGTTCGAGGGTCTGGCAAGGATACCCGTGGAGGTGGACCTGGCATCGGAGTTCAGATACCGCAGGCCCATTTTCCAGCCTGGAACGCTGGTGATTATAGTAAGCCAGTCCGGGGAAACAGCAGACTCGCTGGCAGCCCTCCGGGAGGCGAAAAGCTGCGGCGTCAGAACCCTGGGGATTGTAAATGTGGTGGGAAGCTCCATCGCCCGCGAGGCAGATAATGTTTTATACACCTGGGCGGGCCCGGAAATTGCAGTGGCCACCACAAAGGCATACAGCACGCAGCTGATAGCCCAGTACCTGCTGGCACTGAAATTTGCCAAAGTCAGAAATGAGATCGACGACAGTCAGTTCCAGTCCATGCTCTATGATTTGGAGAAACTGCCAGACCAGATTGAATTTCTGCTGGGAAATAAGGAAAAGATACAGCATTTCGCAAACAGGTATCTGGCCACAGAACATGTATTTTTCATTGGCAGGGGGATTGATTATGCCATCTCGCTGGAAGGTTCTCTGAAGCTGAAAGAGATCTCTTATATCCATTCAGAGGCATATGCAGCCGGGGAACTAAAACACGGCACCATATCTCTCATTGAGCAGGATACCCTGGTGGTGGCGCTGGTGACCCAGAAAGAACTGTACAAAAAGACCTTAAGCAATATGCAGGAAGTCCGCACCCGGGGCGCGTTTGTGATGGCTGTGACCAATGCGGGGAACAAGGAAGTGGAGAAAAGCGCAGACTATGTGATCTATCTGCCGGAAACCAATCCTTATTTTACCAATTCCCTGGCGGTGATTCCCCTGCAGCTGTTCAGCTATTATGTATCATTGGGCAAAGGGCTGGATGTGGATAAACCCAGGAATCTGGCGAAATCTGTCACTGTGGAATAGTCTTCACTTTTTTTTAAACGTTCTATCACACATTAAACACAATTCGTTGTTAGACTGTATTCATACAAACAGGGAAGCAATGATAAGATACAGTGATGAAAGGGGATAGAAATTATGGCTAACGATTTCATTATGATGGATAGTTCTAACGAATCTAATAAGGAAGAACATGCAGGAACCACCTATACTTCACAGGAAAATCACACAGGAATGGGAGCCGGACAGCAGTATCATAGATATTATCAGATGGGGGGAGACAGCGGTCCTGCAGGAAAGCCGCCTTTTAAGAAAAAGAACAGCGGAAATGGTGTTGGGAAAAAGGTGATGGCCGTCATTGCCGGAGGGCTGGTATTCGGCCTGGTGGCAGGCGTGGCATTTCAGGGCGTGAACCTGGCGGGAAATTATTTCTTCGATCAGGGGAACTCCAATCAGCAGGTGGGTACAGTGGGTATGGTGCCATCTCTGGAAGAACAATCGGAGGCAAAGAGCGATGGAGACACAGACAGCGGCAGCAGCAGTGTGGTGCCCATGGCAACGACAACAGTTGCGGATGTGGCGAAAAATACCATGCCGTCGGTGGTAGCTATCACGTCCATCAGCGTACAGGAGATTCCAACGTTTGATTTCTTTGGCTGGGGCGGAGGCGGAACCCAGCAATATGAGGGGGAATCCAGCGGCTCCGGAATTATTGTAGGAGAAAATGAAAATGAACTTTTAATCGCCACGAACAATCACGTGGTGGATGGAGCGAAAACTCTGAGTGTGTGCTTCCAGGATAAAAAGAACGAACAGGGGACAGAAAATGTCCAGAATACTTCGGAAGAAAATCAGGGCGGTGCAGATACGGAAAATGCAGTGGCCGCACAAATCAAAGGTACAGATGCGGAGAATGACCTGGCAGTTATTGCAGTAAAGAAAGCAGATATTCCGGAAGAAACATTGGGAGAGATTAAAATAGCCCAGCTGGGAAGTTCAAATGACCTGGTGGTAGGCGAACAAGTGGTGGCAATCGGAAATGCTCTGGGATTCGGCCAGTCAGTAACCTCTGGGTATGTGAGCGCACTGGACCGTTATGTGGATAACATGACAACTCCCTGTATCCAGACAGACGCAGCCATCAATCCCGGAAACAGCGGTGGTGCATTACTGAATATGAGCGGCCAGGTTATCGGAATCAATTCCGCCAAACTGGCAGAAAATGATGTGGAGGGTATGGGTTATGCGATTCCTATCTCCACAGCCATGCCCATTCTGGAAGACCTGATGACCCGGGAAAAAGTTGCCGAGAGCGATGCTTCTTACATCGGCATCACCTGCAACGACGTCACTGCAGAGTTCAGCCAGATGTATGGAGTGGAAAGTGGGGCATTTGTGGCAAGTGTGGAAGAAGATGGGCCGGCCGCCAAGGCGGGAATCCTTCCAAATGATATTATCACATCCCTGGCAGGCAAAAGAGTCTCAACTTCTGAGGAATTGATTGATCAGCTGCAGTACCATGCAGCCGGAGAGAACGTTGAGGTAGTGGTTCAGAGAGCAGAGAGCGGACAGTTCAAAGAATATACCATATCGGTAGAGCTGGGGAACCGGAAAGATATGAAGTCCTGAAATAGCAGCAAGGCTGTCGCGTTATGCGGCAGTCTTTTTGCACTTGGTGCAGTTCCAGTTCCCTGCCAGATTTTGGACAGATTGAAGACTGGCGTGATGGGAAATCCTATCTATATAGTAAGGAATTAGACACAACAGGAAAGGGATAGGATTTCCATGAAAAATGTACAGAGTGCGAAACGAACGTTCATGTTGATTTTCGGGGCTTTTGCCGTGTTTTTTACAGGTTATCCCCATATCTGGTCAATCTATCAGCCCTATGTGATGAAACAGACCGGCTGGACAAGCGGACAGGCGTCCATGTGTTTTTATCTGGCGATTTTGATTTTTGTCTTTGGAAACATTGTGGGAGGCAGGATGTTGAACCAATTTTCTCCCAGACTGGTGGTATTCGTCGGCGGAGGCGTTTTTTCCGCGGGAATCCTGCTGTCGGCATTTATGATGTTTTCTTCTCCAATGCCCATGTATATCACATATGGTTTGATGCAGGGATTTGGACAGGGTATGGTCTATACCGCTATAGTTTCAGCGGCGCTGAAATGGTTTCCAGAGCGTATTGGGTTTGCATCCGGTGTTGTGGTGACAGCAAACGGTCTGTGCGGCTTTTTTCTGACACCGCTAAGCAGGATGATTTTGCAGCGGTACGGGGTCAGGGAGGCATTTCTTGCAGTGGGGATTCTTGCGGCAGTCTCATGGATTCTTGCCAGCCTGTTCGTGGGAAATCCCCCGGAGATGGCAGGGTATGTCCCGGCACCGTCTGAAGCTGCCGTCCATTTACCGCGGGGGTATTCTTCGGATGAGATGATGTGTACCAGAAAATTTTATCTGCTTCTTTTGACTATGTTGTTTGGCTTACTGTCCTATTTTTTTCTGTCTCCTATTGCACAGACGCTGCAGGTGGAACGGGGAATTTCTCCAGCGGCCGCTGCAGGCGCAGTGATGATGGGCTCAGTGGTCAATGCCGGTGTCAGGCTTTTTCTTCCTGCTCTGGCGGATAGAGTGGGACGAGTGGTATGTGTGGAGGGAGTGCTGGCAGTATGTGCAGCGGCCATGGTTTTGCTGATGTATGAGGCACCATTTCTCACGATGGCAGCGACTATAGCTATGTATGGCTGTTATGGCGGTATTATGGGCAGCTTTCCTTCTTTGACAGGCTCCATATTTGGACTGGAACATGTGGGGGAAAATTACGGGTATGTGATGATCGGCATGGTCATAGCAGCATTAGGGGCACCAGTGATCACGAATTATGTATTGAAAACAGGGGGAAGCCGGGAAATGATTTTTCTCATTGGAGCGTTCTGTGCCGCTGCCGCTTTGGGGTGTCTGGTATTATTATCGAAAGAATTGAAGCATACGACTCAGGGGTATCAAAAGGCTTGACTTTCCGGAAACATTTTATCAGGGAGGAGGAGACAATGAACAAAATATTCATATGGAGAGAGCTGTTTTCTTATTTAGGAGTTATTATTTTTGCAGGAGGGCTGGCGCTGTTTCTGAATAAAGTTGTAGTGGTAAATGCACAAATCCCGTCGGAGTCTATGGAGAAAACGATTATGGTGGGGGATCGGATCTTTGGGAACCGCCTGGCTTATCTCAGCCAGGACCCCCAAAGGTTTGATATTGTAATTTTCCGTCTGCCTGATGACGAATCCCAGCTTTACATAAAGCGTGTCATCGGACTGCCTGGTGAGACGGTGGAAATAGTCGACGGACAGGTTTATATCAACGGTGCAGAAGAACCGCTGGAGGATGGTTTTGTGCCGGAAATGCCCGTTGGAGATGCAGGGCCGTATTACGTGAAAGAAGGGTGCTACTTTATGATGGGGGATAACCGGAATTGTTCTGAGGACTCCAGGTTCTGGGAACAGCCCTTTGTCCGCAGAGACCAGATTGAGGCGAAGGCTGGGTTCCGGTATTTTCCCCTGAATAAAATGGGAATTGTGGAGTGATGGTCTCAATTATTTTCCATATTTTGGGAACAGATAATGGAAATGGCGCTGTGCACACCGGAACCGGGTTTTTTGCCTTTCTGCAGGCGTTCCCGCAGAAATACCAGCGGGAGATAGCCCTGGCGGAAGATATCCTGGGTGATGGTAAAGTCGATACTGCCGTCTTTTAGCAGGAGCCGTGTGCTTTCTGTCACATCGTGGCAGATGATTCGTATTCTTCCCTTCTTATCCATGGTTTTCACCGCCTCTGTACATCCGGCCACACTTCTGTTGGCCATATAGATGGCGTGGGTTTCCGGTATCTGTTGCAAATGTTCCAATATCTTCCGATAGGTAATCTGATAGTCGTTGAATGTTTCAATGACACAAATCTGTGAATCGTCAAATTCCAATTCTTTCATCCGCTCCAGAAAGCCTCCCAGCCGCTTTTTGTGTCCATCAAACTCCAAATTGCCCACAGCTGTGAGTATATTTCCGCTGGGAGGGATGCATTTGCTGAGCAGTTCCGCCGCAATGCGCCCGCTTTGATGGTAATCCTGCCCTACAAAAGCCAGCCTGCCGCTGTGGGGCAGGTCAGAATTAAAAGTAATGACTGGAATGTTTTCGTTTTGAAGTTCGTTGACACGGGCAATGATTGAGGGAAGGCTGGGCGCGCAGATGGAAAGCCCCTGAACGCCTTTGGCCAAAAGGCTGTCTATCAGTTCCAGAACTTCCTGGGGCACATCTGTCCGGCATTCTTCTGTAAAAATTTCCACCTGGAGGTCTTCGAATTCTGCCCGGGCGGTTTCGATTCCCCGCAGGATTTCTGATCTAAAATGGCCGGTCCAGTTGGGAAGCACAACGCCCAGTTTTACGGGGAGGCTGCCGGTTTTCATCTGAAGGTTTCTTTGATGGAACTGCTGGGCTGGCAGATAGCCGGTTTTTTTCAATGCATCCAGCACACGGGCGTGTACATCCGGGCTTACATGGGCGCGGTTATTGATGACGCGGTCAACCGTACCCCGGGATACCCCTGCCTGGTCGGCGACCATTTGGATGGTAGGTCTTTTTTTCATGGTGGTTTTGTTCCTTATTATCTCGAAATTTTTAAGACACACTCTAGTTTATCACAAAACGGGTGCATGTGCAATTGTATCATATAGAGAGGAACGCCTGTCAGGTGAAGCGGCATACTATTCTTGATTAAACAGCTTTTCAGCCAAAAGATTTCTAAATAATTTCATTGACATATGGAGACTTAGATAGTACAATGAAGATATAAAAGCACATGATTTGTGCGAAAGCACATATGTGAAAGCATACAAAAACTATATGTTTAGAAAGCGGGGAATAAAAAGATGAGTTTAAAAAAATGTGCATGTATTGATACACTGTACACAGAACTGGAATGGAAAGACAGATTCCAGGCTGCAAAAGACGATGGATTTGCAGCGGTGGAATTCTGGGATTGGAGAATCCGTGACCTGGACGAGACCAGAGAAGCCGCAGAGAAAGCAGGAATCGTTATCAGCGGATTTAACGGGGATGCAGACTATTCCCTGGTGGATCCTTCCCATAAACAGAAGTATCTGGACTACCTGGCTCAGTCCATAGCAGCGGCAAAGAAGATCGGAGCCCTGAGTGTGACGATCCACTCCAATGCTTTGGGCGATGGAGGCATTGTAGTGAATCATTACGATGATTTATCCGATACGGTGAAACTCTGTTCCATGTACGATATGCTCTTAGAATGTGCAAAGATGGCGGAGAAAGAGGAGATCAACCTGAATCTGGAGGCTCTGAATATTACCACAGACCATGTGGGCAATTTCCTCAAATATACCCAGATGGGTGCAGAAATATGCAGACTGATCGGTTCTCCCAGACTGAAAGTGCTCTATGATGTATACCATATGCAGATTAATGAGGGATGTATCTGCGATACCATCAGCAATTACAAAGATCAGATGGGCCATATCCATGTGGCAGATGCTCCGGGACGCCATGAGCCGGGTACAGGAGAGATCAACTATAAAAAAGTGATCCGTCATCTGGAGGAATGTGGATATACAGGATATGTGGGATATGAGCTGTTCCCCCTTCATGATACCAAAACAGCAGTAAAAGCTATTATGGAGTGGTGTTAAGGCACAAAAAACCGTCTTGTTGTATCAAGGCGGTTTTTTGTGTATTTTATGAACTGCACAGAAGCTGTATATTGTTTTTTTCAATGGTATCCATATAATTTTTTGGAGGCTTCTGGTCAGTAACCAGGGCGTGCAGGTCTTCAAAATTGAAGAAAGTAATGGGAGAAGTATTCCCGAATTTGCTGTGGTCAGCAAGGAGAATTACCTTGTGGCTGCACTGTACCACT
The DNA here is from genome assembly GCA_910587105.1 of uncultured Lachnospiraceae bacterium. Taxonomy (GTDB): domain Bacteria; phylum Bacillota; class Clostridia; order Lachnospirales; family Lachnospiraceae; genus MGBC164599. The sequence continues at coordinate 27,444 of CAJUMB010000024.1, forward strand.
TTTCTCTTGATCTCCGCTTCAAAAAATGTAGTATTGGTAAGGCCGTGTTCCAGGGTCACACCTGTGGCGGCCATATAGGCAGCCGTAGTGGTAATGCCTGATAAAGCTTCCAGTGCAGAGATACCCACATAGGAAGATGTGGAGTGATTGAAAAGCCCCCCCAGAGCGATTGTCTGCAGAGCCGGATACTTGGAGGCCTCATACATAGCGCTTAAAGAGTGGGTGACAATGGTGATTTTGTGCTTTTGGGCAAGGTAAGGGATCATGCAGACTACCGTGGAGCCGGAATCCAGGAAAACAGTATCCCCGTCGTTCACCAGTGCAGCGGCCATGCATCCGATTGCTTCCTTCTCGTCACTGTTGCGGAATGCACGGACGGACATGGGCAGCGGTGCACTTTCGGTCTTGGCGGACACTCCCCCATATACTTTTCGTATGTGTCCCCGGCCAAGAAGTTCATTCAGGTCTCTGCGCACAGTATTAATGGACACCTGGAAATGTCCGGCCAGATCGTCCAGAGACACTGTACCCTGATTTAAAATGTATTGTTCCATATTATTGATTCGTTCTAATCGCATGTTATCCACCTCTTAACCATATTATAACAATATATGGGGCGAAAATGCAACAGTTTTGAGTAAGTTTTTGTTAAGTTCGGCAAAAATGTGAAGATACTTGTGATATGCAGTCTGTGGCTTATGGTAAAAACTATCAGTAATTTTACTGAAGACTAAAGTGTGTTTGAAAATTCATTCACGCCACCCGCACGCCCCACTTTGCGGCAGATTTGCTCCTTATTCGGTAGCTGTAGCCCGCTACAGCGTCCTCATGCGGAGCAAATCTCCCATATCATACCCTTGGGTACAAACTGTGACGCACGGTTGACATAAAGCAATTTTCAAACACGCGCTAAGAAGCTGAAAAAAATTAAAAAAAACAGCAAAAACATATTGCAAAAACTTCACCAATACTTTATAATCAAATCACAAACACATAATCAATAAAAAATAAACCAATTCTGAAACGAGAGGAGAAGAAACAATGGCAAAAATCAAAGTTGGCGTTGCCGGATATGGAACAATTGGCCAGCGTCTTGCAGACGGCGTTGCTCAGCAGGGAGACATGGAACTGGTAGGAATTGCTGATCTGGCGCCTACACTGTCAATCCGTGCATTACATGAAAAAGGAATGCCCTATGACCTGTATCTTGTAGATGGAGGAGACAAATCTCAGTTTGAAGCGCTGGGAATTCCTGTATCTGGTACATTTAATGATTTGATTGATAAAGTAGATATTATGCTGGATTCTTCCCCGGGAGGAGTCGGTGCTAAGAATAAAGAAATCTATGAGAAAAAAGGTGTAAAAGCTATCTTCCAGGGTGGAGAGAAGAACTCCGTTGCAGATGTGTTCTTCCATGGCTATGCAAACTATGAAAAAGGTGTCAACAAAGATTACCTGAAGCTGACAAGCTGCAACACAACTGGTCTGATTCGTTCCGTAGACTGTCTGGACCGTGCATACGGCATTGAGAGAGTGGCAATCACCATTATACGCCGTGTAGCTGACCCGGGTGATTATCACCGCGGCCTGACAAATGCTCTTCAGATGGACAAAGCTCCTTCCCATCAGGCAGTTGACCTTATGACCATTATGCCCCACATCAATGCAACTGGTATTCTGGTTCATACTCCGGTTACCCATGGACATATTATCACAGTGGTAGCTACAGGAAAACAGAAAATCACAAAAGAGATGGCTCTGGAAGCATTCGAGAAACATCCTCGTATCCGTGTGGTACGTATTGACGATGGATTCAAGGGCAATGCGTCTCTGTTCAAATATGCCCGTGACCTGGGAAATCCCAGAGGAGATATGTATGAGATCGGTCTGTGGGAAGACAGCATTGTAGAGAGCGGCAACGACATTATGTACGCTATCAACATTCCGCAGGAGAGCGTTACCATTCCTGAGACAATGGATGCTATCCGTGCTGCATGCGGTATGCAGACAGACGGTGCAGAAGGTACTGCTAAGACAAATGAGTATCTGAATATTGGACGTTTTAAATAGAAGGAATGAAAATAATATAGTTTCATTTAGTCATCTTAGGGGCGGGGCAGTAAAAAGCCCCGCCCTTTGCAGAAATAGAAAAGTTTTCGGGGGTATTGTGCAAAAATGTGCCCGAGAACATGCAAAGTTAAATATTGCGTGAAAGGGGAAAGAATCCATTATGCGCTTTGGAATTCGCACCATTGATGAATTTGATGTAAAGGATAAAATCGTCCTCTGCCGTGTGGATATCAACCAGCCGGTGGACCGTGAAAAAGGGACGTTAAAGAGTACGGCCAGAATCGAAGCCTGTGTGCCCACAATCAAGGAACTCTCCGAGAAAGGTGCCAAATTGGTGCTTATGGCACATCAGGGAAGCGATATTGAATATAAGAATTTCTATACCACAGAACCGCACAGCAAAGTGCTGTCCCAGCTTCTGGGAAAAGAAGTCCAGTTTATTCCGGATGTATGCGGACCGGCGGCAATCGAGAAGATTCAGTCTCTGAATGCGGGAGAGATCCTGCTTTTAGACAACGTGCGTTTTGTATCGGAGGAGCAGACCTTATTTGAACAGAAACTCTGCCTGAGCCATGAAGAACAGGCACAGACTCTTCTGGTACGCAGGCTGGCTCCGCTGGCGGATTTGTATGTGTGTGACGCGTTTGCGGCTTCCCACAGAGACCAGCCGTCCCTGTGTGGTTTTGAGCAGGTGCTTCCATCTGCCATGGGACGTTTGTTTGAGAAAGAATACTGTGTATTGTCGGAATTGATGGAAGCTCCGGAACGTCCCTGTACATTTGTCCTGGGCGGGGCAAAGATTGCAGACGCATTTTTGATGATGGAAACGGTGCTGAACGCCTCCGTTGCAGACCACATTCTCACAGGCGGTCTGGTGGCCAATATTCTTCTGGCGGCAAAGGGAGAGGACATCGGAAAAGGAAGCATGGACTTCATTTTGAAATCCAATTACGGAGAATACATCGACAAGGCAAAAGTTATTTACGAAAAATATCAGGATAAGATTGTTCTGCCCACAGACCTGGCTTATACAGAAGACGGCGTCCGCAAGGAAGCCAAAATCGGCAGCATTCCGGAGCAGGCGGGATTAACAGACATTGGTGCAGACACGTCGGCAGCATATCAGAAATATATCCGGGAGTCCAAGACTGTATTTGTCAACGGCCCCATGGGAATTTTCGAAGAAGAAGCCACAGAATACGGAACAAAAGCAGTATGGGAAGCCCTGGGCGACACAGAAGCCTACACAGTTATCGGCGGCGGTGACAGCATCACAGCTACCACAAAATATGATAAGACAGCGGCGATTTCCTATATCTGTACAGGCGGTGGCGCGCTGATTCGTTTCCTGACAGGCGAAGAACTTCCGGTTGTGAAAGCACTGCGCCATGGCGCAGGCATTACAAAGGAGTAAGGCGATGAAAATAGAACTTGGAATCGGCACATCCACGCAGGAAGTGAACATCCCAGACAAGAATCTGATGGAGGTGCTCACGCCCAATCAGGTGGAATATGACCTGACTGGGGAAGAAGAGGTACGCCGTGCTCTGAATGCCCCTATCGGAAGCCCTTATCTGAGGGATCTGGTAAAACCTGGAGAGAAAATCGCAGTGGTTACCAGTGACATTACCCGTCCCATGCCCACCTACGTGGTGATGCCGGCCTTATTGGATGAACTGTACGGCGCAGGAGTGAAGCCGGAAGACATTACCCTTGTCTTTGCGCTGGGAAGCCACAGATGCCATACGGAAGAAGAAATGAAGAAGCTGGCAGGTGAGAGGGCTTACCGGGAAATCAAGTGTGTGGATTCAGACACGTCAGACTGCGTACACATGGGAAAAACCGCCCACGGAACCCCTGTGGATATTGACCGTACAGTGGCAGAGGCAGACAAGAGAATCTGCCTGGGCAACATTGAGTATCATTATTTTGCCGGATATTCCGGCGGAGCCAAGGCCATTATGCCTGGAGTTTCCACCAGAGCCGCCATTCAGGCCAACCACAGCATGATGGTGGACCAGCAGGCCTGTGCAGGGAATATCACCACCAATCCTCTGAGAAAAGACATTGAGGAAGCAGCGGCTGTCTGCGGCATTGACTTTATCCTGAATGTGGTATTGGATGAGCACAAAAAGGTTATCCGGGCAGTGGCTGGGGATGTGACAAAAGCACATCGGGAAGGCTGCGCATTTCTGGATCAGCTGTATCAGAAGAAAATCAAAGAACGGGCGGACATTGTGATTGTCTCCCAGGGCGGCGCACCGAAAGACCTGAATCTGTACCAGACACAAAAAGCGCTGGATAACGCAAAGCATGCCATCAAGGATGGGGGAACCATTATCCTTGTGGGTTCCTGTAAGGAAGGCCTGGGTGAAAAGACTTTTGAAGAATGGCTGACACAGGCCAAAAAGCCCCAGGATTTGATAGAACGGGTACAGGCGGATTTTAAACTGGGCGGCCATAAAGCAGCGGCCATTGCTATGGTGCTGGAGCGGGCAGAGATTTATCTGGTATCGGATATGGAGCCGGATTTTGTGAAAACACTGTTTATGGAGCCATACAGCACCATACAGGAAGCTTTTGACACTGCCATGAACAAACAGGGGGCAGACGCGTCTGTGATTGTGATGCCCTATGGAGGTTCCACACTTCCCAGAGCAGCCCAGTAATTTCTATTAGACATTAGTATCAAATATGTTAAAATATAATGGAGGCATTTTATTATGGATTACGCAAAAGAATCGTTGAGATTACATGAAGAGTGGAAAGGCAAAATCGAAGTTATTGCCACAGTTCCGGTTAAAACAAAAGAGGATCTGTCTCTGGCTTATACACCTGGGGTAGCGCAGCCCTGTCTGGAAATTGAGAAAGATGTGAATAAAAGTTACGAACTGACCCGCCGCCACAATATGTGTCTGGTGGTGACAGATGGTACAGCTGTATTGGGGCTGGGGGACATCGGACCGGAAGCTGGCATGCCTGTAATGGAAGGAAAATGCGTACTCTTTAAAGCATTCGGCGGAGTGGACGCTTTCCCCATGTGTATCAAGAGCAAAGACGTGGACACCATTGTGGAAACCATTTATCAGATCTCAGGCAGCTTTGGCGGTGTAAACCTGGAAGACATTGCAGCTCCCCGCTGTTTTGAAATCGAGAAGAAGCTGAAAGAACGCTGTGATATTCCCATTTTCCATGATGACCAGCACGGAACAGCTGTGATCACTCTGGCAGGATTGATGAACGCTTTAAAAGTTGTCAATAAGAAAATGGACCAGGTCAAAGTGGTTATGAACGGTGCAGGCGCAGCGGCTATTGCCATTGCAAAACTGCTCATGTCCAGCGGTGTGAAACATGTGGTTCTCTGCGACCGTAAAGGCGCCATCTACGAAGGCCGCCCGGAGGGCATGAACCCCATCAAAGAGGAAATGGCAAAAGTGACCAACCTGGAGAAAAAATCAGGAAGCCTGGCTGACATGCTGGTTGGTGCAGATGTATTCATCGGCGTCAGCGCTCCGGGTGCAGTGACAACAGAGATGGTAAAGACCATGAACAAAGATGCAATTATCTTTGCGTGCGCCAATCCCACACCGGAGATTTTCCCGGATGAAGCAAAGGCAGGCGGTGCTGCGGTCATTGCCACAGGACGGAGCGACTTCCCCAACCAGGTGAATAACGTGCTGGCATTCCCTGGCATTTTCCGCGGTACATTCGATGTACGTGCAAGCGATATCAACGATGAGATGAAGATTGCAGCAGCTCAGGCTCTGGCAGATCTGATTTCAGACGAGGAACTGTCTGCAGATTACATCATTCCGGCCGCTTTTGATGAAAAAGTAGGTCCTGCCGTTGCGAAAGCTGTGGCAGAAGCTGCAAGAAAGAGCGGCGTTGCGCGTCTGTAATAACCTGTAATCGAAACTGTGCATCTGTCTGCACATTCCGAATACAAGATATTTCATGTGAATCAGTAAGGCACAGGCTGCTGTTGGCACAATTGCAGTGCAAACGGCAGCCGGGCTGACGAAAAGGAGGATTTTTTATGCTGGACAAGCAGTTGGAAAAAGAATTACAGCGTTTTGCACTGGAGATCAGAATCGGCGCTGTAGAAGAATTTAAGGCAAGGGGATTCGGTCATGTGGGAGGTTCTTTAAGCGTTGCAGACGCTCTGGCCGTTTTATATGGCGCTGTTATGAAATACGACCCGAAAAATCCGAAAATGGAAGACAGGGACAAACTGGTCTGCTCGAAAGGACATGCCGGTCCTTCTGTCTATGCGGCATTGGGACTGAAAGGATTCTTCCCATATGAAGACATCAAGACGCTGAATCAGCCGGGAACAAACTTTCCAAGCCACTGTGACCGCCAGAAAACTCCCGGCGTGGATATGACCACCGGTTCTCTGGGACAGGGAACATCTCTGGCCGTGGGTATGGCAATGGGCGATAAGTTAAAAGGCCGTGACAGCAGAACCTTCTTAATCGTAGGCGATGGAGAGAGCGACGAGGGACAGGTGTGGGAAGCAGCCATGTTCACCGCGGCTAAGAAAGTGACAAACCTGGTATGGCTCATTGACAATAACAAGAAACAGCTGGACGGCTATACAAAAGACATTCTGGATTCCGGTGACCTGAGAGCAAAATTCGAGGCGTTTGGTTTCGAGGCAGTACGCATTGACGGAAACGACCTTGGACAGCTGTATGACGCTCTGACCAAAAAAGCAGAAGATAAGCCCATCGCTGTGATTCTGGATACAGTAAAAGGAAAAGGTGTCAAAGAAGTAGAAGAAACCATGGGAAATCATTCCATGAATGTGCCTGCGGAAACTTACGATAAGTGGCTTGGCGAACTGAGAGCAGAACTGGCGGCACTGGCATAACAGGAAGGAGAATTGGTGATGAAGGTTGTATATAATGGTGAAAAAGACCGCGCATTTAAAGAAGTATTAGGAGAGACAATTCCCCGTCTCGCCGAAGAAGATAAAGATGTGATTTACCTGGACGCTGACCTGATGGGATGTATCGGTACAGCCAAATGGGCCGCTGCAAACCCGGACCGTGCCATTAACTGCGGAATCGCAGAAGCGAATATGATGGGGATTGCGGCAGGAATGTCTGCGGTTGGTTATAAACCAATTGTGCATACTTTTGGCCCGTTTGCATCCCGCCGCTGCTTTGACCAGATTTTCTTATCCGGTGCTTATGCAGGCAACTCTGTGACCGTAATCGGTACAGACCCTGGCGTGTGTGCGGCATTCAATGGCGGAACCCATATGCCTTTTGAAGATATGGCTTTATACCGTGCCATTCCTGGTGCATATGTATTCGACATCACAGATGCTGCTATGCTGGAAAGCGTTCTGGAGCAGTGCAAAGATATAGAAGGCATCAAATACATCCGTGTGGGCCGCAAAAACAACATGAAAATGTATGAGGATGGTTTTAAAGCAGAAATCGGAAAAGGTATCGTAGTAAAAGAAAACGGAACAGACGCTGTGGTATTTGCATGCGGCATTATGACTGCCATGGCCATGGAAGCGGCTGAGATTTTGAAAAAAGAGGGAATTCAAATCACAGTTGTGGATATGTTTACTGTAAAACCACTGGATGAAGCATTGGTGGAAAAATATGCAAAAGCCACAGGAGCAGTGGTAACAGCGGAGAACCACAACAAAATCGGCGGGCTGTACAGTGCAGTGACAGAAGTGCTCAGCAAGAAATGCCCCACACCGGTGGAATATGTGGCAGTGGAAGATGTCTTCGGAGAAGTAGGACCTCAGGATTACCTGGAGGAGAGGTTCGGTCTTACGGCAGAACATATTGTGAAAAAAGTGAAAGCAGCAATTGATAGAAAATAGATAATTGTTGTAGGTTTTTCAGGAGTCACGGGTTTGGATAAAATAAACAAAACGGAGCTCAAAACCGTTTTGAATTCGCTCCTATTTTGTCTGTTTTATCCAAACGCTGGCTGTGAAAGCAATATTCGGCAGTTATCTGAAAATTATAAGATGGATATCTGGCAATTGCCTGAAATATAAAAAATAATAGAGAAAGAGGACAGAAAAAAATGGCAGAAAAATTAAGAATTGGACTTTTGGGAGCTGGACGTATCGGTAAACTGCATGCCACAAATGTGCAGAATTCCATTCCGGAGGCAGAGATTGTAATAGCGGCAGATCCCTTTATGAACGATGAGATGAAGGCTTGGGCCGCATCTATCGGAATCGCAAAATGCACCAGTGATCCTCAGGAAGTATTCGACAGCCCGGATGTGGACGCTGTATTTGTGTGCTCTTCCACAGATACCCACGCAGACTTTGTGATCAAGGCTGCAAAGGCTAAGAAACATATCTTCTGTGAGAAACCAATCCACACAGATATTGCAAAGATTAAAGAAGCCCTGGCAGTGGTAGAAGAATGCGGCGTGAAACTCCAGGTGGGATTTGTGAGACGTTTTGACAAGAGCCATAAGGGAGTCCGTGACGTGGCAGCTTCCGGCGAGCTTGGGAAAAAATTTGTGGTTAAAGTGTGCTCCAGAGACCCGGAAGCACCGCCTATGGAATATGTAAAAGTTTCCGGCGGAATCTTCATGGACATGATGATTCATGACTTTGACATGGTGCGTTACCTGGCGGACAGCGAAGTGACAGAAGTATATGCCACAGGTGCATGCCTGGTAGATCCCCGTTTTGCAGACTATGACGATGTGGACACTGCCATTGTGACTCTGAAATTCGAAAACGGAGCCATCGGCGTGATCGACAACTGCCGTCAGGCTCCTTACGGATACGACCAGCGTGTGGAAGTACACTGTGAAAAAGGCTGTGTACAGGACAACAACAAGATTGAGAACGAGGCATATGTGAGCACAGGCGCAGGCGTGAAAGCCGCGAAACCAACCTGGTTCTTCCTGGAAAGATACAACGATGCGTTTATCGAAGAAGTAAAACAATTTATCGACAGCGTACAGAATGATACTCCAGTACCTGTTACCGGAAAAGACGGTCTGGAACCAGTGCGTATTGCATTTGCAGCAGGAAAATCCCTTCGTGAAGGCAGACCGGTAAAACTCAGCGAAGTGGAATAGGACGAAATAAAAGAGAAAGTTTTTTTTCAAAAAGCAGTGCAGCCCACAAATGGGGCGGCACTGCTTTTTGTGGCCTTCCCCAAACGGGACCCAGTGGAACCTGCAGAATTTACCAGTTCTGCAGGTTCCACTGGGTTTTTGCTTCTGGGTCGGTGGAGTTTCGGATTACCAGGCTGCCGTTCAGACACAGATGGATATGAGAAGCCTCCGGATTATTCAGGCGCCGCAGGAAAAGCTCAAAGGCGGTTTTCCCCATATCCTCTTTGGGCACATGGATGGTGGAAAGGGAAGGCTGCACCAGGGATGCCGGGAAATTATCATTATAGCCGGTGACGGCAATATCCCCGGGGAGCCATTAAAAATAAAATCGCATTTTTGACAGAAGACCGCAAACAGCAGGGGCTGGTGCTCAGTGAATCCATCGAGAAAAATCTTACGCTGGTGAACATAGACAGTCTGAAAAAAGGGATTTTTGTGGAGTTTGGGAAAATTCAGGAGCAGGCGAAGCGCTGCATCGAGAAACTTCAAATCCGGACACCGTCTTTGGATAAAGCGGCGGGAGAACTGTCAGGGGGAAACCAGCAGAAGGTGGTAATCGGCAAATGGGTCAACAGTGATGCGGAAATATATATCTTTGATGAACCTACAAGGGGAATCGATGTGGGAGCCAAGATAGAAGTATATAATGTAATGAATGAGCTGGTCAGTGAGGGGAAATGTGTGCTGATGGTCTCCTCTGAGCTGCCAGAAATATTCGGCATGTGCGACCGGGTCATCATCATGCGGGAAGGCCGGAAGATGGGAGAAGTTTCAAAGGAAGAGGAACATTTTAATCAGGAAGATGTTATGAAAGCTGCTTGGGGAGGAAAACTAAGTTGAGTAATGAGAATAAGAAAAAAAGAAAGATGCCTTCGTTTATGGGGCCTCTCATGGCGGTCCTTATACTTTCGGTTGTTTTGACAATCGTTTCCGATACTTTTTTATCCATGAACAACTGGATGAATATTCTGCGCCAGGCTGCTATTAATTCCATGGTATCCTGCGGAATGCTGATGATTCTGCTGACCGGAGGCGTAGACCTTTCGGTGGGCCCCATTGTGGCACTCTCATCCTGTTCCATGGGCGTGCTGATGCAGCATGGAGTATCCAATGCTTTTATACTGATTGTGTCAGCCCTGATTGTGGGTGTGGTCTGCGGCGGAATCAACGGTCTGTTATTTACAAAGCTGCAGCTTCCCCACCCGTTTGTCTCAACCATGGGCGCCCGCCAGGTCTACCGGGGACTGGCTCTATTGATTACAGGAGCTGCCCCTATTGCCGGTTTTTCCCCGGCTGTGACATTTGTAGGGTCTGCGAACATTGGGGATTTTCCAGTATGCTTTATTGTGGTGATTTTGATTTTTGCAGTGGTAGGTGTTTTCCTGAACCGGACGGCTCTGGGACGGAAGATCTATTCTGTGGGCGGCAACAAAGAAGCGGCAAGATTGTCCGGCATCCATGTGCCTGGCACATTGAACTTTGTATATATTATGTCAGGATTTATGTGCGCCGTAGCGGGAATTATCATGGTGGGACGTGTGGGCACAGCCACGCCGCTTGCCGGTGAGACATATGATATGGATGCCATTGCGGCATGTGTCATCGGCGGCGCTTCATTTAACGGCGGCAAGGGAACCATCAGCGGAACGTTAATCGGAGCTCTTTTAATAGCTGTGATCCGCAATGGTCTGAATCTGCTGGGGGCTCAGACAGATATTCAGTACATTGTAATCGGCATTGTGATTATCCTGGCAGTATTTGTGGACATAGTCCGCGGGAATGCAGCGGTCACAGCACGGAGAAAAGAACGGGCAAAAGAGCAGGCGGCTGCATAGAAAATCAGAATTCAGGAGGACAAAAAGATGGAAGTGAAACTTGGTGTCTGTAATTTCTGTGTACCCGGAACCGGCATTTTCGCGCCGCAGTTTGTGGCAGAAGCGGGATTGGACGGCATGTCCATAGAATTTGGGACCTATGAGAACCATTTTCCCACTGCGGGGGAGAGAGTGCAGGAGGCATATGGACAAGCCAGGGAGCAGTATGGGATTGAATACTGCAACATCGGCATGAGCTGCTTTGACTTTATTCCCTTTCATGCCCACAAAGGCCATCCTATGCATCCGATTGTGAAAGGGGCGCTGAGAGCCGCTGTCGATGCGGCAGAAAATATGAAAATCCCCATGGTTTTTGTCCCCGCGTTCGGCGTAAGCTCCATTGACTGTGACGAACAGTTTGACAACGCAGTGGAAATGTTCCAGTATGCCTGCGCCTATGCTCAGGATAAAGGGGTTTTGATTTCCAGCGAAAATAAACTGCGTCCGGCAAAAGCCATTGAACTGGTGGAGCGTGTGGACAATAAAAATTTCAGTCTGTTTTACGACAGCTATAACTATTACTATGAGAAAGGATGGAATCAGTTAGAGATTCTAAAAGAATTGTATCCGTACCTGGGGAATCAGCTCCATGTGAAAGACGGAAAAGCCGGGGTGCTGGCCGGATCTCTGCTGGGTGAAGGTGAATCAGGATTCCATCAGGTGATGGACTTCCTGCGGGAACAGAACTACAGCGGCTGGATTATCATGGAAAATCTGTATGAGAAACGGCCGGAAAATACTTTCGAAACCGATGTATATGAACTTTTCAGAAAAGATGTAAATATTCTGAAAAAGGCGGCAGGGCGTGCATAAGGCATTTTTGAGACACGCTGGTATAAGGAGAAAAGCGGATGAGATTACAGGAAAAAGTCATATTTATTACAGGGGGAGCAAAGGGAATCGGCGGCGCTGCCGCGAAAATCTGTGCCGGATACGGGGCAAAAATCGCAGCGGTGGATTTGAATGAGGAACGGCTGAAACAGACGGTTGATGAGATCAAGGAGTCCGGGGGAGATGCCATCTGGGCCGTGGTGGATGTGACAAAACGTGACCAGGTGAAAGGGGCCATTCAGAAAACCCTGGACCAATACGGACGCATAGATTGTCTGTTCAATGCAGCCGGTGTTGACAGAATCTGCGGGTTTCTGGATATGACAGATGAGGAATACGACTTTAATATGGACATTAATGTAAAAGGCACATTTATCTGCTGTGCAGAGGCGGCCAAGGCTATGATTCCCAATAAAAAGGGCCGTATTATCAATACATCATCCATAGCGGCCGTGAGGGAAGAAGCGTTCAACGGTACTTATTGTATGTCCAAAGCAGCTGTCAGTATGATGACCCGTGTTCTGGCCCTTGAGCTGGCACCGTACCACATCACAACAGCAGCCATCCAGCCTGGAAATATTGAAACTGATATTCTGAGAGAATCTTTTACAAACCGCGGAAAAGCGGAAGGTAAAGATGTAAAAGAGTTTTATAAAGAAATGGAAGCCACCATTCCAATGGGATATATTGGACAGCCGGAAGAAATCGGCGAGCTTGTTGCGTTTCTGTGTGATGACCGTTCTGCCTATATTAACGGCAACAGCATTCTGATGGCAGGGGGGAAAATTATGGCATAGCCAAAAACTTCCAGTTTCCGGAGAAAGACTTTCGGGAGCTGGGAGTTTTTCTGCGAATAGGAATTTTTGTGTTCTGTAAGAGAAAATACACCCAAGGACCCTGCCGGGGCGGGATAGATTTATGTGCAGGGAACTCATATATCCCCAAAAGCACACAATGAAAGACGTGCAAATTTGTGCAATCTGCTTGAATATAGATTTCCTGCTTCAAAAAACTGCGTTTTGTGCTAAATTCATGTATTATTGTGCTAATAAAAAACTGCAGGATAGTGTAAAATGAGGATAACATCTTTTAAGGTGTGTGCTTTTAAAAATGCACAGCACGGTTTTTACAGAAAACTTTTGCATCAAACATGATAATTTTAAAGAAATGATCAAAGATAACAAGAAGCGAGGATAAGAAAAATGGCAGAGAAATTAAGAATCGGACTTTTAGGAGCTGGACGTATTGGAAAGCTGCACGCTGCTAATGTGCAGAATGCTATTGCTGAGGCGGAGATCGTCATGGCGGCAGACCCGTTTATGAACGATGAGATGAAAGCCTGGGCGGCATCCATCGGAATTGCCAAATGTACCAATGACCCACAGGAAGTATTTGACAATCCAGATGTGGACGCAGTATTTGTGTGTTCTTCCACAGATACCCACGCAGATTTTGTAATCAAAGCAGCCAAGGCGAAAAAGCATATTTTCTGTGAAAAACCCATTCACACGGATATTGCGAAGATTAAAGAAGCCCTTGCAGTTGTGGAAGAAAACGGGGTGAAACTCCAGGTGGGATTTGTGAGACGTTTTGACAAGAGCCACAAGGGTGTCCGCGACGTGGCAGCTTCCGGCGAGCTTGGCAAGACATTTGTGGTAAAAGTGTGTTCCAGAGACCCGGAAGCACCGCCCATGGAATATGTGAAAGTTTCCGGTGGAATCTTCATGGACATGATGATTCATGACTTTGACATGGTGCGTTACCTGGCGGACAGCGAAGTGACAGAAGTATATGCCACAGGTGCATGCCTGGTAGACCCCCGTTTTGCAGACTATGACGATGTGGATACCGCCATTGTGACTCTGAAATTCGAGAACGGAGCCATCGGTGTAATCGACAACTGCCGCCAGGCTCCTTACGGATATGACCAGCGTGTGGAAGTACACTGTGAAAAGGGCTGTGTACAGGATAACAACAAGATTGAGAACGAGGCATATGTGAGCACAGGTGCAGGTGTGAAATCTGCAAAACCAACCTGGTTTTTCCTGGAGAGATACAACGATGCTTTTATCGAAGAGGTAAAACAGTTTATCAGCAGTGTGCAGAATGATACTCCTGTACTGGTAAACGGAAAAGACGGCCTGGAGCCGGTGCGCATTGCATTTGCGGCAGGAAAATCCCTGCGTGAAGGAAGACCTGTAAAACTCAGCGAGGTAGAGTAATCGTATCATAAGCATAATGAAGGAGGAAATGAAATGACATCAAAAGAAAGAGTACAAGCGGCTTTTGCCCATACACAGCCAGATAAAGTTCCGGTAGATTTCGGCGGTATGAGCTGTTCCATGGTGAATGCACTGGTGGTAAAGGAGCTGAGAGACTATTATGGTCTGGAAAAGCGTCTGCCCAAAATCAACGATATGTCTACAATGACTGCTTATGTAGAGCCGGATCTGGCAGACTGCATGGGATGTGACGTACAGCAGCTGTATAACTATGGAGATACATATGGGCATACCACTGATACATGGAAAGAGTGGACATACCGCGGAGAAGCCGTGCTGATTCCCGGCAACGCAGTGGTAAAAGATGACGGAAAAGGCGGATTCTATGTATATCCGGAAGGGGATGACTCCTGCGCGCCCAGCGGCCACATGCCGGCAAACGGATTTTACTTTGACAATCTGACACGTTCCCCGGAATTTGATGAAGATGAAGCGAATTCGGATGACAATGTGGAAGACTATACGCTGGTTTCCGATGAGCAGATCGCCTATCACAAAAAGGTTCTGGAAGAAGTGAAGGGATTCGGCCGCGCCATCCAGGTGGCACCGGGATACTTTGGTCTGGGCGATGCCAACAACATTCCGGGTCCCAACCTGAAAGACCCCAAGGGTATCCGCGATATTGCAGAATGGTACACAGCTCCTCTGCTGTATCCGGAATATGTACATGAGATTTTTGAAAAAGGTACAGATATAGCAATTGAAAGCTTCAAGAAATACTGGGATGCTTTTGGCTCTGAAATTGATGTATTTTTCCTCTGCGGGGCAGACTTTGGCACACAGAGAGGACCCATGATGGACCCTGAAGTATTCAAAGAATTCTATATGCCCTATTACAAGAAGATGAATGACTGGATTCATCAGAACACAACATGGAAAACACTGAAACACTCCTGCGGCGGTATTTTCCCCATACTTCCTTACCTGATCGAAGGCGGATTCGATGCAGTGAATCCGGTACAGTGTTCAGCAGAAGGCATGGACCCACAGAAACTGAAAGATACCTACGGAAAAGACATCGTGTTCTGGGGCGGCGGTGTGGATACCCAGAGAGTTCTTCCCTTCGGTACACCGGAAGAAGTGCGTGAGCAGGTACTTGAGAGACTGGATATCTTCTCAAAAGACGGTGGATATGTGTGCAATACCATTCATAATATCCAGGCAAATACACCAATTCCCAATATTGTGGCTATGGTGGATGCGATCAAAGAATTTAATGGTGATAAATAATTTGCCAGGTGCGTGAAAAACGCTTTTGTGGGGTTGTGGGTAATATATCATAAGGCAGACGCCGGTTTCTCCTTTTGAGAAACCGGCGTCTGTTTTTTAACGGGGATATTTTTTCAACCCTGCCATTCCTTATTTCAGATATTTTTTTAACTTGTGTGCAACAGCCTGAATATCGATGGGTTTTGATAAATGGCCGTTCATACCGCACTCTAAACACTTTTGAATATCTTCCGAAAAAGCATCGGCGGTCATTGCAATAATAGGAATGTCCGCATCTTCACGTTCCAGCTCCCGGATAGCCCTGGCAGCTTCGTAGCCATCCATCACGGGCATCCTTACATCCATAAGGATTGCGTCATAATATCCAACAGGAGATTTCTCGAATTTCGAAACGCAGATTTGCCCGTTTTCCACCCAATCTAATTCCAGTTGGAGAATAGAAAGCAGCTCTTTAGCAACTTCCCAGTTAAGCTCGTTATCCTCTGCCAATAAAACATGTTTCCCGCTAAGATCCATAGGGACATCTTCTTCGGTTTGGGCATCTTCTTCGCCTGGAATATGGGCAAAGGATTTAAGGGCATAAAATAAAGTGGACCTGAACAGGGGTTTGGAAATGAATCCGGAAATCCCTGCTTCTCTGGCTTCATCTTCAATCTCGCTCCAATCACAGGCTGAGATCAGCAGAGTGGGACTATCCTCCCCATATTTTAAATGGATTTCCCGTGCAGCATCTATCCCGTTCATGCCCGGTAATTTCAAATCAAATAGAATCATCTGGTAGTTGTCATTCCTGTGATGGCGCTCTGCCGTCATTTCCATTGCGCGTTCAGCATTCAGGCACCATTCAGAATTAATACCGATTGACTTTAAGGAATTAACTGCATTGATACATAACCGCTCATCATCATCAACTATAAGCATATTCCAGTTAGGAAGTGTTGTTTCCACCTGGGGGCCGTCTGCCTTTGCTAAGTCAAGAACAACGTGGAATTCGCTGCCCTTGCCCTGCTGGCTCTGAACAGAGATTGTACCTCCCATAGAGTCTGTAATATACTTGCAGATTGCCATTCCCAGCCCAGAACCTTCTGTTTTATGTACACGGGCGTTGTCCTCCCGGCTGAAGGAGTCAAATATTTTCTTCTGGTATTCTTTTGACATACCTATACCCGTATCTTTTACTAGGAAATGAGTACGGACGCAGGACGTATCCTCCAACAATGCTTCCTGGTACAGAGATATTTGGACAGAACCATTATCCGGCGTAAATTTGACAGCATTTCCCAGTAAATTGATCAAAATCTGATTAAGCCGCACACTGTCACAACATACATTTTCCGCAAGGATTTCATAGACAACTGCGTTGAAATGCTGCTTTTTCGCCTTGGCCTGGGGCTGTACGATATTTACAATATTATCCATAATCTCCTTCAGAGACGCAGGCATAACATTCAGTGTCATTTTTCCGCTTTCAATCTTAGACATATCTAGTACGTCATTAATAAGACCCAGCAGGTGCTTGCTGGATAATGCAATTTTACGCAGACATTCCTGAACCTGTTCCGGATGGTGTGTATTTGCCAGGGCTATTGACGTCATACCGATTATGGCATTCATGGGGGTGCGTATGTCGTGGCTCATACTGGACAGAAAATCCTGTTTCGCTGCATTGGCGTGCTCAGCTTCTTTCTGTGCCTTTTCCGCAGCCTTACGTGCAGCATCCATTTCCGTATTCATACGCTTTAACTCGGCTACTTGTTTTTTGAACACTCTTAAATATTGAAAGAATATGTACAGGAGCATGACTATTACAGCAAGAAAAGCGATATAAACAATGGCAAGCCAATGACGGCCCATCCCTGAAATCGCGTCATCCAGCCCGGCAAAAGGAAGAACTGTAACCAGATACCACTCACAATAGGGGAGATTGGTACAGTATAGGTGGCGCCGGGATTCGCTGCTTTTCAGAATCACGGAATAATCTTCATTTGCATTCATTGCGGCCGTCAGTTGTTCAATATAGTAATCTGCCTCTTTATTCTGACCGTCAAAAATGCTATAAAGTCTGTCAAAATAATTTTCATTTTTTCCTCCCTGATCCCGTACCACATAGCTGCCATCTTTGCGTATGACATATGAATAAATCAAAGGATTATCCGTATGAAGAAAAAGGACTTCGCCCATGTATTTGGTAGAAAGCCCCGCAACAATAGCAACGCTGTCACTGCCATTGGACATGGGATATTCACAGGGAACACCAAACAAAATTACATCATTTCCGCTGCTGTCTGCAGCGGAGGCTGTTTTGCGTTCCCCGTTTTTTAAACTATCCAAAAACTGCTGGGGATTGTTTGGCGCTGTGGGATCGCCATAAATCATTTCGATTTCGCCATCAGACGAATATAAGGCGGCGCATAAAAAATTCCTTGCCCTTGCACTGTATTCTATTTCTTCTCTGGAGCCGTAACTGGAATTTTTTTCATCTGCTGCAATGTGGGCTATGGATTCCACCATAGTCAGGCGGAGAGCAATAATCGTTTCAAAGTGCAGAGAAACCTGCTTATTCATTCCCGCCATATAAGTAGTGCCTATATTCTCAATTGTATTTTTGCTCATTTTGTTAATGGATATTCCCAAAAACGAAAAAATGAAAATATTCAAGCAGATTATCACTGCTATGCTGATTTTGGGCGAACGCTGCAGAACCATGTTTTTCATACTTTTTCATCTCCATTCTTTGGTTTTTGCTTTGGGCACAAAGAAAAAATAAAATCAAAGCCAAAAGACAGGGCTCAGCACTTCAGCCGGCTCATAACCTGAAACATTTTTTTAATATCCACCGGCTTCGCCAAATGTTCATTCATTCCGGCGGCCTTTGCCATTGCCACATCTTCTTCAAATGCATTAGCCGACAATGCAATGATGGGCACGGATTTTGCGTCTGGCCGGTCCAGGCCTCGAATTACCCGGGCCGCCTCGTAGCCGCTCATTACAGGCATCATCAAATCCATGAGCACGCAGTCAAATGTTCCGGGATCAGCTGCCGTGAATGCATCCACTGCAGCTTTTCCGTCGTTGGCGGTTACCACCTTTGCGTCTGCCTCTTTAAGCATGAACTCCATGATTTCACAGTTAATCTCATTATCCTCCACCAAAAGGATGCGCATTCCGGCAATATTGCTCCGCGTATTCTGCTCATCATCCACAGGCCGCGTACTTTGCGCCCCGTCGATTTGGAGGGGCAGGGTCACCCGAAATACACTCCCCCTGCCCACCTGGCTGTCTATCTCAATGGTTCCCTTCATCTGGTCTACCAGTTTCTTTACGATGGACATGCCAAGCCCCACACCGCTATAGTGGGTCCTTGCGTCTTGATGCTCCTGGGTAAACGGCTCAAAAATGTGATTTTGGAAGTCTTCTCCAATGCCGATTCCAGTATCTTCAATCACAAACTGGTAGTCGGCAGTCCCGCCCTGGCAGGCGGTCTCCTTTACCCGGACAAAAACAGAACCATGGGGCCGGTTATATTTGAGGGCATTGTCTACGATATTCATCAAAATCTGCTTCAAGTGCAGTGGATTTCCTATCAGTCTGTTATGCTGTAATCCGGTTTCCTCCAGCACCAGCTGGATTCCCTCCTTCTCCGCCTGGGCGGACAAGATCGTAATGCAGTTTTCCAATGCATCACGGAGGTCGAACGGTTCCCTTACCACCGTCGGTCTTCCACTTTCCAGTTTGCTGATCTGAAGAACATCGTTCACCAGGGAGAGCAGGTGCTCTGTCGACACACGGATTTTGTCCAGGCATTCTCTTTGACGCTGCAAATCATCCGGGCTTTTATCTATGATAGCCAGCATTCCCAGAATCCCATTGATGGGCGTACGCAGATCGTGGGACATATGAGAAAGAAATTCACTCTTTGCCGAATTTGCCCGTCTGACCTTTTCCAGCAGCTCCATGATGGCCTGCTCCTGTT
>CAJUMB010000025.1 GCA_910587105.1 uncultured Lachnospiraceae bacterium
AGAACCAGTAATACCATCCAGGAAAGGCGCGGAGTTCGAACGCCGCTGTGACTGGCGGCGGTACAAGGAACGTCCCCTGGTTGAAAAGCTGTTCTTAAAACTGAAAGCATTCCGAAGGGCCGCAGGTCCCTGTTTTGTATGCTTTTTTATACCGTATATACATAATGAATAATTGTTTTCATTGACATTGCATTTACTTTTATGCAAAATTTCCATAAAAAATAATTTTCAAACACGCTCTAGTTTCCTTCACTTGGCAATAATTATCCTTAATTTATTTGCTCATTTCTTCTTTTTAAATTATATGATTTTCCCGCCCCATTTACTCCAGCAATCAGAGTATAGATTTTTTGCATTGATATATTCCTTCGGCAACCACTTCTTTCTGCCTTTTTTGGAAGAAAAATTCATGTGCCATTTTATAAAACTCATATTCATCTTTATCCACAATTTCTGCACCTGCTTCTATAATTCCGATAGTAGGTGAAATACTTCCTTACAGATTTCATAAGCTCTATGGATTTCATCTAATTTCTTCGTCGGTTCTATTTTTCTGCTCCCTGTTATTGGAATGAGATTTGCTTTTTCCTGTCTTTTTATGGTTCACATCACCGATCCCGTTCCTTCGATTCATACGCCTGGGGACTCACCTCCACATCAGGGCCGTGAACAACTTCTTCCAATCGACTGCATCCGCCAAAAGCCCATGCGTGAATTTTTTTCAGCCCTGGACCGCACACCACCTTTTTCAGCTGATGGCAGTCCTTGAAAGCAAATGGAGGAATGCTCGTAAGCTTGTCCGGCAGTGTGATTTCTTCTATACCGCTGCGTGTAAATGTGTGTCCCCACAAATTTTCAAGTTGTGCCGGAAGTGTTATATGACGGAGATTTACGCATCCGTCAAACACAAATTCGCCCATATCGGTAACGGTATCTGGTATGCGGACGGAAGTAATCTCTGAATGTCCTTTGAATAAATCGTCGTAAAGGATAGTAATGTTTTGATTGTCAGGTATGACGACAGTTTCATCGTCTCCCTGATACGTCATCACGCAATAAGTTCCGTCTTCAATCAGTTTATATGTAAAATTCTGCATGTTTCATTTTCCCCAATCGTGTATTGATATTTCTGTGTGAACATAAGGAGCTGTGTGTTTTCCGTTTATCATTTTTCAGCAAAATGTCTGCCGTATCCAACCATTCCAACCTGGCCGTCGGCATATCCGTTTTTGCCATCCATTTTGAGCTTGCACCATTGGTGTGTATAGTTGTTTGGGTTTGCATGGGTCCATTGATACCCTAGATGCTCCAGAACCATTCCCAGTGCACGGGTAGAACCTGCGCAGGAATATTCTTTGGCAATGAAGACGCCATAGGCTTCGCTGTAGTCGGGGCCGCTCATGGTATATCTGCATCTTTGTGAGAACACAGACACATAAAATGCCGCCTGTCCTACCCGGTTGATATCTTTGCCTTTCTTTGGTATACATTTGGCAATGGCTTTGGCAACTCGATGTGCGTCATTCAGTTTATTTCCCGTTTTTTGATCCGGTATTTTGTAACATACACCGTTGTATGCAATGAGATATTTTTTGTATACAGCAGTTACTGCCATACAGCCGGTGTTTCTATCGAAATAGTATTTTTTCTTATTGACTGTTTTCAGCCCTGTCTGCATGACACCTTTCTTATTAAAATAATACTTGTTGTTCCCAATCTTTTTTAACCCGGTTACTTTTACACCTTTTCTGTAATAATATTTTTTGCCTTTGATCGTCTGCCAGCCTGCCAATTTCTTTTTTTGAGATGAAGCATGATTTGTGTCTGAGGCAGCTGCGGATATTGATGACAGGCTCAACAGCAGTGAGGTACACAATATGCAGATCAGCATTTTTTTCATGAATTTCATTGGATTTTCCTCTTTCCCTTTGCATTGCATGTGGTGAATCACCGCTGACGAGATAACATCGCCCGAACATTTTTCTATAAATATTCCTGGGAGTTGAATAAATTTGTCTCAATACGGTGCTTTTTATGATTTGTATTCTTTCTTCAGTTATATTTTACACCAGCAGTGCGGGGAAAACAAGCGGAGAATTCTATTTTGAAATAAAATGATTACGGTCAGGTTCCGGAATCCGATTGATATGGCGGTCTTTTTCTGCTATGATGAATGATAAACAGTACTGGAAGCGGGAGTTGGAAAGGGGAGACAACATGAAAGAAAACGTGGAATACAGACCGTTAACCTCACAATATGATTCTGCATTGGCAAAATTGATCCGCATTAATCTGGAAGCCTATCACCTGGATATTCCGGGGACAGTGTATTTTGATGAGAGTCTGGACCATTTGAGCCGGTTCTATTCATTTGATGGCCGCGCCTACTATGTACTTTTGCAAAACGGTGTGTTCATTGGCGGTGTTGGTTTTTCTGAATTTGACGGTGACTGCTGTGAACTTCAAAAGCTTTATCTGGCGGATGCTGCCAGAGGGCAGGGGCTTGGCTGCCAAATGATTGCGTACATTGAGAATCGTGCCAGAGAAATGGGGTATAAGCGTATGTATCTGGAAACCCACAGCAGCCTGCAGGCAGCGGTCCATATTTATGAGAAAACAGGATATGTGGAAATACCACGGCCCGAAAATGTTGTCCACAGTACAATGAATAAGTTTTACCTGAAGGAGCTGTAAGAGTCCGGGCGCGCGGGTGGCGCAAATGAGGCACCTATCGGAGGTATTGCAGAGCATTGCTTTTGCCTGCCATTCTGGAAAGATAGAAAACGACAAAATCACATACCAGGACACAAGAGAGATCTTCGAGCATGATGGAGTGGTTTCTTATACAAGTGATCTGTGTACTTTGTTTGCAATCAGAAATGGGAGAGAAGCATTTCCTGGCGGCGCATAACCATCCGCCTGTTACCATTCACCAGGAGGATAAGAAGGATTATTATCAGGCTCTGGAACCCATGATGACTTTTTTAAGGAACCAGACAGTAAAAATATGGGAAAAACAGATTCGCAAAAAGTTTGGGAATGTGAAAGGAATGTGCAAAATATGGGAATGTACTTAAATCCTGGAAACAGCGGCTTTGCAGGAATCAGAAATGATGTGTACGTGGATAAGAGCGGTCTGATCTGTCTGATTAATGAGACAATAGAAACCCCCAGAAGGCTGACCTGCGTCAGCAGACCACGGCGTTTTGGGAAGTCATTTGCAGCGAAAATGCTCTGTGCATATTATGACAGATCGTGTGACTCGTCCCCGTTGTTTAACGACCTTTCGATTGCTTTGGATGAGAAAAGTTATAGAAAGCACCTGAATCAATATGACGTAATTTATCTGGATATGACCAATATAATAGGAAAGACCAGTCCCCAGAATGTTTTGGCGTTTATTCAGGAAAGTGTTACACAGGAACTACTGAGTGCCTATCCAAAATTGAAAGCGGGGAATGCGTTTGATGAGACCCTGATTCATGCGGCAGAGCTGACAGGCAGAAAATTTATTATGATTGTGGACGAGTGGGACGCGCCTATCAGGGAACTGTCAAAAATCCAGAAAGCGTATCTTCAATTTTTGCGGACATTGTTTAAGGGGAGCGGTACCACGGACAGGATTTTTGCGGCTGCTTATATGACGGGGATTCTTCCAATCAGGAAAGACGGTTCCCAGTCGGCGATTTCCGATTTTGAGGAATTTTCCATGATTAAGCCAAGAAAGTTTGGCAGTTATGTGGGATTTACAAAGAGAGAAGTGGAGAAACTCTGTCAGGACTATCACAGGGATTTCGAAGGGATGAAGCAGTGGTATGATGGTTATACGTTTCCGGATGTGGGTTCTGTATATAATCCTAATTCCGTGATGAAGGCTGTCCGCAACAATGATTTTGACTCTTATTGGACACAGACTTCCACTGCGGAGAGTCTGCTGGGGTACATCAGCCTGGATTATGATGGAGTGTCAAAAGTGACAGCTGAGCTGGCTGGAGGAGGAGAAGTTAAAGTAGACACAAAAGGATTTGCAAACGACCCGGCGGTTTTCAGAAATCGGGATGACGTGCTGACTCTCTTGATTCATCTTGGGTATCTGGCCTATGATGAGATTTCGGAAAAAGCGCGTATTCCCAATGAGGAGATACGGATGGAATTTTCCAAGATGATCCGTGAAGTAAAGCGTGAGGAGACGGTGAAACGGGTCATGGAAAGCGACCGGCTTATATACGATACCATTCATGGGAACGCAGAGGCTGTGGCGGCTCAGATTGAAAAGATTCATGAGGAAGAATCACCGCTTTTTTACAATAATGAACAGGCTCTGCGCAGTGTGGTGAAACGTGCATATTTCAGCAGCTGTGATGAGTATGTGATGTTTGAAGAGCTGCCAGCAGGAGCCGGATATGCGGATCTTGTATATATTCCGAAAAGGAATGCCATACTGCCGGCACTGGTGATTGAGTTAAAATGGAATAAAACCGCAAAAGGAGCCATTGAGCAGATTCAGAAGAGGCGTTATCCAGATGCGCTGAAAGATTTTGGCGGAGATATTCTGTTGGTGGGTATTAGTTATGACAGGCAGGCGCCGCCGGGGAAACGGAAACATGCTTGTACCATAGAGAGATACCCGGGAGCAAATGAGTGAAGCAGGGAGGATGAAATGTGGGAAGATTTGTAAATCCTGATAATAAAGGCTTCCAGGCGGCGGTGAATTCGGAGATTTATGTTGACAAGACTGGATTGCTGTCTTATACCAACAAAGTGATGGATACGAATAATTGTTTCATCTGCAACAGCCGTCCCCGCAGGTTCGGCAAATCCATTACTGCTCATATGCTGGCCGCTTATTACAGCAGAGGCTGTGATTCGGAAAGATTATTTAAAAACAGGGCCATTGGCAGGGAGGAGTCTTTCAGAAAATATCTAAATCAGTGTGATGTGATTTATTTCGATGTGCAATGGTGCTGCACGGCGGCAGGTTCGGCAGAAGATACGGTTTCCTATATTGCGGAGCAAATCACAGGCGAGCTGAAAGACAGCTATGGGAAAATGCCGGAGGCAGAAGGGAAGACGCTTCCGGAGCTGCTGTCCCGGATAAATGCGCGGACAGGCAGGAAATTTGTGATTATTATTGACGAATGGGATGCATTAATCCGTGACGAGGTGGAAAACACAGAGATTCAGGAAGAATATATTAATTTTCTGCGGGGGCTCTTTAAAAGGAGCGGCCCTGTGGAGTTTCTTCATCTTGCCTACATCACAGGAATTCTGCCTGTTAAGAAGCTGAAGACACAGTCTGCGTTGAACAATTTCGAAGAATTTACAATGCTTGGCGCAGGTCCGTTGACCCCCTATATAGGTTTTACGGAAGATGAGGTGCTGAAGCTGTGCCGGGAATATGGCATGGAGTACGGGGAAGTAAAACGGTGGTATGACGGATATATACTTGACTGGGTGCCCAAAGCAGGGAAAAAAACAGGGACGAAAGCGGTTCTTGAAAGGCTTCATGTGTATAATCCTTTTGCGGCAGCAGGTGTCATGAGGAGAGGAATCTTTGAGAGGTACTGGTCGAGGACTGGTACTTATGATTCGATTGTTCCATTGATTGGCAGAAATTTTGACGGGCTGAGGGCAGACATTATTAAAATGATTTCAGGGGCATCTGTGCCGGTCAATATTGGCACATTTCAAAATGATATGGTATCTTTTGCTAATAAGGACGATGTATTGACGGTGCTGATCCATCTGGGGTATCTGGCCTATGACAGAGCATGTCAGAGGGCTTTTATTCCCAATGAAGAAATCCGCACAGAGTTTCTCAATGCGGTAAAGAAAAATACATGGGATGAGCTTCAGGAACTTCAGCAGGAATCTGAAAAACTGCTGCATGCGGCTCTGGAGCTGGAGGGAAAGGCTGTGGCACAGGGGATAGAAAAGATTCATGACAGATTTATCCCGGTGATACAGTATAACAATGAAAATTCCCTGAGCAGTGTACTGACCCTTGCCTTTTTGAGCGCGATGCAGTATTATATGAAGCCCATCAGGGAATTTCCAACAGGAAAAGGATTTGCGGATTTTGTATATCTTCCAAAGCCCGAGTATCTGGGCGGGATGCCGGCACTGCTGGTGGAACTGAAATGGGATAAGGATGCGGGTACTGCCATTGCCCAGATAAAAAATAGACATTATGTGGATACCTTGAAAGATTATACAGGTGACATTCTCCTTGTGGGAATCAGTTATAGGAAAAAGACAAAAAGGCACCATTGTGTCATTGAAAGGGTCAAATATGTCTGACCCTCTCACAGTGAATACCCATATGATTTTCGATACCGAAAGAACATACTTCCAGACAAAACAAGTGCCATAAGCTCCGCCGCAGGGGTTGCCAGCCAGATTCCGTTCACCCCCAGAAGAAGGGGCAGTGTGATCATGGCAATGAGCATAAATACAAATGATCTGGAAAATGCCAGAACTGCCGAGACGATTCCATTTGATAATGCCGTAAACATTCCGCTGGCAAAAATGTTGAAGCCGATGAACAACAGGGCAATTGTACAGATTCTGTTGCCTGTGACAGCCAGGTGATGTACCGGGTCGGCGGCAGGGGCAAAGATGGACACGAATAACCAGTGTACAGGGAGCTGGCCGCCATCAGCACATACATGATAATGGTCACAGCAGCCACGCCATCTTCCCCCACATAGTGAAGCATGGTCCAGTTGAACACCATGGTGATGATTCCTGTCACAAGGGCAGATGCCATCTCGGAACATCCATTTGCAGCCGCATTGGCCAGAACTTTGAGCCGGAATACCGGTTTTTTGAAATGGAGAAGATTCTTCTTCTGGCTGAAAAGGAATAATCCGGCCACAGCGGTCACAGAATATCCAAGGCCCGTGGCGGTTGCCGCACCGCTGATTCCCATGTGGAAGCAGGCGATAAAAAGGTAGTCCAACACTATATTTAATATACCGCCAGCTACGGAACAGATGAGGGACAGTGTGGACTTTCCGCTTGCGATCATGTAGAGTGTGAAATTATTCATGAGCAGTATGGGAACAGTGAACAGCAGATAGCGGCTCAAGTAGTCCACACAGTATCCGGATACGGCGGCAGACAGATTCATGCCTGTGAAAATGGGGTTCATCACCAGATAACCCAGGCCGCACATAAGGAGTCCCGCCAGCACATTTATCAGAATCAGGAAGGTGAAGTCTTCTTTCGCCTCCTCGGCTTTTCGCTCCCCCATTTTCTTCATGATCACTGCGCTGCCTCCTGTGGCCAGCATGGTGGAGATAGCAGTGACAAGCTGGATGACAGGTGCCGTCAGGTTGATGGCTGACAATGCCTGGGTGCCGATCAGACTTGAGACGAACAGGCCGTCCACCATGGTATAAAAGGACATGAACATGGTCATGGCGATGGTGGGAAGTGCAAATTTCAGGATGTTTTTCAGAGTTACAGGTTTCTGGTATACGTTTTGAACGTCCATAATTCTCCCCTTTCCGTTGTTTTATGGTTCCTGAATGATATGGTAAACCATACAGTAACAGTACAGTCAAGAGGAAATTTGAAAATGAATGAAAAAGATAGATTTCTCACTATCGGCCAGTTTGCGGCCATGCATGGGATTAATAAGAAAACATTGATGTGGTATGACGAAATCGGCTTGTTTCAGCCTGCTGCTGTCAATCCGGCAAATGGATACCGCTGTTACAGTTATCATCAAAGCCCGGTTTTGGAAACCATTCTTCTGCTGAGGGAACTGGACGTGTCTGTCAGTGAAATTCAGGATTTTATGGGAGAGCGTTCCGCGGCTGGTTTCAAACGTCTGCTGGAGGAGAAGACCAAAGAGCTGGACCACAGTATTGTCCATCTGCAGGCAGTCAGAAAGATGGTGTGCAATTACCGCCAGAATATGGAAACTCTGCTGACCATGGATTTGTCTGAAATCTGTGTTGTTGAAAAGGATGAAAGGTGTCTGATCACAGTTGAGATCGATTCGAATACTTCCTTTGAGGAGAAAGTGGAGATGATTACGGCGAAGACAGAAGAATACCAGCTGGGCCGCCTGCACGATGCCTCTTATGGCTCCATGATTGCTGTGGACAGTCTGAAAAATGGTGATTTTGACGATTATTCCAAGCTTTTTATAGAGATTCCCTTTCTTGGGCAGAGGGAGGGGCTGCATATCCAGCCCGGAGGTAAGTATTTAAGAGCATTTCACAGGGGAGACTGGGAGAAGCTCCCACAGTGTTACCAGAAAATATTTGATTATGCCGGGGAGCAGGGGCTGGTATTGTCTGGCTTTTCCTATGAAATGGGAATCAATGAGAATGTGATTGACCGGATGGATGACTATATTGTACAGATTGAAATTCCGCTGGAGGATTAGATGATGAAAACAAGGGAAGAAGCATTGGCTTATGGGCTGTCGTTTCCAAATACGTATCAGGAGGCCCCTTTTCATGACCCAAACTGGCAGCTGGTCAGGGTGAAGGGGAGTAAGAAAGCGTTTCTCTGGACATATGAGCGGAACGGCTGTATGAATTTGAATGTGAAAGTGTCTCCAGAGTGGCGGGATTTCTGGCGAAGCACATATGAATCGGTAACCGCCGGGTGGCATCAGAATAAGGAGCACTGGAATACAATTATTTTAGATGGGACCATTCCAGATGAGGAGATCAGGCGGATGATAGCAGAGAGCTACGACCTGGTCACAGACAGCCCCTCCAGGCGGATCTATGAGGCTGTCAGGAAAATCCCGAAGGGAAAAGTTGCCACTTATGGACAGATTGCAGAACTTGCCGGGGACAGGAAGATGGCCAGGGCAGTGGGAAATGCCCTGCGCAGGAATCCATATTCGGATTTTGTTCCGTGCCACAGGGTTGTGAACGCCAAAGGGGAACTCTCAGGCGGCAGTGCATTCGGTGGAGAAGGGGTGCAGGCGGGACTACTGGAAGCGGAGGGCGTTGCGGTGAGGGATGGGAGAGTGGATCTGGAGAAATATGGAATATACATCTGAAAATCCAAGTTCCCTTTGGAGGAGCACCGTTTTTTCCACAGAAGGAGTGCGTCGGTTTACGGCAGTTCCAGGCTGCTTCCCTCCAGCATATAAAAAGAGATCAGCAGGCGCAGTCTTTCACTGGGATTGTCCAGATCAACTCCGGTAATTTTCTGGATTCGTTTCAGGCGGTAGGACAAGGTACTGCGGTGGATGAACAATTTTGTGGAGGTCTGGAGAAAATTGCGTTCCAGCCTTAAAAATATCAGCAGTGTCCGATATAATTCTGTGTTGTTTTCTTTATCGTATTTCCGCAGTTTTTGGAGGGATGACATACAGAGAAGCTGTATGGGAACATCTTTGCTGGCACAGGCAATCATATATTCCAGCATATAATCCTCAAAGTAATAGTACCAGTACATACTGTCGCTGATGCGCCCCAGTTCCAGTGCAATGCGGGCTTGATGGTAAGCCTTGGGAATCAGCATGAAGCTGTTGACTTCCGAGCTGACACCGATTTTCAGCAGTCCTTCTCTTAATATGATGGCCAGTTCTCTTAGGATCTTCTGAGGAGTTGTGTTTTCATAGGAGAGATTTACAATGACCACGATACTGTTGTCATAGAGAAACGTATGTCCGGAAAAAATCTGTGCATCAATCTGCCCCAGGGTGGCGGTGGAGGAAACCAGGCTGAAATCTTTCTGCTCCGTGATAATGCGCAGACATAAATATCTGTCATTGAGATTCCATCTGAGAAGGTGCAGATAGTTTATGATCTGCTGTTCATCCTGAATTTTTTCGCTGAGAAAGTTCAGGAAAAACTGTTCCATTTCATTGTCCATGCTCAGCCAGAATAATTCTTTTGACTGAATACACATTTCAATTAATTTTCCCAGGTATTCGATCACGTAAAGGTCTCCGGGGCGGATGGGGTTTTGGATTTCATCTACCAGAATCCTGCCTTCGTATTTCCCGTTACACCATAGATTTACAAATAAAATCCGGTATCCCCTTTGATAAGCAGAGAAAATGACAGGTTCTTTTTTTCCAAGACCCTCCAGGTACTCTTTATCCAGTTTGAAGTCATTGATAGTTGAGATGGGGACCATTTTGCGCCCGGTGCGGGGGTCCGTTTCCCAGTATAGCATTCTCTGTGGATGTTTCGGGCAGGATAGGATAAAGAAGTTTGTATCATGGATAAACATGGGATTGCGGAAAACTTCCATACTGGCCAGAAGGATTTCGTCCAGGGGTTTTTGGCTGTTCAAAGCTTCCTGCAGTTTCCAGTCCCATTTTTTATAGATTTCAAAAGTTTCCTGAATCAGGTCGAAAATTTCCAGAAAGTCTGTCCCGTCTATGATTTGGAGGATGGGGCTGTTTTCAGGGAAAAGGCCGGTATCGGCTCTGCCCACAATGATGAAGGGGATTTCCCTGTAATCAGAAAACTTTTCGTCTACACTGCATGAGGAAATCAGATATACGTAATTCTTTTTCAGGGATGTTTTGGCAGAAAAGATTTTGACGCCTTCCAGACAGCAGGTGTTCTCTGTGTCGTAAAGTTCCATCTGGCTGAATGTTTCTTCCAGTGCATCGGCAATTATCTGCATATTTAATTTGAATCCCAGTTTGAATCCGGTTGATTTTGTGAATTGAGGTTTCATGCAGTTCCTCCGTTTTTATGCATATTACTGGCCGGGGCTGTTTGCTGCGCCCCGGCCTTTTCTGCTATACGCCATAAGTTTCTTTGTTGTACCGGTCGATTTCGTCTGCAATAAACTGATCGGTCTGTGGATAAATAGTTCCAGACAGGCCGTAAGTCATACAGGGGATGAAATGTCCTCCTGGACCGTAGGTTTCGCATACCCTGCGGACATCCTTTCTGATTTCTTCTTCTGTGGCGTCGGAGCGGTCAATGCCGGCATTCACGCCGCCCATCAGGGTCATTCTTCCATCCAGCTGTTTCTGGAGTTTTACAATGTCGTTTTCCGGCAGTACCCCCTGCCAGATGTCCACGCCCAGATCCACCATATCTTCCACAATGGGTTCACAGAAGGAGTCTGCATGGTGGATAACGATTACTCCGTGTTCTTTCATGTAGCCGTATATTTTCTTATAATGGTCTTTGAAAAACTCTCTCCAGGTATCCGGCTGCATGAAAAGGCTGGTCTTGGAGCCCCAGTCATCGTGGGATAAAATCACATCGGGTTTCAGGTTGTCCACCAGCAGTTTGGCATAGGTGAACCGGTATTCAGCGATGGCCTCCACCAGTTCGGCCATGGATTCCGGTTCCAGCAGCAGGTTTGCCAGGGTGTCCTCGAATCCCATCAGGAAGTGGGCCTGCTCAAAGATACCTGTTCCCATAAAGCCCATGACCAGTTTTTCAGAGCGGTCTACTGCCGCCGCAGAGGCAAGGGCGTCTTCCCATCCATCGCTGCAGTTGGCGATAAGGTCCGGCACTTTCACATATTTCTGCCATTCTGTAATATCCGGGCAGACTTTGTGTTCCTCAGTCACATGGGGCATGGGGCCTGGCGCATCTTCCGGAAAGAGAATCTGGGTGCCCCATCTGTCAAAAGAAGTGGTGCCCCTTACCCGGTTTCCTCTCGTGTACTTGCTGAGGGGATCATTCATAATGGGAACAAAAGGCTGGTACTGGTTTACCAGGCGGTCGGGTTTTCCGTCTTTTTTTATAGTTTCCAATAAATTTTCTTTTTGTGTCAACATAGGCGCTCTCCTTTTTATATTCCTTGTGTTATTTATCCGTTTTGTGCTCTCTGTGAGATCTCAGCCTGGTACTGCTCAACCTTATCTTTGGTGATGCGGAAGCCCAGCAGCAAAAGGACTGCGGCGATGATAAGAGCCAGGGCCGGAATAATCATGAATGCCATGCAGATTCCTTTTTTCAGCCCTTCCGTAGCCATAGCAGGGTCGATAGAAGGATCGAATGCAGCCATAGCAAGGCAGGCAGAGATGATGATACCTCTTGTCATAACGCCCACTTTCAGAGGAACGTTCTGCAGTCCGCTGATCCACCCAGTAGCATTTTTCCCGGTTTTCCACTCAGAATAAATAATGGTATCTGCATAGAGAGCCGGAGTACAGGCATATGCAATTCCGTATCCGAACTGTGCCACAGACATGAGTACAATCACCAGCGTTACGTTGGAATAAGTGAAATTTCCCACAATCAATACAATAGCCATGGCAAAGAAGGTGAAAATTGTGGTGGTGCGTGTGGAAAGTTTCTTGGCCATGTTTTTTGCCAGGTAGGAGCCTGCCACACATAAAATATTGGAAATCAGTATGTAGGTCGCCAGCAGCTTTTCATTTTGTGCCACATAGGTAAAATAGTAAATGGCAACACCGGAACATACGAAATTAAACATCCATTTGGCTAAATCTGCCAGCATCAGTGTCATCAGGGGCGGGTTTTGAAGCAGGGATTTTACCAGGTCGCCTCCGGAAGTTTTGGTGGTATCTTTTTTAACAGATGAAGAAACTGTTTCCACTTCCTCATATCCGTCAAACATTTTGAAATGGGCAAAATACAATACAGCCATAACACATCCCAGAACAAAGGCAGTTGCCCCGTACTGGCTCTTCTCACCGATGATACCGGCAAATAAGGCGGCCAGGGGAGGTCCCACATAGGAGAAGATGACTTTTGACAGATTCGCCCAGGCGGCTCTTGTGGAAGCAAGCTGTGCCCGGTCGTCAGGTGTTTTTCCCGCTACGGCAATCATGGATACATTGGCCACATAAGGGAAGTTCCATACAACGTGGCTCACTACTGCTGCAAATATAATAATGGCAATGGACAGCGGTCCGTCCCCGATTTTCAGGAACTGGAAGGCAAATAAAAACGGAACCAGCCATGGCAGTAAGATCAGCCATGAGCGGTAGCGTCCCCATTTTTTCGGCTTTATACTGTTTAACACAGCACCGTACATCCATGAGAGGCATGCGTCAATGGCACTGGCCAGGGTAGTAATAAAAGATACAGTACCCAGGCCGAACTGGGCAAGGTTAGTCAGGAAAAAGCTGAAGTAATAGCTCTCCACATTGGTCATCAGGGTAAAACCGCAGTCGCCAACGCCGTAGAACATTTTCAGCGCCTTGCTTAAACCCTTCGGTTCTTTTTGGTTGTTTGTATCACTCAAAGGATATTCCCCCTTCTCATACGGATTGTACAATCTCTGTGTTTGTGATTAATCTGATTGCTATTATAAAACAAAGGGAATTTTGTGTAAATCCGCACAATGCCTATGTTTTGTATTTTTGATTTCGACATTTTGTACAGGGTATGTGGCAGACTGACCAAATTTTTTATTTTGTTCCAAAAATGCGGTCACCCGCATCTCCCAGTCCGGGTACAATGTATTTGTGCTCGTTCAGGTGGTGGTCCAGTGCTCCGATATACAGCGCCACATCGGGGTGTTCCTGCTTCATTTTTTCCACACCTTCCGGGGCGGCAATGATACACAAAAAGCGGATATGTTTCACGCCCTTTTCTTTCAGCATCTGAATGGCGGCGGAACTGGAGCCCCCGGTGGCCAGCATAGGATCAACCACAAATACTTCCCGTTCGTGGCAGTCTGACGGAAGTTTACAGTAATATTCCACTGGTTCAAAGGTGTCCGGGTCCCGGTACAGCCCAATGTGGCCTACTTTCGCAGCTGGTATCATCTTGAGAATCCCGTCCACCATTCCCAGGCCGGCTCTTAAGATGGGCACCACGGCCAGCTTTTTGCCGCTCAATTCCTTTCCTGTCATTTCGCAGATGGGAGTTTTGATTTTCACGTTCTGGAGTTTCAGGTCCCGGGAAGCTTCGTAACACATGAGGGATGCAATCTCACTGACAATCTCGCGGAATTCCTTGGAACCAATGTCTTCTCTGCGGATATAATTGATTTTGTGCTGGATTAATGGGTGATCCATGATTTGTACTTTAAACATATCTGTAACCTCCTTGGATTTCTCTGTAGTTTCTAAATTATTGATGGATTCTTCCTGAATTATACTATATTATCCAGCCGATTGACAAATGAATTTGGGTATGTTAGAATAGCCTCATCTTAAAGAGAGGGGTGAACCAATGAGAAGATAATTTACTTTTGATTGCATGAAGATACTTGGCAGTTTGAGGATGGAGAATCCTCCATACTGCTTTATCATGTTGCCAAAAGTGGATTATGTTCTCATAACCTCTCTTTTTTGTGTGCAGAAATATACACAAAGTACGGAGATCCCGTCTGTGAAATTGTCTCTTGACATTACGAGGTTATGTAACAGCATAGAACGCTTTTGGGTAACCGGGAAGGGAGAGATGTGTATGTCGCAGATTGGCGTAAATCATTTGACATTTTGTTATGAAGGAAGTTTTGACAATATATTTGAGGATGTATCATTTTCCATTGATACTGACTGGAAGCTGGGTTTTATAGGCCGCAATGGGAAGGGAAAGACCACCTTTTTGAAACTGCTTCTCAAGGCATATCCCTATGAGGGGAACATTGGTACTTCCACGGTATTCGACTATTTTCCATATGAAATTACGGAAAATCAGATGCAGATACCCGCGGCGGATTTTGTAGAGGAAATCAAGGGCGGCTGTGAACTATGGAGGGTGTTCTGTGAGCTGGAACAGCTGGGGGAAAGCGCGGAGATTTTGTACAGACCCTTTCAGACATTGAGTCCGGGGGAGCGGACGAAAGTGCTGCTGGCAGTTTTATTTTCAGGGGAAAATGATTTTCTGTTGATTGATGAGCCCACCAATCACCTGGACCAGGAATCCAGGGAACATGTGAAGAACTACCTGGCGGCTAAAAAAGGGTTTATTCTTGTTTCCCATGACAGGGACCTGCTGGACGCCTGTATTGACCATGTGCTGGTATTGAACCGGCAGACTATTGAAGTGCAGAGCGGAAACTTCTCCAGCTGGTGGGAAAATAAGCGGCGCAAAGACCAGTTTGCAGAGGCAGAAAATGAAAAACATCTCAGGGAAATTGGAAAATTAAAACAGGCGGCCCGCCGTGCGTCCGGGTGGGCAGATAAAAACGAGAGTACAAAGATCGGGTATGACCCTGTTAAACAGCACGACAGGTGCCAGGGG
Source organism: uncultured Lachnospiraceae bacterium (assembly GCA_910587105.1). Taxonomy (GTDB): domain Bacteria; phylum Bacillota; class Clostridia; order Lachnospirales; family Lachnospiraceae; genus MGBC164599. The sequence continues at coordinate 15,123 of CAJUMB010000025.1, forward strand.
ACGAGAGCTTATATTGGGGAAAAGACTAGGAAAATGCAGAGCCGGGTGACCCAGTTCAGGAGAAGGATGGAACGGGAAATTCGGGATAAAGAGGGCCTTCTGGCAGACCTGGAAAAACCGGCAGATTTGAAATTGATGAAACTGGAGCATCATAAAAAGACTCTGGTGGATGTGAGAGATTATCAGCTGCAGTTTGAGAATGGAGAGAAGCCTCTCTTTACAGGACTGACGTTTCACATTGAACAGGGGGAACGGGTAGTCCTGCATGGGGGAAACGGGTGCGGCAAGTCCACGCTTATCAAAATGATTCTGCAGAAGGCAGGGGTTGGAAGTTTTGGCCTGCCTGTGCGGGAAACGGGTGTCTGTGAGACTGCTTCCGGGCTGGTCATCTCCTATGTGGACCAGGATACATCCATGTTAAGCGGCACAATTTCTGAATTCTGCAGGATGAGGAATTTGGAGGAGAGTCTGTTCTGTGCAGTCTTAAGACAGCTGGATATGGAACGAGTGCAGTTTTCAAAGAATTTGGAAGATTATTCAGAAGGCCAGAAAAAGAAGGTGCTGATTGCGGCAAGCCTGCTCACTCCGGCACATTTGTATGTGTGGGATGAACCGCTGAATTATATTGATGTATTTTCAAGGATGCAGATTGAAAAATTGCTTCTGGATTACCAGCCTGCCATGTTGTTTGTGGAACATGATATCCGATTCCGGGAGAAAATTGCAGAGAAGACCATTGTACTTTCCTGACCACTGAGGGACTGCTTTCAGACATTACAAGTTTGGACAAACACGCCCTAGAGCGTGTTTGTCCAAACTTTAGTTTTCTATGCTTTTCACTTCCATATCTTTCGGCAGCACAAGATTTAAAAGCATGGAGAGGACAAATACCACTGCCACCACATTTTCTGAAAATACTGACTGGACAATTGCCGGGGCTGTTTTCCAGATAAGGATCTCACTGGCACTGGTAAATCCAATTCCAATGGATAGGGACAGTGCCGTAATGGTTATGTTTCTCTGGGTGTATCCGCATTTGGAGATCATCTGTATTCCGGAAGTCAGGATGGTTCCAAACATCATGATAGTACATCCGCCCAGGACGGATTCCGGGAGGGATGAGAAGAAGTTCCCCACCGGCGGAAGGAGACCGGCGAGAATCATGCAAAGTGCACCGGTCATAATCGTAAAACGGTTTACTACCTTCGTCATGGCCACCAATCCCACATTCTGGGAGAAAGATGTCACAGGAGGACAGCCGAAAATAGCGGAAATCGTGGAAGAATATCCGTCGCAGGCCAGCGAGCCTGAGATTTCTCTGCTCTCTATTTCCCGGTTTAGTCCTCCTGCGGCCAGAGCGGAGGTATCGCCAATGGTCTCGGCGGCAGACACAAGGAATATAATACATGCAGAAATGATTGCTCCTGCATGAAATTCCGGCATGTATGGCATGAATTTTGGCAGGGCGATGAAGCCTCCTGACAGAATCAGGCTCAAATCCACTTTTCCAAGAAATATTGCCAGTATGTAACCGGCGATTAGTCCCACCAGTACAGATAATTGTTTGAGATATCCCTTCGCCAGGATATTCCACAGGAGACAGACCATTAGTGTAACCAGACCCAGGATCAGATTCGGGGCTGAGCCGAAGTCATCGCTGTAACCGCCGCCAAAGGATCTGGCGCCCACTGTGAAAAGAGAATACCCGATTGCCGTCACCACAGATGCCGAGACAATAGGCGGAATGAGTCTGCCCCAGTTTTTAATCAGCAGGCCCAGGGTTCCCTCGAACAGCCCGCCGATGAGTACGGCCCCGATTACTGCGGGATATCCGTAATTGGCTGAGACGGTGCCAAGGACAGCCACAAATGTGAAACTGACCCCCATGACAATGGGAAGTCCGGAGCCGATTTTCCAAATGGGGTACAATTGTATCAGCGTTGCGATTCCAGCCACAAACATTGCATTTTGAAGCAGCACGGCTATCTGTGCCTGGCTCATGGCAGGCTGTGCGGCGCCTGCGATAATGGTGATGGGCGTAAGATTCGCAACAAACATGGCCAGGATATGCTGCAGGCCGAATGGGACAGCCTTTCCGATGGGAACCCGGCCGTTCAGCTGGTAAATGTTTTGAATGCTGTATCCTTCTTTTGTGTTCATGTTTTCCTCCCTTTGTGTTTTTGCGTTGCTCTGGATAAATTATACTACAAAAGATGGGATAATGACAGCAGATAATTTTTGGAGAATGGAGTAAAATGAAAAATGGAATGGAGAGATGGAAAGACAAGGTGCAGATGGGCGAATCCCAAGAATGATGATTATTTGCGATATCACGATGAGGAATGGGGAATTCCTGTTTATGATGACCATAAATTATTTGAAACGTTGATTTTGGAGTGTTTTCAGGCCGGACTGTCCTGGGAATGTGTGTTGAATAAGCGGGCGGCGTTTTGGCAGGCGTTTGACGGGTTTGACCTGGAGAAAGTGTGCGCCTACGATGAGGATAAAATAAATGAACTCCGTGAGAATCCAGGGATTATCCGAAACCGTCTGAAAATCCGCGCCGCGGTCAATAATGCCCGGGTATTCCGGGAGATACAGGGGGAATTTGGAAGCTTCTCGAATTATCTCTGGCAATGGACAGAAAATCAGGTTATTTATGAAAAAGATGAGGTCAGTTCTCCGCTGTCTGATAAGGTATCGAAAGACTTGAAAAAGCGTGGGATGAAATTTGTGGGGACAGTGATTATCTATTCTTATATGCAGGCGGTGGGGGTGATTTATTCCCACGAGGATGGGTGTTTTTTGGAGCATAGGTGATAAGCATTCTTTGTGTGAATTTTTTTAGCTGTTTATTTATATTGGCATACTATTTCATATTATTGACGGATTTCCAATGAAATCGTATAATGAAAGCAGAAGGGAAGTCTCGTGGAATTGTATGGAGATTTAACCAGATACAGAAGGCAGAATGATGTGCTAAAATCCTATCAGTCCTATCATGAAAACCATCATATTGATGAGAATAAGCAGGTTTATATGGGGAAGGAAGAATTTGAAAGTCTGCAGAATACATAATCGGTGCGTCGGCATATCACATATCATATGCCTGAATATTCTATAATTTAACAAAAATTCACATATATAGACACACAGATTTGGAGTAGAAAGGGGAAAATAATAAAGCCGTTCCTGTTACAGCAGGGGCGGCTTTAATTGTGCATCATTTCCCATGCACTTCTCTATCTTGTCAGAAAGCGATATGTGTCGTATAATGTAGAATAGCAAAGCATACAACAGGCAGGAGGAGATGTGTTGAAAAGGTATCTGAAACTGGCCGCTGCAGACCTGTGCATTGCGGCGTCAGCAGTGGTTCTGTATTCGCCGGGCCTGGTAAATCTTCGGTTATCCGATTACAGTATATTCCGTGCAGGAATGTCCATCATTGCGGCGGTTATTTTAATTACCCTCTTTTTTGTAATTAATATCAGGCTTTTGAAGGAGCCGGAGCAAAAACCCATTATGCTGGAGGATGTGCCGGATCTGGAGAGAGCCAAAGATATTCTGCAGGATTACTGCAAAGGCAGATATTTCGGAAGTCTGGCAAAAACCGCATCGGAACAGCTTGACCGTATCTTAAAATGCAGACAGCGGCTGTCAGTGATACTTGAACAGAAATTTACAAGGGGCACCATGAGCTGGGATAAATTTAACAGCACAGTGTCAGCAGCGGAATCATCTGCCATTAAAAATGTTGTGGCCATGGCCAATCGGATGTGCGTTTTTGATGAGAAAGAATATGCAAGATTGCAGAATTACCGGGAAGATGATATTCCCGATGACATTCAGGAGGAACAGCTCCGGCTGTATCAGAAGAATCTGGAAGCAATCCGCTGGACAATCGCCCTCAATGAAAAAATCCTGTTGAAACTGGATGCTCTGGCAATGGAAATATCTTCCTCGGCCTCCAGAAACGATACAGACTGGAACCATGAACTGGTCAGTGAGATTGAGAGACTTATTGAGGAAACCAGATATTATGATTAGAATTTGGAGGAACAATCTATGAACAAGAAAATTTTTGGGATTTTAATGGTTGTCATGATTCTGGTGTGCGCCGCAGTATTTGGCGGTATCTATATGACCCGACATATTGGAAAATCGGAAAAAGTGGTATCGAAAGAAAGCGCAGAAAAACGTCTGGCGAAAATGGTGGACAAAATTAATCCCCAGACAGGCACTCCTGCTAAATCCCCCATTGAGTACGACGAGACAGAGGATGAGGCGGATGAACTGCCGGATATTGATACCTGTCCCATTCAAGTAAGGGCTTCCTCCAAATTATATGCGGAGATTTATTCTTCTCCCGAGAAAGCGGGCAGTGGAACAGATGGATGGCTCTGTGAGATGGCAGAGGGTTTTAACAGCCAGGGACATAAAGTGGGAACAGAGACAGTCTCTGTGCAGATTCGAAAGGTCAACAGCGGACAGGCACTTGATTACATTGCCACAGGAAAGGCTGTACCGGAGGGATTTGCCCCCTCCAGTATGCTGTGGGCAGATATGCTCAGTGCAAAAGGAACCCCTGTGGAGATTATTTCTGAAAGGCTGTCAGGCAATGTGGCGGGAATCCTGCTCTCCAATGACACCTATGACCAGATTGTAGAAAAGTATGGGAGTGTAGACTTAAAAGCCATTACAGAAGCCACAGAGGCAGGGGAATTTGCCATGGGGTATACCAATCCCTTTGCTAGCAGCGCAGGACTGAATTTTCTCATCTGTACACTGGAGAGGTATGACCTGGAAAATCCGCTGTCTGAGGAGGCAAAGGCAGGTTTCCAGAAATTCCAGAGGAATGTGCCCTTTGTGGCGTTGACTACCATGCAGATGCGAGAAGCAGCAGAGCGCGGCACTTTGGATGGTTTTATCATGGAATACCAGTCTTATATTAATGATGCCATGTTATCCGGGAATTACAAATTTACTCCTTATGGATATCGTCATGATAACCCGCTGGTAAGTGTAGAATCTGCCAGTCCGGAGAAAAAGGAAATTCTTCGTCTCTTTGCCGAATACTGTACCTCAGACGCGGCAAAGGCCAAAGCAGACGAATACGGTTTTAACGGAATGGATGACTATGTCTGCGAATACGAGCCTGTTTCCGGTGATATTCTGACAGCGGCCCAGAAGCTTTATAAGACAAACAAAGATAGTGGAAGGCCGGTGGTGGGTGTGTTTGTGACGGATATTTCCGGCAGTATGGACGGGGAACCGCTGACAGCCCTTCAGACTTCTCTGATTAACAGTATGAAATACATCAATCCCGAGAACCATATTGGGATTGTCAGTTATGCGGATGATGTGACGGTAGAACTTCCGATTAGAGAGTTTGACCTGGAACAGCAGACATATTTTAAGGGAACCGTGGAAAACCTGTATGCTGCCGGCGGCACGGCAACCTTTGACGCCATCTGTGTGGCACTGGATATGATCAAAAAGAAGATGGAGGAGTATCCAGACGCAAAGCCCATGTTGTTTGTATTAAGTGATGGGGTAACCAACGTGGGTTACAATCTGAACGATGTCAGGGATGTGCTGAGCGGATTGAAAATTCCTGTGTATACCATCGGTTACAATGCAGACCTGGCAGCCCTTCAAAGCATCAGTTCGGTAAATGAGGCGGCAAGCATTGATGCCTCCACAGCCGATGTGGTTTATCAGCTTAAGACATTGTTTAACGCAAATATGTAGGAGAGATGATATGAGTGGATTTACATTGGATCTGCCTGATCTGGAAGAAATTAAGAAGAAAACAAAGCAGGAGCTGGCACCGGCTGAGGAGGAAAAGGCTGCCATCGCCCGTGGGGTAAAGGAGAAGGCAGACCAGATTATGGCTGTGGACCTGGATTCTCTGGCAGAGCGCAGGGAATTCATTCAGGTGGTTGAGAACTTTGGGGAAGATGTTGTCCGTCAGTCACAGGTGAAGAATAATATCCTGCAGAAGCGGATGGGGGATTTCAGCCGTGCTGGGGGAGAGTCCGGCACAGTGGCCAAAGGACTGGAAGAACTATCCCTGAAAATGAGAGACCTGGACCCGTCGGCGCTGGATTTTGCAAAGACAGGCATCCTGGGCAGAGTATTTAATCCGGTGCGGCGGTACTTTGAACGGTTTCAGACTGCCGATGCAGAGATTGCCAGTATAGTAAAAACACTGGAAAAGGGACGGTCAATCCTGAAAAATGACAACACCACTTTGGAAATTGAGCAGGCGGCCATGAGAGATTTGACCAGGCAGCTCACCCAGAAAATAGAACTTGGCTCACAGCTGGACAGTTACCTGACGAATACGCTGGAAAATGCCAGGATTTCCGGGGATTCCCAGGAACGCGTCAAATTTATAGAAGAAGAAATTCTCTTTCCCCTCCGGCAGAAACTGATGGATTTTCAGCAGTTACTGGTGGTGAATCAGCAGGGGATTATTGCCATGGAGGTGATACGCAGAAATAACCAGGAGCTGATTCGCGCCGTTTCGCGGGCGGAGAATGTGACCGTGGCGGCTCTGCGTACAGCAGTGACTGTGGCAGGGGCCCTGTACCATCAGAAGATTGTCCTGGAAAAGGTTCAGATACTGAACACAGCCACAAATGATATGATCAGCGCCACATCCCGGATGCTGAAAGAGCAGGGGACAGCCGTCCAGGAGCAGGCTGTGGAAGCGGGTATTTCACCGGAGACCCTGAAGCAGGCATTCGCGGATACGCTGTCTGCACTGGACGACATCAGTGCTTATAAAGAAAAGGCCCTGCCCCAGATGGCCCAGACGATTCAGGAGTTCCGCCAAATTGCGGAGGAGGGTGAACGCTGGATGACGGATAGAACCCTGTAAACTACTTGAAATTGTTTTGAGTATGGGAAAATCCTGTTCTGGTTGAGGTGTTTTTAAATCGGATCACTGCCGATGATCACCTCAACTCCTGCGTTTCCCAGGGCATCAATATCATTTTGGGGCAGAGAATCATCGGAAATGATGTAATTAATCTCATTCATTCTCAATACTTTATCAATAAAAGGTCTTATAGAAAATTTGCTGGAATCCGCCAATATATAGCATTCTTTTCCGGCGCGGCATACAGCGATTTCTGTTCTCGGGTCAAAGTCAACCGAACTTGTTCCCACTTCAATATTGACAGAATCTGCTCCACAGTAGGATTTGTCAACCTTCAAATCTTTAAAAAAGTTTTCGGCAGTTATACCGCGGCAGGCCCCGTTTCTTTCCATGACCCACCCACCGCAGACATATAATGTAATATTTTCATCATGCATAAGTTCAGTGGCAATGGGGATGGAGTCAGTGACCACCGTAATTCCATTTTTCTCATGAAGAAGTGTAGATAATAAAAAAGTGGTGGTCCCGCATCCAAGGGCAATATAATCCCCGCTTCTAATGGTCTGTGCCGCGGCTCTGGCAATCTGTAATTTCTTATCCTTATTTAAAATATGTTCAAAATCATGCCTCTCTTTCTGGGAAGGTGTATTCCCGGTGAGAATTGCGCCGCCATGGGTTCTCTGAAGCATTCCTTTGTCGTGCATCTTCTGAAGCTGGATACGGGCTGTCGAGGGAGAGATGCCCAGCATATCTGTAACATCTCCTATGCGGATCTTCCCCTGTTTATGCAGAAAATCCATAATGATCTGTTCGCGTTCTTCTGAGAATTGGCTGTTTGCTGTTTTCGGCATTGTTTCACTCCTAATCGTTTTTGATTGTTCATTCATTATAATCCATGAAAAAGCAAAAGACAAGATTGAAAATCTGTAACTGTGAAGGGATTGAACCGTTGTGTGTATCCCCTGTGTTCATCCATAATCGGTTAAAAACAATTAATAACAATTAAATGTTTGGTGAAATCCCACAAAATCAGTCATCATTAATTGTATATATAAACAAAATAATTATAAATAATTAAAAACACTTGAAATCGATGATTGAATGACATATAATCAACTCATCAAATGGAGAGGAGAAATGCACATGGAGACAAAGATTGTAAAGGCATCAGAAGCTGATCTTTTTCTGGAAGGTGTCGAGGTCTGCCGCCAGTACTTCCACACGGAAAAGCTCACTTTTGGAACGTCGCAGCTTCATCCGGGGCAGACAGGCGCGGTGGACCCGGGACATGAGAATTCCCACGAAGTATTTTATGTAGTGAAAGGTTCTGTGCTGCTCAAATGCGGTGATAAGCTGTATGAACTCAATGAGGGGGACGCGCAGATCATTCCGCCGGCACAGCCGCACCAGCTGACCAATATTGGAGACACCATTGCCCTGGTGAGCTGGAGCATGGCCCCTTCCGAATCATAAGAAAGGAGAAAAAGAGATGGTACCTGAACTGATTATTATGTTGACAAATAACGATATCACCGTTTCCAATGCTGCTGAAATTTTTGAAGCGTGTAAAGACCTTCCCGCAAAAAAATGGGGTTTTAAAGATGTGGGGCTTCCCAAACATGAAATGATTGACCTTGCAGAAAAAATGAAGGAAGCAGGAAAAGAAACTTACATCGAAGTGGTTACCTATACAGAAGAAGGGTGTCTGGAAGGCGCTAAAATGGCGTATGAATGCGGATTTGACTATCTAACCGGAACCATACCCTTTGATTCTGTTTTTCGATACTCCCAAGCGCACAATCTGAAATATTATCCTTTTTGCGGAAATGTAGGGGGAAGTCCGGTTGCCCTTACCGGTTCTATGGCATCTGTGGCAGAATCCGCAAAAAAATGCATGGAAAAGGGCGCGGCAGGAGTGGATCTTACGGCCTATCGCTATGCAGACGGAGACCCAGTGGAACTGACAAAGGCAGTGATAACGGCCGTAGGCGCAGATAAAGTCTGTATTGCCGGAAGCATTGGCAATACAGAACGCATGGATGCTATGAAAGAGGCAGGCGTTGCAGAGTACACAATGGGAAGCGCGCTGTTTCACGGAAACTTTGTACCAGGAGGCACATTCCGCGAAAATCTGGAATTTGTCCTTAACTATTTAAACAAGTAAAACAAATCAATCAAAGAAAAGGAGAGCAAAATGAACGAAAAGTTTGCAAGAATCTTCCCGGCAATGGTAACACCTATGAATCAGGATGGAAGCTTTAATTACGACACAGCGAAAAAACATATGGACTGGATGATCGAAAACGGCATCACAGGAATGGGCGTGCTTATGGCATCTGGCGAATACCAGAGTGTTACGTTGGAAGAGCACAAAGAATACGTAAATATCATGGTTCCCTACGCAAAATCAAAAGGGGCTTCCGTGATTGTGGGGTGTTCCAGGGAGCGGGCAGAAGATGCCTGCGAACTTATGAACAATGCGTATGAAGCGGGAGCCGATGCGGCTATGGTGCTGCCCTCTTTTTACTATCATCAGTCACAGGAGGAAATCATCGACCATTATACATACCTGAATGACCACTCTGATCTGGACATTATGGTATACAACAATCCAAATGTTACTTCCGGAATTACAAGAGAGACAATGGCTGAGCTTTACAAGCTTCCCCATGTAAAAATCGTAAAAGACGCTTCTATGGTAATTGATGTAATGACTGATTTTATCTTCGAAGCGGAAAAACATGATGACACCGCTGTTTTATGTGGGTGCGATTATCTCCTTTATCCGGCATATGCCACAGGAGCCATCGGGTGGATTTCCATGACAGCCAATATTCTTCCAAAGTTATCCGCAGATTTCCACAAGGCTATGATTGTGGACAAGGATTATCAGAAAGGTCTGGAGCTTTACAAACAGCTTTATCCGGTGGTTAATATGACAGAGCGTTTTCCAAAACCGACTCAGGCGGTAAAATATATCCTGGAAAAGGTATACGGGTTTGAAGAGGGTATCTGCCGCCGTCCCCGCCGCGGGTTAAGTGACGAAGAAAAAGAACTGATTCTCCAGTGGAGCGAAATTGAAAGATTATCCAAGACAAACAAATAATAGATGGTATGAAAAATACAGGAGGAGTTTCCAGTGAAACAGACAGAGTATTTGGTGATTGGCGCCGGTATTGTGGGATGCAGCGCCGCTTATTTCCTGGCAAAGGATAAAAAAGAGGTAATCATTGTTGACAGAACCTATCCGTGCAACGAAGCATCGGGAGTAAATGCCGGGGGACTGGAGCTCCTCCAGCAGCCTCCCAAATCCCTGCCGCTGCATGTACGGGCGGCAGAATTATGGGATGAGTTCCAGAATAAAGAAGGCATTGATGTGGGATACCACCGGACAGGGGGACTGTATTGCATTCTGAAAGAGGAAGACCTGCACATACTGGATGAGCAGGAAGAAAGATTTGCGAAAAATTCTCTTCCCATCCAGCGTCTGAATAAAGAGCAGGTGAAAGAGAAAGTTCCTTCCATATGTGATAATGTAATCGCTGCAAATTTCAGCCCCATGTCCGGATATTCCAATCCGCTGAAAGCCGGAGTTTCTGTCCTTATGGCTGCGAAAAAGCTTGGGGCTGAATTTATGGACCATCAGGCAATCACAAAAATTGAACCAGATGCAGGCGGCGGATATACTGCCTATTCGGAAAACGAAGAGTTCCATGCCAGGAAAATTCTCATTGCATGCGGAATCCGTTCCCCCAGGCTGTTAGATCCGCTGGGCGTACATATTGAGCTGGAAGAAAAGCACAACATGATTACGGTCACAGAAAAAGCGCCCCACTTTATTGATTACACCATTACCACTCCCACCATGACCATGAAGCAGACTGCAGAAGGCTCCATTCTCATCGGCGGCGGAAGGGAAGGCTATGGGGACCTTGCCGTAAGTGAGCGGAAAGATGTTTCCATCAACGGTCTTTGCTTTAACGTAAGAGAAGCACAGGATATTATCCCTTCCCTGAAGAAGCTGAGTATTCTCCGCAGCTGGTCCGGGTTTGAAGGATTTACACCAGAGCGGCTTCCATATATTGGGGAAGCAGAGAAATATCCGGGTATCTATTACGCAGTGACTGGATTCTGCGGGTACTGCATCGGTCCCGCTGCCGCAGAACATGCAATTCGTTGTATGAACGGCCAGGACTATTTTAAAGTGAAAGAAGCTTAGGAGGAGCAGATATGTCCAGAATAGAGAATCACATTATTTTGGGTGATCTGGAACAGAAAAAAGAAGTCCAGATTACGGTAGACGGAAAAACAATTTCCGCAGTCGAAGGAGAGCCGATTTTGTCAGCCCTCCTGGCAAACGGCATTAAAGTTTCTAATATCAGTCCCAAGCATCATGAGCCGAGAGGATATTTCTGCGGAATCGGACGCTGTACAAACTGCGTTATGACAGTGAATGGCGATCCCAATGTGCGGACCTGCATTACTTTGGTGGAAGATGGAATGGTCGTAGAGACACAGGATGGCCTTGGAAAATGGGAGGAGTCATAATGGGAAAAGAAGTGGAAATTCTGGTAATCGGCGCTGGCCCGGCAGGGCTTTCAGCCGCAGTCGAAGCCGCGAAATACGGCGCAGAGGTATTAGTAGTAGATGAAAACAGCAAGCCGGGGGGTCAGCTGTTTAAGCAGATTCATAAGTTTTTCGGTTCCAGGAGGCACAAAGCAGGCACCAGGGGCATTGATATCGGGACAGAGCTTCTGGCAGAAGTTCAGAAGCTGGGAGTAGAAGTCATGCTTAACACAACTGCCTACGGCATTTATCCCAATGACGAAGGCGTTGCCCTTGCTGTCAATGGAGAAGAAGGGGTAATTGTCCACCCGAAAAAGGTGATTCTGGCCACAGGCGCCAGCGAAAATCCTCTGGCATTTCCAGGCTGGACACTTCCAGGTGTTGTGGGGGCAGGCGCCATTCAGACGATGATTAATGTGCACAGGGTTCCCGTTGGAAAAAAGGTGCTGATGATTGGATCAGGAAATGTGGGTCTGATTGTGTCTTATCAGCTGCTGCAGTCCGGCACAGACGTGGCAGGAATTGTGGAAGCTGCGCCTGAAATCGGCGGATACGGTGTTCACTCTGCAAAGGTACGCAGAGCAGGCGTTCCCATGTATACAGGCCATACAGTGCTGGAAGCGGTCTCCAATGATGACCAAAGTGGAATCATAGGCGCGGTCATTGCAAAAGTAGACAGCAGATTCCAGCCAGTCAAAGGAACCGAGCAGTTTATTGAATGTGACACCATCGGCATTGCTGTGGGGCTGGCACCAGATATTGCACTGGCATCCATGGCAGATGTTGTCTTTGTAAATGCCAAAAGGCTGGGTTCCCAGGTTCCCATGCATGACAGGGATATGATGACAACAAGAGAGGGTATTTACATCGCGGGCGACTCCGCAGGGGTAGAAGAAGCCTCCTCCGCCATCGAGGAAGGCAGGCTGGCCGGCATCGCGGCGGCACAGGCGCTTGGAAAAATCAGCCGGGAAGAGGGCGAAGAAGCCAAGGCAAATGTCTGGAATTCTTTAAACCAGCTGCGGACAGGGCCATTCGGCTCTGGACGGGCGGACACAAAAGAACAGATTATAAAACAGATGGAGGAATGGAAGGTGAAGAATCATGCTTGCTAAGAATGGATATTTAGAACTTGACGAAATAATGGATATTCCAGGATATCCGGGGACTGAGATTCTGTCTCAGAAAAAATGTGTGGTAATTGAGTGCAGGCAGAATATCCCCTGCAATCCCTGCGAAGCAGCCTGTCCCCACCACGCGATCACAGTTGGTGAGCCGATCACCAGCCTTCCTGTTGTGGACCCTGAAAAATGCATTGGCTGTGGTTTATGTGTGGCCCAATGTCCGGGCCAGGCATGTTTCCTCGTGGATCAGACAGGAGAAGAATACGATACGGTTACGATTCCTTATGAATATTATCCGCTGCCAAAAAAAGGCCAGGAGGTTTACGGACTGAGCCGGGCGGGGGAATATCTGGTGAAAGGGGTCGTGGTTCGTACTGTCATGACTAAGAAAAATGACAGAACTGCTGTTGTAGAAATAAAAGTTCCAAAAGGATACGCAATGAAAGTCCGGGGCATTTCCACTGACGGCAGAAGAACCGCCACAGAAACAGATATACAGCGGCCGTCTGACGCTGTCCTGGAACAGATAAATGACAATGATATGTATGTATGCCGCTGTGAAGAAATCACCAAGAAAGAAGTCATTGAAGCGGTCCGCAATGGCGCATCCAGTGTCAATGAGGTAAAACGTCTGCTCAGAACAGGCATGGGGCTCTGCCAGGGACGCAACTGCGCTGTGACCATTGAGAGAATTATCGCCCAGGAGCTGGGCACTTCACCGGCGCAGGTCCCGAAAGCAACAAAGAGGGGACCGGTGCGTGCCATAAAACTTTCAGGATATACATCTTTGGACATTGAGGCAAATGAAGAAATGTTTGAACATGACTGGTAATGGGCACGGCATCCGTATTTAGCAGACGTGCAGGAGGTATTTCTTTCAAAATCCAGGGCCAAAAGGGGGTAATATGGGTAATATATTTGTAACTTTAGACAATCTGATATGGTCAAATCCCATTATTTTTTTAATCTTGGGGTCAGCTGTCTTCTATACCATACTGTTAAAAGGAGTTCAGGTCCGCAATATTAAGCATCAGGTCCAGCTGTTGTTCTCATCTAGCGATTCCGATGCGGGTATCTCTCCATTCGCGACTTTTTGCACGGTTATCGGATATCGTGTGGGCACCGCCAATGTTGCAGGAGTAGCCGTTGCCATCTGCAGCGGCGGTCCGGGCGCGGTATTCTGGATGCTGGTCACATCTATTCTGGATACGGCAATTTCTTATGCGGAATGTTCCCTGGGCCAGGTTTATAAGATCAAACAGGATGGAGAATACCGGGGAGGAGCTTATTACTATATTCAAAAAGGACTGGGTTTGAAAAAGCTGGCATTTCTTTATGCGGCTCTTACCCTGATCTGTGTGCCGATTCTCACGGTGGCGCCCCATGCATTTTCTATTACAAGCGGATTTAAGACAAGCCTGGGAATTTCCCAGTATATCACAGGGGCTGTCGCAGCTGTCCTTTTGTTTATCGTTATCTCAGGCGGCATCAGGAGAATTGCGAAAACAGCGGAATTTGTGGTTCCGTTTATGACCATTGGATTTGTGATTCTCACCATTGTGATTATTATATTAAATATCAGCATAGTACCGGAGGCACTGGCGCTGATTGTCAGAAGCGCTTTTGGCATGGATGCTGTTTTCGGCGGTCTGATGGGGACAGCTGTCCTCTGGGGTGTGAAAAGATCTGTAAATTCATCTGGAGCCGGAATGGGGGAAGCGGTGCCAGCAGCATCTGCTACAGAGTGTGCCCACCCATGTGTGCAGGGACTTGTCAATTCTTTCTCTGTATACATTGACTTGTTTGTATGTATTTGTACTGCATTAATTATTATTTTAACAGACTGTTTTAATGTACTGGACAGTTCGGGTACATTGATTCATACCAGCAGCGGTTCTGCCCTGATTGCGGAACAAACTGCAGAACCTGGCATTGCATGGGCCCAGGAAGCCCTTGACTCTATCTTCCCGGGAGGCATCGGCTCAACAGTACTTGCTTTCTTTTTGTTCTTCTTTGCTTTTACTACATTATTAAACTACTACTATCAGGGAGAAACCGCAATTGCATACATGCTGAACAGTAAATCCCAGAAAGTGCGCCGCACGGTAATCTGGGGTCTGCGGATTGTCATGCCTTTGATCTTCTATTACTTTGCGGTACAATCTTCTTCCACAAGCTTTTCCTCGGGAGAACTGGGGGTGGGACTTATGGTATGGTTTAACGTAATCATACTCTTGATCATGGCCCCCACAATCAAGAAAGTATATGATGATTACCAAGCTCAGAGAAAAGCAGGGGTCGAAAAACCGATTTTTAATCCCCAGAAACTAGGAATTAAAGATGCTGATCTCTGGATGGAGATCAATCAAGATGCCATTGCCAAAATGGAAAACTCCAATGGCATAGGTGGATGCGGGAGGTGATAGAATGAAATATTATGTGGGTATTGATATGGGGACTCAGAGCATGCGGGCATACCTTTTCAATCCGGAAGGGGAATTGGCTGCCGACGCGTCCTGCGAATATCTTCCCGTGTATCCTCAGCCGGGCTGGGCGGAATGTGACGCCAATCTCTGGCTGAATGCATTAAAACAGGTATTGGGGGAAATAAAAGAAGCCGCACAGATCAGCGGGGAAGAGATTGGAACCATTGCGTTTGCATGTATTGATGCGTCCATCGTTCCTGTAGACGAGGACTGTAATCCCATTGATCATTGCATTATCTGGATGGACAGCCGCACAGGGGAACAGGCAGATGCATTAAAGAAGGTCATATCAGAGGAGGAAGCGCTGCAGATCTCCGGATCTCCCATCACGCCATTCCAGGACGTAACAAAGATTATGTGGCTGAAGAAATATAAACCCCAAGTGTATCAAAGGGCACGTTATTTCTGTGAGGCTGGGTCTTTTTTCGTGGGCTTTCTGACAGGTACGCCAGTCAACGGCTGGTGCGGTTCTTCCTATACACAGCTTCTGGATATCCGCACAAAAAAGTGGTCCGAAAAAATCTTTGACGCGGCAGGCATTGATATGGGGAAAGCCTTTTGCACAGCCAGCGCATTTGAGATTGCCGGAACTGTTCTTCCCAGGCGGGCAGAAGAATTTGGCCTCAGTACAAAGACAAAAGTTGTGGTTGGTGACAGTGACCATGAGATCGCCATGCTGGGATGCGGTCTGACCAAACCGGGACAGATTTTGGATATCAGCGGCACATCAACCTCCATTGCGGCTTATACCTATGAACCTGTGTATGACCCGGCAGGCACCATGCTGACACATCTTTCGGCAGATGGAACATACTGGACATTGGAAAATGCTTCCCTGATTACCGGGGGAAACCTCCGGTGGTACAAAGACACCATCGCCAGATGCAGTTATGAAGAAATGGATCAGGCGGCTATGGCCATTGGGCCTGGTTCTGAAGGCTTGATATTCCTGCCATATCTGCAGGGACAGATCACCCCTGCCGCCAACAGCAGCGCCCGGGGAGTATTTTCAGGCTTAACCATGAATCATGCCGTACCTCATATGACACATGCGGTTTATGAAGCCAATGTATTCACAATCCGGGACTGCGTGGAAGTCATCAATCAATCTGTGGGAACACCGGAAATGATTATCGGAACAGGCGGCGGGACAAAATCTGAGCTCTGCAATCAAATGAAGGCGGACTGCCTGGGCATTCCCTTCCAGGTAATGGAATCAGAAAACGCAACCGGAATTGGAGCCGGAGTCCTTGCCGGAACAGCGGAGGGCCTGTTTGCCAGCGCGGAAGAAGCTGTCAGCCGCTATGTGAAAAAAGGGAAACTCTATCTGCCGTCAGCTTCGAAAAAGGCGGCTTACGATGAGGCTTATGGGGTATATTTAGAATGCCAGCAGACGTGCCAGAGTCTGTTTGAACGTTACAAATGATTTTCCGTAAGGGTATACGCCGGGGAAAGAACATTCCATAGCACTTTTTGGCAGGCAGATTTGTATTGTACCTTGGAGGGAGCCTGGATACACAGAACAGGATAGCATTGCCTGCTGCACGCCCCGCTTTGCGGCACATTTGCTCCTTATATAGCGGTGAGTCATCCTGACCCACCGCTATATTCCATACACTGCCATACCGGCAAGGGCGGAGAGCAGAATTAGGGTGATGGGAGATATTACGGTTTTTATCACTTTTTTTGAACCGAAGTATATCACCGACAGGAATACAGTCAATATGGCCGCCTGTACATTCAGGGAAATACGTTCCGCAGAATGAAAACAGTTCTTCAGAACCATGAACACTCCGGTTGCAAGGATGATACCGGGCATACAGGGCTTCAATCCCTGCAGCACAGCCTGAACATATGCATTCTGCAGCACAGCCCTCAGCAGCACCATAATAAGCAGAATTATGATGAAAGCGGGCAGAATGACAGCGAAAGTGGCAATCGCAGAACCGGGGAGACCTGCCTGTGAACTTCCCACATATGTAGCCAGATTCACCATAATCGGTCCCGGTGTACTTTCGCTGACAGCGATCATATAAGTCAGCATTTCATCATCCAGCCATCCGTAGGACAAGACAATATCCCGTATAAGCGGAATCGCTCCGTACGCTCCTCCGAAAGAGAACAGGCCTACCTTGAGAAAACCAAGGAACAGTTCCAGATAAATCATTTTTCAGCACCTCCGTTCACTATTTTTTCTCTCATCAGAAAGACAGCCAGACTTACAGCGGCAGCAGCCAGCATCAAAACGATGGATGAGATATGCAGAGCGAAAATATCAATGATCAGCATGGCAGCAAAGGAACACAGCATGATGATACGGGTCATGGTGTCCTTCTGCATTTTTGAAATCATTTTGATGGCTGCGTCAAGGATAAGAATACCAACTGCACACTTGATTCCCTGAAAAGCGTGGGACACCCATGTGATCTCCAGAAAATGGTCAAGATACCTGGAAATCACAAAGATAATGCAGAAAGACGGAAAGACCATCCCAAATGTTGCTGTCACGGCCCCGGGAAGCCCTTTCTGCCCATATCCCACAAAGGTGGCACAGTTGATGGCAATAGGCCCTGGTGTAGACTCTGCAATAACTGTTACATTCATCATGTCGTCGTGGGTGATCCACTTCTTTTTCTCTACACATACATTTTCGATCAGAGCAATCATCGCATATCCGCCTCCAAAGGTGAATAAACCGATTTTAGCAAATGCTAAAAACAAATCTAATAATATATTCATTTTCTTCTCTCCGGATTTCAATTTATTTAAAGGGATTATACCATGTTTGTGACGGTTTTCATAGACATTGTGTATTAGAAACAGCTGCCTGCATCAAATGTATTTCTCTCTGCTGGAGCGAGTCTTAAAAATGCTCTGGAGAAAAGTTTCAGATTCCGGTTTCTAAGGGGAGACCTTTGTGGTAAACTATAGCAGAAAGATACAATGAAACAGATGTATGGAAAGAAAAAAGCAGAGATTTGGAGGAAAAATTGGAAAAAGACAGGGATGACCTTGCATGGGAAGAGGTCAAAACAGAGCACATTATACAGAACGAATGGATTGATTTCAGGCAGTCAGCATACCGTTTTCCAGATGGCACAGTATTTGAGCCCTACTACAGTTACAGCCGCAGGGATTATGTGGTCATTGTGGCTTCTGACACAGAAGGAAATTTCCTCTGTGTGAGACAGTTCCGGCAGGGAATCAAAGAAGTGACAACGGAATTTCCGGCGGGAGGCCTGGAACGGTCTGACGGCATGGGGTACGGGCCAGAGACAAGAGATTCTGCGTCAGAGGACGCTTTGGATGCGGCAAAAAGGGAACTGCTGGAAGAAACGGGTTATGAATCAGATGAATGGTCATATCTTCTTAAAATTCCGTCTAATGCGACTATCGCTGACAACTATGCGTTTGTGTATAGGGCCAAAAACTGCCGGAAGGTTGCCGGGCAGAATCTGGACGAGACAGAATTTCTGAATGTGGAGGTGCATACTCCACAGGAAATTGAGGAGATGATTCGCAGGGGGAAATTTCAGCAGTGTGTGCATGTGATGGCATGGCTGCTGGCTAAAGCGGGGATGATGTGAGATTATGAAAAATAACGATAAAACCAATGTAATGCGTGTGCTGGACCAGAAAAAGATATCCTATACAAGCCACAGCTATGAGCCGGATGCTTCCATGAGCGGGGAAGAGATCGCGGCCCTGCTGGGTGAAGATGCGGACAGAGTATTCAAAACTCTTGTCACACAGGGAAAATCGGGGCAGTATTATGTCTTCGTGGTTCCAGTCAAGGAGGAACTGGATTTAAAGAAGGCGGCAAAGGCAGCGGGGGAAAAATCCGTCAGTATGATAAAGCAGAAGGAATTGCTGCCCCTTACCGGCTATGTGCATGGAGGCTGTTCGCCTGTGGGGATGAAGAAAAAGTTCCCGGCTTTTATCCATGAAACAGCAAGGCAGTATGAGCGGATGTTTGTCAGTGCGGGCAGGGTGGGTTTCCAGATAGAACTGGCACCGGAAGATCTGGCAGAAACTGCTGGCTGTGGTTTTGCGGATATTGTGTGAGATAAAAAATAATGTAACCTTACTTGCCAGCAGGGAACCGGATTAAAGGACAAACATGAAGAATTTAATTTTTATTAACGGAACAATGGGAGTTGGAAAAACAACTACCAGCCGGGAGCTCCAGACAACACTTTAACAGCCTCTGAACAGTCTTTGCGCCGGCGTCTTGCCAAAGATATTTCAGAGGGATTCAGGACGCGGGATATCCTGTATTACCTGATTTTTTCCATCCTTTTAAGCTCCGGAAGTATGGTTACAGCCATAGTGATAAAGCATGCCAGTCCTCCGACCACGTTTGAAACAGGTTCTGCCATGAATACGCCGTCTGTTCCCAGTTTGAATACATAGGGCAGCAGATAGGTAAGAGGAACCACCATGATTACCTTTCGGAACAGACTAAAAAATATTGCCTGTTTCTTTTTATTCAGTGCCTTGAAAACAGTCTGACCTGAGTATTGGAACGCCTGAAATACAAAAGCAAAGAAATACAGGTGGAGAGGCCCAAGCGCCAGCTGCTGCAAAGTGGTATCATCGCTGAAAATCCTGATAAAAAACAGCGGAGCTTTCTCAATCAATATCCACATGAGACATGTATATAAGATGGCTGTTGCTGCCATTATGAGGATTGCGTTCTGGATTCTCTTCGGCCTTTTGGCGCCGTAATTATAGGAGATGGCTGGCGAAGCTCCTTCCGCGACGGCAAGGATTGGGGTGTCCAGTATCTGTCTTACCGAAGAAATAATTGTCATAACAGACACATAGAGAGTCCCGCCTGTTTTCATGAGTACACTATTACATGCCACAGATACCATGGAATTGGTGCACTGCATGACAAAGGGAGATAATCCAAGGCTGATGATTTCCCTGGCATAAGGAAGAACAAGGGGCTTCTGAAAAAATATCTTAAATTCATTTTTAGAGCCAAGAAAGAACCAGAGAACAAAAAGCATAGATAAAAACTGTGAAATTACAGTTGCAATCGCAGCTCCATTTACCCCCAGCCCCAATATAAAAATAAAAACCGGGTCCAGCACAATATTGGCGGCAGCTCCGATCCATACGGATTTCATACCCACTGCGGCGTATCCCTGAGCATTAATATAGGGGTTCATACCAGTGGAAATCATAATGAATATAGTTCCGGTTAGATATATCCTGATATAGGGAACCGAAAAAGAAAGCTCCTGCGCAGCCGCGCCAAAAATAGATAAAATCTGGGGCGCGGCCAGCTCACATAATGTCATAAGTAATAAGCCTGTGATGATTTCGAGACGGAATGCCGTATTTAAGATATCACAGGCTTTCTTTTTGTTGTTCTGCCCCAGTTCGATGGAAAATAAAGGTGCGCCTCCAAGGCCGAACATATTTGTAAAGCCGTTGATTAACATGACAATGGGGAAACACAGCCCGATGGCACCAAGGGCCTGGGTGCCATAACCTTCAATCCGTCCAATATAGATCCGATCCACTATGTTATATAAAAGGCTGATGATCTGAGCCGCCAGCATGGGCAGCGCTGTCTGTATGATATTTTTTGTAATTGGGTCATTATCGAAGTCTACTTTTTTCATGTGGTTCTTTACCCGCCAAATTGAATTTCCAGCATATTTGGTAGATGCTGGCTGAAAAATTATAGCATATTTTTCATTGCGATTCAAATATGCCGCTTGAATTCCTTTTATGTTGTGGGTGATGGAGCAGAAGAACTGCTTCAGGATGAGTGAGGTAAAAAACATCTTGACATAATAGACTGATTGGTCTATTATATAAGAAAAGCAAAAGGAAAAAATATGACAAAGGGAGAACAATCGAAGAGAAAGATTATAGAAACAGCAGGAGAGCTGTTCTGGAAAAACGGCTATACGAAAACCGGAGTGAGCGAAATATTAAAGGCTTCCGGGCTTCCTAAGGGCTCTTTTTATTTCTATTTTAAGAAGAAGTCAGATGTAGCGGAGGCGGTACTGCAGTATTATGGAAATAAGATCTTGGACTTGCTTCGTTTTATTGCGGAGGATTCAGATTCCTGGGAGTCATTTTGTGATTCTTTTCTGCTTATATATCAGGAAGAACTGGCGGAACAGCAGTATTATGGATGTCCACTGGCTGTGGTGGGAATGGAAATCGCGTTTCAGGAAGAAGAACTGGTAAAGCACTATCACGGGGCAATGGAAGAAGTAAAAAAGGTCTTTGTGCAGGTGCTGGGGAAAGAGAAAATACCAGAAGAAGAACTGGGGACAGCAGCGGATTTATGTCTTGCCGTATATGAGGGGAACCTGGTTTTGTACCGTCTCTCTAAAGATCAGAACGTGCTGCTGCGGATGAACGCCCAATTAAAGAAAGTCATTCGAGGTGGGGCATGGAAATAAAACAGAGGATTTCTAACTATGAAAAGATGAAAAATGATATGGCAGGTGTGTTCCTGCAGTATGATCAGGAAAAGATGATCCAGAAATTTGGGCTGGCCCATGATGAAAGCCATCTGTACATCTCCTGTCTGGAACGAAAATACCGGATTGATCGGCGAAGCGGCCTATGAGCTGTCTTTGTTCCCTTTTCTTCCATTGATTCTGCGCTTTTGGGATTCCGATGAGGATTTTCTGGCAAGCCTGCAGATTCTTGTGGATGAGAATATTCTGGACTATATGCACTATGAAACTCTTATGTTTGCAATTTCACATCTATTAAACCGCTTGAAAGATGAGAGATAGAAAACAGAATCAAATATTTTTTATAATGAGGAGGACAAAAATGAAAATTTCAATTATTTATGTAAGTCAGACCGGCACCACAGAAGAAGCTGCAGAGTATATACAGGATGGAATCATGGCGAAACACCCTTTTATTCAGGTCAAGGCGATGAATGTCCGGGAAAATGAAGTGGACATGGATTTTCTTGCTGAGAGCGAGGCGGTTATCTTTGGAACACCCGTCTATTTTTCCAGTATGAGCTGGGAACTGAAAAAGTGGTTTGACCACAGTTACCAGATTAATTTGAACGGTAAGCTGGGTGCGGCATTCGTGACGGCCCAATCTCCCACAGGCGGGGCAGATACGGCGATTATGGAGATGCTGCGCCATATGCTGGTAAAAGGAATGATGGTTTTCTCAGGAACAGGGCAGGATTCGGCTCATAAGTTCCAGATTGGAGCTGTGGGCATCGGGAAAAATATGGGGCAGGCATCGGAACAGTTTGAGAAATTCGGGGAATGTATAGCCCAGAAGGCAGTCAAACTGTTTGGCAGATAATTCGAAAAGGATAGGACATATGAATCACTGTGATACAGTAATTTTTGCATGCAGTTCCCTGAAAGGCTATGTTTCTGCTGCACAGGAGAAGGAAGGGACGTGTTATCCGGTTGTTTTCCTGGATAAAGAGAATCATATGGAGCCACGGCAGATGAAGCAGTGCATTCTCGCCGCCGAGAAGGAGCTGCCGGGGACGGTGGAAACTGTTCTGATTGCCATGGGATTTTGCGGCGGGTCACTGGATTCGGTTTCGTTTTCCCGGCGTTTTGTGATTCCCCGGGTGGATGACTGTGTGTCCTTGATGTTGCAGACAGATCAGGAATACTGCCCCAACCCGAAGGAAACGGGACATTTGTATATGATTGAACAGAACCCAGAGGAATTCTTATTTGAAAAGATGTTCCAGGATGGCCAGGGGGAATATGAGGGTATCAGCCAGGAAGAACTGTTTCATATGTATTTTGATCATTATACCAATCTGGATATTGTAGATATCGGGCTGAGTGACTGCTATTCGGAAGAATACGCCCAGAGGGCACAGGAGAATGCGGATCGGATGCATGTTTCGCTGGATTATGTGCAGGGCAGCAATCTGATGCTGGAAAAGCTGGTGGGCGGACGCTGGGACCGGCAGTTTCTGGTGGCGGAGCCGGGGCATCTCATTCGGCATGGGGATTTTTTTGAGTAAAGCAGCCGGGGGATGCTGGACCTTTTTAAACGTTTGGGGCTCAGCCATACCCGCCCCCTCGTCAAGTGCTATGCACTGGCCATGGTCATAGCAGCAGCACTACACATTTGCGGTGAACGCGTTTGTGGAACTTGTGAAGCAGTATGGAATGGATGAGTATGAATTTGAGGTGCATGAAACCAAGACTTATGAAGTGATTGAGAATGTGAAGAACCATAAAAGTGAGATCGGTATTCTGTATCTGAATGTTTTTAACCGGAATGTACTCACAAAATTGTCTTGGGAATACGGACTGGGGTTTCAGCCCTTGTTTGAATGCGGTGTGTATGTTAAATATGTGGAAAGGCCATCCGCTGGCAGACAGGAAGAAAATAGCCCTGGAGGAACTGGAAGAGTTTCCATGCCTTGGATTTGACCAGGGACAGCATAATTCCTTCTATTTTGCAGAAGAAGTGTTAAGTACGTATGGGTACAAAAGATTTATCCGCGCCAATGACAGGGCCACCCTGTCCCGCCAGCTGATGCAGATGGAGCGGGAACTTGGCGTGAAGCTGTTCCGCAGGGGGAGGCATAATATCCTGCTGACATAAGAGGGGATGCTGCTTCGGCGGCGGGGAAACTCAGAATATGAAGCCCCTTTCTGAGATGATTGCTTCTTTCCAGAAACAATATCCGGATGTGGGCTTTAACATTTACACAGCCATTGCAGATGATGTAAAAGAACGTCTGGAGAGCGGGCTTCTCGACATGGGGCTTTTGCTGGAGCCAGTAGAAATCAGCCGGTATCAATGGGAGGAAAGAAAGCAATATTAAGAGAGAAGGGTGTATCAATGAAGGAAGAATGTTTGATATGTAAAGCGCCGCTTGAATACCTGGAAGCGGATGAGGTTATGGAGTGTGTCATATGTCACAGGAAAGAGAACAGTAAGACCAGATGTGTAGAAGGGCATTATGTATGCAATGACTGCCATACTGCAGGTATGGATGTTATTATCGGGATGTGCGTGAAGGAAACTTCAAAGAATCCGTTTGATATTATAGAGAAGATGATGGAGCAGCCGTTCTGTCATATGCACGGTCCGGAACATCATGTAATGGTTGGGGCGGCTTTGCTGACAGCATACAAAAATGCAGGAGGAGACATTGAACTGCGGCAGGCATTGGATGAAATGCTGAACAGGGGAAAAAGTGTTCCAGGCGGGGCATGTGGCTTTTGGGGGGCTTGCGGAGCAGGTATCAGTGCGGGTATGTTTGTGTCTATTATTACTAAATCTACACCGCTGGCCGTTGAACCTTTTGGACTTTCGCATTTAATGACTTCGAAGGCTTTGGGAGAGATCGGGGCAGTTGGCGGTCCCCGATGCTGTAAAAGGGATTCATACCTGTCTATCCTTGCAGCTGTTGAATTTGTAAAAGAGCATTTGGGCATTGAGATGGAAAAAACGGAGATTGTGTGCAGACATTTCGCACAAAATAATCAATGTATTGGAAAACGCTGTCCATTTACAAAAATAAATTATTAAGAATTTTTTGTTCAAGATAAAAATATTTGGGTTTAAGCAGAGGTAAAACATTTGGATATAAGCAGATATAAAAGATATATTTCGGAAGAAACGATGATGGGGCCAAACAGCGTCAGGATTTTAGCAGAGTTATTTGACAGACATCCACTGCAGTTAGCTGCTGATGACTTGATTCTTGATTTGGGATGTGGAACGGGACTGACAAGCCTTGTAATTGCCAGGGAAACAGGCGCGAAGGTTTATGCAGACGACCTGTGGGTAAGTGCAAAAGAGAATGAGAAACGCTTTGCCCAATGGGGGATTGGTAGACAGGTTATGCCAGTTTGCGAAGATGCGAATAATCTCCACTTTGAAAAAAAGCAATTTCATGCTCTGGTGAGTATTGACTCTTATCATTATTTTGCAGGCCATGAGGGTTTTTTTCAGGAGAGGATTCTGCCGTTTATGAAAGACAGCGGAGTGGTTTTGATTGGCATTCCAGGTCTGAAAGATGAGTATATGGGCCGTGCCGAAGAACTTCTTTCTGATTGGCTTGGCCATGAGGCCTATATGTTCAAAAGCCCTGCGCATTGGAAAGAGCTTATTGGCAGCCACCATAGAATTGGACTGGTAGAAACGTGGAAAATGGATTGTTTTAGCAAAGCATGGAGTGAGTGGCTTGCAGCAGATAATGAGTTCGCCCGCGGTGACAGGCAGTACTTTGAAACAGTCATTAGACCATATACTTGTTTTGTGGGTATTTATATAAAACTGATAGCATGAATCAAAAAAATATGAAATTGGCCATTGACTTATAGTTTAAGACTGTTCCTCCGATCCAGACGGATAATCCGGAAGAATTGGGTACAGATTCTCTTGAAAAGATTGCCGGCAGAAAAGTAAAATCACCCTGAAGAAAGTAAAAAACACTCAGATCAGAGCAGGCAAAAAGTTACTTTTCTAATAATTTCAAAAACCTTTTTTCATTCATCTGTTCATTTGTAATATACCTGCCATCTAAAAATAATGTATAAGTTGTAATTGGTGTTGGAGCGTTCTGCGCGGCCTCTTTGCTCTGTAAATGAATCGCCTTAAATTTTATAGATTTCATCAACATGGGGGTGCTTCGCGCATTCTTTGAATTTTGGCAATAAAGCATTTTCTGTAAAAGATAAATGCCATAACTGAATACCATTATCTGCCTCATCACTGATGGAAAAACCTTTATATTTCAGGAATTTAGGGTCAGACAGAAATGGTTTTTTCTTTGCGGCAGATAATATGCACAGTCCCTTTTTCCCTTTGTTTTTACTGTCTTCAATACAGGCATTCAGCAGTTCCGTGGAATAACCATGTCCTTTGAAAGAGCCGGCCACCCATAAACAGTCAATATACATATAGCCGTCTGATGCAATGGGATTCCATGCATTTTCAACAGGTATATATTCAATAAAACACTTCCCCCGCTGTTCACCTTTCAGGAAAACTAAACCATCATCAAAACGTTCTTTCAACCAAGTCTTTTTCGATGACACTTGAAGGTCATTATTGTTTGAAATGGCACAGCAGATATGTTCCTTTTCTATGTTTTTGTTTGTTACTCTAATATATTCCAAAATGATACCTCCGGTTATTTACATGCTTTATCTGACTGCATTGAATTTTCACGGTTTTGTGCTATACTTTTTATAAATAGTAAGAAGAAAATCGTGGAATGAGGGGATAAAGAACCGTGAGAAAAATTAGTCTATTTATTGCGATGAGCCTTGACGGATATATTGCGGACAGTAAGGGTAACGTCGAGTGGCTGCAGGGGCAGGGTGATGGGGAGGATATTGATACCTATTCTGAATTTATAAAGGATATTGATACTATTTTGATGGGATGGAATACTTATCATCAAATTGTTACCGAGCTTTCCCCGAATGAGTGGATATATCGTGATTTTATTACTTATGTAATCACGCATAACGAGCATACTTCTTCTGATAAAATTCGTTTTGTTAATAGGGACCCTGCGGACTTGATAAAATCTTTTAAAAATGAAAACGGCAGGGACATTTGGATATGTGGAGGGGCTGATCTTGTTCAGCAGTTAGTAAACCAGGATTTAATCGACCGCTACTATATTACAGTCATTCCTACGCTTTTAGGTTCTGGTATTCGGCTTTTTGAAAATGCAGAACATGAGATTAAACTAAAATTGCTTAATACACGTTCATATAATGGAATGATAGATTTAAACTATATGCGGAGATAACTAATGGTTTATCGAAAAAATAGAGTTGAGGGGAATTAAAAGGGAAGGCATCCGCTTTCATCAATAGCTGGAACAGCCCGGCGCATGATAGTTCCTGTCCCTTCGGAGAGCTGCTGGCGGGCTTAAGCGGGATATGCCTGTATTACCTGCTGGAGAATATGGCGCTTACATACACGATGGCGTCCAATGTGGGGGTTATCATCTCAGCCGCACCGTTTTTTACAGCGATACTTTCGCGTTTATTTCTAAAATCGGAAGGAAAGCTGCGGGCAAATTTTTTCATAGGTTTTGCGTTGGCAATGGCAGGTGTCGCACTGATTGGCTTTAACGGCTCCAGGATGGAACTGAACCCGGCAGGGGATGTACTGGCAGTCCTTGCGGCTTTTGTGTGGGCATGCTATTCCATACTGACAAGGAAAATCAGCAGCTTTGGCTATCCGGTCATACTTACCACACGGAGGACGTTCTTTTACGGCATTTTGTTCATGGTTCCGGTGTTATTCTTTTTTGATTTTCAAATGGGACTGGAACGGTTTGCGGATGTGACGTATCTGCTGAATATCCTGTATCTTGGGCTGGGGGCCTCGGCACTTTGTTTTGTTACATGGAACTTTGCGGTAAAGGTGCTTGGTGCGGTGAAGACCAGTGTTTATATCTATATGGTTCCTGTTATAACGGTTGTGACTTCCGTTCTGATACTGAGGGAGCCGGTGACATGGGTTTCTATTATGGGAACGGTTCTGGCGGTTGCGGGGCTTTTCCTTTCTGAATATAGCGGGTAGAATAATATCCTCTTTTTAGCGCTGTTCAGGCAGCATTTGTGGCAGAGCGGGTAGCGTATAATGGGAAAGGAACTATTTTCTTCGACTGCCTTCCTTTTGAAACAGGAGGAAAGTTTGCTGTGTGGCGGATTGCCCGAAAAGATAAAAGAATTTGTGTTATACTTTCATGTTTAGAGGAAAGAGATAAAAGGACATTTTTTTGAGGAGATTAAATAATGGATTTTCAGCTTGTCCCTATAGGCGATAATGATTTACGACAATATAAAGCCGATATGCAGGAAGCGTTTCAAAAGGGATATGAGGATGAATTTGGCCAGTCCAAAGAGGAAATTTTACCCGAAAAGGATATTGACCAGTCTTTGAAGGCAGATGGTTCAGTGGCATATAAAGCGCTTGTTGACGGTAAAATGGCTGGCGGCGCTATTGTTGTCATTAACTCGGCCACACAGCATAACCATCTTGATTTTCTTTTTGTGAAGTATGGCACCCAAAGTAAAGGTATTGGAAAAGCAATATGGAATGAGGTTGAAAAGCGGCATCCGCAAACGAAGGTATGGGAGACCTGCACGCCATATTTTGAAAAAAGGAATATCCATTTTTATGTAAATAAGTGCGGATTCCATATCGTTGCATTCTTAAATGAAAAATATCCGGACCCTAATATGCCGGATGATTTTATAGGGGATGGCAACGGAGGGATGTTTGTGTTCCGAAAACAAATGTGAATCTGTCGTTTAGCACCAGTACAGACAGAGAGGGGATGCCGCCCCTGCAGACATACTGGCAGACGCAGGAGTGCTGCCCAGGCAAAAATTGTTAGAAGCAAGTAAGGAGGTAAAAAAGAATGCGTCATATCTATATTCGTGGAATTATTGGACTGATCTGGCTGATCACAGCCATTGTATGCGGGGGAAACGGCAGCTTTTTGATGATGGGGTTTTCCATAATTTTAGCGGCCGCTTTCTTGTATTCTGCATACACAGCATGGAAAAAAGAAAAAGACGGCAAAGGGGACAGGTAGTATGGGAGAAGCACTTCTGTCTGTTAAAAATTTAAGCGCATGGTACAGTGACAGCAAAATGATACTTTCGGGTTTTTCTTTTGAGCTGGCTGAACATGAAGCAGCAGGATTGATCGGACTGAACGGAGCTGGGAAAACCACATTTCTGAAAGTGCTCTCCGGTCTGCTCCCTACCTTCCGCTCAGACGGTGTCTGTTTTTGCGGGTCTCCTTTGGATTTCAGGAAAAAGGATTTTAAACGCTTCCGCTATACTGTGTTTGCCGAGGATAATTCTTTTTCGTATTTTACTTTCCGGGAATATCTGGCCTATGTATGCGCTGCTTATAGTCAGGAAGTGCCGGAAGTGTCGGAGCTGATACAAGGCTTTCACTTTGAAGCCTATACGGATACCCTGTTAAAAGAGCTGTCAACCGGAAACCGGAAAAAAGCATTTCTGATTACGGCTTTTGCCCTGAAACCCAGACTGCTTCTTCTGGATGAGCCGGTCAACGGGTTGGATTTCCAGAGTACAGAATACTTATATCAGCAGATTTTGGGGTATAAAGAGTATGGGACCGTCCTGTTTTCTTCCCACATCCTGGAGAGCATCACGCTGACTTCTGACCGGGTATTTGTCCTGGAGGACGGAAAAATCCGGCAGACATTTGAACGCGGGCAGATAAATGCCGCGGATATCCGGGAGGCTCTGCATGATGCAAATGACAGGTAAAGCCTTTTCCAAAAAGCTGTTTGGGGCGAAATATGAGCGGCTGCCCAGGACTCTTTTTATCGATCTGATTGTATTTTGGGGACTGTATATTTCCGGTTTTCAGGTGCAGATTGCACCGTCTGTCCGGAACTTAATGATAAGCGCCTTTACCGCAGGCGTAATGTGGCAGGCCCTTTCTTCCAAAGATAACGGCGCTGAACTAAGGCATATGCTGATGCTGCCTTTTCGCTGCCGGGAATTTGTCTTTTCATATGTTGCCGCGCTGGGAGCCTATACAGTTCTTACAAAGACAGGGCTTCTTTTAGCGGTTTTACTGGCTGTTTCTGTCTGGAACCCAATAGAGATCATAGTGCTGATCATTTGTATGATTCATGCAGTTCTTATGGCTGCCGCAGTCTATTCTATGAGAAAATACTGGTATGCGGGCTGCCTCTGGACTGTTGTTATAGCAGCAGTCATTCTGTTTTTGG
This sequence comes from uncultured Lachnospiraceae bacterium, assembly GCA_910587105.1. Taxonomy (GTDB): domain Bacteria; phylum Bacillota; class Clostridia; order Lachnospirales; family Lachnospiraceae; genus MGBC164599. The sequence goes on from CAJUMB010000025.1 coordinate 44,925, forward strand.
GAAGCAGGTGGTGGTTTGGCCTGTTGCTGTTTGTGAATGGGATGTTTGCCGTCCTGTCTCTGTGGAGGGCGGACGGATATGTTTTTTATCAGTGGGAGAGTAAGAAAAACCATGCCATCCGTCAGAGGAAGAAGGCTTCCCTGTGGCGGTATTTTTTCCGGTATCTGAGATGCCACAAAAATTATCTGCTCAATACCGCTGTGATGTGGTGTGCAGCCCTGGTATTGCCGTATTTTTTGGGAGAAATGGCCGGTCAGTCTGTTATTCCGGTGGGCTTTGCGGTTTTATCCCTAAATACACCCATCTGTATCCTGTTGTCCTGTGACTGTGATCTGGAGCGGGCAGTCCGTTTCCTTCCTGGGCAGAAAAAAAGGTTCTGCATTCCATATTGCCTGTTTATTTTTTTGTGCAATATGGCCGCTGATGTGCTGTTCCTCTGCAGCTGGCAGGCACAGAATGGCGGCGTCACGGTTCTGATGATTGCAGGGGCTGTTTTTTTTGCCCTGCAGAGCGCGGTGCTGTCTGTGCTGCTGGAATGGTTTTATCCCATCAGGGGCTGGAAGATCGAAAGCGATTTGTGGCACCATCCTCGGAAATATATAGTTCCAGTGGTGATGCTGCTGCTTGCGGGAGCCGTCTCCTCCTGGCCGGTTCTGCTGCCTGCTCTGCTGGTCTTATTTGTGGCAGAAATCATAAGTTTACTTTTTATATGCAGAAGATGAAACGGCAGTATTTCTGTCAAACGTTACTTTCTAGCCAGGATGCCGCAATAATTGGCATATCCATCATGCCAAAGAATTAATTAATAACTTTGAATTTAACGGAGGCAGGATATATGGATATTAGCATTTATAATTTCCTTAGCCGGGGTCATGGCTTGCAGTGCTTATCAGAATTTGCCCCTAAAAATCCATTGCACACAACGGTAACTCCCTTCCCTGCTTGAATTGTTCAAAACATAGTGCTATACTTTCAATATCAAGATATTCTGGAGGTGAGACTTATGTGTATAAACAAAAAAAGAAGGAATAAAGCTTGGCTCCATACAGAGCCAGTATAAGCGACGCCTGCATGGAGTAAATATTAGTCGCTGACATATATTGCTGGCTTTGCTGCTTGACTAAATCAATCAAGGAGGAAGCCGCATATGAAATATATAAATGCAAATGAAATTCTCCCTGTCAGGCTGGTTGAAGAATTGCAAAAGTATATGCAGGCAGGTTATATCTATATTCCTGCAAAA
>CAJUMB010000026.1 GCA_910587105.1 uncultured Lachnospiraceae bacterium
GGGAGATTTGTGTCAAATGAAGGGCGCATAGCGGGCTATGTAACCTGAATTTGGCGTAAATCTCACGCAAAGTGGGGCGTGCAGATGGCAGGAATGATTTTTAAGATACGCTCTAGCAGATAGATATTAGCATGGAGGAGATGAGCCAATGAGCAAAGTATTTGGATATCCGGAATTTGATGAGTCAGGAGAGCAGGTGCTGGTTACTTACGATAACGAGTATAAAGCTATGCTGATGGATGTCCGGGTATATCGGATGAAAGCGGGAGAGAGCCGGAGTTTTGGAAGGAACGGGGAGGAGACAGCTGTGCTTCTTCTTTCTGGTGAGATAAAGTTTGCATGGGATAATGGGGAAGCGGATGTTTCAAGAAAAGATGTATTTACAGAAGGTCCCTGGTGCGTACACAGCAGCTCTGGAAAGCAGATTACGGTGAAAGCCAGTGCAGACAGTGAAATCCTGGTGCAGTGCACGAAGAATGAGGCAGAATTTGCCAGCCGTCTGTACAAACCGGAGGACGCCCCCTGGAAATATTCCTGTAAGGGAAAATTCGGCGATGTGGCAAAGCGCCGTGTAAATACCATATTTGACCACGACATTGCACCTTATTCCAATATGGTACTGGGAGAAGTGCTCAACGATAAGGGAAACTGGTCAGGATATCTGCCCCATCAGCATCCCCAGCCAGAATGCTATTATTTTAAATTTGACCGTCCGGAGGGATTTGGCGCCAGTTTTGTGGGCGATCAGGTGTTCAAGAGTGTGGACGGAAGTTTTTCTGCCATTCCAGGCGGTGAGCTGCATCCCCAGGCAGTGGCCCCGGGATTTATGATGTATACCTGCTGGATGATCCGTCATCTGGAGGGAAATCCCTGGCTTCAGACAGACCGCTGCGAGGATGAGCGTTATACATGGCTGCATGATGCAAAGTTTTAATTGTATAGTTTATGAATAAATGATTTTGTGAAAAGGAGAAAAAACATGCTGGATAAGAACAAAGTATCTCTGGGAATTGCTCCCATTGGCTGGACAAACGATGATATGCCCGATCTGGGAAAAGAAAATACATTTGAGCAGACCATCAGTGAGATGGCTCTGGCCGGATTTAAAGGAACAGAGGTGGGAAGCCATTATCCCACAGACCCGGTAGTTTTGAAGAAGGCGTTGGATCTGCGCGGAATGACCATCTGTAACCAGTGGTTTTCCTCTTTCCTGATCAGCAAACCCTATGAGGAGACAGAAGCAGCATTCATCAAGCAGTGTGACTTTCTGCTTCAGGTGGGCTCCAAATGCATCGGTGTTTCTGAGCAGAGCCACAGTACCCAGGGTATGCTGGACCAGCCTATCCAGGAAGGCAAATACGTGATGAACGACGAAGAATGGGATCTTCTGACAAACGGCTTAAACAAACTGGGAAAAATTGCGAAAGACAAAGGCATGGTGCTTACATTCCATCATCACATGGGAACGGTTGTTCAGACGGAAGAAGAAATTGACCGCTTCATGGATTCTGTGGACAAGGATCTGGTATATCTGCTGTTTGACAGCGGCCATCTGTCCTTTGCAGGAATCGATCCGGAAAAGGTTCTGAGAAAATATGTGGACCGTGTCCGCCACGTACACCTGAAAGACCTGCGCAAATCTGTGGTTGAGCAGTCCAGAAAAGAAAAATGGAGTTTCTTAAAAGGTGTCCGCGCAGGTACATTTACAGTGCCAGGGGACGGGGATGTGGACTTCGCTCCATTATTCAAGATTCTGGAAGAGGCAGATTATAAGGGATGGGTTCTGGTGGAAGCAGAACAGGACCCTGGTGTGGCCAATCCTTTTGAATATGCGCTGAAGGCAAGAAAATATATTGCGGAGCATACTGGACTGTAGGAATAACAGGCAGTTGTTGATACATAAAAAACGGTACAGCAGTGAGGCGGCTGTACCGTTTTTAATCGTATAGAAAAATCCCTTTGATGTGTTGTTAATCCATGCTTTCAAAAATATCTGCCAGCTTCATCCTGATGTCAGGAAACGCAGTAAGGCTTATGACAGTATCTGCGTTGTAGTGATCATCTTCTCTGTCATCCTGCAGAATATAATGGTGTTTTAACATATATTTTCCATTTTCCAGGTAATAGATCTCTACAGTTTTTCCATAGGGTGAGACAATCCAATACTCTCCCACCCCTGCTTTCTCATAAGCATCTTTTTTTGTGGTTTTGTCCCTCAGCGCAGTGGAAGGGCTTAACGTTTCCACGATAAATTTGGGTATTCCGCTGTAGCTTCCGCCGTTCAGATATTTCCGGTCACAGATAATCATAATATCAGGGACTACATAATCATCGCTTTCTTCTGGGTGATACTTAAAATCCAGATTTTCCATGAATACCAGACATATATGGTTTTTCAGGCCGTTTTTCAGGATGCTGTATATATTCCCGTTAATGATGCCATGGCGGTAATGGGGGCCAGGGGACATATCGTAAACGATACCATCCATTTTTTCCTGTTTTCTATATGATTCATTTATTAACGCCATATGGTCAAAGTCCTTTCTTTTCAGAAAATCTCAATACATTTTATTCAATCCTGGGAAGAAGGAGTTTTCGCAATTATCAGGGAGTAGTAGCCGGCATGATCCGGAATTTCGTCCACTCCTCTGTATATGTGCTCATTTTCCATTCCGCAGTTTTCCACCATGATTACATCCCGTCCACTGTCTGCCAGAACTTCTTTTACCTGTTTCATTTTCTTTCCTGATTTCATCAGAATATAATTACCAGGCAGGTCCAGGCGGCTGTCTGGCTTATGGGCGGCAGGGACAATATGTAACTGCTCATTCCATTCCACAAGAGCTGTGTTGGTGCGGGCGGCTGCTGCGCAGAAAGATGTGATGCCGCTGACCAGCTCTGTCTGATAGCCGCGTTTTATGATCCGTTTCTGTACATACAGATAAGTGGAATATACGGTAGGGTCCCCGAGTGTGAGGAATACCACATTCTTCCCCTGTTTCAGATAAGTTTCGATTACATCGGCAGCATGGTCATGGCTTTTGTCCCGGATGTTTTTGTCGTGAGTCATGGGCATGTCCACAGACAGCAGGGTTTTTTTAGCCAGTTCCGGGACGGCCTGCACGGCAATCTGGTAGGCCACAGTCTCCTCAGCCTTTTCACCGGGGAGTGCGATCACTTCATTTTCACGGATCAGGCGCACCGCTTTTAAGGTCATCAGTTCCGGGTCTCCGGGGCCCACGCCGGCCCCATATAAAATTCCATCCATATGCTTTTAGTCTCCTTTTGTGTATCATAAATAGATTTTTTTGTTTTATCTGGCAGTAAAACTTCCTTTTAAAGTGGTGTAAGAGGTTTCCCCCATTGCTTTGACATTTACGATTTCATATTGATAGACTTTTCCATAATCAAGTTCTTTTGACAGATACACCTGACATTCATCGTCATCCCATTCCACGTAGGAATCAGGTGTGGAGTATTTTTTACCAGATGCGTCCTTGACAATGATATAGCTGTTATGCTTGTAACCCACGTTTTTATTAAAGGAAAATTCCACAGAAAATGCGGTTATCCCGTCATGGAAGTGGTCCGGCTCGTCGTAGTCTGTATCATATTCGGCTTCTTTCACACGCAAAGCGTGGGAAAGGCGGGGAACGGTTACCTTGACAGAAATTGTCTCATAAGAGGAAGCTCCCCGTGCTTTGATGCCGGAAATCCTGATAGTATATGTTTTGTTATGTTTTAGGTTTTTGATATAGACTTCGCATTCGTCGTCGTCAATATCTGTCAGGCGGCCTTGATAGGAGTTTCCTTGGGAGTCTTTGACGGAAGCTACTTTTGCACCGCGTTTCCAGACGACTTTGGAGGCGAACTTGATATCAATCTCTGTCAGGTATTTGTCAAAGTCATCGTTGTCATCGTCCACTTGGACTTTTCGAACTTTCACCTTCTGCCTCTTATTCGGCGCAGGAATTTTGACTTTCAGCGTAAGTTTCCGGAAATCTTTCGTGCCGCTTTTTTTGATGCCGTCAATGATGACGGTGTAAGTGCGGCCTTCCCTTAAGTTGTCGATGGCGATATCGCATTCATCGCTGTCTTTATCCTGCAGGTACGCCTCATAGACAGTGCCGGTCTGGTCTTTTACGGAAACTGCCCGGGCTGATTTTTTCCAGGTAATGCGGTGGGAAAAGTCGATTTCCAGTTTCGCTGGTTCATATTTTTCGGCAGGGTCATAGTTGACTTTGCCGATCTTGATTGCATTTCCGTGCCCGGATGTGGCAGAGCTGTAAGAAAGCCGGATATTTTCGGCAGAAACGCTGATAGGCAGTACAGCAGCACACAGGCAGCTCATAAGCAGCGCCAAAGGCAGTTTTTTCCAGTTTTTCATTTGGATTACCTCCTTTTTACATATGTTTTTATTTTACGATGGAAAAGAAAAGTTGTCAATTTGATTATTCTGAAAATGAGCAGATGTTTTCCTCTTATTTTGATGAAAATGGATTTTTGGGTTTTTAAATCGTTGACATGGAAATAAGTGTTCTATATAATAATATTTGAAAAGTATTTTCGGGAAGTTTTTTGTGAAACCCCAGGAAACCACAGGGGGAATGAGACAGTCAATCACTGAGGGAAACCTGTCACAGGTTTCCTGTTTTTTTACCACTGTCTAGACCGTGTTTGAAAATTCATTCACGCCATCCATACGCCCCACTTTGCGGCAGATTTGCCCCTTATTCGGCTGCTGTAGCCCGCTGCAGCGCCCTCATGCGGAACAAATCTCCCGTAAATTGTGACGCACGGTTGACATAAAGCAATTTTCAAACACGCTCTGATACAGTGGTATTGAGGTAAGTAACAAATGGCGGACCAAAAAGGAAGATTATTGAACAGATACACTCCGGATTATGTAGTTTTTGACCTGGAGACCACCGGGATTTCACCGAAGACAGATGAGGTGGTCGAGATATCAGCAGTGAAAGTCCAGTCCGGCACACCAGTGGACGAATTCAGCACGCTGGTGAATCCAGGGCGGAAGATTCCCTATGGGGCCAGCCGGGTAAACGGGATTACCGATAAGATGGTGGCGGATTCCCCTTCTTTTAAAGAGGTCTTGGAAAAATTTCTGGAGTTTGCGGATGGATTTGTGTTGGTGGGGCATAATATTGCCAATTTTGATATGAAGTTTCTCTATCGGGATGCCCGGCGGTTTTATGGCCGGGTGCCTTCCAATAATTATGTGGATACCCTGGTTATGGCCAGGAGGCATCTTCCGCGTCTGCCGCACCATCGTCTGGTGGATTTGGCAGAATATTACCAGATTTCCAGCAAAGGGGCGCACCGGGCGTTAAACGACTGCCGGATGAATCAGCAGGTTTATGAGCGCATGGCCGCAGAGATGGGGGAAGGCAGAAAATTGCAGGAGGCGGGGGAAGTGCTGGCGCCGGTCCAAAAGCCAAAACATACAACCATGAAACTGCGCGGCGTGGTGGAGCGCATCACTTATCAAAATCCGGACAACGGATATACGGTTTTAAAATGTGCGGTAAAAAATTATAGTGATCTGGTCACAGTTGTGGGAAATCTGCTGGATGTGAACGTGGGATCTGTTCTCTTGATTGACGGGAACTGGAAAGTGGACAGCAGGTATGGAAAGCAGTTTCTGGCAGAAACCTGGGAGGAGACTCTGCCGGCTACTGTCTATGGCATTGAAAAATATCTGGGGTCAGGATTGATCAAGGGGGTGGGGCCAAAGTTTGCAGGCCGGATTGTCCAGAGGTTCGGAACGGAAACCATAGAGATTATTGAATCGGATATCTCACGTCTCCGGGAAGTAGAGGGGCTTGGGACCAAGAGAATCCGGCAGATTCAGGAAAGCTGGGAGCGTCAGAAGGAGATTAAAAATGTCATGCTCTTTCTGCAGAGCTATGGTGTGAATACATCTTTTGCGGCGAAAATATACCGGCAATACGGCAATGAGAGCATCGGGAAGGTGAAAGAAAATCCCTTCCGGCTGGCGGACGATATCTGGGGTATCGGTTTTAAAACAGCGGACAGTATTGCTGAAAAGCTGGGGTTTGGAAAAGAGTCTTATGTGCGTCTGCGAAGCGGCATGATGTACACTCTGAGCAGTCTGGCAGATGAGGGACACGTGTATGGGAGAAAGAGCCAGCTGGTAAAGAAAGGGGCTGAACTTTTGGAGGCGGAGGAGAGCAGGATTGTGATGACTCTCGACCAGATGCTGAAAGACAGGGACCTGATTGTCCAAAGTCTGGGGGAAGACGGTGAGGATGCCATCTACCTGCCGCCCTTTTACTATGCGGAGACAGGTGTGGCGGGGAAATTGAGGAAGCTGGCCCAGGCCCCGCCCCAGGACAGGCTGTGGAATGCTTTAATGGAAGCCAGGAGAAAGACAGGAAATCAGGAATTGTCTGTGGATGTGGGCCGGATACAAGAAAAGGTACATATGGAATACGATACAGCCCAGGCAGATGCCATCAGAAAAGCGGCTGTGTCAAAGGTGATGGTGCTCACTGGCGGTCCGGGCACGGGAAAGACCACTGTCACCCAGGGGATTATTGCAGCATACCGTGCCTTTGGGCTGAAAATTCTGCTGGCGGCCCCCACAGGACGGGCGGCAAAACGGATGACGGAGACCACAGGGCTGGAGGCGAAGACCATTCACCGTCTGCTGGAGTGCAAGCCTCCTGATGGGTATCAGAGAAATGAGGAACAGCCGTTGGAGGGGGATGTGCTGATTGTGGATGAATGTTCCATGATAGATATCGTTTTGATGAATGCATTGTTGAAAGCCATCCCTGGGGCTATGCGCCTGGTGCTGGTGGGGGATATGGACCAGCTGCCCTCAGTGGGGGCGGGAAATGTGCTGCGGGATATTATTGATTCTGATATGTTTCCCGTTATCCGTCTCACAAAGATTTTCCGCCAGGCCCAGACCAGCCGGATTATCATGAATGCCCACAGAATTAATGGGGGGAAAATGCCAGATATCTCCAATGGAAAGGAGACGGATTTCTTTTTCGTGGACAAGGAAGACCCAAAGGAAGCCGCAGCGGAGGTGGTGAAGCTGGTGAAATATAATCTGTCCAAATACTATCACACACCGCCGGAGCAGATTCAGGTATTGACCCCCATGCAGAAAGGTACAGTTGGAGCCGCGAGTCTGAATCTGGCTTTGCAGGAAGCGTTGAACCCGCAGGGAGACGGACTGCGCCGCAGTGGTTTTCTTTTCCGGGCCGGGGACAAAGTGATGCAGATTCGGAACAATTATGACAAAGAGGTGTTTAACGGGGACATCGGCGTGATAGAATCTGTGGATATACCAGGAAAAACACTGAGAGTGGATTTTGACCAGCGGCTGATTGCGTATGATGCCACAGAACTGGACGAGCTGGTGCATGCATATGCCACAACCATTCACAAGGCCCAGGGATCAGAATACCCCATCGTTGTTATGCCGGTGCTGATGAATCACTTTGTTATGCTCCAGCGCAATTTGATCTATACGGGAATTACCAGGGCGAAGCGGATATTGGTGCTCGTGGGTACGAAGAAAGCTCTGTCTTACGCGGTCAGAAATGTGACTGTGACGAAGAGAAATACGCTGTTAAAGGAGCGGCTGAGGGGGACTGCCGGCAGAACCGGAACTGGACAGCCGGATGAAGACAGAGTGATCTATGGGGCTTTTGAGACAGAGGGCAGTGATATGGAGAAGGCGGCCGAAGAATCGGCATATTATGGAGAGGGTGAGTGAATGTGTAAAATTATACTATCAATGTAAAGAGAGAATTAATGTTATGCTTACAAAAGAGTATTGGACAATTGCGAAGATATTTTCAGGCTCTGGTCATGAGATGGATGTTTTGTAATTGTCTGGTAAAATATTATTAAATGTGGAGGAAATAAATATGACAGACTTGCTGAAAAAGATTCAGACACGCAGGAGTATACGAAAATTTAAACAGGATATGATACCCAAAGAAATCCTGGACCAGATTATCACAGCCGGAACTTATGCGGCCACAGGCATGAATACCCAGTCACCTATTATAATTGCAGTGACGAATAAAGAGATGAGGGATAAGCTGTCTGTTATGAATGCTGACATTATGGGGAGCAAAGGTGATCCTTTTTATGGGGCTCCTGTGATTTTAATTGTTCTTGCAGAGAAAAGCTGTGTGAACCGGGTGTACGACGGCAGCCTCGTAATGGGAAATCTGATGCTCGCCGCCCATGAGCTGGGCATCGGGAGCTGCTGGATTCACAGGGCGAAAGAGGAATTTGAGACAGAGGAAGGCCTTGAAATCTTAAAGTCCCTGGGGATTACTGGGGAGTATGAGGGAATTGGCCATTGTGCACTTGGTTATGTGGACGGTGAGTATCCGGGAATTCCGGAGAGGAAAGAAAACTGGGTGTATTATGTGGAGTAGTTTTTAGAGTCATCGTCAGAGCGGCCGGGAAACGAATTCAGGCAAAACTGACAAAAGAATCATCTCACAAAATCGGACACAAAGAGACTCCGAGAGTACCTGATAGGAAAGGGAGGAGAAAGAAATGAAAAAGAGGAAATGGATTGCGTCAATTATCATGCTGATTCTCATGCTGGCAGCGGCGCAGAATGTATCAGCAGCCAGTAAGACTGGGACGGCTCAGACGTACCTGACGAATTCGAATCAAGTAAGGTTTGACGTAAGACAGGGAAAAACAACGCGGGGATATATTACAAAGGGAAAGAAGGGCAGACTTTACACTTTTCTAAATCCGAAGAGGGCGAAATGGAAAACCAGCAATGGCAAAGTTGCCTCTGTCAACAAGTCTGGAATCATCAGGGCAAAGTCAAAAGGAACAGCTACGGTCAGCATGACTTATGGAAAGATAAGATATGCCTGCAAAATCACTGTAGAGACGCCGAAAATAAGCAAAAAATCCATCACAATTAAGCAGGGACAGACTTACCGCCTTAAAATGAATGGGACAAAGCAGAAGTTCGTGTGGCGTGCAGCAGATGTGAATGCTTCTGTAGACAGCAGTGGAAAGGTAACAGGGAAGTATACAGGTACGACTTATATAAGTGCGCGAAACACGTATGGAGAAGAATATAAATGTAAAGTAACTGTAAAAAGTGTCATCGACCCCAATGCATCCGGCGGAAGAAATAATCCGGTATCCGCACGCAGCGGAACGGAGTTTTCGGTGAAAAAGTATGATGGGGTAAGAAGATATGGCTTAAAACTGCTGGAGTGCAAAGACGGCGGTGAAGCTGACAGTATTGTCCAATCTGAAAACAGGTTCAATGAAAAGCCGTCCGGAAATGAAAGGTGGGTTTTATATCATTTCGAGATGAAATACATATCTGGAGACGGAGAATCCAGCGGGGCAGATCTGGTGAATATCTATGATTTGTTTAATGAAAATGGGTCAATTTCCATGTCCGGCAGGGCGAGGGCAGTTTTGGGAAAAAATCTGACGCAGTCTCATAGCTGCAGACTCTATTCCGGGGGAACAGGAGATTTCTGGTTTGGGGTTCTGCTTCCAGAGAATGTGAAATACACAACGCTGAGAGTTCAATGCGGTTCGGACCAATATGGGAACAAGCTGGAGTGGTGGATCAGGCTGGACTAAATATGCAGATGAGTGATTCAGACACATTCTAATTGAGAGCGCTCCAAATCAGAAAGGAGGTGTATTCAAAAATGAAAAACGAGATGCAGTCCGGCGCCTATGGAAGCTTTGCATCTGTATATGATATGTTCATGGACAATATCCCATATCAACAGTGGTTCGAATATATCTGCAGTCTTTTGAGAGAACAGGGGATTGAAGACGGGCTGGTTCTGGAGCTGGGATGCGGCACAGGCAGTATGACCCAGCTGCTGGCAGAGAACGGATACGATATGATCGGTGTGGACTGTTCTCCTCAGATGCTGCAGGCTGCTGTGGAGAAACGGGAGGAGAGCGGTCTGGACATTCTTTATCTTCTGCAGGATATGCGGGAGTTTGAGCTGTACGGCACCGTGGGGGCAGTGGTCTGTGTCTGCGATTCATTAAATTATGTAACTGGGCAGGAGGATCTGCTGCAGGTGTTCCGGCTTGTGAATAATTATCTGGACCCGGGCGGGATTTTTATCTTTGACTTAAATACCTTATATAAATACGAAGAAGTTCTGGGAAACTGTACCATTGCAGAGGACCGGGAGGAGGCCAGTTTTATCTGGGAAAATGAATTTTACAAAGAGGAAAAGATCAACATCTATCAGTTGTCTATATTTTTGCGGGAGGAGAACGGGCTGTACTCTAAGCATGAGGAAGTGCATTATCAGAGAGCCTATGAGCTGGGGGAAGTGACGTGCCTGCTGGAAAAAGCGGGGATGGAGTATGTGGCAGCTTACGACGCCTTTACCCGCAATCCGCCGCGCAAAGACAGCGAGAGGATTTATGTGCTAGCCAGGGAGTCAGGCAAGCAGTAAGGGAAGGGACGGTGGTTTGTTTTGCCACGTCCGGGCAGCATGTATTAATTTTGTCAAGATGCAGGATTGACAGATATATGGGATTCACGTACAATAGTAAGGAAAAAAGTATTATCGGATGTCAGCCAGAGGCGTGACATCCGATTTTGCACATATGACCCGGGTTTTGTGAGGAGTCCACAGTGTCCCGGGCAATTAGCGAGGGAAAGGAGTATATTATTATGGAAGAAACACTGCAGCAGGAAAATAAGATGGGAGTTGTGCCCATTCCCAGGCTTTTGATGGGAATGTCTCTGCCCATGATGGTGTCCATGCTGATTCAGGCATTGTACAATGTGGTGGATAGTGTATTTGTGGCGCAGATTAACGAAAATGCCCTGACAGCGGTGTCACTGGTCTTTCCGGTTCAAATGCTGATGATTGCAATGGCTGGAGGCGCCTGCGTAGGAGTGAATGCCCTGCTTTCCAGAAGTCTGGGGGAGAAAAATTATGAGCGGGTGAATGCGTCAGCCTGTAATGGGATTTTTCTCACAGTACTCTGCTATGTGATCACCGCAGTTCTGGGAACCAGTCTGGCAGATCTATTTTTGCGGGTACAGACTTCAGATCCACAGATTCGTACATATGGTGCAGTTTACATGCGGATTATCTCGATATGCTGTATCGGGCTTTATATGCAGTTGATGCTGGAACGTCTTCTTCAATCTACCGGCAGGACATTTTTGACCATGATTACCCAGACTGTTGGAGCTGTCATCAATCTGATCATGGATCCGATTTTGATTTTTGGACTTCTGGGAGCTCCAAAGCTGGGAGTGGCCGGGGCGGCGCTGGCGACAATTTTCGGGCAGATAGTGGCTATGCTGCTGGCGTTGTTTATGAATATTAAGCATAATCCGGAAGTGAGTATCAATATGAAGGGATTCCGTCCCAACGGACAGATACTAAAAAGAATTCTCACTGTGGGAATTCCCAGCACAGTAGTGCAGGCCATCGGCTCAGTGATGACATTTGGGTTTAATAAGATTTTATTGATGTTTACCCCTACAGCTACGGCTGTTTTTGGTGTATACTTTAAATTGAACAGTTTTATTTTTATGCCGGTGTTTGGACTGAATAACGGCATGGTGCCGATAATTGCCTATAACTATGGCGCGAGAAAGAAAAAACGGATTGTGGAGACCATAAGGCTGAGTGTGATTGTGGCTGTCTGTCTGATGCTGACGGGACTGGCTGTCTTTATGGCGGTGCCTGATAAACTTCTGAGCATTTTCAACGCCTCGGCGGATATGCTGGCCATCGGGGTGCCGGCTCTGCGGATTATCTGTCTGAGCTTTTTGTTTGCCGGATATTGTATTATCATCGGCTCAGTATTTCAGGCATTGGGCAACGGTGTCTATAGTTTGTGGGTGTCCCTGGCCAGACAGCTCTTTGTGCTGCTGCCGTCGGCGTATCTTCTGGCCATATTTTTGGGGCTGGACTATATCTGGTGGTCATTCCCCATCGCGGAGATTGCTTCTGTGGTGCTGACGACAATTTTATTCCGGAGGATATATAAGGAGAAAATTTCTCAGCTGCAGGGATGATGCGTGTGAAGACAGTAGCGGGCATGTCTGCGGCTCCAATAGTCTTGATTTTTTGGATGTAGCGGCGGAGTATATCGACTTCTCTGATAATGAGGAGCTATGGAAGGAGATTACACATATGGGCGGCTTGGGTCAGAGTATATTGGAAGAGGGGATAGAACAAGGATTGGAACAAGGACTGGAACAGGGGATAGAGCGGGGAATACGGGCGTTTATTCTGGATCATTTAGAGGAACAGATTCCAAAAGAGAGAAGCATTATGAAACTCCAAAAATGCTTTGAACTTACAGAGACACAGGCAGAATATTATTATAAAAAGATTACAGGAAAATAAGACGTCTGAATATTTTTTCAGGAAAAGAAAGGTATTGGAAATATGGTTACAGAAGATTATGTGGTAAGAGCCACGGCGGCGGACAGCCAGGTCCGGGCATTTGCGGCGGCGTCCAAAGGACTGGTGGAGGAAGCCAGGGCAGCGCACAATACCAGCCCTGTGGCGACGGCGGCACTGGGACGGCTTTTGACGGCCGGGGCCATGATGGGGGCTATGCAGAAAGGGGACAAGGATATGCTCACTCTGCAGATTCAGTCAGAAGGCCCCATAAAAGGTGTGATGGTGACAGCGGATTCCCATGGGAATGTGAAGGGATATGCCTTTCAGCCAGATGTGTGTATTCCAGCCAATGCCCAGGGAAAACTGGATGTGGCATCGGCTGTAGGGCCGGGGTTTCTCCATGTGGTAAAGGATATGGGGCTGAAAGAGCCCTACCGGGGACAGATTGAACTGCAGAGCGGGGAGATCGCGGAAGACCTGACTTATTATTTTGCCGCCAGTGAGCAGACCCCATCCTCGGTGGGATTGGGCGTGCTGATGAATCGGGAAAATACGGTGCGCCAGGCGGGAGGATTTATCATCCAGCTGATGCCCGATACAGAGGATAACATAATCCGGCAGCTGGAGAGCAACATCAGGGGGCTGCGTCCTGTGACGGAGATGCTGGATGCGGGATTTACGCCGGAGCAGATGCTGGAGACGGTTTTGGCGGGGCTGGATGTGGAAATGCTGGAGCAGACTCCATGCCGGTTTTTCTGCAATTGTGACAGAGACCGGATTGAGAAGGCTTTAATCAGTGTGGGGAGGAAAGAGCTTCAGGATATGATCCAGGAGGATAAGGAGATTGAGGTCAACTGTCATTTCTGCGGCCGCCATTATATTTTCACACCGGCTGAACTGAAAGAGCTGCTTCGGCAGTGTACCCGGTAGAGACAGTCCAGATTGAGAATGCGGGCGGCAGCTGCATAAGTGCCAGCGGCACAAAACAGCCGTCCGTTTAGGAGGTAGAAAATGAAGCAGGGATTTATCAAAGTAGGGGCCGGAACACCGGACCTGAAAGTGGCGGACTGCGTATACAATGCAGACAGAATCATCCAGTTGATTCAGGAGATGGGCCAGGCGGGGGCCAAGATTATAGTGCTGCCGGAGCTTTGCATTACGGCGTATACCTGCGGGGATTTGTTCTGGCAGGAGACGCTTCTTTTGGAGGCGCAGGAGCAGCTTCTGCGGATTGCCCGTGAGACTGGGGATGTGGACGCGCTGATTTTCGTGGGGCTTCCCCTGGAGTATGGCGGTAAACTTTACAATGTGGCCGCGGCTGTGAACAGGGGCAGTATTCTGGGTCTGGTGCCCAAGATTTCCATCCCCAATTATAATGAATTCTATGAGGCCCGCTATTTCACATCCGGGCAGTGTACAGAAGGGAATGTGGTTCTGGACGGGCAGGAAATTCCTTTTACCCCTCATCAGCTGTTTACCTGTTCCCAGATGCCGAAGCTGAAAGTGGGAGTCGAGATCTGCGAGGATTTGTGGGCGCCGGAACCGCCCAGCAACCGGCTGGTTTTGGCAGGGGCTAATGTGGTGGTCAATCTGTCTGCCAGTGATGAGCTGGTGGGAAAGTCAGACTACCGGAGAGAGCTGGTACGGGGGCAGTCTGCCAGACTGGTGTGCGGCTATGTGTATGCGGCGGCAGGAGAGGGAGAGTCTACCCAGGATGTGGTCTACGGCGGGCACAATATGATCGGCGAAAACGGTGTGCTCCTTGCAGAGAGCAGAAGTTTTCAAAATGAAAGTATATATGGGGAACTTGATATTTTCCGTCTGGAGGGTGAACGCAGGCGCATGAACACATTTCCAGAGGGAGAAGACATCTATGAGGCGGTGGAGTTTGACCTGGAATTGGAGGAAACGGTGCTGGAGAGAATTTTTTCACCAGATCCGTTTGTGCCGGAGAACAACAGGGACCGGGAACAGCGCTGCGATGAGATTTTGAATATCCAGGCCATGGGACTGAAAAAGCGTCTGAAACATACAGGCTGCCGGTGCGCAGTGGTGGGACTGTCGGGAGGGCTGGACTCTACACTGGCACTGCTGGTAACTGCCCGCGCCTTTGATTTACTGGGGATTTCCAGAGATCACATCCTGACGGTGACCATGCCCTGTTTCGGCACCACAGACCGCACATACCAGAATGCCTGCTCTTTGAGCAGGTGCATGGGAACACAGCTGCGGGAAGTAAATATCCGGGAGGCTGTGAATATTCATTTTCGGGATATCGGGCAGGACCCGGATAAGCACGATGTGGCCTATGAGAACAGCCAGGCCAGGGAGCGGACGCAGATTCTTATGGATTTGGCAAACCAGAGAGGCGGCATGGTAATCGGCACCGGGGATTTGTCGGAGTTGGCGCTGGGGTGGGCCACTTACAATGGGGACCACATGTCTATGTACGGGGTGAACAGTTCGGTTCCGAAGACCCTTGTACGCCATCTGGTAGATTATTATGCGGATACCTGCGGGGACGAAGAACTGAAAGGCATTTTAAAAGATGTGCTGGATACGCCGGTAAGCCCAGAACTTCTGCCTCCCACAGACGGGGTGATTTCACAGAAAACAGAAGATTTGGTGGGGCCGTACCGGCTGCATGATTTCTTTCTATATTATATGCTGCGGTGGGGATACGCCCCTCGGAAGATTTACCGCATAGCCTGTCTGGCTTTCGACGGAATTTATGAGGCGGATACCATAAAACACTGGCTGCAGATTTTCTACAGACGGTTTTTTACTCAGCAATTTAAACGGTCCTGTCTGCCGGACGGTCCGAAAGTGGGGTCTGTGGCGGTTTCTCCCCGCGGCGACCTGCGGATGCCCAGCGATGCCTGCGGGGCAGCCTGGCTGAGAGATGTGGCGGAGATTTAAATCTCCGCCTTTTTTAGCGCTGTGGAGATAGCGTTTATGAGTATCAGGGAGGTATATTTGTTCTCGTCAGAATAAGAGATCTGATCCAGGGACTGGGTGGCATAGAGCTGGCTTGCCAGATCGTCCAGTGTGGGCTCCATCAGAGGGAACATGGCGGTGGTGCTTTCGCTTAAGTTTACCAGGCGGACGGATTTGATGCGGCTGCTGTCCACAGTTACTTCCAAGTCAAAAGTGTTTTCGTTGATTGCTATGGTAGAGGTATACACGCCCGGATGATAGAGGGCGCCGCCGTCGGCGGAGGCTGACTGGGTTCTGGCAGGGCCGAACATCAGGAAGAGAAGTACGCCCAGCAGCAGAGCCAGCACCAGGAAAATCACGGTGTAGACGACTTCCTTCATATGTAATACGACGATTTTGGTTTTTGCACTCATGGGATGCGCCTCCTGTGTTATTAGAGTATGTATAAAAAATGCTTTAATTATTATATCCTATGAAACTTTTATTAGATTATGCGTAACGATTCAGCAGGTGCTGTTTTGCGAGGTGTTTTGCCATGTCTATACATTTTATTCTGGGAGCTTCCGGCTCCGGGAAATCACATGAATTGTACGAAAGAATCATACAAAGGTCTATGAAGCACCCAGAGATGACTTATCTGGTGCTGGTGCCGGAGCAGTTTACCATGCAGACACAAAAAGAGCTGGTTTCCATGCATCCTGGCGGAGGGATTTTGAATATTGATGTGCTCAGCTTTCAGCGGCTGGCGTACCGGGTGTTTGAGCAGGTGGGAGCGGATAACCGGAAAATACTGGAAGAAACCGGAAAAAGCCTGGTGCTGCAGCGTGTGGCCCAGGAAAATCAAAAACAGCTTTGTTATCTTGGAAAACAGATGAAAAAGCAGGGGTATGTGCAGGAGATTAAGTCTCTTATATCAGAGTTTATGCAGTATGACATCTCTTTAGAACAGCTGGAGGACATGATTGAGGCTGTCCGTGAAAAAAAGAGGGTGACAGCCAGTAAGTTACAGGATATCTCTACATTGTACCAGGCATTTTTCCAGTATCTTCAGGATAAAATGATTCCCCCGGAGGAAGTTCTGGATGTACTGTGCCAGTGTGTCCACAAGTGGGAGAAGATTAAGCGTTGCGAGATCGTGCTGGACGGATTTACCGGGTTTACCCCTGTACAGAATAAGCTGCTGGATGTGCTGCTGGGGCTGTGCCCCTGCATATGGGTGACGGTGACGCTGGGTGAGGGGGAAAACCCCCATGGGAAAATCACAGAGCATGAGCTGTTTGCCATGAGCAAAAAGATGATTGCTTCTCTTTGTAATATGGCCCGCAGGCAGCAGGTGGAGATTCAGGAGCAGTGGGTTTTGGCTGAGGATGAGTGGCGGTTTGCCCAGTCCCCGGCCCTGGATTTTCTGGAACGGGAGATTTTCCGGTTCGGCAGGAAGGTTTACCAAAAGCCTGTGGAGGAAATCCGCCTTTTCACAGCCCAGGACCCCAGGGAGGAGATAGAGGAAGTCTGCCGCCGTATTTCCCGCATGGTTCGGGAACAGGGCTTCCGGTATGGGGATATTGCGGTGATCACCGGTGATTTGTCCTGTTATGGGAGCTATGCACGTCAGGTGATGGAACAGATGGACATTCCCCATTTTTTGGATGAGAAGCATACTATATGGATGAACCCTTATGTGGAGTATCTTCGGGCGGTGACAGATCTGGTGAGGGGGAATTATACTTATGAGGGAGTGTTCCGCTATCTGCGCTGCGGCATGTCAGATCTGGAAACCCAGGAAGTGGATGTACTGGAAAATTATGTATTGGCGCTGGGAATCCGGGGATTTAACCGCTGGAGAGAACAATGGGTCCGCCTGTACCGGGGAATGCCGGAGGAGGAAATTGTGAAAATCAATGAACTGCGGCAGCGGTTTCTCCAGGAAGTGGAGGCGTTTACCCTGTGCTGCAAAGAGAAACCACGCACTGTGGAGAGCCTGACCAGGGGCCTGTATACCTTTGGCGTTCAGAACCGGGTCCAGGAGAAACTGAAAAAGTGGGAAAACTTTTTCAGGGAACGGGGTGACCGGGCCATGGAGAAAGAATACGCCCAGATTTATGGTATTGTGATGCAGCTGATGGAGAAGATGGTACATATTCTGGGAGAGGAAGCCATGACCATTGCCCAGTTCCAGCAGCTTCTGGAGGCAGGCCTCACCGAGGCGAAGGTGGCCCTGATTCCTCCAAGCGGGGACCAGGTGCTGGTGGGGGATATGGAGCGCACCCGGCTGAAAGACATTAAGGCATTGTTTTTCGTGGGGGTCAGTGACCAGGTGATACCAAAAAATAAATCATTTGGCGGAATTTTATCGGAGCAGGAACGTATTTTATTTCAGGAGGAGGGATTGGAGCTGTCGCCTTCCCGGAGGGAAGCCATGTATATCCAGAAATTTTATCTGTACCTGAATCTGACCAAAGCCTCCCGGTTTCTCACTTTATCTTACAGCCGTGCAGACGGGGAGGGGAAGGTGTGCGGGCCGGCCTATCTCATTGACAGCCTGTGCAGGCTTTTCCCATCTCTGACTATGGAGGACGCGTCTGGAGACGGGGACTACAGCCGTCTTTTGGAACGGCCTGCAGGGGGGATTTCTCTGGCGGTCCGGGGACTGGCCTCTCTGGCAGAAGGCCGGGAGGATGCAGGCTGGCGGGAATTGTTCCACTGGTACAGCTGTCAGCCTGGTTACCGGAAGATGGCCCGGCAGTGGGTGGAGGCGGCTTTCTATCAGGCTCCCCAGGAGAGAATCGGGGAAAGTGCGGCAAAGGTTCTCTACGGGGACCCCAGCCGCTTCAGTCCCACCCGGCTGGAACAGTTTGCTGCCTGTGCTTTTGCCCATTATATGAGGTATGGTCTGGGACTGCGGGAGCGGAAATATTATGAATTCCAGGCCATGGACCTGGGAACTGTGATGCACGGGGCTCTGGAGCTGTATGCGGATTACCTGCGGCGGCGGCAGATTTCCTGGATGGATTTGACAGAGGAACAGCAGCGGGAGCTGATTGATGAATGTGTGGACCAGATTGCTGCGGATTACGGCAGCACCATTTTGCACAGCAGCGCCCGCAATGAATATATGATTACCAGGATGAAGCGGATTCTGCGCCGCACGGTGTGGGCTCTGAAAGAACAGATGGTGCGGGGATATTTTGTCCCTGCAGGATTTGAGGTGGATTTTCCAGGGGGGCGTATTGACCGGATGGATTTGTACGAGACAGGGGAGAAAGTCTATGTGAAAATCATTGATTACAAGACAGGAAATGCCCGTTTTGACCTGGCCTCCCTGTACTATGGACTGCAGCTTCAGCTGGCTGCCTATCTCAATGGAGCAATAGAACTGGAGAAAAAGAAGCATCCAGAGAAGACTGTGGAGCCTGCCGGGATTTTCTATTATAATATCCATGACCCGCTGGTGTCTGGCCAGGCAGGAGAAGATGAGAAGACCCGGGAGAAAAAAATATTGAAAGAACTGCGGATGAACGGTCTGGCCAGCGGGGAAGGGGAGATTTTGGAAAAACTTGATCCCACTGGGGAGACCATTCCCGTTTCTTTTAAGAAGGACGGCACGCTGAGTAAAACTTCCAGTGTGGCATCCAGAGCGCAGTTTGAGCAGATGATGGAATTTGCCAGGAGAAAAATGGAACAGCTGGCGGCACAGATTCAAGAGGGGACAGCCCGGGTGTTTCCCTATGAGCTGGGGAGCCGGCAGGCATGTACCTGGTGCCCATATCGTCCGGTGTGTGGGTTTGATGAGAGTTTGAAGGGGTATGAAATCAATCGTCTGACACCCCTTTCGCCGGAAGAATGCTGGAAAGCCATGAAGGAGGAATGTGAACATGGGGATGACCTGGACCACCGAACAGAGAAAGGTGATTGACCTGCGGGACAGGAATATATTGGTGAGCGCTGCGGCAGGTTCCGGAAAGACAGCTGTGCTGGTGGAAAGGATTTTGTCTATGGTGACGGACTCCCATAAGCCTCTGGACGTGGACCGCCTGCTGATTGTGACCTTCACCCGGGCCGCGGCAGGGGAGATGCGGGAGCGCCTGCGGGGAGCCATTGAGCAGCGGCTGGCCCAGGAGCCGGATAACCTCCATCTCCAGAGGCAGTCCACTTTGGTTTACAGTGCGCAGATCAGTACCATTGACGGATTCTGCGGCAATGTGATACGCAACTATTTTCACAGGCTGGACCTGGACCCTGCTTACCGTATCGGGGAAGAGGGGGAGCTGAAACTGTTAAGGGCAGACGCGGCCCAGGAAGTCATGGAGGCGGCTTACGCAAAAGGAGACCCGGAGTTTTATCAGCTGGTGGAGTGCTATGCCACAGGGAAAACCGACGAGGGTATCGTTGAGCTGATGCTGAAAGTCTATGAATTTGCTATGAGTTACCCCTGGCCCCTGCAGACATTGGACCAGTGGCAGAAGATTTATCAGGTGCAGACGGAAGAAGAACTTCGGGAATCTCCCTGGATGCAGGCCCTGATGGACGATGCCAAAAAGAAAGTCCAGGCGGCTCTGGAACTGGCCCGGGAAGCCAATGAGCTGGCCCAGGAGCCAGGGGGCCCCTATATGTATGTTCCGGCGCTGGAACAGGATGTGCAGATGCTGGAGAAACTGGAACATATCCAAAAGTTCGATGAGTACGTACAGATTCTGTCCGGGCTGTCCTTTGCCGCCCTGCCCAGAAAGAAAGACGACCAGGTAGACCCCCGCATCCGGGAACAGGTGAAAGGAATCCGGGATCAGGTGAAAGAGATGCTGAAATCTCTCAGGGAAAATTATTTTTCCGGAAAGCTGGAGGAGGTGCTAAAGCAGATGCAGGTGTGCCAGGTGCCTGTCTGCGCTTTGATTCACCTGGCTAGGGATTTTATGGAGGAGTACGGGAAACGCAAGCGGGAGAAAAACCTGCTGGATTTCTCCGATTTGGAGCATTTCGCCCTGGATATTCTGGTGGAGCAGGAAAACGGCGGGATCCGGTATACTTCCGCAGCCAGGGAGCTCTCGGAACAGTTTGAGGAAATTCTCATCGACGAGTATCAGGACAGCAGTTTTGTGCAGGAACAGCTGATGCTGGCGGTATCTAAGGTCTGGCAGGGAAAACATAATATTTTCATGGTGGGGGATGTGAAGCAGAGCATTTACCGTTTCCGCCTGGCCCGTCCGGAACTTTTTATGGAAAAATTTGACGCCTATACACTGGAAGACGGCAAGCAGCAGCGGATTGACCTGCACAAGAATTTCCGCAGCCGGGCCCAGGTGCTGGAGGGGATAAACTACCTGTTTTATCAGATCATGGGTCGGGAAATGGGAGATGTGGAGTATGACAGCCAGGCAGCGCTGTATCCGGGAGCTCAGTTCCCGGAAGGCGGGCCGGAGGCTTCTGTGGAGGTGCTTTTGGCAGAGGCAGACGGGCCAGAGCTGGAGGAGGAAAAGGGCACCCGGATGCAGCGGGAGCTGGAGGCCCTTGCCATAGCCAGGAAGATTCAGGAGATGGCAGGAGTGCGCCAGGTGCTGGATAAGGACACGAAGAAATACCGTCCCTGCCGTTATGGGGATATGGTGATTCTGCTGCGCACTGCGTCAGGCTGGTCGGATGTGTTTGTAAAGGTGTTAAAAAGCAGGGGGATTCCCGCCTACAGTGTGTCAAAGACCGGATATTTTTCTGCGCTGGAGGTGGTGACGGTGCTGAACTATCTGCGTATCTGCAGCAATCCCCGGCAGGACATTCCGCTGGCCGCGGTTCTCCATTCTCCTATTGGTGGGTGCACAGCCCAGGAGATGGCTCTGCTGGGAAGCCAGCCGGGGAGTTTGTATGAACGTGCCTGCGAATATGCCCGGGAGGGGGGAAATCATGTCCTGCGGGAGAAGCTGGTTTCCTTTTTTGCCTGTCTGGATGAGGTGCGCCACCGGGTAGCTTATACGCCTATCCATCAGCTGCTCTTGTATATCCTGCAGGTGACCGGGTACGGCAATTATGCGGCTGCGCTGCCTCCGGGAGAACAGCGGGCGGCCAATCTGCAGATGCTGGTGGAAAAAGCCAGGGAGTACGAGGCTTCCAGTTACCGGGGATTGTTCCACTTTGTCCGCTATGTGGAAAATCTCCAGAAATATCAGGTGGATTATGGAGAAGTTCCCCTGGCAGGAGCGGAGGAACATACGGTGCGGATTATGACCATTCATAAGAGCAAAGGGCTGGAATTTCCTATCGTATTCGCGGCGGGCATGGGAAAGCGGTTTAATCAGCAGGATGCCAATGCCAGACTGTTGCTGCATCCGGATTTGGGCATCGGTACAGACGCGGTGTTTCCAGAGGAGAGAATCTGTATCCCCACAGTGATTCGTCAGGTGCTTCACCAGAAAACCCTGACAGAGAATCTGGGGGAGGAGCTGCGAGTGCTTTATGTGGCCATGACCAGGGCAAAGGAGAAACTGATTCTGACAGGCACCATCACGAAGCTGGAGAAACATCTGCTGGAATATGAGCGTCTCTGGCGCCGCCGGGAGACGAAGCTGCCTGTGTATCTGCTGGAGAAGGCCAGGGACTACTGGGGCTGGATTCTGCCGGCCCTGGTGCGCCATCCGGCAGCTGCGGCCCTGTATGAAGCACGGGGTCTTGCCTGGGAAGGGAGGCTGTCTGAGGGAAAGACACCGGCACAGTTTACTGTGGAGGTGACAGGGGCGGGCAGTCTGCTGGAAGGTGAGGTAGAGCGGCAGGCGGAAGGCATGATTTATAAAGAAATGCTTTTGTCAGAGAAAGAGGAAGAAGTTTATCACACCCCCACCCGGGAACTGCTGCAGGAACGTTTTTCTTTTGTCTACCCTTATGCAAACCGGGTGGAGATTCCGGTGAAGGTGTCGGTATCGGAAATCCGGGAGCAGGAGGAACGGGAGGATGACAGTGAAGAGATGTATTTTGAACCGGATGTGGTTCCTCTGATTCCGGATTTTATAGAGGAAAGAGAGGAAGGACTCCAGGGAGCGGCCCGTGGAACCATTTATCATAAGGCTTTGGAGTGTCTGGACTTTGCCGGCGCGGAAACAAAAGACGGCGTCCAAAAACAGCTGGATACGCTGGTATCAGAAGGAAGGCTGGACGAAAAGAGCCGTGGATATATCCGGGACAGAGATCTGCTGGCACTGGCACGGTCACCTCTGGGAAAGAGGATGAAGCTGGCACAGGGACAGGGAATGCTGTACCGGGAGCAGCCTTTTGTGATTTCCAGAAAGGCTTCAGAGGTAAATGAGGATTGGAATGGGGAGGAGCAGGTGCTGGTTCAGGGGATTGTGGATGCTTATTTTCTGGAACAGGATGAAATTGTTGTGGTGGATTATAAAACCAACTGGACACCGCCTGGGGGAGAACAGTGTCTGGCAGACCAGTATCGTGTCCAGCTGGAATGCTATGGCCAGGCGCTGGAGAGGCTGACGGGAAAACGGGTGAAGGAAAAATACCTGTATTCATTTTGTCTGGGGAAAGCTATAGAAGTTTAAGTGTTCTTGGATTTGATAAGGAGGTTGCAGTGAGTTTTTTATCGTTATTTGTAATTGCTGTGGGGTTATCCATGGACGCGTTTGCAGTTTCCATCTGTAAAGGATTGTCTTTGTCCAGTATGAGCTGGAAATATGCTGTGGCGGCAGGGGCATATTTTGGCGGGTTTCAGGCATTGATGCCTCTGGCAGGTTATCTGCTGGGGGTACAGTTCCAGGATTATATTACAAAGGTTGACCACTGGATAGCCTTTGGCCTTCTGGCGCTGATTGGGCTGAATATGATCAAAGAAGCCCGCCAGACCTGCCATCCGGACCCGGCTTTTGATATGAAGAGCATGCTGATGCTGGCGGTGGCCACCAGTATTGACGCTCTGGCAGTGGGGATTACATTTGCCTTTTTGAATGTGGGGATTATTGGGGCTGTATTGGTAATCGGAGTGACCACATTTTGTTTCAGCGTGGCAGGTGTACAGATTGGGAATGTGTTTGGGGCAAAATACCGTTCCAAGGCGGAGATTGCCGGAGGCGTGATTTTAATCTTGATGGCTGTGAAGATTCTGCTGGAGCACTTGGGGGTTATCTAAAAGGGGGACGAAGCAGCGGCATGGTCTGCGGTCAGCTGGTCCTCTCCATGAGTTATTTTCATACAGTTCATAAGCTCTTACGGGCGCCGGGGAATCAAAAACCGGCGTCTGTTTTTTTGAAACTTTTTTCCTCTCTGAGGCATCTAATATATGTAATGATCATTCGAATGAGAAACAATAAGCAGTGGAACGTCCACAAAAGCAGGTGCAAGACAGATTCCGAGAGTACATACAAAGGGAAAGGAGGGGCTGAAAGCTATGCAGGAACTTGTGGAAAAGGCGGTTCGGGGCGATGCGGACGCATTTTTGGAATTGATGGAAATGAACTCATTATCCATGTACAAAACAGCCCGTGGGATACTGAAAAACGATAACGATGTGTCGGATGCCATACAAGATACCATATTAACCAGCTTTGAGAAAATTCATAAGTTGAAAAATCCCCAGTATTTTAAAACCTGGCTGATTCGGATATTAATCAATGAATGCAATCAGATTCTCAGACATTACAAAAAGGTAAATACCATAGAGGAGGTGCCGGAAACACCCCGGCAGGACAAAACCCTGGCGGAGTTTGAGTTTAAGGAGATGCTGGAGCAGGTGGATGAGAAATACCGTGTGATACTGGTACTCTATTACGAGCAGGGTTTTAAAATATCTGAAATTGCAGAACTGCTGGAATTGAATGAGAACACAGTGAAAACCAGACTGGCAAGGGCAAGGGAACAGATTCGGTCTGCTTATTTCCAGGAAGATACGGGAAAAAAGGACAAGTCTATTGGCAGGGAAAGGAGTTCAGATGAAAAAACCAATCAATTTTCCAATCGAAGAGAATACACGGCTGGATAGAGAAATCCAAAAAGTAATGGAAAAAGAATTTCCGGTGCCGGAACAGGTGGCAGATGCACAAAGGGCCGCGTTTGCCCGTATCAGGCACATGGAGGCTGCAAAGAGAGACCGCAGAGAGCACAAGTGCATCAGAAAAACTGTTCTTAAGACTTTTGCAGGTGCAGCGGCGGCGGCGGCAGTTTTTCTGGGTATTTGCATGGTAAATCCGGCATTCGCGGCGCAGATTCCGCTGGTAGGGCATGTGTTTGAAGCTGTGGGAGGAACCATGGGATTTTCCGGAGATTACAGAGAATACGTGGAACCGCTAAAGGACACAGAGGCGGCGGAAACAGCAGACGGGAGCGGAGATAATCTTCTCTACAGGCAGACGAAAGACGGGGTAACTATAACTTTGTCGGAAATCTACTGTAACGATGCAGCACTCTATATCAGTATGGTTATAGAGTCAGAGAAACAGCTGCCGCAGACAATAGCCATGGATAATGGCCAGTCAGTTCTTGACCTGTATGAGAGTACCCTGACATTTGATTACAACAATCAGGAATGTCTGCTGGCGTCAGGAACCAGCGGCCTGGAGGGGCGGTATGCAGATGACCACACCTATGCGGGGGTGCTCCGTTTTGACCTGGATGCAGCCGCAGATGAAGCAGCCTACGAGGAATACCGTAGAAAACAGGATGAATTTATACAATCTCTTGGCATCACGGCCCAGGAGCTGGAAGAGAATCCCGTGCAGGCATATGAGAAGGCCAGAGAGATTCTGGGGATTGACCAGATAACAGATGCAGCCCTTGCCCAGGCTGGGGGTGCGGACCTGAAAGATTTCCAGAAAGAGGCAAAAGTGCCGGAGACATTCGGAGTGAAACTTACGATTCCCATGGTGGTGGGGTATCAAGTGGATGGAAAACTGCCGGAAATTCCGGAAGATATCCGGGCCGGATATGAACAGGCCATGAGAGATCAGGGCTTGGGAACTACGGATGAAGCCTATGAAAACTTTACGCAGGAGCAGAAAGAAATCGAACATCAGCTGTTCAATGAGATGTGGAATCAGTATGGGGAGCGTTTTCCGGAAACCAGGGAACATCCCAATCAATATGAAAACTGGTGGGTGGAAGGTCCGTGGGAATTTTCATTTCAGGTAAACAAAAACAGCGGGGGAACAGTTGTAAAGGAAATTAATGATGTGGATGAGAACGGTCTGGGTCTGGTGTCGGTGACTAAGACGCCGTTTGAGATTATCATAGACGATGGCAATGAAAGTGCCGATTATTTTACCGTTGCGCTGGATGCGGATGGGGATATTCTGGAAAATGGCATAGGCGGCAGCACCAATACCCTGGCCATTCAGGACCGGAACGTATCTAAAATAGATGTGTATATCTGTGATTATATGGAGTATATGGATGAGCTGAAAGGGTATTACTGGTCCGAAGATTATGAGACAAAGAAAAAGGAAAAGACATTTGCCCAGCTGTTAGATGAACGGGCTCTTTACCATAAAGAAATTGTATTCGAAAATTAGAGGGTGTTTTAAAAATGCTTTCTGCCAGATGGATGACCCGCTCAGCGCGGGCTTGAATTTCAAATACGCTCCAGCCGTGAAATACTTGACAAATTACGTATTCTCATGTATGATTTTTCACAGGGACAACGGTCCAATTATTTATTTAGGAGGAGTTTCTTATGAAAATGAGAAAAGTAATGTCTGCCCTGTTAGTGGCAGCTATGACAACTGCTTTGATGACAGGCTGCGGTTCAGGTTCCGGAAGCAGTTCTTCGGATTCTGGTGCGGCATCGGATTCCGGTTCCAGCGCAGATTCCGGGTCAGACAGTGCTGAGGACAGCGGCAGTGAAGAAGGCGGCAAGTTTAAGATCGGCGGCATCGGTCCGGTGACCGGCGGAGCGGCAGTTTACGGCGAAGCGGTGAAGAACGGCGCGGAACTGGCAGTGAAAGAGATCAATGAGGCAGGCGGAATCGACGGTGTAGAGATTGATTTTAATTACCAGGACGATGAGCACGACCCGGAGAAAGCGGTAAATGCTTATAATACATTGAAAGACTGGGGAATGCAGGCACTTCTGGGTACTGTGACCTCTGCTCCCTGTGTGGCAGTGAGCGAGGTATCTCAGGCCGACAATATGTTCATGCTGACACCTTCCGGAACAGCGGTAGAATGTGTACAGTATGACAATGCTTTTCGTGTATGTTTCTCAGACCCCATGCAGGGCCTGGAATCTGCAAAATATATCGGTGAGAACGGTCTGGCAGAGAAAGTTGCTGTTATTTATGACAGTTCCGATGTATATTCCACAGGTATTTATGAAGCATTTGCCAAAGAAGCGGAAAATCAGGACTTTGAGATTGTTGCTGCAGAGGCGTTTACAGCAGAAGCCAAGACAGACTTTTCTGTACAGCTTCAGAAAGCGAAAGACGGCGGTGCAGATTTGGTATTCCTGCCCTTCTATTATACAGAGGCTTCTCTGGTGCTGAAACAGGCGGCTGGAATGAACTTCACCCCGATTTTCTTCGGCTGTGACGGCATGGATGGAATCCTGGCAGTGGAGGGATTCGATGTGGAACTGGCCAATAACCTGATGTTTATGAGTCCATTTACACCTACTTCTGAGGACGAAGCCATCCAGAAGTTTGTAAAAGATTATGATGCAGCTTACGGCGGGACACCCAATCAGTTTGCAGCAGATGCATACGATGGAATTTATGCGATCAAAGCAGCAATAGAAGAAGGCGGTGTAACTCCAGATATGTCCCCGTCAGATGTATGTGACGCTATGAAAGCGGCCATGGTGGAGATTTCCATTGACGGCGTGACAGCAAAAGGCCTCACCTGGGAGGCAAGCGGAGAGCCCAGCAAAGAGCCTATGGTTGTGAAAATCGAGAATGGGGATTACGCAGTTGTAGAGTAGAAAAGCACTCATTATGGATAGAGGGTTATCTTTGTGAAAGATAACCTTCTATTTGTATAGAGAAGTATTTGCATCAGAATATTTTTCAAATACACTCTAGAGGAGGGGATTTTTATTATGAGCTTTATATCTTATCTGGTCAACGGCATCAGCCTTGGAAGTGTATATGCTATCATTGCACTGGGGTACACCATGGTATACGGGATCGCCAAGATGTTGAACTTTGCCCACGGCGACGTAATTATGGTTGGTGCGTATGTGGTGATGACAGCCATAGCCAGCGGGGGGCTTCCACCGGTGGCGGCAGTATTGCTGGCTGTTGTTTTTTGTACGATTCTTGGAGTTGTAATTGAAAGTGTGGCGTACAGGCCCCTTTTGAATGCAGCATCTTCACTGGCGGTGCTGATTACAGCCATCGGTGTGAGTTATCTGCTTCAAAATCTGGCGCTGCTGGTCTTTGGTGCGAATACAAAGTCCTTTTCATCGGTAGTTCCGGTACCTGCCCTTGTTCTGGCAGGGGGCAGTCTGACCATTTCCGGAGAGACCATTGTTACCATAGTTTCCTGTATTGTTATCATGGCAGGGCTTACCCTGTTTATCAAGAAGACAAAGGCAGGGCAGGCCATGCTGGCTGTCTCGGAGGACAAAGGCGCAGCACAGCTGATGGGGATTAATGTGAACGGGACCATTGCGCTGACATTTGCCATCGGCTCTGCCCTGGCTGCAGTTGCAGGGGTGCTGTTGTGTTCCGCATATCCGTCGTTGAATCCGTACACAGGAGCTATGCCTGGCATTAAGGCGTTTGTGGCTGCTGTGTTCGGGGGAATCGGCTCCATCCCAGGGGCATTGATCGGCGGGATTCTTCTGGGAGTCATTGAAATATTCGGGAAAGCGTATATTTCATCTCAGATGGCGGATGCCATTGTGTTCGGCGTTTTGATTATTGTACTGATAGTGAAACCTGCCGGCATTCTTGGCAAAAACATTCAGGAGAAAGTGTAGGTGGAAGACAATGAAGAAAATGAGTAAAACAACAAGAAGCAATCTGATTACATATTTAATGGTAATCGTGATTTTTGCAGTTGTGCAGATTATGGTATCTACAGGTCATGTCTCCAGTCTTCTCCAAGGGCTTTTAGTGCCCCTGTGCGCCTATGTGATTCTGGCCGTCTCTCTGAACCTGACAGTGGGAATTTTAGGAGAGCTGAGCCTGGGCCACGCAGGGTTCATGTGCGTGGGTGCCTTTACCAGTGCCTTTTTCTCCAAATGTGCAGTGGAGGCTGTTCCGGCAGCTGGTGTGCGCTATTTCCTGGCCCTGTTAATCGGTGCGGCAGCAGCCGGTATCTGCGGGATCTTAATCGGTATTCCGGTACTTAGGCTGAAAGGGGATTATCTTGCCATTGTGACACTGGCTTTTGGTGAGATCATTAAAAATATTGTAAATATTTTGTTTATCGGCAGAGACGATAAGGGCTTTCATTTTTCCACCAAGGATTCTATGTCCCTCGGGCTGGAAGAAGGAGGGAAAGTCATAGTCAACGGCCCGCAGGGGATTACAGGGACTCCCAAGGACTCCACATTTGTGGTGGGGGTAATACTGATTCTTGTCACTTTATTTATCGTTTTGAATTTGATGCATTCCAGAAGCGGCCGTGCAATCATGGCTATTCGGGATAACCGCATTGCAGCAGAGTCTGTGGGAATCAATATTACCAAATACAAGCTGATGGCGTTTTCCATCTCGGCGTCACTGGCAGGGGTGGCAGGGGTAATCTATGCCCACAACCTGGCCACACTGACAGCCCAGCCAAAGAACTTCGGTTATAATATGTCTATCATGATTCTGGTTTTTGTGGTGCTGGGCGGAATCGGAAACATGAGAGGTTCCATCATTGCGGCCATTATACTGACGCTTCTGCCGGAGCTTCTGCGGGGCTTAAGCGATTACCGTATGCTGATCTACGCAGTGGTGCTGATTGTCATGATGCTGTTTAACTGGAGTCCCAAAGCCATTGAGTGGAGGGAGAAATATTCTTCCAGATTCAGGCGCAAAAATGGAAAAAGTGCAAAGGAGGCTGCATAGATATGGCATTGTTAGAAGTAAATAATCTGGGAATCTCCTTTGGCGGTCTGCGCGCGGTAAATGAGTTTCATCTGAAAATTGAGAAAGGACGCCTGTATGGGCTGATCGGGCCCAACGGGGCGGGAAAAACTACTGTCTTTAATCTTCTGACAGGCGTATACAAACCCAATGAAGGAGTGATACTCTTAGACGGTGAAAATATCGTGGGGAAGAAGACCATTGATATCAACAAGGCAGGGATTGCCCGGACTTTTCAGAATATCCGTCTTTTTAAAGACCTGTCAGTGCTGGACAATGTGAAGGCAGGACTTCACAATCATTATAAATATTCCACACTGGAGGGAATATTCAGGCTTCCCAAATATTTTAAGGTGGAAAAAGCCATGGATGAGCGGGCCATGGAACTGCTGGCTGTGTTTGACCTGGACAAAGAGGCAGATACGCTTGCGGCAAACCTTCCCTATGGAAAGCAGAGAAAACTGGAAATTACCAGGGCTCTGGCCACGGAGCCCAAGCTGCTTCTTCTGGACGAGCCGGCGGCAGGGATGAATCCCAATGAGACAAAGGAGCTGATGGAGACCATCCGCTTCGTGAGAGATGAGTTCCATATGACGATTCTTCTGATTGAACATGATATGAAACTGGTATCCGGAATCTGTGAAGAGCTGACGGTTCTCAACTTTGGAGAAGTGCTTGCAGAGGGGAACACCAGCGATGTGCTCAATAACCCGGAAGTCATTAAGGCATATTTAGGCGAATAGGGGGATGGCGAAAATGGCAATGCTTGAGATAAAAGACATTGAAGTATACTATGGAATGATTCAGGCGATCAAGGGGATATCTTTTGAAGTCAACGAGGGAGAGGTCATTGCCCTGATTGGCGCCAATGGTGCGGGAAAAACCACGATTCTGCATACGATTACCGGCCTGTTGTCTCCCAAGAAAGGTTCCGTGGTCTTTGAAGGAAAGGACATCACGAAAGTCCCGGCCCATAAGATTGTATCACTGGGGATGGCCCATGTGCCGGAAGGACGGAGAGTGTTTGCAGAGCTGTCCGTATATGAAAATCTGAAAATGGGTGCTTATACGAGAAAAGATAAAGAGGAGACGGCAAAGACGCTGGAAATGGTCTATAAACGTTTCCCCAGGCTGGAGGAACGGAAAAACCAGCTTGCCGGAACATTAAGCGGCGGCGAGCAGCAGATGCTGGCCATGGGCAGGGCCCTCATGTCCCATCCGAAAATTATTGTGATGGACGAGCCGTCCATGGGTCTTTCTCCCATTCTAGTCAATGAGATTTTCGATATTATCCAGGAGGTGAGCGCAGGCGGCACTACTGTGCTCCTGGTGGAGCAGAATGCTAAGAAAGCCCTCTCCATCGCAGACCGGGCGTATGTCCTGGAAACAGGGAAAATCGTTCTGGAGGGAGACGCTGAGATGCTGATGAACGATGATTCTGTGAAAAAAGCATATCTTGGAGAATAGGAGGAACAGGTATATGGATAACGTTGTCATTAC
The DNA here is from genome assembly GCA_910587105.1 of uncultured Lachnospiraceae bacterium. Taxonomy (GTDB): domain Bacteria; phylum Bacillota; class Clostridia; order Lachnospirales; family Lachnospiraceae; genus MGBC164599. Next base: position 30,833 of record CAJUMB010000026.1, read on the forward strand.
CATTGCGAGGCAGTACGGAAGCGGCGGAAAAACCGTGGGGGAAATGCTGGCAAAAGAGATGGGCATTCCCTTTTACAACGACAATCTTCTGAAGATGGCATCAGAGGAAAGCGGAATCAGTGAGCAGCTGTTCAGACAGCTGGACGAAAAGCTGAAAAACAGCCTGTTCAACCGCGTGTCTCTGGATATTTATACCGGTGAATTGATTCCTCCGGAAAGCAGTGACTTTGTATCAGAAAAGAATCTGTTCAATTACCAGGCGGAAATCATCAAACGCCTTGCCAAGACTCAGAGCTGTGTGATTATAGGACGGGCGGCTGATTTCATCCTGAAAGATTATCCCAATGTGGTCAGTGTATTTGTCCATGGTTCCAAGGAGTTTAATCTTGCACGGGCCATGGAGTATAACAGCATGACAGAAGAAGAGATGAAAAAGTTTATCGTCAAGACAGATAAATACCGTGCAGATTATTATAAGCATTATACTGGACGGGAATGGACAGACGCAAGAAATTACGACCTCTGTCTGAACAGCAGTAAGCTGGGATTTCAGAAATGTGTGGAGGAGATTCAGGCATATATTAAAGTGAGATTTTAAAGGCAGAAGTTATTTCTATACAGTTCCTAAAAAAACGAGGCCGGAGATGTGCCATGGCGCATCCTCGGCCTATTTCCTTATGCAGCAGAAAGTTTTTTGAAAACCTTTCTGGCGCATAAGGCAATGATGAGGGATGCCGTACCTGAAAATAAAACAACAGCGTACTCAAATCCCTTGGAGATTTGAAACAAAACACCATACAGTGCATTGCCCAAAGGCTGTGAGCACATGGAAATGGTAAGGATGACGGCAATCACCTTTCCAATCAGGTTCTGAGGAGTTTCCGTCTGGATAAAAGACATCATCTGAACAGTAAAAATGGTAGAACATATCATAATGATAAAACAGCATAAAGTGATCACAAGATAGCTGGCCATTTCGGAAGAAAATAAAAGCAATGCAGCGCCCATGGGAAATACACAGAGGGCGCAGGCTGTAATCAGGTTACCGGATTTTTCAATGGACAGCTTTCTGGAGAAGATGCCCGCACATATGCCCCCAGACAGCCCTCCTGCGGCCAGAGCGCCCTGTGAAAATCCGTAAAGTCTGTTTGCCTGGGCTGCGTCGAAATCCAGCACCTCTGTCACCAGATAAGGCAATGCCACAATAATCATGGCAGACAAGAACAAATTAATGCCGCAGATGATCAGAAGTGCCTTTCCGATTACAGGCTTATCCCGCAAAACGAACCGGATGCTCTCAGAAAAATCATTCCCGGCTATCTTCCAGATGCTGCCGCTGAAAATTTGTTTTTGATACGGTATTCTGATAAAAAGTTCCATAACCGCTGACAGAAAAAAGCATGCAATGCACACCCACAATACAGGTTCCAGCCCATAGGCACTGTACAAAATGCCTCCCAGGACAGGGCCTGTCAGTGCGGAAAAAGAGCTTATGGTATTGATACAGGAATTTGCCGCCATAATATGCTCTTGACTTACTAATACGGGGATACTGGCCTGCACCGACGGCTGGTACAGCCCTGCAATGCCATAGAGAAGCATCAGCGTAACGGTCAGCAGGACGGTGAGATTGGTCCCCCTCATGAGAATAGAAAAAGCCAGGATAACTGCTGCTGTGAAAAAATCCAGAATTACCATGACATTTCTCTTATTTACTCTGTCCGCAGCGATGCCCCCTATGGGCGACAGCACAATGGCAGGGATAAAAGCGCAGGCCATAACAGTTCCGTAAAGAGCCGAGGAACCAGTCAGATTCAGTAAATAGAGCGGCAGTGCAAATCTCAGTGTGGCATTGCCGAACAGAGAGATAATCTGTCCCACAACAACCAGAGTGAAATCTTTTGAAAATAGTTTCTGTTTCATTTCCTAAACCTCCATTATTTCAATCTTTTTTGCAAGCAGATGACAGATCACATTGGCAGCGCCGGTAAAGAGAACACTCATTGCCAACATCACCCAGACTATGCGGCGGGGGGAGATTGTGACCAGATTGGCAGTCACACACACGATAGCCAGAGAACATACAATGGCTGCGATTCCAGAGCGTCTTCTATATCCGAAAGCAGCAGAAGCAAGGCCGGCGGCAGAAGACAAGATACCCATGAGAATACTGGACATGCATACCGTCAGTGCAAAAGGTCCGCCTGTCATCTGAGGCACAGTCTTCATAAATTGAGCGATGACATACACAATGCCCACAGCAGACACATTGCTGACAAATGCACAAACCGTTGTAATTGTGCAGACCATCAGGCATTTAGCCGCAAGTACGGCTTTTCGTTTTACCGGATAACTCAATAAGACTGCCGCATTGTCTTTGCAGTATTCGCTGACAATTGCCTTTGCCGCCACAGCCGCTGACAAGACGCTGAAACAGGCAAATGCCAGGGCGGTGATAAGGGCCAGCAGTCCATTCCAGTGGTCAAACAGCTCCACATCCTGGGAGCCGCCGTTTCCCGTTTCCACCTGGAGTATGATGAGAAATAAGATGCCCAGAGCCAGTAAACCTGCAAATATCCCAAATGCACACCATATGTAAGAAGATAACCGTATTTTTTGCAATTCCAGCTTATATAAATTCATGCTGATTCCCCTTTCATAAGATTTACCACATAATCTTCAAATTGTCCACCGTACTCAGAGACTTTTTCCGCTGTATTAAATTCCTGTTTGACAGATCCCCCGGAAAGAATGCCGATGCGGTCTGCCGTGTGCTGGATTTCTCCGATGATGTGGCTGGACAGCAAAATGGAAACGCCTTGGTCTGTTAATCTGCGCATCAGTTCCCGCATTTGGGTAATGGCGATGGGGTCGAGACCGTTCAGGGGCTCATCCAGAATCAGTAGTCTGGGCCTGTGAATTATGGCCCTTGCCAGTCCCAGCCTCTGCTTCATGCCGAGGGAATACTGGGAGATGGGCTTTCTGCCCGTATGTTCCAGACCCACTAACTGCAGGGTTTTTGCTATGTCCGCTTTTTTCTGCATATAACATAAATGCATAGACAGAAGTTCCTCTGCATTCATATGCCCATAGAAAGACGGAGTTTCTATGACACTGCCTACATTGGATAAATATTCAGGGCTGCTGCCCGCTTTTATGCCCAGGACATAGATACTTCCGCTGTCAATCCGCTGCAGCCCCAATATCATTTTCATTAAAGTTGTTTTTCCTGCGCCGTTAATCCCCAGGAGTCCGTATACTTCTCCTTCATAAATCTGGAAGCTGCAGTTATGAATGACTTGTACAGGTCCGTAACTTTTGGCGATAGAATTTACATTAACAATGGTGTTCATAAGACCTCCTTTTGGACAGTGTGTTTCCAAAACGTCTTCATCACCTTTCGGAAACACTATCATACTGAACGACGGTATGTATTGTTTGAAAAAATTTTCTGCCCTGGAAAGGGGCAGAAAAGTATATGCCGCTTATGTCTGTCTGTTGTTTTGATAGATAAATGTGAGTTCCTGCAGCCGTTTTATTATTTCGGCATCCACAATATCCATTCCCAGACCCCTCATCATCTGGCTGAATACCATAAATTTACGGTAAGATTCCTCCTGGGAGCTGTCGAATACCATAGGATTCAACCAGATATTGGCCGTGAGCAGAATCAATTCAGCCAGCTGCTCCGGGTAATCTGTTTGAATAGAACCGTCTGCAATTCCCTGCTGAATAATCGGAAGAATGTAATGGGGTGCCGCTTCATCAATGGTATCGTGCAGAAGACTGAACAGCAGTTTGGGATTCTTGTTAAAATTCGGAGCAATTGTAAAGATACGATTCTGTACAGGGCGGTTAATGGATGCCTTAAAAATAGTCCTGAGCTTTTCTCTGCCATTGAGGTCAGAGCGGTCGCGGATGGCGGCCAGCATTTGGTTAGATTCAGACGTCATCTGGTCTGTGACAGCGGCTAAAATATCTTCTTTTGATTTGAAATGATGATAGATAGCGCCTTTGCTGAGCCCCCCCAGATTGTCTATAATATCCTGAATGGAGGTATGCTCATACCCTTTCTTCAGAAACAGACGGCAGGCAGTATCCAAGATTAAATGGACGGTTTCCTCTGGATGTTTATTTCTTGCCATTTTTCTATCTCCTTAAAGTGTGTTTGAAAAATACTTTATGTCAACTGTGCGTCACAGCTTGTACCCAGGGGTATGATATGTGCGATTTGTTCCGTATGAGGGCGCTGCAAAAAAATTTTCAAACACGTTCTGACACAGCGGGTGTGGATGAATGTTCATGCCTTAAACAAATGTGATATTAACATACTGATGGTAGGTTTGTCAAGATACCTGTTAAAGTAAGTGGAATATTGTTTCACACGGTGGGAAATAACTCATATAATAAAATGATTGCTGTCCCATAGCATTTTTTCTAAAACAGGAGGTATTTGTCAATGGAAAACCAGAAAGCAGATAATCTGCTGAATTTGTCGGTGGACGCCTCACCGCAGGAGAGGGAGAAATCTCTGGAGCTGGATGTGGGCTACGAACCGGAGTCCAGACTCTGGGATGTGATTATAAAATATTCCGGAGAAACTGCATCACTGGAAATGGAGGGAGTGACCATTGTTCCCCTGCTCAATGAATATGCAGTGGCATCGGTTCCTCAGGAGCGTCTGAATGATTTTATCAATCAGACTTCAATTGAGTATGTGGAAAAACCTAAGAGGCTGTTCTTTGCTGTTAATCAGGCTAGAGCAGTCTCTTGTATTACACAGGTCCAAATTTCCCCATGGAATTTGAGCGGGCAGGGGGTACTGGTGGGAATCGTGGATTCGGGCATTGACTACCGCCATTCGGATTTTATAAAAGAGGATGGGACTACCAGAATTTTGCGGCTTTGGGATCAGACTGTGCCGGGAAATCCACCCAAAGGCTATGCTCTGGGCAGTGAATATGGACCAGAACAGTTAAACCAGGCACTGGAAGCGCCCAATCAGCAGGAGGCATACAAAATTGTCCCCAGCCGGGATATCAGCGGCCATGGAACTGCAGTGACGGGAATCGCTGCTGGAAATGGAAGATCTTCCGAGGGAGTTTATCGGGGCGTGGCAGGGGGGAGCTCCTTAATCGTGGTAAAACTGGGGAATCCTAGAAAAGATTCCTTTCCCAGAACCACAGAATTAATTCAGGGTGTGGATTATGTGATTCGGCAGTCAATTGCCATGGGGATGCCTTTGGCTCTGAATCTGAGCTTCGGCAACAATTATGGTTCTCACAGAGGCGACACATTGCTGGAAACATATCTGGACAGTGTGGCAAACCTGGGTAGAAATTGTATCTGTGTGGGAATGGGGAATAATGGAATCGATGCCCTGCACACTTCAGGGGTGATGCAGACAGGGCGCACAGAAAAAGTGGAGACAGCGGTGAGCAGCTATGAACCATCTTTGAACATCCAGTTATGGAAAAACTATGCAGACCAGGTGGATATTTTTCTCACCCATCCAGACGGCACCACAGTGGGGCCTTTGTATGAGCAGCTTGGCCCCCAGCGACACCGGCTTGGTCAGACCAATCTGCTCATCTATTATGGAAAGCCGTCGCCGTACAGTGCCTCCCAGGAGATTTATTTTGATTTTATACCGCAGGGAAGCTATGTAGACGAGGGGATCTGGACATTTACATTTGAGCCTAAGAAAGTGGTGGACGGCAGGTATGATTTATGGCTTCCGGGCGGCGGTGTGCTGAATCCGGGAACGCGGTTCTATTTTCCGGTTCCAGATGCAACTTTGACCATTCCATCGGCGGCCTTTCGGGTAATCAGTGTAGGTGCTTACAATTCCCATACTCTGTCCTATGCAGATTTTTCCGGAAGAGGATTCTTAGATGTAAGGGGCGTGGGAAAGCCGGACTTGGCCGCTCCGGGTGTAAATATCCATACCACCCGGGCCGGGGGCGGTTATACAGATGTTACAGGGACTTCTTTTGCCGCGCCGTTTGTTACTGGGGCTGCGGCGCTTTTGATGGAGTGGGGGGAACGTGTTATTATATTGCCAAGTTAGCAAGAACCCAGTAAAAACAAAGGGTTTCGCTGATTTAGTCCTACGAAAAAATGCCGTTTGGCAGGAAGATTTAGCGATAGGACGGGCCTGTTTTATTCAAAAATCTATCAGGAAATAGCGGTTTGCATTCACGTAACACGAGGCGGTTCGTGGAGGGTAATGCTAGTTTCCTGTGAAAAAATACTCTATATAGGACTGAATTGGCTTTATGCTTAATCACAAAGTGCGTGATTTGTACCAGCCGATGCAGTCCTATTCTTTTGCCCGGAGAATAGGAAGCACAGGCGGAAGCGGTAAGCCAGATTGTTCTGTATACAGTTTAGACGTTCAGGGAGGGAATGTCAATCATGCGCCTCTGTAGGTATAAAAGCAAATTCGGGTTGACAGTTAGCCGCATTTTGGGTAACTGTCAGCACGAATTCCACAAGGGTTTGGGAGTGTAGCTCCCAAGAGTAGCAAGGAGATAACAGTGTTTTTGGGGAGCAGCAAGAGATGAATGAGTATGAAAAAGATATTATGAAGCTGTTTGATGTCCATGAGAGGGCTGAAAAAAGAGAATTGATTAAAAGAATCAATTGGGAAATTGAAATGGGTGGTATTAGCCGACGTGGAAAAAATGAATGGGTGTGTAAGGTTACTGATTCCCCGATGGGTACAGTATGTACGTGGTTTAGCAATGCAAAGTGCAGAGCCTTGAATAAGATTCCGCTGTATGCCCTGTGTCAGATTGCAGTTGCGTTAGAAATATCTGTATGGGAATTTTATAAGACTGCATATAGTACGAAAGAGGAAACGGAGCCGGAATTGAAGATTAATAGACGGGATAAGCTGTACTGGCATCTTAGGAGAAATGTAGCAGGCCAGCTATGGAATGATAGTTATGGCTCTTATGGTCTGTGGGAATGGCAGAGCAAGGAAGTCCAGAGAAAGTTTATAGATAAGCTATATCTGGACAAACTGGCAGAACGGCAGACAGAGAAATCAGTTGGATGATTTCAAGCCCAAAACAGGTGTAAAAACCAAAGTGATTAAGAAAGCATGATTATAAGGAGGACAGGTTATGGCAGTAAATACAGCGAAAGGTGCAGAAAAGAGAGATACTCGCACAATTACTTTCAAAAGCAAGGAACATAAGGATTTTTATAAAGAGTATCTGCAGAAATGCAGATGCCAGGATGTATACCACAAAGCATTAGTGTACTGCCTGGGGATTGACCGGGATACAAGGGTAAATGTAAATAGAATATATGATTTTAAAACAGGATGCGTAAAAACGGAGTGCCTGCATGAAGGCTGGCAGACTAGCGGCAGTGCAAAAATTGTACGGATGGCGTTTAATCTCTATTGTAATGAAACGCCAAGTGTCTATGATACGGAGGATGTGGATGAACAGTTAAAGGAGTTCCGTTGTTATACAGTGGAAGATTTATTCTGCTGCGGCTATGCCAGATACTTTTGGGAGGCAGTCAAGCTCCGCTATCCGGAATACTGTTTTTACGTGGATATGGAGGATTTATATGCTTAAAATCAGGATGCAGGGGACAAAGAAAGAACTTCACTGGTTCCGGCGGCTTTTAGAGCAGCAGGAGGATGTAGATGTGAAGTCGGTATCAGAACCGTTTGTAAACAAAGGGACAAATAAATATTTCCGTGTTTATGCGGAAGTGGGGAGAACAGAAAAATAGATCAGAGAATCAGGAGGAAAGTATATATGTGCAGAGTGATCGCAGTAGCAAACCAGAAAGGCGGAGTCGGCAAGACTACAACGTGTGTGAATTTAGGGATTGGGCTTGCCAGGGCAGGCAAGAAAGTATTGTTGGTAGAGGCAGATGCGCAGGGCAGCATGGCGGTGAGCCTGGGGATTGCGGAGCCGGACGAGCTGGATGTGACGTTAGTGAACATCATGGAAAAGGTAATCAATGACGAGGATGCAGAGTTAGGTGAGGGCATTATCCACCATGAGGAAGGGATTGATTTTATCCCGGCAAATATCGAACTGGCAGGCTTGGAAACGGCCTTGGTAAATGTTATGAGCAGGGAAACGATACTGCGCCAGTATCTCAACAGCGTAAAAGGGGAGTATGACTTTGCGATTATTGATTGTATGCCCTCGCTTGGCATGATTACGATAAACGCCCTTGTAGCGGCGGACAGCGTACTGATTCCCGTAGAGGCGGCATATCTCCCAGTCAAAGGGCTTCAGCAGCTTATTAAGACGATTGGACGGGTACATAGAAAGCTAAACCCAGCGCTTGATATTATGGGGATTCTGCTGACAAAGGTAGACCGGAGGACAAACTTCGCAAGGGACATTTCAGCACAGATCCGGGAGGTATATGGGAACCGGGTACATATTTTCGAGAACTGCATCCCATTGTCTGTAAAGGCTGCGGAAACCACAGCAGAGGGGAAAAGCATCTATCTCCATGATCCGAAGGGGATTGTGGCAGGCGGCTACCACTCACTGACACAGGAGGTGCTTGCGGATGAAAAGTAAGAGCGCAGAGAAGGTAAGGCTGAACAGCTTTGATGATTTATTTGGCATAGATGAAGCGGGCGAAACGGTCACTTCCGTTCCCCTAAGTGAGCTGCATACGTTTAAAGGCCATCCGTTCCGGGTATTGGATGATGAAAAAATGCAGGAAACGGTGGAAAGCGTAAAGCAGTATGGCGTGTTGATGCCGGGGATTGTGCGCCCGCATCCGGAAGGCGGCTATGAGGTTATTGCAGGGCATAGACGGTGGCGGGCCTGTGAACTTGCAGGGCTTACGGAAATGCCTGTCATTATCCGGGAAATGGATGATGATACAGCGGTAGTCCTGATGGTCGATACGAATATCCAGAGGGAGGACATCCTGCCAAGTGAGAAGGCGAAGGCATACCGGATGAAATACGAAGCAATGAAGCACCAGGGCAGCAAAGGGGAGAAATATACTGCAGATGCTATCGGGGAAGCTGCCGGGGACAGCGGGAGGACAGTGCAGCGTTATATCCGGCTGTCGGAACTGGTGGAAGAACTGATGGATTATGTGGATGAAAATAAAATCCCTATGGTGGCCGGGGAGAAACTGTCTTATCTGAAAGCAGAAGAACAGGCATGGGTTGTGGACGCCATCGGCAACAGCGGCATATTCCCATCGAAGGCGCAGGCAGAACAGCTAAAGGCAAGCAGTGAAACAGGGGAATTGACGGAAGGGAATGTATATGCGGTTTTAATCCGGAAAGAGAAGGAAAATGTGAATGTGACGATTTCCGCAAAGAGAATCCGCAATTATTTCCCGACGGAATATTCCAAAGAGCAGATTGAGGATGTAATCTATACACTTCTGGAGGAATGGAAGCAGAAGGAGGGAGGGACAACGGATGCAGGAATTACAGTTTGATTATTATCGGGGCATGGAAGCGGAGCAGTACACGTTTTACCGGATTCCGAAGGTTCTGTTCACTGCGGAATGCTTCAAGTCCCTTTCCTGTGAAGCGAAGGTTTTATACGGTCTTTTATTAGACCGTATGAGCCTTAGCATAAAGAACCGGTGGTTTGATGAAGAGGACAGGGTGTATATTATTTTTACAGTGGAAGAAATTGCAGAGCTTATGAACTGTGGTACACAAAAAGCGGTAAGGCTTCTGAAAGAACTGGATGCAGATAAAGGAATTGGACTGATTGAAAAGAAACGCCTGGGGCTTGGAAAGCCGAATGTCATATACGTGAAAAATTTCATTATCCGGCAGACAGAGGGCAAGGAAAGAGAGGAAAAACAGGGTGGAATGCCTATAAATGCACAGAATAGTGAAAATCACAATTCAAGAGTTGTGAAAACCACAATTCAAGAATTTCCAGAATCACAATTCAAGAATGGTGAAAATCACAATTCAGGAATGATGAAAACCACAATTCAAGAATCTCCAGAATCACAATTCAAGAATGGTGAAAATCATACTTCTGGAATGGTGGGAATCACAATTCAAGAATTTCCAAAATCACAATCTAATAAGACTGATATTAACAAAACTGATTTAAGTAAGCCTGAATTTAGTGAAACGGAGTGTAGTAAGCCTGATCTTAATGATCCTGAATCCGGTGTGTCTGCTATCCATCCTAATCCTATCCTGTCTAATCCATCTATCCCAGGAACAGAGCCGGATGTGATGGGAGAGATGGATGCTTACCGAGACATCATCCGGGAACACATATCTTACGAGTGCTTCCAGGACGGGCGCTATCACCGGAGGGAGGACGTGGATGAACTGGTGGAGCTGATGGTGGAAGTGATGATGCTGCCGGACAATGGCACAGTGCGGATTGCAGGAGTGGAAAAGCCGGCGGCGCTTGTCAAGAACCGGTTTATGAAGCTGAACCATGAGCATATTGAGTATATCCTTACCTGCCTGGGCGCAAATACGACGAAGGTGGGAAATATCAAGGCATATCTTCTGACAACGCTGTATAATGCCCCGATGACCATAAGCAATTATTACACAGCGGAAGTGAACCATGACCTATATGGGAGCGGATGAAAAAGCACGGGGAATATTGGCGATAAAATTGTTTCGGTGTGCCAGGCGTGATATACTGGATGCAGGTACAGATTGGAGGAAGGTATGAAAATAAGTGAATTTGTAAAGAAGCCTTGCAGGGCGTGATTGGCGTTTGAAAGAAATAGAAAGAAACAGAAAGGACAGGCAATACAGGCATAAATTGAATAACAATCCGTAAAAACAGCTTGATACACGGCTGTTTTTTTGTTGTCCAACTTTACGGCACGGTGTCGCAAAGTCAGGGGACAGGGCTTGACGGAATGGCGGATGTAAAGCGGGCTGCGCACTTTACGACACGATGACGGAAAGTTCCGGGAGAAAATTCAGACCAGGAAGGAGGTGCATATTGGGCAATCGTGCAGGGTCGCAGGACTTGATTGAATTGGGCAACCGTATCCGTGACCGGAGGAATGAGATCAGCATGTCACAGGAGAAGGTTGCGGAACAGGCAGGGATCAGCGCCAACACCGTCAGCCGCATTGAGGGCGGGCAGTCTGCGATGTCCATAGAGATATTTATAAAAATGGTGCAGATACTCGGCGTGGATGCGAACGAGCTTCTTGGCGTAAGCGGCCAGACGAAGGAGGATGGGCAGTGCCGGAAGATGTTCTGCCGCATCCGGCATCTGAAGCAGAGTGAGCAGACGGTGGTTTTACAGACGATGGAGGCATTGGTCGATGGACTGCGGCAATGCAGGTGATGTGATTTACCACAGTTCTTGAAGTTCCACAAATATGCTGCCCTTTTCTGGGAATCTCCACATATATGTTGGGGTAAACGGAGGGCAGGGCTGTTACACTGGAAATATCAAAGGAAAACAGCCACAGGAGAAAACGATGATGGAAGGGGGATAGCAGAAAGGCAGATAAAAAGACCAGGATTATCAGAAAAATATAAGGATAAAGTTATGGACTGGTAAAGGCGGTAAAAGGGGTTCTTGGCTCCCGTTAAAAAAAACGGGTGAGCCGGGAGCGTTATTTTACTGCCTTCCTGCTGTATCGGACAATCCCTGTGATGCCAGTTTTCCAGGCCGCCCGCAGCCTTCGGGCAGAAAGGCGGCTATATATGCTGACATTGCAGGAATTGAAACGAATTGTGGATGTGCCGGGTTTTGGAGTAAAACTTCCAACGGCAAAGCAGCTAAGGGCATCCAGATCGGTAATCGCACAGGAAAGGCTTGGCTTGGATTCGGAAATATCCGCTTATCAGAGCGGCTATGTGCTTTATCAGGTGGAAAAATATTTCACAGTGTTTTTACTTCACTCATGCAGGGATTATCTGTATCTGGCAGATGGAAAGACGGTTATCCTGCCGGAACAATTTTTTGAAAACAGGGAATGGTATCTGCGGCTTGTACTGGAAGGCGAAGACCGGCTGAACCGGAACCATGAAGAAAAGGAACGGAGCTGGAATGTTTCTTACAGCGCTGTATCCGAAGATTGGCTGGCAATGGAAAACCTGACAGAATCCATGTTAGAGCATTTGACAAGGCAAGAGACGGTGGCAGAAATATTGGGGATTTTATCGGCAAGGCAGAAATATGTCATTCAAAAATATTACCTGCAGGAAGAAACACAGGAGCAGATTTCAAAGGAATTAGGCATCAGCCAGCAGGCGGTATCCGCAATGATTTCCCAGGCAGTCCGCAGCATCCGTAAAAATTATCAGGCTTCCCAGAATTGCCCTGATTACAGGATATGTTGTGGGGAGGGCAGGGCATGAGAGGGAAACAGCCGAAGGAACGGGATCATTATGTGCTGCGGATGGCGGACGGTACATTAGTGGATGTGACCAGGGAGGTTTATTTAGAATGGTATCGGTCACGGCGCAGGGAGCAGTATCAGAAGGAGCGGAACCGGAAACATGGCATATGCAGTCTGGACAGCTTAGAGGTCCGGGGGAATGGTTCAGGGCATTTCCAGGATGTGGCAGAGGGGGTGGAGGAGACGGTTTTGCGAAATATCTGCCGGGATAAAGTGAGGGAAGTTCTGGAAAAACTGCCTGCAGAGGACGCCAGGCTGATTGAGCTGCTGTATTTTGCGGAAGCTACGGTAACAGATACGGCAAAGCTCTTTGGCTGCAGCCGGAAAACGATACAGAACCGCCGGAAACGGATATTAGAAGAGTTATGCCGGAAAATGAAAGAGCAGGGAATTCAAGGGGGATATTTCTGAAAGCACATGGTTTTCCACTTTGCGACATCGTGTCGCAAAGCGGAGTCCTGCCATCAGGTATATTTTATTCGTATTGTATTTCAAATTCTCCTGGATTGTCTTTGATATTATTTTGTACATCAGGGTTTTCTGTATTAAATTCTGTAACGTATTCAAAAGAATAAGCTTCCTTACCTTTTTGTGCATTTTTTTCAGAAGTGAATACATCTACGGACACATTGTTAGGATATCCGTTTATATCAAACGAAAAGCGTGTACTGTGGAAATCATTGTCAAGGATATGCTGTATGATTTCCCTGGAACATGCTTCTTTATCCGATATGTCATCTTTATCGGCAATGACATCAATATCCAGCTCATACCAGTTGCCGGATGTTGTGTTGTTGGAAGAGAGAATGTCCATTTCAATATATTCTTTGGAACACCCACATATCATTCCGCATGATAATAAAATTAAGAGTCCTGTTTTTTTCATTTCCCGTCACCTCCAATTACCTAACCAAATGGTTTGGTTTTGAATAAAGTATAACATCTGGTGATAAAATTTGAAAGAGTAAAACTAACCAAACGGTGAGGTGCGATATGTATTACAGGCGGATCAGGGATTTGAGGACAGACCATGATTTACGGCAGATAGATGTGGCTGAATTTTTGGGCTGCCATGAAGGTGTATACAGAAGGTATGAGAATGGGGAGCGGGAGATACCGCTATGGGCATTGTTGAAGCTGGCAGAACGGTATGATGTCAGTGTTGATTATATGCTTGGGATTACAGATAATAGAAGAAAATATGGTGAATAGGGTTATGGCACATTAATTTCTCATGCCATAACTCTTTTTGTATCATGCTCTCCTGCAGGATGTTTTATATCTAATACTTTGAGCATTTTCAAATATCGGTCATCTTCTATTTACCTAACCGAATAGTACGGTTTTGAGTAGAATATCCTATCTGATGATAAGATTGAAATATAGATCAAACCGAACGGTGAGGTGTAGTATGCATTACAAGAGGATCAGGGATTTAAGGACAGACCATGATTTAAGACAGATAGATGTGGCTGAATTTTTAGGGTGCCATGAAGGGGTGTACAGAAGATACGAAAATGGTTCACGTGAGATACCGCTATGGGCATTGATGAAACTGGCGGAACGGTATGATGTCAGTGTCGATTATATATTGGGGATTACAGATAATAGAAGAAAATATGGGGAATGAAAGGCTATGGGATAAGTCATGTACCATAGCCTTTTATTATTTTCAGGATTGTGTATCTATTCTTCGATTGAGCTAAATCCGTTTTTAATTCTGGCCCGCAGAAGACGGGGGAGCCTGTTGTTTTCCTTTTACAACTTTGCTATTTGTACATCTGTTATTTTTATTTTCATCCCATAAGGCAATATTATGTTTATCGGTATAAGAAGAATTATATTTTATGCCGGAAATATCCTTCCTATTTTTTAAAATGTCTAAAAAATCCAATGGTACGGCATAATTTTGTTCTGCATAAGCTGGAGATGTTAAATAATCTTTTATGAAGATATAGAACGCCCTAATATCAACGGAATAATGGCTGGCGAAAAACTGTACTGTTTCATCTGAAAACAGGCTGTCAAGCCCATCGGAAGCCATGATTGTAAAATCCATTACGCTAATTCTGTTTTTTATAGTGCATTCAGCAACAGAGATATAATCGTTTTCAGCAGCTTTTTGTTCTTTACAGGAAGTCTTTATATCTTCTGCCAAATAAAGGACTTGTTCGCCGGCATGATTTACCCTTCCAGTTATCTTTATTGCTGATGCAGGCGCTACACCAGAATGCAGATCATCATATCCGCTTATTGGTATGCCGTTTTCTTTAATAATCCCTGTATTTTCTCCATCAGCTGGATCAATGATTCTTGCTCTATAATAAATTCCATTATCCAATTCAGTTATGGGTATGTGCATTGCCGCCTGTTGAAACAGTTCTTGGTTCTTTTCTTTTTTTTCGCCATTCAAACTCTCAAAACTAAATTGTTTAACATTAAGCATGGAAAAGAGCGCCAGGTCGGTTCTAATTTTAAAGTCATGCATTTTCATCACTCCTTTTTCAATAAACTATTAACGGGTAAAATTCTGACTGCTTAATAGTTATTCTATCATATCTAAATGTTTTTTCCATTCCAATTTTATCTTATATTAAAAAATCAAAGAAATTTGCAAATCTGCTTGTATTTTGCCCTCTCCAGCCTGCTATTAGTGAAAGGGTAACATTTCTGAAAAATTTCCACTATCACAATTCAAAAATTTTTCCTTTCAGCGTACCTTGAAAATTTCATATCCTGCCCAGATTGATACCCGGCATTGAGTGTGCA
>CAJUMB010000027.1 GCA_910587105.1 uncultured Lachnospiraceae bacterium
CCGTAGTCTTCACCTGTGCCCCGGCCCCACAGAAACTGGCAAAATCATGCCTTCCGATAAAATAAGAAGATGCCTCCCGCATCCGCTCCATATCCAGGGGATAGTGATAAAAATAGGAATACAGCCTCTGTGTGGGCAGGGGAAACCGTCGATTTAAAATCCGATATTCGTATGTCTTCTCACTCTCACAAAAGCGGGGATGGAAATCCGGCTCCACTTCCTGGGAAGCCTGAATCCGAATATCTTCCGGCAGACGCTGATTCAATGCATAAGAGAATTTTTCAGCCGGTATCCTGCTGTCTGTATCAAAGACAGCCACATTCCCCAGCGCATGAACCCCCGCATCCGTACGGCTGGCCCCTGCCGTCTGCACCGGATGGCCCAGAAGTTCTTCCAGACATCGGTTCAGCTCGCCCTGAATTGTCCTGCCATTATCCTGTATCTGCCAGCCGCAGTAGTTCGAACCGTCATAAGCAACCGTCAATCCAATCCGTTTCATCCTAGAACCCCCATATCCGAAATGCAATGCTCAGCGCCATGTATCTCCGGGATTTTGCTCCATTCTGCAGCAAAATACCTGGCGTAACAGCACCTGCTGAGCAGCTGTGTTTAAACAATAACCGATATACAGACAGCGCTTATGGTACTTAATAAAGTACCCAATAAATAATACTCCGCAAAATCCGGCTCTTTGGTAATTCTATCGTAACGTGCAATGGACTTTGCTGTTAAAACTAAACCAATGGATGAATACTGATTCAAATATATACAAACAGCTATCAGCATTCTTTCAAGCGTTCCCATATACCGCCCTGCTTTTTTATCTGTGCTTTCTTCCTTTGGCGGCTTATACCCTTCTAATATGTATGCAATCAGTATATTTACTGGTTTATGAAGCAGCAGCAGTTTTGCTGTCCATGCCGCCGACATACCCAAAGATATTCCAAAAGCATCCAGGAATGCCTGCAGTTCAATGCGTACCAAACTGTCTCTATCCAAATTTTTCATGTAATATACAATCACCGCAATGGTCAAAAAGTGCAGACATTGATCTACACAAAACACCATTTTATCATTTTTCACCCAATGCCTGCAGAAATACTTGAGCATATCAATCAAGCCATGGGAGAAAATAAAAGCCGCCGCGTATTTTACTTCCAATCCTGGTAAAAAAATAATAAAGAACAAAAGCGCTGTGATGCCATATACAACAGCATGATACACAACCCATTTAAAATAAGCCCGCTTTTTTGCTGCAGTCCTTTCTGTCTGACAATAGAAATCACATACTACATGTATGATTACAAAACCAAGAATTATTATTCGTCATTCATCCCCTTTATGTCTTTGAATACTCTAAATCGTGTCCGTAGATTCATCGCTGCCGCAGGCACACGCTAATATATTTTCCACATTTTTCAATGCATTTGCATAAGTATAATACTGGCCTTTTGCCAAACTCTTTTGTACAGAAGACTGTGCAATGCCCAGCCTGTCAGCCGCCTGCTGCTGGCCGTCCTGATGCGCCAGCATATCCCAGATGATCTCTCTCTGTCTGTCAGTCCACCCATCTTCAATAGCTCTGGCAAGCTCAAAAACAGTATTAATCAGCACCGTCTGCGTCACAGCCCCTTTGTCATCTTCTAACCGAATATCAGAGAGAATTGCTTTATTTTTCTTCTCATTTTTCTTTAATACTTCAACAGCATTTCGTGCATTATAGTAACCTGGGCCGTCTGCCCCCAATGCCATTTCCGTATTAATTTCTGTGGATATACTGCCTATCCCTATTCCAAACCGTAATTCTACCGGATATAACTGCATTTTTATCTTCTGAATCATTTTCAGAACATTCTTTCCGTTAAATAATAATCCCTGGAATTCATCCCCCAATGTTATTAGGAAATTTGATGCGATATCATCTTTATATACCGCGTTTATTTCATCTAAAACAGCCTTAAGATTATCTTGTATCTCTTTTCGCTTTTCCAATTCTCTTGATTTCTTTACATCACCTATAACTGCAATAAAAGATTTCTCCTCGAAAAAAAAGGCCATTATTCTAACTCTCCTGCAGCGCATTTTCTTTCAGATAGGTTCTATAGCAAATTATATCACCTCAATGGTGCATAATCAATAATTATTCACTATGAAGGCTATATTCTGTGAATGGTTTCTAGTATAATCCCACTAATTACCGATACCTTTCGCGCAGGATAGATTTTCAGCCTGCAAAGCGGAGGAATGAGACGCAGCGGTGGCTGCGTCGATTGACGACAACGCCGCAGATGGAAATGTAGACAAGTGAAAGGTACGGTTAATTAGTGTGGGTTATGCTAGATCCCCCATATCCGAAATACAATGCTCAGCGCCATGTATCCCATTAAAATCCCATAAGCTGCATAATCCCTGCCCTTATACTGCAGAGGCTTCATCTGTGTACGCCCCTCACCACCATGGTAACACCGCGCCTCCATAGCCATTGCCAGGTCATTGGCACGGCGGAACGCAGAGACAAAAAGAGGTACCAGCAGAGGAATCATGTTTTTCGCCTTCTGAATGATGTTCCCGCTCTCAAAGTCTGCTCCTCTTGCCATCTGCGCCTTCATAATCTTATCTGTTTCTTCCATTAATATGGGGATAAAGCGCAGGGCAATGGACATCATCATGGCAATCTCATGAACCGGGACATGGATACGGTTCAGCGGGCCCATGAGATTCTCCAGCCCATTGGTGAGCTGATTGGGGGTTGTGGTCAGTGTCATAATAGATGACCCCACCACCAGATATACCAGCCGGATGGCCATACGCCCAGCCTGCATCATCCCTTCCCAGGTAATTTTCAGTAATCCCAGCTGCCAGATTACCCGCCCTGGGGTAAGCAGCATATTGAACACAACAGTAAACAAAAGAATCACCAGAATTGCTTTAAGCCCCCGAAACATAAAAGACACAGGCACTTTAGACAAAACAATCATTCCCGCCAGAAATATGGTGGCAGCGCCGTACCCGGGAAATGTGTGGAAAATAAACAGAGAAATCACAAACAACAGTGTTCCCACAAATTTTGTCCGGGGGTCCAGCCTGTGAAGCACCGAATCAGCCGGATAATACTGTCCCAGTGTAATGTCCCGGATCATCGCCTCTCCCCTTTCAACGCTTTCAAGATACTCTCCTTTGCCTCCTCTATGGTAATCGCCCCTGTATCTACCTGCAGTCCTCTTGCCTTCAGGTCATGCATCACATACGTAATCTCCGGTGCCGCCAGACCCATACGCTCCAGCTCTTTATAATGGGCGAACACCTTCCTGGGCTCATCGTCAAAAGCAACGCGTCCCTCATTGAGCACAACGATGCGCTCCACATAACGAGCCACATCCTCCATACTGTGGGATACCAGCACAATGGCCATCTTCCGGGTTCTGTGAAGAATGGCAATCTGGGAAAGTATTTCATCCCTCCCCCCCGGGTCAAGACCCGCCGCAGGCTCATCCAATATGAGTATCCTGGGATTCATGGCCAGAACCCCGGCTATGGCTGCCCGCTTTTTCTGCCCGCCTGAGAGCTCAAAAGGGGACTTTCCAAAAAGCTCCTTTGGCATACCCACATGTTCCAGCGCCTTTCGCGCCTGTTCCTCTGCCTCCGCCTGCCCCAGCCCCTGGTTTTTCGGTCCAAAGCAGACGTCTTTCAGCACATCCATCTCAAACAGCTGATGTTCCGGATACTGAAATACCAGCCCCACCTGTCCACGGAGTTTTTTTCTGGAAAATCCCTCACCCCAGATGTCCTCCCCATTATAGAGCACCTGCCCCTCAGATGGCTTCAGCAAGCCGTTTAATAACTGTATCAAAGTGGACTTCCCGCTGCCTGTATGTCCGATGATTCCAATAAACTGGCCATCCGGGATAGACAAATCAATGTGTTCCAATGCACGCATTTCATATACTGTGCCTGGGCTGTACCGATAAGAAACATGTTTTAACTCAATTGACATAACGCATCCACCAATTCTTCTCTGGTCAATATATCTTCCGGCAGCTTCAGGCCTGACTTTCGCAGTTCATGAGCCAGCATCGTTACCTGAGGAACATCCAGACCGCACTTCTTCATTTCTTCCACGCGGCTGAAAATCTCTCTGGGTGACCCCTGCATCATAAGCTCTCCCTGATCCATCACGAACACCTTATCTGCATATACCACTTCTTCCATATAGTGGGTGATAAGAATCACTGTCACCTGTTCTTTCTGATTCAGCTCCCGCAGGGCCTTCAGCACTTCTTTGCGCCCGTTGGGGTCCAGCATGGCCGTGGGCTCGTCTAATACAATACAGCGGGGGCGCATAGCCATCACCCCGGCTATGGCCACCCGCTGCTTTTGTCCGCCAGACAGCTTATTGGGAGAATGATACCGATAGGCCGTCATGCCCACTGCCTTTAGACTGTCATCCACCCGTTTCCAGATATCTTCTGTGGGTACCCCCATATTTTCCGGCCCGAAACCCACATCTTCTTCTACCACAGTTCCAATAATCTGATTATCAGGATTCTGGAAAACCATGCCGGCTTTCTGGCGTATCTTCCACAGTTCACTTTCCTGGCAGGTATCCATGCCGTCCACCCACAGCACACCCTCCGTGGGAATCAACAATGCATTCATATGCTTTGCCAGGGTAGACTTCCCGGAACCGTTGCGGCCCAACACCGCCGCAAACTGCCCTGCCTCAATATCCAGATCCACGCTGCGTACAGCATGGCTTGCCTCCTGTATCCGGCCGTTTTCATCATATCGATAAAAATCAAACCCCAGCTTCCTGGCCCGAATGATTCCCATAAGCACCTTCCCCCGCAATCACGTTTTCCATAATCTTCCATATTTCCTCCCTGCCCTGACGGGACGTGGCGGAAAAGGGAATCATTCGGGTGTCGGCAGGCAAATGCAGCCCTGTCCGTATCAATTTGGTCTGTTTCGGGATCTGACTGCGTTTGATCTTATCCAGCTTAGTGGCGATGATAATGGGTTCATAGCCGTTGGACACAATCCACTGATGCATCATCTTATCGTTTTCTGACGGCGCATGGCGGATATCCACCAACAGAAAAACGGCCTCCAGAGCCGAGGAACTGTGCAGATAACGGTCCACCATCTTCCCCCACTGTTCTTTCTCCGACTTGGAGGCTTTGGCGTACCCATATCCGGGCAGATCCACCAGAAAAATCTGTTTGTTCACATTATAATAATTAATTGTCTGAGTTTTCCCCGGCTGAGAACTGGTTCTCGCCAGGGATTTCCTGTTCATCAGACTGTTAATCAGAGAAGATTTCCCCACATTGGACTTTCCTGCAAAGGCAATCTCCGGCATATCGCTTTCCGGCAAAACGCTGGTCACGCCGCATACAACATCCAGCGAAGCACTTTTTATAATCATACCAGCACCTCTTCCAGCACCTCTTCCATAGATTCCACATACAGAATATCCATCCCGCCGGTAATCTCCTCTGAAAGTTCTTTGATATCCGGACGATTTTCTTTGGGAACCAAAACTGTTTTGATTTTTGCGCATTTTGCAGCCAGCAGTTTTTCTTTCAGTCCGCCCACTGGAAGCACTCTGCCCCGCAGGGTGATCTCACCGGTCATTGCCAGGCTGGCTTTGGCCGGCTTTTCAGTAATTGCCGAGAGCATGGCAGACGCCATTGTTATTCCTGCGGACGGACCGTCTTTCGGCACCGCTCCTTCAGGAATATGTATATGGATGTCATGCTCCTGAAAATATTCCGGCTCTATTTCATATCGCTCTGCCACAGAACGGATATAACTGATTCCCGCCTGTGCTGACTCCTTCATTACATCACCCATCTGTCCGGTCAGCTGTAATTTTCCTTTGCCAGGCATTACATTGACTTCAATCTGCAGGGTATCTCCGCCTGCGCTGGTCCACGCCAGGCCTCTGACAACACCGATTTCATCTTTCTTATTTGCCAGATGGACACTGTATTTTTCATGTCCCAGATATTTCTGCACATTTTTTCCGGTCACAGTGATCTTCTTACTGTTCCCCTCCAAAATCTCACGAGCCGCTTTCCGGCAGATTTTCCCGATCCGCCTCTCCAGATTCCGGACACCGGATTCTCTGGTATAACCGCTGATAATTTTCTTGATGGCAGAGGACTGAATGGCCAGCTGAGATTTTTTCAGACCGTGAATGTCCCTCTGCTTAGGAAGCAGATGGTCTTTTACGATATGCTCTTTCTCATTTTCTGTATAACCGCCGATTTCAATCAGCTCCATACGGTCTAAGAGCGGCCGCGGTATGGTGGATGCGTCATTGGCCGTGGCAATAAATAGAACCTCTGACAAATCCAGCGGAATCTCCACATAGTGGTCTGAAAATTTATTGTTCTGCTCCGAGTCCAGCACTTCCAGCAGGGCAGATGCCGTATCTCCTTTATAATCACTGCTGGTCTTATCGATTTCATCCAGCAGCATCAGGGGATTTTTCACCCCTGCCTGTTTTAATCCTACTGCAATCCGCCCTGGCATGGCTCCCACATAGGTCCTTCTATGCCCCCGGATTTCTGCTTCGTCACGGACACCGCCCAGACAGATGCGCACATATTTTTTATTCAGCGCTTTTGCCACAGACCTGGCAATGGAAGTCTTTCCTGTTCCCGGAGGCCCCACCAGACATAAGATGGGGCTGTCGCCTTTCTCATTCAGGATGCGCACGGCCAGATATTCCACAATCCTCTCTTTTACTTTCTCCAGACCGTAATGGTCTGCTTCCAGAATCCGGTTGGTTTTCTTCAAATCAATGGAATCTTTTGACGTTTTATCCCAGGGAAGGTCCAGCAGTGTCTCTATATATCCCCTGGCCACGGCGCTCTCTGAAGCGCTGGAGCCCAGAGATTTGAAACGGTCGATCTCTTTGGCAATCTTCTCCTTCACGCTGTCTGACGCTTCTAGTTTTTCCAGTCTCTCCCGGAATTCCTCTATTTCGCTCTGGGAGTTATCCTCCCCCAGTTCCTCCTGAATCAATTTTAACTGCTCTTTTAAAATATATTCTTTCTGGTTCTTGTCGATACGCTCCCGGATTTTCATCTGCAGTTCCTGACGGATCTGGGCAATCTGTATCTCATTATTCAAAATAACGCCCAGCAGCTCATACCTGTCTTCCAGCCGCACTGCTTCCAGAATCTTCTGCTTATCTGTGTATTCCAGAGACAGATGGATGCTGATTTGGTCCACCAGCATTTCCAGGTCCTCAATGCTGATAATCTGAGCCGCCAGTTCCTTACTGACTTTGCCGCACTCCATACAGTAACTCTGAAAAGTCTCTTTCATACTGCGGATCATAGCCTGGCGCATACTTTGGTTCATCATTTCTTTTTCTTCGGAGGGAATGGAAACTTCCACTTCCAGCATCTCATCGTCCTGGATAATCTCCACCAATTCTCCCCGTTCTTCGCCTTCCACTAAAATCCGCAGAATATTCTGGGGCAGTTTCACCACCTGCTTTACACAGCCGATGGTTCCTATCTTATATAAGCCATTAAGACCCGGAGCTTCCACTGCCGGATCTTTCTGGGTAATCAAAAATATTCGCTGGTTATTCAGCATGGCCTTTTCTACGGCTTTCACCGAGCGGGGTCTGCTGATATCAAAGTGTACAATCATATCCGGGATTACAGTAGTCCCCCGCAGGGCCACTGCAGGCATTACTTCTACTCTTTTGCTCATGTTATCCCTCCAAATTTAAGCGGGCTCTGGCTGTCCTTTTCTCTTTGATTTTGAGGATCTTCTGGTCGGCGCTGGTGCTTCTCCCCTGACAATCTCCGGTTCTCCGGTACCGTCTACCATCTCTTTTGTGATCACGCATTTACGGATGGTATCATCGGAAGGTGCCGTATACATCAGCTCCATCATGGTGTTTTCCATTACCGAACGGAGTCCCCTGGCTCCGGTTTTACGCTCCATTGATTTCTGGGCGATGCTTGTAAGAGCCTCTTTCTGGAAACTCAAATCCACACCATCCAGCTCAAACAGCTTTCTGTACTGTTTCGTCAATGAGTTTTTCGGTTCCTGCAAAATCCGAATCAGTGCCTCCTGGTCCAGCGCATTCAATGACACCACCACCGGAACACGGCCCACAAACTCCGGTATCAGACCGAATTTGATTAAATCTTCAGGCATCACTTCTTTGAGAAGCTCTCCCACGTTGGTATCTTTTACATCGTGTACATCTGCGCCGAATCCGATGCTCTTATTATCTTTTCTTCTGGCTATAATTTTCTCCAGCCCCTCAAATGCCCCGCCGCAGATAAATAAAATATTCGTGGTATCAATTTGGATAAAGTCCTGATGGGGATGCTTCCTTCCGCCTTGGGGCGGTACACTGGCAACCGTTCCCTCCAGAATCTTCAGCAGAGCCTGCTGTACGCCTTCACCGGACACATCCCTGGTAATAGAAGCATTTTCAGATTTTCTTGTGATTTTATCAATTTCGTCAATATAGATAATGCCATATTGAGCCATCTCAATATCATAATCGGCTGCCTGGATAATTTTCAGCAGAATATTCTCCACATCCTCACCCACATAGCCTGCCTCTGTCAATGTTGTGGCATCTGCAATGGCAAAGGGTACATTCAGCATTCTGGCCAGTGTCTGCGCCAGCAGCGTCTTACCGGAACCTGTGGGCCCCAGCATCAATATATTACTTTTTTGTAAATCCACGTCCAGATTCTTCGGTGCCATAACCCTTTTATAATGATTATATACAGACACCGATAATACCTTTTTCGCCTCGTCCTGCCCGATCACATATTCATCCAATATAGAATGAATCTCCTGCGGTTTCAGCAGGTTGATCATTCCTGCATATTCATCATCTTCTTCGTAAAGAGCAAATTCTTCTTCAATAATTTCCGAACAGATATTGATGCATGCGTCACAGATATACGCCCCATCCGGTCCGGCAATTAACTTGCGCACCTGCTCCTCTGATTTATTACAAAAGGAACATCTGATCTTAGAATCCCTCGTTTTATCCGCCATAATTTACCCCTTTCCAGATACAATAACCCAACGGCTTTTTAAGGCCAATTCCTGTGCACCGGCACAGTGAATCAGCCTTTTCTCCCATTACCATATTAGACGTCTAGTTATTTTATCTATGTTCAAACACCTTGTCAATAATTCCGTACTCCATGGCTTCCTCCGCCGACATATAATTATCCCGGTCTGTATCTACTTCCACCACTTCAATGGGTTGTCCGGTGTTTTCCGCTAAAATCCTGTTTAACTTCTGCTTGGTTTTGGCAATCTGATCCGCTACGATCTGAATCTCTGTCGCCTGTCCCTGGGCACCGCCGGAAGGCTGATGGATCATAATCGTAGAATTGGGCAGTGCATATCGTTTTCCCTTCGCACCTCCGGCCAGCAGAAAAGCTCCCATGCTGGCAGCCATGCCGATGCATATGGTGGAAACATCACACTTAATATAATTCATTGTATCATAAATTGCCATTCCTGCAGATACAGAACCTCCGGGACTGTTGATATACAGATTAATATCTTTTTTCGGGTCCTCGGATTCCAGGAACAAAAGCTGGGCCACAATAATGCTTGCTGATACATCACTGACTTCTTCTCCCAGAAAAATGATCCTGTCTTTCAACAGCCTGGAATAGATGTCATAACTTCTCTCTCCCCGGCTGGTCTGTTCTATCACATACGGCACCAAACTCATTGCTTACCTCCAAATATAAAGCCTCTATACAGCCACAGCATTGTCTGCGATCAGATCGAAAGCCTGCTGAACAGCCAGATCCTGCTTCATCTGTTCCATTTCTTTATCGCCCAGCATATCCCGGACTTTCTCAATGTCCATGTGGTACGCTTCAGCTGTCTTCTTGATCTCTTCGTCAACCTGTTCCTGTGTAGGCTGGATGTTCTCTATCTCCGCGATCTTCTCCAATACCAGTCTGTTCTGAATGCTCTCTTTTGCCCGCTCTTCCATCTGGTTTTCCAGCTGTTCCTGTGTCATCTGAGCCATTCTCAGATACTGGTCAAGGAGCATTCCCTGCATCTGCAGACGGCGTGAGAAATCATCCAGCTGCTGGTTCTTCTGTGTCTCCAGCATAGCATCAGGAATATCAATCTGGGAATTTTCTACGATCTTTACGATTGCATCATTTCCTTTTTTCCGTTTTCCCTCTGCCTCTTTCTCCTCGGTCAGACGTTTTCTGATGTCTGCCTTGTATTCTTCCATAGTATCAAACTCAGATACATCCTGAGCAAATTCATCATCCAGCTCTGGAAGTTCTTTGTGCTCAATCTTATGAACTGTACATTTGAATACAGCATCTTTACCGCTCAGTTCGTCATTTCCATAGTTTTCCGGGAAAGTCACATGAAGTTCCACATCTTCATCTGTCCTGACGCCCACCAGCTGTTCTTCGAATCCTGGGATAAATGCACCGGAACCAAGAGTCAGCGGATAATCTGTAGCCTTGCCTCCGGCAAAGCTCTCGCCATCCACAAATCCTTCATAGTCAATGGTCACAATATCCCCGTTCTCTGCGGCCCGGTCTTCCACTGCCACCAGACGGGAATTCTGTTCCTGTTCTCTGATTAACTCTGCCTGAATCTCGTCCTCTTTCACTTCATCATCGGGTTTTTCAACTTCTATCCCTTTATACTCGCCTAAAACAATGTCCGGCTTCAGTGCTACCTCTGCGGTAAAAATAAATGGCTGGCCTGCCTCAATCTGTGTGACGTCGATGGAAGGATAGGAAACAATTTCCAGATCACTTTCATCCACAGCTTTCGAATACGCCTCCGGAATCAGATCATTGGCGGCATCTTCCAGAAAAACGCCCTTGCCATACATTCTCTCCACCATTTTTCTCGGAGCTTTCCCTTTGCGGAATCCAGGTAAGGCGATATTTTTCTTATTCTTCTGATATGCCCCTTCGATAGCTTTCTCTAATTCCTCAGCGGGAACTTCTATGGTCAGCTTAGCCATATTATGTTCCAATTTTTCTACTTGTAAACTCATTTTTCTAATAAATCCTCCTTGAATTCTTTAAGACAGCTTCCATAGCAGAACTTCACACTGCGTATACATACTACTGCAATTCTCTCCATTGTTAATTATTAGTGAAGTATACCATACAAATTCTGAGTTGGCTAGTATTTTTTTATTTGTAAACAATAGATTCCGCAATTTCTGCGGCTTTTGCGGCACTGTCCAGCTGTGTAATCAGCTCCAGGGCAAAATCTATGGCTGTACCCACACCCCTGCTGGTTGTAATACAGCCGTCCACTGCTACAGTATCCGTCGTTTTCTCTGCCCCTGCCAGCATATCCATCACTGACGGATAGCAGGTGGCTTTCTTCCCTTCTAAAAGTCCCAGGCCTGCCAGAATCCTTGGGGCCGCACAGATAGCCGCCACTCTCCGGTTCTCTGATACAAAGGATTTCACCAGATCAAGCAGGGGCTGGAATTTCTCCAGGTTCTCTGTTCCTTCACCGCCGCCAGGCAGTACCAGAAGGTCTGCATCGGAACAATCCACTTTGGAAAATACATCGTCTGCCAGCACTGGAATCTGATTGCTTCCCATGACCTGCTTTTCTTCCTTAATAGATACTGTCACCACATTCATCTCTGCTCTGCGGAGCAGATCCACTACTGTCAGAGCCTCTACTTCTTCAAAACCATCTGCTAAAAATACATATACTTTTTTCATGATTATTATGTCCTCCTTCTGCATTCCAAAATATTATAATACCATTGTCCGCATTTGGCTGTCTTTTTACTGATTTTATTGCTGATTTCATCTCAGCGAGTCATACATTTCCTTGACTTTCCGCGTCTAATCATACCATATGGATATTTGAAATACAAGATGGCATGCGGGGTAAATGCAAAAAAGCGTTTAGACTGCAGAGAACCGACAGGGATACTGCCGGTTCTCTTTGCCTGCTGCAAAAAGGGAACATGTCCGTTCCCATTTTAATAAAGCAGTAATTTCACATATATAAGATGTCCGCCTCAATCAACAGCTCCCAATGCCCCGTATGACTGCTGCCCACCCGTTTAATGACAGCTTGCTTTTTCATTTTATTCAGATAATATTTCACCCTGTCCACGGTCCAGTTCAGTTCCAATGCAAGCTCTTTCTGTGTAAGTTCTGGATTATATAGAATAACCCTTAATATCTCTTTATCATTGTCTGTGAGTTCTAAAGAGGATGTTTGGGTAGTAGTTTGGGTAGTTTGGGTAGTAGTTTGGGTAGTTTGGGTAGTTTGGGTAGTTTCCTGAATTTCTGATATCTGAGTCTTTCGATACATATTTACTCGAAAGTCTCCGTCAAAGTCAATCAATTCCGGCTCTGGCAGACCATATTCTTTACATTCACGAAGAACTTTGGGTATGCCAGTACCCCATTTTTCAATAATTTTCATATATGCAAATGCACTGGCTATGGCAGGGTTACGCAGTTTTGAATACCCTTCCACCATCTTTTTCAGGGATACTGTATTTAACAGCATTCCGGGAGAAGTTATTTCCAACCGGTCATCCAAAATTGCCACCTGAATGTTTCCAGGCTCCAGATAGCTGCGGTGCGCCGCCGCATTTGCAATTAATTCACGCACGCTGTCCACTGGCAGCTCATAGACATCCTGCCTGTAAATGCCTTTAATCTGCATTCCCATATTAATTTTTTCCAATACATATTGGAATGCCGCGTCAACCTGATTCTGAATCGGCCCGTCGTATTCACGGCGATCCACAAAATATGCCCTGTCAACACCTTTAAAAACTGCGCACTGAATAACCGGCTGCATGCGCATCTGACCGGTAAGAAGCGCATAAGCATTGGTGGGGAGAATCTCTCCGTTTTGTTCTCTCAAAACCCCCCATGTCAGAAGTACATTCTTTGTCACATCCCGAATTGCCGCCTTTTCGCTGTCATTCCAGGTGTTTTTCAAAGCCGCTTCTTTCAGTTCCCGGCACAGTTTTTCTATATCCTCATCTGTAACTTGCAATCCCTGGCAGGGTTCACTGTCAAAATAACGGTTCTGGCCTTCCAGAATCAATTCTTTCAGCATGTATCCTTCCGCATGGCGTGAAGTGCCGGAAACCCGGACATAAGTGCCGTCCACCAAGCCCTGCTTCTTGATATAATATGGACGCATGGGACCCGGATGAATTTCCATTACAATCACTGTTTTATCGTTAATGGCCTGCAAAGCAACATCTGGATAAATCTTTGGCTCACAACTATCCGAGACAGCATTTGTGATTGCATCCATTGTCTGGAAAATGGTATCCGGATTCATGCCCACCACTTCCAGTGATTTGTCATCAATGCCAAAAACAATACGTCCGCCACGGCCATTTGCATAGGCAACAACCGTTTTCATATACTTTTCACTTTTGCTGGGAACCTCCACCTTGTACTCAATATTGATGGACTCCCCTGAAAACAGAGTGTCTTCTGCCATGAGCAATTACCTCCTGTCATACACTATAAGCGTATCCAATATATTGCTTATACAGCCGTAAAATCCCTGTATGCCGCCACTACCTCATAAATCTCACACCCTTTATACTGCAGCAGCTGGTCTCTGCGTGGTGATCTTTTGTTATCACAAAAACTTAAAAGGTATCCTTTCTTTACTCCCTGTGCTTTCAGATATCCGGCTAATTGCTCATATCCGGCTTCTTCATACTTCTCTCCGCGCCAAATTTTTATTTCGATAATAAATTTTTGCACCCCATAAAATACAACGAGATCCATTCTGGTATTGCACCGTGTTTCTGACTCCACCGCATAATGCCCGGCCCCATTAATGATAGGACGCAAAAAACTTAAGAAAAGCAGCCTCCCATGACGCTCAATGAATCTACCGTCTTCGTCTCTGTATTCCGCCCTCAAAAATGTAGAAAATCTCTCAAGAACCATCTCCATATTCAGCCTGCCATCCGCAACATACACAGACTTATCAAAATACTGGGACAACGTAAGATTTTTTATACCATGGAGAGAAACTAAATATTCATAAATATAGGACTCAAATATTTGATTGGATATCTTTACATACCCACTTTCATTTTTTATGATACCATACATCTCACCCCTGGCAATATCAGGATTTGACCCAATGTAAGATACATCTGCCCCCTGCAGAAGGATCACTTCCACCATGTCCCGGAAACCTTTGTGCCGTTCCAGATTTTTGATAATATCGTCAAACAGTGTATTTGTCCGGCTAAGCAGGCTCTTTACGGCAGACCGAACCCCTTCTTCTGTCCAGGGCAGCAGATTTTCATCCATCAGCTTACACAGACCGCTGACCAAAAACGGATAGCCCTCCGTATACATATACAATAATTCTGATATCAGGGGAATATCCATTCCTGTATGGCAATCATTTTCATACTGCCAAAGCATAGTCCCTATTTCCCTCGGCGAAAAACTCAAATCCATGGAAAAATCTGCTGAAATATTCCACGGACTATTATAACTTGTTTCCTCCTCCGGGCGTATTTTGATTTTTAAATTTTTGATATCATGAACTCCCGCCAGAATCACACTATCAAAAGACGCCTCCCGCCCTTTCCTGTACATCATAAATTTGTCTCTGAGCAATCCAAGAAATGTCAGAAACACCTGATTATCCGCTGCCTTATCCACTTCATCCGCCATCAGAATAACTTTCTTTTCAGACCGTTCACAAAGAATGGTGATCCGTTCTCCCAAATCCTGTATCGGAAGGCTTTCTTTCACCGGTTGCTGAAAAATCTGTGCCAGGGCTGGATATCCCGCCCTTTTCAGGACTTTTTGAAATTCAAAAACAAGCCCCTCCGCTAAAGTATTCAGCGTTTTGAAATAGTCCTCTTTTCCCTCAAAGCTTATATCGATTACAATATATTCCCCTTTCAGACGCTGGTACAAAAGCTCAAGAAGCGTGGTCTTCCCATACTGCCTTGCCCTGTTTACCGTAAAATATTCCCTGTTTGCGATGTACTGGCTGATAATCTGATCAATTTTAGGACTGATATCCACCATGTAATGCTCTCCCGGGATACAAAGCCCCGTTATATTAAATCTCCTTCTCCTGCCCATCTATGATCATCCCCTGTCCTATTTTTTCTGCACAGGTTATTTGCATACAGTTATTTATATATTATACCACCATTTTCCCCCACAAAACAGACATAATCAAAAAATCCCCGCGAAAAAGACCCGAAAAAGACAATTGATATTCTGACGCAATTACGCTAAAATCAAAAGAAAAAGCTGATTCCATAATCTTTCCCAGCAACAGTGCAGAAAAGAGGGATAAAATGACGCATAAAACATCAAAAGTTTTCAATGTAATCGGTGCCTGCCAGCCAGATATCCACTATATGGTTAATCTTGCCCCAAAACTAAAAGAAATCAAAATAATGATAGATAATGGATACTATTTTACCATAAACAAAGCCCGTCAATATGGCAAAACCACAACGCTTCGGGCCCTGTCTAAATACCTGCGGAATGACTACACTGTGGCAAGTCTCGATTTCCAACAATTGAGTACATCTGATTTGGAAAGTGAATCTGCGTTTGTGCACGCAATGGCAAGAGAACTTACAAGACGAGTCCAGTTCTTGGATGATATCCCGGATGACACCAGACACCGGCTGCTTCAGCTATCGTCCTGGAATCCATACCGCGCCAGGCTGGCAGATATCTTTGACTGTTTCCGCGGCTGGTGTGATCATTCCCCAAGGCCAGTGGTTCTGATCATAGACGAGGTTGATACCGCAGCGGACAACCAGGTTTTCCTTGACTTCCTGGCACAGCTCAGAGCCGCTTATCTGGACAGGGACATCACACCCGCTTTCCAGTCTGTGATTCTTGCAAGTGTTTATGACATACGCAATATTCAGAGAAAGCTCCGGCCAGATGAACAGCACAAAGCTAACAGCCCATGGAACATCGCCGCCAGATTTCGTGTAGATATGAGCTTTTCCCCTGAGGAAATTGCTGGAATGCTGGCAGATTATGAGGCTGACTATCACACGGAAATGGATATCCCCAAAATGGCCCAGGGGATTTACAGCCTCACTTCCGGTTATCCATATCTCGTATCCAGCTTATGCAGATATCTTGACGAAGAAATTCCCGGGACAAAAAGCTTCCCCGATAGAGCACACGCCTGGACAAAAGATGGACTCATCGAAGCCGAAAAATTACTGGTGGCTGAAAACAACACCTTATTCCAGTCACTGACCGGAAAGCTGACCGATTATCCCCAGCTCCGCTTTGTACTGTACCAGCTGCTTTTCACAGGCAGACCCATTCCATATGTCCCGCAGAATCCATACATTGATGCTGCTCAGATGTTTGGTTTTATAAAAAATGATAATGGAACCGCAGTCATCTCCAACCGGATCTTCGAATCAGTATTGTACAATTTGTTTATCTCAGAAGAGTTCTCCACAAACAAACTTTATGATGCAGGGGTAATGGACAGGAACCAGTTTATCACCGGCGGACAGCTGAATGTCAGAAGAATTCTGGAAAAATTTATAGAAACTTTTGATTATCTTTATGGAGATGCAGACGAGACTTTTTTAGAAGACGCAGGCAGACGGTATTTCCTGCTGTTTCTGAAACCAATTATCAATGGTGTTGGCAGCAGTTATGTAGAACCGGAAACACGCAACAGAGAGAGGATGGACCTGGTCATCGCTTACCGGGGCCAGCAGTTCATTATCGAATTAAAAATATGGCGGGGCAATACTTATAATGAGCGGGGAGAACAGCAGCTGTCCGATTACCTGGATTATTTTCATCTGAAAAAAGGATACATGCTCAGCTTTAACTTCAATAAGAAAAAGACTGTAGGGATAAAGGAAGTGATATTAGGAGATAAGCTCTTAATCGAGGCTGTCGTATGACAGCCCCGCCTTCTACCTCTGCACTCTGGCCCCGGCTCCAGCCACCACCGCCTCCACCTCTTTTCTGCTGGCCATGGTGGTATCCCCCGGTGTAGTCATGGCCAGCGCACCATGGGCAGCTCCATAATTAACTGCTGTCTCAGCGTCGCCTGTGGTCATCAGTCCATAGATCAGTCCAGATGCAAAGGAATCTCCGCCGCCCACACGGTCCATGATCTCCAGCCCTTTGTAGTCCGTAGCTTTGTAGATTTGTCCGTCAGACCAGCAGATGGCGCTCCAGTCATTTACTGTGGCTGTCTTTACCTGGCGCAGTGTTGTGGCCGCAGCTTTAAAATTGGGATATACCTCCGCCGCATGATTGATCATTTTCTTGTACCCGTCCAGATTCAGCTCTTTTAAATTCTCATCATTCCCCTCAATTTCAAAGCCAAGACAGGCCGTAAAGTCTTCCTCATTCCCGATCATTACATCCACATATCTGGCAATTTCTCCATTCACTTCCCGGGCTTTTTCCAGTCCTCCCATGCCACTCCACATAGATGGTCTGTAATTCAGGTCATAAGAGACCACTGTGCCGTATTTCTTCGCTGTCTGAATGGCCTCAAGGGCCGTGGCTCCTGCCTGTTCAGACAGCGCCGCATAGATTCCCCCTGTATGCAGCCAGCGCACGCCTAACTCCCCGAAAATATATTCGAAGTCAAAATCCTGGGGAACCGCTTTGGAGATTGCCGTATTTGCACGGTCCGAACACCCCACTGCCCCACGGATGCCAAAGCCCCTCTCCGTAAAATTCAATCCGTTCCGGCAGACTCTTCCGATTCCATCGGTTTTCATCCATTTGATCAGAGACGTGTCCACACCGCCCTGGAGAATCAAATCCTCCATCAAAAGCCCCACTTCATTCTCCGCAAAGGCGGTAATCACCCCTGTTCTCATGCCAAAACATCTGCGGAGCCCTCGGACAACATTATATTCTCCGCCGCCTTCCCACACACGAAAGCTCCTCGCTGTCCGAATCCGACCTTCCCCTGGGTCCAGCCGCAGCATAACCTCACCCAGTGAAACGGCGTCATATCTGCATTCCTTTTCCGGCCTCAAATTTAATTCCATGATTTATCTTCCCTGCCCTCGTTTTCACAATTTTTTATTATTTCTTGCGGACAGATGCCGCCAATTCCACCGCCTCTTTGGTCAGCTGACGGATCTTGTCAAATTTACCTTTCTTAATCAAATCGCCTTTCACCATCCAGCTTCCTCCACAGCAGACAACCTGGTCACAGCTGAGATATTCCTTAAGATTTTTGGTATTGATTCCGCCTGTGGGCATAAATTTCATCTTCGTATAAGGTGCCGCCAATGCTTTGATCATAGCCGTGCCTCCTGCCTGTTCCGCCGGAAAGAATTTAACCACATTGATGCCGCGCATAAAGGCCTGAGCCGCCTCAGTAGGAGTGATGCATCCAGGAAATACCGGAATATTTTTCTCCAGACAATCATCCACCAGTTCCGGTATAAATCCTGGACTTACGATGAATTCCGCACCTGCCGCCACAGCCCGCTCTGCCTGTTCCACTGTCAGCACTGTTCCTGCCCCTACCACCATATCCGGATACTCCCTGCTCATCAGCCGGATAGACTCCTCTGCCGCTTCTGTACGGAAAGTCACCTCAGCACAGGGGAGCCCGCCCTCTATCAGCGCCTCTGCAAGAGGAACCGCATCTTTAGCCTCCTCCAGCACAACTACCGGCACCACTCCATAACCGTAAAATTTTTCTGTTATTTTTTCCATAGTTCCCTCCTAAAGAGTGTCTTAAAAATTATGCGCCTGCTATTTCCACATCTTTGGCCCAAGCTCCACAGCTACCTCCTGATATCATAATTCATATTCATCAGATTTCTAATTGCCGCCGCATCATCTGTGATATTAGCATCCCCGTGAATCGTATGTTTCAGAGCACTGCTTGCCACGGCAAAATTCACCATATCCACTGGTGTATAATGATTCATCATTGCATAAATCAGCCCGCTGGCAAAGGCATCTCCTCCGCCTACGCGGTCAAGAATGTTGAATGTAAACAATCTGCTCTCAAAAGTATGGCCTTCATACCACATATACGCTTTCAAACTGTTCTCACTGCCGCTGTGAGCATAGCGCACGTGCCGCGCAATGCATTTTAAATTGGGGTACTTGCTCACAAACACCCGAAAGTTCTCATCCTGTTTCTCATAGCCTGGCTGCCGGGGCATCTCGTCTTTCACGTCCCCTTTGCTGTGGTCATTGTCATCCTTCCAAAGATGATAGGGCTCAATGCCAAATAATACATCCACATAGGGAAGACATTTGGTACAGAAGTCTCTCGCTTCCTCCCATGTCCAAAGCGTGCTTCGGAAATTCCCGTCAAAGCTGGTGATAATTTTCTTTTCTTTGGCAGTCTTCAGACAGCGCAGGACCATTTCTCTGCAGTTTGCTCCAAGGGCCGGCGTGATACCACTGAGATGAAGCCAGGTAAATCCCTCCAGCAGCCCATCAAAATCATAAGAGTCAAAGTCATATTCCGCAATGGCGCTGTTGCTGCGGTCATAGATCACTTTGCTGGCACGGATTCCATAACCGGTTTCCAGATAATACGTTCCCAGACGATGCGTGGGCGTCTGCTCCGGCGTGCTCAATATGACAGGCGTGCAGTGCACATCATTGCTTCGAAGCATCCTGACAGCACTTTTCCCCAGACTGTTATTTGGCACTACTGTAAAAAACGTACTGTCTATTCCCAGATTGGCAAGGGCCAGAGCTATATTCGCCTCGCTGCCGCCATAACTGGCGTCAAAGCTTGCGGCCATCCTGATTTTTTCATAATTGGGGGGTGTCAGCCGGAGCATGATTTCCCCGATTGTGATAAATTTATGAGAATTATTGTTCTCTTTTAATAATGGATTTGCGTGTTCCAACTCCTCGTCCTCCTAATCGGACATGTCTGCTCATTCACTGGGCAGTTTATCAGGACTTTTACAGTAATACTCCAGATAAGCCCCTTTCATAGGACTTGCGGCATGCTCACTGAACAGACGCAGCACCCCGCTCTTATATTTTGGCTCACGGGGCTTCCATCTCCTGCGGCGTTCTGTAAGGACTGCGTCCACTTCTTCGGGGGTTTTTTGTTCTCCCCTGATACCTACGATGTTCAGCTTCCTGGCTGGCACATCAATCTCGATCAAGTCCCCGTCTTCCACCAGGGCAATGGGCCCGCCTTCTTCCGCTTCCGGGCTGCAGTGGCCGATTACCGGGCCTGTGGATGCCCCGGAAAAGCGTCCATCGGTAATCAGGGCAATGCTCTTTCCCAGCTCTTTGTCACTGCTGATTGCCTCTGAGGTATAAAACATCTCCGGCATTCCACTGCCTTTCGGCCCCTCATAGCGGATAAATACTGCTTCCCCTTTCTCCACACTGCGCTTTATGACAGCGTCCAGACATTCTTCTTCACTGTCAAATGTCCTCGCCCTCAAGACTGCCTTGAACATCTCTTTCGGGCAGGCCGTATGCTTGATAACTGCTCCCTCAGGTGCCAGATTGCCCTTTAATACGGCAATACTGCCCTCTGTGCCCATAGCATGTTCATACGGACGGATGATATCTTCCCTTGTCAGTGAAACCTGATAACGCTCATTGAATTCCTCCAGCCATTTTTCACATCTATCATAGAAACCATTCTGCCTCAGCTCATCCAGATTCTCTCCCAGTGTCTTTCCTGTCACCGTCATCACATCAAGATGGAGCGACTCCCTAATCTCCTCCATGATAGCCGGAACTCCGCCGGCATAATAGAAGCATTCCGCCGGCCAGCGTCCAGACGGACGGACATCCAGAAGATATCTGGCATTTCTGTGCAGCCTGTCAAATGTATCTCCTGTGATCTCTATATGAAATTCATGGGCAATGGCCGGAATATGAAGGAGACAATTGGTACTTCCCGATACAGCGGCATGCACAAGGATTGCATTTTCAAAACTCTCCATGGTGACAATATCACTTGGACGCATATTGGGCATAGATGCCAGCTTCACCGCCTGCCTGCCAGCTTCCCTGGCAAACGCCAGCAGATCCGGACTCTCTGCAGGCATCAGCGCACTTCCGGGAAGGGCAAGGCCGAGGGCTTCTGCCATAATCTGCATGGTAGAAGCCGTACCGATAAAAGAACATGCCCCACAACTTGGACAGGCGTTGCATTTTGCCCAGTTCAGCTTCTCCTCATCAATCTCCCCCCGTTGATACCTGGCACTGTACATCCCCAGCTGTTCCAAAGTCAGCATCTCAGGCCCGGCATTCATGGTACCGCCCGGCACTACTACAGAAGGAATATCCACCCTTGCCAGTCCCATGAGATTCCCTGGCATTCCTTTGTCACAGCTGGCCAGATACACACCGGCGTCAAAAGGCGTTGCATTGGCATGGATCTCAATCATATTGGCAATCATCTCACGGCTGGCCAGACTGTAATTGATTCCGTCTGTTCCCTGGCTTTCCCCGTCACAAATATCTGTACAATGATAGCGGGCGCCGTATCCACCTGCCTCCATAACCCCATTGCGTGCTTCCTCCACCAGAACGTTCAGATGCCCGCTTCCCGGATGACTGTCTCCATAAGTACTTTCAATGATTACCTGCGGCTTTGATAAATCTTCCACTTTCCACCCTGTTCCTATGCGCAGAGGGTCCAGCTCAGGCGCTATTGCGCGCATTTTCTGACTTCTCA
The DNA here is from genome assembly GCA_910587105.1 of uncultured Lachnospiraceae bacterium. Lineage (GTDB taxonomy): Bacteria > Bacillota > Clostridia > Lachnospirales > Lachnospiraceae > MGBC164599. The sequence goes on from CAJUMB010000027.1 coordinate 21,709, forward strand.
ATTCCATAATCTATCTGCTCCCTTCCATTTTAATTTCTAGAGCGTGTTTGAAAATTGCTTTATGTCAACCGTGCGTCACAGTTTGTGGGAGATTTGTTCCGCATGAGGGCGCTGTAGCGGGCTACAGCAACCGAATAAGGGGCAGATCTGCCGCAAAGTGGGGCGTATGGGTGGCGTGAATGAATTTTCAAACACGCTCTAGAGCGTGTCTTAAACGTCCTAAGCGAACAACGAGATGACCAATGCCGTCACAAATCCGGTTCCACCCACCAGCGTCTCCATAACTGTCCAAGTTTTCAGGGTAGTCTTCTCATCCATTCCCACCAAAGACTTTACCAGCCAAAAACCGGAATCGTTAAAATGAGAGCACACTGTTGCCCCGCCTGCCACTGCTGCCGTGGTACAGGCCAGATATAACGGAGATAACTCTGAAATACCCGGCATGGCCGCGATAATACCCGCTGCCATGGTCATGGCAACCGTAGAGGAACCTACACAGATTCTCACCAATGCTGCTACGATAAATGCCACTGCCACAATAGGGAGCTTCGCAGAAGATACCGCATTTCCGATCAAATCCCCAAGCCCCGAATACTGCAGCATATAACGGAGCACACCACCGCAAGCCGTCACCAGAAGAATCAGTCCTGTGGGCTCCAGGGATTTCGTCATAATCTTTTCCAATTCCTCCATGCTATACCCGTGTTTCACTCCCAGAATCAGCATAGCAGCAATTACAGCGATCAGAAGCGCCACAAATGGCTCTCCAAAGAAACCAAAAACCGGTGCAGCAACACTCAATGCCGGGATAACTCCCGTCACAGAATCCAGAATAATCAACACCAGCGGAATCAAAATAATCCCCACAATCGTCCAGAAATTTGGAAGTTTTGACTCGTCAAAATCCTCCTGCTGCGCCACATGCTCCGGAACCGGAATCATATATTTATTGCCACAGATAGATCCCCACACAGGCCCTGCTGCAATCATAGAAAGAGTACCGCAGAAAATGCCTACAAGAATCACCCATCCCAGCTCTACATTTAACATAGTCGCCACCAAAACAGGCCCCGGTGTAGGCGGAATAAATGCGTGGCCCACTGCCAGCCCCGCCAAAAGAGGAACCGCATAAAACAAAGAGGAACGATTCGTTCTCTTTGCCAATGAAAAAGCCAGGGGAATCAAAATGATCAGCCCGGCGTCAAAAAATACCGGCATTGCAATGACCAGACCTGTAATTCCCAGTGCCCAGGCCGCTTTTTTATCACCAAACCACTTCACCATACTGACTGCCAGCGTCTGAGCCCCGCCTGATACTTCCAGGATCGCACCGAACATAGAGCCAAGCCCCACCAGCAGCGCAATTCCTTTTAATGTATTGCCAATCCCATCATTGACTGCTGTTACAATATCTTCAAAAGGCATCCCTGCCCCAAGACCTATCACAATCGCACCCACCAGAATAGAAACCATCGCCTGCACTTTGAACTTAATAATCAGTAAAAGTAATACTGCAAGACCCGCGCTTGCCGCTATCACCAATCTGGTTGGATTCAATGCCAGTGTCTCACCAGTCATAACTGTGACCTCCTCACATTCTGTTATTCTACCCCTTATAACATCCCATGCCTTATGTTATAGCGGCCTTAAAAACTATCGTACCCGCTTTATTTCCATTCCATACATCTGCTGAATGATTTCTTCCCACCGCAATGAAATTTCCTATACAACAAAAAAACAGGGATTTATTCATAATAGAAACCCTGCTTTTTTGCATTAACAATATTTTTTTATAGTTCTATAATTCCCACAGCCAGAACCTGCCGGACAGAAATTGTAGTTTGGCTTTGCCTGGTCTGTGCCAGTGCTAGTGCTCTAGCCTGCAGACATATCTCCTATCCCGCCGCTTTGCAAAACTTTCACAGAAACCATTTGCCAATCAGGCAGCTGGCGCGTTATAATCAAACTAGAACGTGTATTAAGTAAGATTTCGAACAATTTTTAAGCATCTTTACAAAAAAGGAGACTACACATGGAAATCGAAAGGAAATATCTGATAAAAAAAGAACGTCTGCCCCAGAATCTGGATACCTTTCCCCATTTGGAAATCGAACAGGCCTATCTGTGTACAGAACCGGTCGTCCGCATCCGCAGACAGGACACCGCCTATTACCTGACCTACAAGTCCAAAGGCCTGATGGTCCGTGAGGAATACAACCTTCCTCTGACCGACGAATCCTACAATCATCTGCGTGAAAAAGCAGACGGAATCCTTATCCAGAAAACCCGTTATCAGCTTCCTCTCCCACAGAATTTAACCATCGAATTGGATGTGTTCCACGGCAGATACGAAGGGCTGTTACTGGCAGAAGTAGAATTTCCCGATGAAACTTCCGCCCAGGAATTCGTTCCTCCTGACTGGTTCGGAAAAGATGTGACCTTCTCCTCCTGCTACCACAACAGCACCCTAAGCCAGGGACTCTCTCACATTTGACGGGATTTTTCTGCACATGCCCGGGACGCCTCTATAATACTGCTGCGGAATCCCCTTTCTTCCAGCACCTGGACAGCCGCAATGGTGGTGCCCCCGGGTGAACATACCATATCTTTTAATTCACCTGGGTGCATTCCTGTCTCCAACATCAATTTCGCGCTGCCATAAACAGCCTGTGCAGCAAATTCATAGGCCATCTTTCTGGGCATTCCGTCTGCCACCGCCGCATCAGCCAATGCTTCAATGAACATAAATACAAATGCTGGGGAACTGCCGCTGACCGACACCACCGCATCCATCATAGACTCCGGAACCACCTCTGCCCTGCCAAAACTTTCGAAAATCCTGCTGACCATGCGCAATTCTTCCTCTGTGACATTCTCATTGGCACAGATGCCCGTCATTCCCGCTCCTGCCTGAGCAGGCGTGTTTGGCATGGTACGGACCAGTTTCACATCCTTCACAAAGCATTCCTCCAGCCAATGAATGGTTTTCCCCGGTGCTATGGTCACAATCAGATGACCGCCTGACACCTGGTCCCGGATCTGCCGGATTACCTGTTGATAATACTGTGGCTTTACCGCAAGCACAATACACCTGCACTCCTCCACTATGCGCAGATTATCCTGCACCGCCTCAATGCCGAAGGACTCACGTGCCCGCCGGCAGCTTTCCTCTGACAAATCAGAGACAATCAGATGCTCCCTGTCCAGCAGTTTCTTATCCAAAATCCCTTTAATCATCGCGGATGCCATATTTCCACCGCCAATAAATCCCAGCTTCACTTCTTATACCTCCTTAGCTGCCACAAAACCCGGCCCAAAGCACATTTGAAAACTGCTTTAATAGACCGGGTTTCGCTTCTCAATCTTTTCATCTTCCAAACAAGTCTGCCAGCGGACGTGTTGTATTTTCCAAATTCTGAATTGCCGCATTCAGGCTGTCCAAATCCAGCTGATTCAATTTATCCATCGTCTGACTCATATCCTGCTGACTGCTTTTTGCCAGCTCATCGATGTCCTTGATAGTTTCCGTCAAATTAATATCTTCCAGTTCATTCAATAACCGGTTGGCACTGCTCAGCGACTGGACTGCCTGCGGCACTACAAGTACCAAAGCTGCAATCAATGCAATCACAGCAATCCCTGCAATTCCTGTGCCCAGCCTGGACAGCCGCAATTGCCGCTTCATCACTTTCAGCTGTTCACGAAGCAATGTTTCTGTACTCACACCATCTCTGCTTTGTTCTTCATACATATCGTCAATCCTCAACATACGGTCTCAAATCAGTCCGCCGGAACTGGTTCCATTCAAAGTTGTATTAAACGCTGACAGTGTCTGCATCTGCATTTGAAGTTTCGACATCTCTGCCAAATATTTTACATCTTTAGCAGAAAATATACTGTCCCCATCTGTGGAATCCGCCGTACTTCCGACAGCTTTTCCGTTCTGGCTGGCCGCCGTCTCCGCCGTCAGGTCCTGCTTGGCATACTCAACCACCTGTTTCACATAGGTGTCAAGGCTCAGTTCCATGTCTCTGCCTTTATAACTGGCTGCCGCCACATTAGCTGCATGGTAAGACCGCACCGCCTGCTCCACATCTCCGCCGTTAAATTCCAGCTTCCTGGCCAGCGAACGGGCTGCTCCCATAATATTCTCTCTGGGGTCGTAAATGTTTTCAATATCCATTTCTTCAGCCATGGCAGGCATCAGCTGCATCAGTCCCTTCGCACCAGACACACCCTCGGCATTGATATTATAATTAGATTCCACCTTTGCGACAGCCCTGAGCAAATCTGCAGAAACCCCATACTTTTCTTCTGCTTCCTCAAAATACTGATTCAGCTCCCGCCCTGTGGCATGGGAATTTCCCGATGTTTTGATCGAAGAATAGGCTGCAGCCCCGCTCCCGCCATACATAGCAGCACAATAGGGACACTGCCCCGATGCAGATTTTCCATTCAGCAGCGCCGACAGCAGAATATTTTGAAAACTATTGCCAGAGGACATTCCTCCAGTCAATATATTATTATAACTACTATAAGAATTATTATTTCCAAGCAGACCGTTCAAAGATAACATCAAACTACTGGTATCAATCGCCATGTAATCACCATCCATCTCTCATAATCATTCCCTGGTACATCTCCAGTTCCTGCCATGTACTCCCGAAGAAAAATCCGGCACAACTGCCACTGATTATTTTCATACAGCTTCTAAGAACTTCATCATACCATAAACCTTTGAAAAATACAACGAATTTCCATACAAAACTTTTACCGCCGCACCTTTTAACAGCTTCCCAATTACTCTCCACTGTGTTATAGTATAGGTACAATTCCTGTCCGGAGGAATACTCAAAACAAGAAGTAAATTTTTAGGAGGAATTTATGAATACTGAAAATATTTACCGCACCTGCACCCTGGACAACATTTCAGAAGCCGATGTGGGAAAAACATTAAAAGCAGCCGGGTGGGTAGAGAATATCCGAGATCACGGCGGCGTATCTTTCCTTGATCTGCGGGACATGTACGGAGTACTGCAGGTAGTGATCCGCGATGCCGATCTGCTCACAGGCATCAGCCGCGAGATGTGCCTTTCCATCGAAGGAGTCATTGAACACAGGGACGAAGACACTTACAATCCCAAAATTCCCACTGGAACCATCGAACTGGAAGCCCATACCATCGAAACCCTTGGAAAAGTGGGCCGACAGCTTCCCTTTGAAGTGATGACTTCGAAGGAAACCCGGGAAGATGTGCGGCTGAAATACCGCTACCTGGACCTGCGCAACAAAAAAGTACGGGATAACATGATCTACCGTTCCCGCATCATCAGCTTTATCCGTGAAAAGATGACCAACATGGGATTCCTGGAAATCCAGACACCGATCCTGTGCGCCTCCTCTCCGGAGGGTGCCAGAGATTATATCGTTCCTTCCAGAAAATTCAAGGGAAAATTCTACGCTCTGCCCCAGGCGCCCCAGCAGTACAAACAGCTTCTCATGGTGAGCGGGTTCGATAAATATTTCCAAATCGCTCCCTGCTTCCGCGACGAAGACGCCCGGGCAGACCGCTCCCCCGGCGAATTTTATCAGCTGGACTTTGAGATGAGTTTCGCCACCCAGGAAGACGTATTCCGGACAGGTGAAGAAGTTCTCACCGCCACATTCCAGGAATTTGCACCGGAAGGCTCTGCCGTTACCCCTGCGCCTTACCCCATATACAGTTATCAGCAGGCCATGCTGGAGTTCGGAACAGACAAGCCAGACCTGAGAAATCCTCTGCGCATCGTAGATGTAACAGACTTTTTCCAGAAATGTACCTTCAAGCCTTTCCACGGCAAAACAGTACGGGCCATTAAAGTGCATGCGGATATGTCCAAAGGTTTCCATCAGAAACTTTTAAAATTCGCCACCTCCATTGGAATGGGCGGATTGGGGTATCTTGAAGTTCTGGACGACCTGAGTTACAAAGGCCCCATTGATAAATTTATTCCCGAAGAGAATAAAAAAGAAATTGCCGAAATCGCAGGACTGGAAGCAGGAGACACTATCTTCTTCATCGCAGACAAAGAAGAACGGGCAGCTCTATACGCCGGACAACTGCGGAACGAATTAGGCCAGCGCCTGGATATATGTGAAAAGAATGCCTATCGTTTCTGCTACATCAATGATTTTCCTATGTACGAATACGATAAGGATGAGAAAAAATATATTTTCACCCATAACCCATTCTCCATGCCGCAGGGTGGCTTACAGGCATTGCAGGAGAAAAAACCGGAGGAAATTCTGGCTTACCAATACGATATCGTCTGCAACGGAGTGGAACTGTCCTCTGGAGCTGTGCGGAACCATGACTTAGAAATCATGATAAAAGCCTTTGATATCGCCGGTTACACCGAGGATGATCTGAAAGAGAAATTCGGAGCTTTATATGAGGCATTCCAATTCGGCGCACCGCCTCACGCCGGAATGGCCCCTGGAATCGACCGCATCGTGATGCTGCTTCGAAACGAAGAAAATATCCGCGAGGTTATCCCCTTCCCTATGAATGGAAACGCACAAGACCTCATGTTCGGCGCCCCTGGCGAAGTATCCGAGATGCAGCTGAGGGAAGTCCACGTGAAAATCAGATAGAAAATCTCATCACAAAAAGCGGCAGACTGCGCAGAATATTTCCTGCAGACTGCCGCTTTTCTTTCCTTTATATAACTAGTACATCTTCAATATTTTTTTACTGCTGTAAGAGCTGTAAAATCTTTCAGACCCTACCTGATCTATATAGCGGACGCGGATATAATACTTTCTGCCGTTTTTCAATTTCGTTATTTTAGACACCGGAACATTTTCCTTTCCGTAGAAGTTCCTTCCAAATTCCTTATATTTTCCATTCTTTTTCTCAGAATAGGAAACTCTGTACCAGTGAAAACGCCCTAATGAATCCGTCACCTTTAAGTAAGGCTTCCCTGACCGATACAGAACCTTTAAAACCGGCTTACTGCGGAAGACATCCGACTTAGCAACCTTTATCTTAATAGGATCGCAGAAATCACCGCAGATTTTCTTTCCATTAATGACTTTATAGTAACGCGCCCGAAAATAATAGGTTTTCCCATGTTTGATCCTGCTTCCCGCTGTCTCAAACCTATAACTGCCCGCCGCAGTACCGCATGTCTTATATGTACCATTTTTCTTGGACGCATATTGATATTCCACGGAATAATTTGCTTCGCAATTATCAGGATTAATCTCTAGATTTTCTCTTCCCGGTGACAGTATCGGCTTTTCCGGTTTCTGTAAAACAGCAGACACAGTACCTTTTAGTTTGACAGGCACATAAATGGGATAAGCCCTCGTCCCGGCTACTCCCCCATGAACCCATTCCACGTATTCATTGATATCGTTTTGTGTAATCGTGACAGCCAGCGGATATCTATCCTCCATGGCATTGTCATATTCATATCCTCTGGGACATTCAAAATTCGTCAACCTGTATACGCCCGCCGGCATGCTTGACACATTATCCTCATTTGCAAGGAGAAACAAGTGGGTTCCATAGTTATCTGTAATACTAAACGGCCATGTAATCGTATTGTGCAGTTTCCGTCCATCCGGACATGTCAGCTCCGCCGATATTCCCATGTACTCCTCCTCTGACGATGCTTTATAGTAATGATATCCCCCATCCTGCTCAAGTATCACATAAATAGCCTCGACAGCTGCACCTGCTCCTCCCGCCTGCACACAGACAGGCAGACACAAGACCACAGCCGCAAACATTCCTGCCAGACTCCATAAATATTTACTAATCCTTTTCAAAAACAATTCCTCCTTTCATAAAGACAGCCCACAATTGACACAATCATCTCATAACTGCTCTTACGGCATTTTCACTTTCTGTTTATTGCTATAAGAACCGTAAAATTTTTCAGCCCCCACCTGATCTATATAGCGGACAAGGATATAATACTTTCTGCCGCTTTTCAGTTTCGTTATTTTAGACGCCGAAACATTTTCCTTTCCAGAAAAAGTTTTTTTGAATTCCTTATATTTTCCATTCTTTTTCTCTGAATAAAATACTTTGTACCAGTAAAAGCGCCCCGATGCATCCGTCACCTTTAAGTAAGGTTTCCCTGACCGATACTGAACCTTTAGAACCGGCCTGCTGCCGAAAACATCCGACTTGGAAACCTTTATCTTAAGGGGAGCACAAAAATCACCGCAGGTTTTCTTTCCATTAACAACTTTGCAGTAACGCGCCCGAAAATAATAGGTTTTCCCATGTTTGATCCTGCTTCCCGCTGTCCGAAAACTATAACTGCCCTTCGCAGTACCGCATGTCTTATATGTACCTGTTTTCTTGGACGCATATTGATATTCCACGGAATAATTCGCTTTGTAATTTTGGGGAATAATCTGTATAATATCCCTTCCAGCTAACAGTATCGGTTTTTCTGGTTTCTGTAAAACAGCAGAAACAGTACCTTTTAGTTTGATAGGCACATAAATCGGATAAACTTTCGTCCCGCCTGTTGCCTCATGAGCCCATTCCAAATATTTATAGATATCACTTTGTGTGATCGTCACAGACAGAGGATATCTATCTTCCATAGCATTATCATACTCATATCCCTTGGGACATTCAAAATTCGTCAACCTGTATGTGCCTGCCCGCATTTCCGACACATCATCCTCACTTGCAAGGTAAAACGAATGGATTGGGGTTCTAAAGGGCCAGTTTCCTGTCCTGCTCGGCCCTGTGATCGTATTGTGAAGTTTCCTCCCATCCGGACATGTCAGCTCCGCTGATATTCCCAGGTACTCTTCCTCCGACGATGCTTCATAGCAATGATGTACCCCATCCTGATCAAGTATCACATAAACAACATCAACAGCCGCACCTATGCCTCCCGCCTGCACACAGACAGGCAGAAACAAGACCACAGCAGCAAACATTCCTGCCAGACTCCATAAACATTTACTAATCCTTTTCAAAAACAATTCCACCTTCCATAAAGACAGCCCGCAATTGACACAATCATCTCATAACTGCTCTTACGGCATTTTCACTTTCTGTTTATTGCTATAAGAACTGTACATGGTCTCATACTCCGGCTTGTCTATGAAACGGACACGAACATAGTAAGTCCTGCCCTTTTTTAGTTCCTTTATAGTGGATGTCTGAATTTCCGATCCAGAATAGACTGTCCTAATTTCCTTATATTTCCCATTCTTCTTAGTGGAATAGGAAATTTTATACATATTAAAATCGTTTGTGCCGCTGTTCACCTGCAGACGGGGAGCCTGCGATTTACGGGAAGTCTTTATCACTTTCAGAACCGGCTTACAGCTGTAGATAGATGATTTGAAGACTTTTATTTTAACTGGATTGCTAAAATCGCCGCAGATTTTCTTTCCGCCGGCTATTTTATAATAGCGGGCCCGGAAATAGTACGTTTTCCCATGTTTCAGACGTTTTCCTGCTTTAGTAAAACGGTAAGCTCCATCCTCGCTGCCCAGCGTACTATATTTGCCGTTCTTCTTGGCTGCATACTGGTATTCAATAGAATAAGTTCCGCCATAATTTTTCGTTTCAATATAACGATTTTCCCTGTTCACGGAAAGCACAGCCTTTTCCGGTTTCTGCAGATAGGCAGAAACGGTGCCTTTCAGTTTCACAGGCACGTAAATGGTATATGTTTCCGTCCCCGCTTCCGTACCTTGCTGAACCCATTCAAGATATTCATTGATATCACTTTGTGTAATCGTCACAGACAGTGGATACTTGTCTTCCAAGGCATTGTCATATTCATATCCTCTTGGACATTCAAAGTTTGTCAGCCTATATGTACCCACCAGCATTCTGGACACATCATCTTCCCAGGCAAAATTAAACAAATGTTTTCCAATTGCTTTTCCCTCCGCTGTCCGCCCATCTATCTCTTCTATAATGTTAGTCCATTTGGACGCGTTCGGACACGTCAGCTCAGCTGATATTCCCAGATAATCTGTATCAAGGGGTGTGGCACAATAATCCCATCCCCCGTCTGGTCTGAGTATCACATATACAACCTCAATAGCCGCTGCATTTCCCCCGGCCTGCACACAGACGGGCATAAAAAAGAATACAGCTGCCAGCAGACCTGCTAAACTCCATAAGTATTTGCTGATTTTTTTCAAAGAAATCCCCCTTTCGAAAAGGAAACCCCGAAAATGTCCATTTTTTCCACATCTTCGGGGTTTCATCATTGTTATGTTTGACTCAATCAAACCACCTATTATTTTTTCACACTCAACCGTACCAGCGCCCTGTGGAGCTTGGCTTTCGCCACTTTGTACTCCCGGTCTGTAAGCCCGCTTCTGGCGAGAACATCCTCCGCACGCTTCTTTGCCGCATTGGCACGTTCTTCATCGATATCCTCTTTCCACTCCCAGGTAGTAGCCAGCAGATGGCACGTACCATTCATCATGGAAAGCATTCCACCGATACAGGCAGCATCCCGCCTGGTTCCGTCCTCAAACACAACATGGGCTTCCCCCATGCCAAGCGCTGTACAGAAGTTCACATGTCTTGCGAGAATCGCCAAGTCCCCTGTAATGCTCCTGCACACAACGCGAACCACTTCATCTTCAAACAGCAGGCCGTCTGGTGTTCCGATTCGTAATGGAAATGTCGCCATAGACAGCCTCCTTTACTGATTCTTCGCTTTTTCAAAAACGTCATCAATGGTTCCTGCAAACAGGAAACAGCTCTCCGGAATATGGTCGCATTCGCCATCCAGGATCATCTTAAAGCCGCGCAAGGTTTCTTTCAGCGGCACAAGCTGGCCTGGCATACCTGTAAACTGTTCTGCCACAGAGAAGCTCTGGGACAGATAACGCTGTACTTTACGAGCACGGTTTACAGTCAGCTTATCTTCTTCTGACAACTCGTCCATACCCATAATCGCGATGATATCCTGCAGCTCCTGATAACGCTGCAGCACTCTCTGCACTGCACGGGCAATTTCATAGTGTTCTTTTCCCACGCCTTCCGGTGACAGGATACGGCTGGTAGAATCCAGCGGGTCCACAGCTGGATAAATACCCTGGCTGGCAATATCACGGGAAAGTGTCGTGGTGGCATCCAGATGGGAGAAGGTAGTAGCCGGAGCCGGGTCAGTCAAGTCATCGGCAGGCACATATACTGCCTGAACAGATGTGATAGACCCCTTCCTTGTAGAAGTAATACGCTCCTGCAGTGTTCCCATCTCAGTGGCCAGCGTAGGCTGGTAACCTACGGCTGAAGGCATACGTCCCAAAAGCGCAGACACCTCGGAACCTGCCTGGGTAAAACGGAAAATATTATCAATAAACAGCAGCACGTCCTGATTCTTCACGTCACGGAAGTATTCCGCCATAGTAAGTCCGGACAGACCCACACGCATACGTGCTCCCGGCGGCTCATTCATCTGGCCATAGATCAAGGCTGTTTTATCAATAACGCCGCTCTCTTTCATTTCATTATAAAGGTCATTTCCCTCACGGGTACGCTCACCAACCCCTGTAAATACGGAAATACCGCCATGGGCTGTGGCCACATTGTGGATCAGCTCCATGATCAATACGGTTTTACCAACCCCCGCACCGCCGAACAGACCAATCTTACCACCTTTTGCATAGGGGCAGATCAGGTCAACGACTTTGATACCTGTCTCCAGAATCTCTGTAGCCGGCATCTGTTCTTCATAAGCCGGAGCAGGACGGTGGATCGGCCATCTCTCTTTTGCTTCAGGGGCCGGCATATTATCTACCGGTTCACCCAAAAGGTTGAATATACGGCCCAGGCATTCCTCGCCTACCGGAACCGCAATGGGTTTTCCGGTATCCACAGCTTTGGTGCCGCGGACCAGACCGTCAGTGGAACTCATAGCGATGCAGCGCACCGTATTATCCCCGATCTGCTGGGCTACCTCAGCCGTCAGCTTTGCGCCTTGGTTATCAATTTCAATGGCATTCAGAAGTGCAGGCAGCTCATCGTGCGCAAAGCGGATGTCCAGAACAGGACCGGTGACCTGCACTACTTCGCCAGTGTGTTTTTCACTCATGCTTGAATCTCCTTCATGTACATCTGCATAACTTCCCGCAGATGCTGTACTAGATGCTCTCCGCACCTGCGACAATCTCCGTGATCTCCTGCGTTATGCTGGCCTGACGAACTCTGTTATAGTGCAGGTTCAGCTTCTCAATCATTTCCTCGGCATTGCTGGTGGCAGCCTCCATAGCTGTCCTTCTGGCCGCAAGTTCACTGGCCAGACTGTCACAGACACCGCCATAGATTACTCCCGCCAGATATTCCGGCACAATCGCGTCAAATACCTCAGAGCTGTTGGGCTCATACAAAATCAGACTGCGGACTGCATCCTTTTCTTCCCCCGGCTGGACCTGTTCCAGATCTTTTAAGGGAAGCACGGAAAATGCTCTTGGCTGTTGAGACAGCATGGAAACAAATTCTGTATAGCAAAGCTGAATATGACCAAAACTGCCGTTCTTAAACTCTTTACACAGCAGTTTGGCAATCTCAAAGCAGTCTGCCACAGAAATACTGGCAACCTCTGCATATTCTTCGCCAATTGTCTCAACGCCCCGGCGCTGGAAATATTCCACCGCCTTCTTCCCAATGGGCAGTACCATATAGTCTTTTCCTTCTGCCTCCGCTTCCAGACTTTTAAACAGGTTGGAATTATATCCGCCTGCCAGTCCGCGGTCACCGGCAATCACCACATAGCAATATTTTTCACTTACCGCATCTCTGGAATAAACAGAAGAAAAATCAGTATTTCCCACTGCAATATCCCGAAGTGTCTGATGCAGCTCCCTGAAATAAGGGCGGCAGGTTTCCGCCCGATCCTTCGCCTTACGCAGTTTGGAGGACGCCACAAGTTCCATCGCCTTGGTAATCTGCATCGTGTTGCTGACACTTTTAATCCGCAGCTTTACCGCTTTCATATTTGCAGCCATATGCTTCCTCCTATATCACATTATTTGCCAGCACTCTCAGGCTTTGTGCTGAGAAAATGCTCTGTATAGCTGTCTAATACCTTCTTCAGTTTTTCCTCTGTCTCCGGCTCCAGTTTGCCTGTCCCGCGGATCTCCTGCATAGCAGCCACACCGTCAGCATCCGTATCCAGATAACTGAACAGACCAGACTCATACGCCCGTACATCTTCGGTTTCCACCCGGGACAAAATACCCTTGGTTACCGCATACAGGATTGCCACCTGTTTTTCCACCGCAATGGGAGCATTCTGATTCTGTTTCAGCACCTCCACAATACGGGCACCCTGGTCCAGACGCGATTTCGTATCCGCATCCAGGTCAGAACCAAACTGTGCAAAACTCTGCAGCTCTCTATACTGAGAATAGATCAGCTTCAGTGTTCCGGCCACTTTCTTCATGGCCTTAATCTGGGCATCACCACCTACACGGGATACTGAGATACCCGGGTTTACCGCCGGCATAACACCAGAGTGGAACAGCTCTGTCTCAAGGAAAATCTGACCGTCTGTAATAGAAATAACATTGGTCGGAATATAAGCAGACACGTCGCCCGCCTGCGTTTCAATAATCGGCAGGGCCGTCAGTGAACCGCCGCCATGTTCATCATCCAATTTTGCCGCGCGCTCCAGAAGTCTGGAATGGAGATAAAATACATCTCCGGGATAAGCCTCACGTCCTGGCGGACGGCGGATCAACAGGGAAAGTGCACGGTAAGCTACCGCATGCTTACTCAGATCATCGTAGATAATCAGAACGTGCTTTCCATTATTCATAAAATATTCGCCCATTGAACACCCTGTATACGGTGCAATGTACTGCAGAGGACTGGCCTCAGACGCAGTGGCCGCTACTACAATGGTATAGTCCATGGCGCCGTTCTTGGTGAGGTCCTCCACCAAAGTGGCAACTGTAGAACGTTTCTGTCCAATAGCCACATAAATACAGATAACATCCTGGCCTTTCTGGTTGATAATTGTATCAATAGCCAGTGTGGTCTTACCTGTCTGGCGGTCACCAATGATCAGCTCACGCTGGCCGCGGCCGATCGGTACCATAGAGTCAATGGCTTTGATACCGGTCTGAAGAGGTTCAGATACGTGCTGTCTCTCACAGATACCCGGTGCCCGGGTCTCAATCGCCCGGAATTCTTCTGTTACAATCGGTCCCGCTCCATCAATCGGCTGGCCCAGCGCATTTACTACACGCCCGATCATCGCCTCGCCTACCGGCACAGACACTACTTTACCGGTACGCTTTACCGTCTGTCCTTCACTGATATTCTCATCAGTACCAAATAATACGATGGATACGCTGTTTTCTTCCAGATTCTGCGCCATGCCGAAACTGCCGTCCTCAAATTCAAGCAGCTCGCCGGCCATACAGTTTACCAGGCCGCTGGCTCTGGCAATACCGTCACCTACTATTAAAATAGTACCTGTCTCGTCCTGCTGTATCGTATTTTCGTAATATTTGATCTGGCTGCGGATGACCTTAGATATTTCTTCAGGTTTTAATTGCATGTTTCCATTCCCATCCTTACACAATATTTGCAGCGGTTCAGTCCCTTTTGCTCAGGGACCAAACACTACACGATCACTTCATTCAATTTCCTGGAAATACCAGACAGGCGGCCCTGCACCGTGCCATCCAGCTGTTTTCCTTCTAATTCTACACGCAGACCTCCCAACACCGAGCTGTCGACCCGCTGAATCAGGGATATATGTTTCCCGCTGATCTTCTCCAGCTTTGCCTTCAGCGCTGATAACTGGTCTTCACTCAGTCCAGCAGCACTGGTAACCACAGCCTCAGCGATGTTATGATCCACATTGTAGCGCCGCGTAAATTCTTCACAGCAGCCTGCAAACTCTGCCAATATGCTCCGTTCACACAGCAGTTTCAAAAAGCTTACCAGGTATTTCTCTGCCTGCTCACCAAACGCCTTATCAATGAGCCCTGTCCTCTCCCCGGTGGGAATGGACGGCTCTGACAACAGCCTGATATAATCCGGATTCTCCCGGAACAGCTGCAGGATATCGGCCATCTGCTGCTTGATGTTGTCTGTAAGCTGTTCTTCGGCGGCAAGATCATAGAGGCTGCCACCATAAACCCTGGCAGTCTGCGTCATGATCCTTCACCTACATTCGCTATAAACTCATTAATCAGTTTCGCATGATCTTCCTCATGA
Source organism: uncultured Lachnospiraceae bacterium (assembly GCA_910587105.1). GTDB lineage: Bacteria > Bacillota > Clostridia > Lachnospirales > Lachnospiraceae > MGBC164599. The sequence continues at coordinate 36,929 of CAJUMB010000027.1, forward strand.
AGCTCCCGTCCGATGGCTTTTCCAGCAATTTCCATTGCCATGCTGCCGATCTCGTCCTTAATCTCATTGACCGCTTTGACTTTCTCACGGGCAATGTCGCTTTCCGCTTTTGACTTGATGGCCGCTGCCTGCTGGGTTGCTTCTCTGATCATTTCCTCACTCTGAGCCGTTGCCGTTTTCTGAGCTGTACTCAGGATCTCATTTGCCTTATCTTTGGCATCCCGCATATTCTGCTCATATTCGGCTTTCATGGCCTGGGCATCGTCTTTCGCTTTTGCTGCATCCTGAATCTCAGCATCTGCCATAGCTTTCCGCTTTTCCAGCATCGCATTCACCGGTTTAAACAAGAAGCGTTTAATCAGATAAACCTGAATGAAAAGGTTGCAAATCTGCGCAATGAAGGTCCACGGCACGAATGATACTAATTCCTGTACCTGCATCCTTGTAACCTCCTGTTCTGTCGTTCTCTATCCAATAATTATCCCAGAAGATTCATGAACGAGCCAGGAGCTACGAAAACCAGCAGAAGACCTGTTACAAAGCCGTAGATACCGGTTGTCTCTGCAAGCGCACAACCCAAAATCATAGTAGAAGTCACATCACCTTTACACTCCGGCTGACGTCCAATTGCTTCCAGCGCAGATGCTACCGCCTGTCCTTCACCAATACCAGGGCCGACACCGGCGATCAATGCAATACCTGCTCCAAGTGCACATCCTGCAAGCGCAATACCTTTTGCGAGAAATTGAAATTCCATACTGTAATCCTCCTAAAAAAATTAAAAATGTTTTGTTCTTTTCTCAATGAAGTTCCTATTCAGTTGTAAAAATCAGCGGACATTACTCCTCTGCAGCTGCATTTGCTATAAACATTACTGTCAGCATACAGAAAATAAATGCCTGCAGTACACCGGATACCCAGTCAAAATATACCGATGTAATGGCCGGAACACCCACATCCAGAATCGGAATCTGTGCCAGCACGTCGCCCAGCACGCCGGGAAGCATTCCAAGCAATGCAGAACTGGCCACCGCCAGAGCAGCATACAGCAGGGCATTGATTACCACACCCGACAAAATGTTTCCAAAATGACGGAATGCCATACCGATCGGAGTTGCCAGCTCTGACAGCACATTAAACGGCGCCAGAATCGGAATCGGCTTAGTAAAGTCCAGCAGATAGCCGCCCACACCTCCGACTTTGATCTTTTGGGCAGTAATCATGATAAACACAACAACAGCCCATGCAAACTCTGTGGCCAGATCAGCTGTAGGACTGCGCAGTCCCAGCAGTCCAATCAGGTTTGATACCACGCTGGTAGCAAACAAACCTGCTACAAACGGGACAAAATACCGGAATTTTTCACCCATATTACCCACGACAAAATTATTCGCCATTTCCACCAGCATCTCCGCTACTGCCTGGCGTTTTGAAATATTCTCTGTCTTCAGGTCATGGGTCAGCCACATACAGACTCCTGTAACCACCAGTATAACCAGCCAGCTGACCAACAGCGTTTCGCTGATTCTAAGCGGTCCCAGCAAGGGCAGATCAATGGGCAGTTCAAAAAATATCCGGGCCCCCGAAATATCTATATCCATGTACGTTTCCACCTCCCTTCCGGCTGATCTTCAAATTATACAACCCATCCTTCATAATTATCCAGCCTATTTCAATAATTATGCAATCCTGTTCGTCATCCCCAGAAATTTAATACCCAGACTGGGAATAAATAGGGGTGCGATTCCCGCCGCGAACTGGAAACAGGGGATTATAATAGCCGCCGCCACCCAGAGCATCTGAAACAACATTCTCTGGGTATAACTTGCCTTCATCTTGGAACGGGCGCTGCCTTCATCCTCAGCGGCAGCAACCTTCTGAACCGTAAGGGCCATCAGGAAAAAATTCAGGACAGCAACAATACCTCCGCCCATTCCACCTAAAATAACAGTATAGTCAAAAGGCACCGTGTCAAACACCATAAAGTGAAGCACTGCAAACACAGCCCACATAAGCGCCACACCCACAATCGTCAACACGGCCACCCTTTTTGTCTCTTTTTTCACTGCCGGCTGAAGTCCGCCGAACAAACTCCCCATAATCCCATACCTCCGCCTAATTCCTGCGTCTTTCTCAAATAACACCTGTATTATCATTGATGCTGATTAAAAGATATCTTATCCTTCTTTTTTTCTTTTTTCTGCCGTCCGACCACAGACAAGTAAAATTTATACATAGTCATAGCCAGACCGCCCAGCCCAAAGAAAAATCCAGGGATATACACCCATCCGCCCACTCCCATCCTGGCAGTAAGCCACCAGCAGATACCAATACATACCAGAAGCGGAATCACAAGCGACAGCCCAAACTGAGTAAACATTGTAATGTTTTTCATACTGTCAGCAAAACCTGTCCACCACTTCATATCCGAACACTCCTTATTCTAACAGTTAATGAACCTATGCGCAATCTATTTTTTTAATTTCGCCATTATTACTTTTTTACAAAATTCCTGCAAAATTTTTGTATAGAATCCGATACAATTTTTTATTTTTTCTGATAAATCCTTTGTTTTCCTCGCAAAACCTCTGCCCCCTGCCACAACAATAGGTGCAGCACGGCGGCAGGCGCCTCTTACTCCTGGACACGCTCTAGAGCGTGTTTGAAAATTGCTTTATGTCAACCGTGCGTCACAATTTGTGGGAGATTTGTTCCGCATGAGGGCGCTGTAGCGGGCTACAGCAACCGAATAAGGGGCAGATCTGCCGCAAAGTGGGGCGTATGGGTGGCGTGAATGAATTTTCTAAACACGCTCTAGATCATTCAACAATATCTCCAAATATACAAGGCAATTAGAACTACCTATTTATAATATATTACAACATTTTGCCAAAAAAAGCAATTGTGAAAAAACTTATTTCACACAATCTGCCTATAACCGGCATTCTCCGCTTCATATCACAATAATAAAGTTGTATTTATAACACTCTCATTGGATTATAATCTTCTCCGCTTTCACGCATAATTAAAGTATGAAAAAATTTCAAAATTTATCCATATTGTTTTGTAAAACATAATGAACCGCTGCACATACAAATATATAACCACATTCCTCCGCATATACATATGTACTCTCGGAGTCTCTTTGCCCCTGATTTTGTAAGATGATCTTTCGTCATTTATTCGTACATTTATGAGGCGTACACAGTGTGTGCATTGATTAAATTTATCTGTACATGGCGGAAAATCAGCCACAAAAGCAGGTACAGGAGAGATTCCGAGAATACATGCATTCAGAAAAAGGAGACTACTATGGAATTGAATGAACGGATTAAAAAACTCCGGTTAGGCAGGAACCTTAGTGTATACCGGCTCTCCCATCTCAGCGATGTATCCCAGAATTATATACGCACCATCGAAAAGGGAAACTGCCAGCCTTCCGTACAAATTATTGAAAAACTGCTGAAACCTTTGGGAATTACCCTCTGTGAATTTTTCCACAATGATGAGAACATCCTATATCCTTCTTCCTATGAACAAAAACTAATTCAAGCTGCACGCCGGCTAAGTGCAGATGAATTAGATCTTTTACTCACATTAGCCGAAATGTTGGGAAACAATCGTTCTTAAAGCATGTCCACTGGTTCATTTAGTAGCGGCCGAAACAACGTATATACCAGGCCCTCCGCGGCATCGTCGATTGAAGCCAGCGCGGCAATGGGGAAACAGCGGGTACTTCGTGCACGGGTATTTATCCAATGGTGTATTCATTCAATACCCGCTTAATGTTCCATATTTGTGACATAAATATGGAGAAAGACTTATTAAAAATTATACTGTCACGAAGCCTGCTGCCCCCTTCTGTCAGATATATTCCCTCTCAGCAGAAAAATTTCTGCTAACCTAGAGTATGTCTTAAAAATACTTTCTGCCAGATGTATGACCCACTCAGTGGGAGATTTGTGCCAAAAGCGGGCTATGTTGACCGAATTTGGCGCAAATATCGCACTAAGTGGGGCGTGCAGGTGGTGAGAATGAATTTTATGACACGCTCTAGAGCTACAGCGAACATATTGCATTGTACTTTGAACAAGCCACTTTAGCATCAATTTTCAATAGAAAATAAGCGAATTTTTACTATAATAAAAGCAGATATTGCCCATTATGGATTGCTAAATTTGAATCATCCGCTGTAGTACTAAGGGCATAAAGGACTGTGTTGGCCGAATTTGAAGCAAACCGCCTCGCTATGCGGTACATACAGATGATAGATAGGATGCATTTTAAGGCGTGCTCTACATCGCTGCGACGGCACATGTTCCGGGGGTTCTGCCACATTGTACTTCCCCGCAGGATTGTCTGAAAATTAATGGCTGATGTGACTCTATCCCAATTTCATTGCTATTTTAAGCCAAAAAGAGGGGTTAAATTAACAAATTCTTTTCTATTTTTCTATCGCCAGCGGGAGAATATTTTGCACTGTTGAGGTTTTCGGACAGTCTCCCGCGGGACAGCGCCTGTGAAATAGCAGCCATCACTTCTGATCTTTCTTTCCAAACACATACTAAAAGCGACAGCCTCTTTCAAAAAAATCTCTTTACATCCCCCCAACATATCCCCTTATTTCCCCAGTATTTACGAATGTTCCCTACATATAATTCCTTATTTGCGATTATACATTTCATTATTAGAGCATGGTATATTCCGTTATTTTATATTATAGTACATGTAATGTTTCTTTTATTGTGACTATATATTTCTTTTTTATGAAATTAACTTTCATAAAAAGTGTTTAATACAATCATATTTTAGGCAAATACCCTTTCAGCAGTATTTTACATTGCAGATACCTCACTCTGCGTTGTGTCGTATGTATTATAAGAGCTGCTTGTCTAAAGCCGCCAATTCCTGTCATACAGCTGTAGAATTTCTCCAAGGCCACAGGAAAAAGGAAAAATGGTTATTTAGGAATTCCATACAGACCCAGTATAAGCCCTAAACCTATTAAAAAAATTCTTAAAAGAATTGCTTCACACCAACTGTACAGTCTGCCTTACAGCATATGGCTGTTTCAGAATACAAACAAAAGAAAAACGAAAGGAACGGAGATGAATAAAAAAGATTTAAAACAGATTGCTCAACAAATCAAAGAAAAGCGCAAATCATATGGCTATACGCAAGAACAAATGTCAGAACAGTTAGAAATGTCCTACAGCTACTACACAAAAATTGAAAATGGCTATCAAACCCCTTCCCTAAATACGCTGATAAAAATAACATCTGCGTTACATATTTCAATGGATAAACTGATCTTCGGAAAAGCATCCGAAAATTCCAGGTTTTCACCAGATAAGCAGGAACTCTTGCAGTCCATCGAGCAGTTTGACCGTAACGAACTCATTCGATGCCGAAATCTGCTCAGCAAAATAATCAGCTACATGAATGATTAGTACAGCGCTGCCTTAATCTTGAAGTAATAAGCTCTTGATGTTTGCGTCAGCGTAAGGCGGAGGAAGGGGCAATGCAACGGCATTGCTGACTGACGACAACGCGGCGATTGCGTAAACAGCGAGTGTTTATTACTCAAGAATTAATCAATGCTGTATTAGCCGTCCCAATCAACTTAGTAACCATGTTTCTATAATGAATGAGCCAAAATAATCAGCAAAGTCTGTGTGGAAATTGAAAAGAAGGGGATGTCTGGAAATAACGATTTACACCCCTGATAGGTAAGAAGGAAACAGTCCCCTAGAAAATCAGGTTTTCAGGGTTTGTCAAGTAAAATGTGTAAGTTTTTTATTAGCGGTCTCTATGACCGCTGATTTTATCTAAAATTTAATCTATGCATTGCCTCCATCAAAAGGAGATTTCAGCAGATTATCAGGAAACCTATATCTTTTACAACAGCCCCTGCTAATCCTCTTTACCAGATCATTTGAAGCGCTGCAGGCGGCTGTCCTTAGATTCCGGCCAGAGGTTACATGGTTCACACCTGCCCCTGAAAGTTATCTATTTCCCGACAGCCCCTTTTCATAAACATTTTATAAATGTAATTCTATTCAAAAATAAAACTGTGCCCCAACCACCAGAAAAAGGCTGAGACACAGGCAATTAAAGATTCTTCTATATAATAACCTATAGATATCAAATTGTCAAATATATTTTTGGAATTTTTGAAAAAAATTTCTGTCCCTTTGCTTTCCAAAGTGGATTTTATCCCTTCTTTCCTTAAAGTGAAGTGTGAATCCATAACCTGAATTTTGGGCGCACTCTCTCCTTGGTGGAAAAAATCTTTTTTAAAAACTTATCTGGCTTGTGCAGCACATTGCTACTATATGAGTTTTAAGGTTTCCGGGGCAGCTCCCTGCTCTCTCAGGAACTGAAAGGTATTGTCAAGAGTAAGAATAACTGGTTTTTGTTTTAGCAGATTGATGGCAGCTTCATAATAGTCATCCGGAGGGAAATCCTCGTTATCTGACAGCATATGATAAATACTGGCAAGTATATCCTTGTAATAGCAATGATCGCCTTTTTCCTGCCGCATCGCTTGGAGAGGCGTTGATATTTGACCGCAAAATAAGGGTCTTTCTTACTTTTTACAGTGGCAAGGGCGCACTGGATGAACAGTGCGGACAGTTCTGTGATCCCGGTAACCGCTACGATCTGCTTGATCTGAACGTCATATTGATGGCTCCGGAGGAAAAGCTCCGCTCCAATCCCACCAATGGATCTGTTGATAAAATCTATGCGGGCTTTAGCATGGGTCATCTTGAATTTCTGCTCTTTCAGGATGTGTACCCATAGACGGCGTCCATGACTTTGTCTTTGGAAGCCTTAACCCTGCGGTCGGGCAGGGAACGGCATTTTTCTTCATCGAATAGTTTCCCAGAAAGCAGGTAGTCCATGATGCGTGTGGCGGAAAGCCCGAAAGGGTCTGGCAGGACACAGCACGGTAAACGCACGTTTTTATATCTTTTCAATGAGAAAAAAATATGCTATATTC
>CAJUMB010000028.1 GCA_910587105.1 uncultured Lachnospiraceae bacterium
CCGGCCTACCGCTTAGGAGGCGGTCGCTCTATCCAGCTGAGCTATAGCGACATTTATTATTTCTAATGCCGTTTCCAGCACTGTACATATAATACTATAAAACACGAAATATTGCAATAAAAAGTTTTTCAGGAAATAAAAGGAAATGATTGTGTCTATCTGTGAATTTTGTTATAGTGGAAAGGACATAAACATACAGGCTTTACCCATGGATGTGTAATATACAGGGATAAAACGAAAGGAATGGTCATTTTTATGGCGAGAAGAGATAAAATCAATTACTATTTGGATCTGGCCCAGGTGGTGGCACAGAGGGGAACCTGTCTGCGCCGTCTCTATGGGGCAGTAATTGTGAAAAATGATGAGGTTATTTCCACTGGTTATACAGGGGCGCCCAGGGGGCGTGAGAACTGTTCCGACAGGAAAACCTGTATCCGGGAGGAATTGAATGTCCCCAGGGGTGAGCGATATGAGCTGTGCAGGAGTGTTCATGCAGAGGCCAATGCCATTATCAGCGCTTCCAGGGATCAGATGCTGGACAGCTCCCTTTATCTTGCGGGGACAGAAGTTTCTACAGGAGAGCTGATTAAAAATTCCTGTAGCTGTTCTATGTGTAAACGGATGATTATCAATGCTGGTATTAAGGAAGTTTATATTCGTGATACCAGGGATGACTATCGGAAAATTTATGTGGAAGACTGGATTGCGGATGACGATTCGCTGAACATGGAATATGGATATTAAGACACAGCAGCGTGTGCATTTTCTGGACTCGCTGCGGGGAGTTACGATTATTCATATGGTGCTGTTTCATTTTTGCTATGACCTGGTATTTTTCTTGGGGGCTGCCATACCTTGGTATACACAATGGCAGGGAAATCTGTGGGGCGCTTATATACGCTGGAGTTTTATTCTGATTTCCGGTATGGTATTCTTCATGGGCAGGCACCCGGTAAAACGGGGGATGATTCTGCTGGGATGGGGCTGTGTACTCACACTGGCTACCTGGGCAGCAGTGCCGGAGGCACTGGTTCGTTTTGGCATCTTAAGTTTTCAGGGAGCTGCGTCGCTTATAGGTGTTCTGGCATATCCATGGCTGAAACGGACGCCCCCTCAGTGGGGGATGTTATGCTCGGCAATGCTTTTAGCTGTGTGCTGGACAGTGCCTCAGGGCGGCCTGGGAGCAGGCGGGCATATCCTGCTGAACATACCAGAGAGCTGTTATCGTACCCGGTATCTTTACTGGCTGGGCTTTCCAGGCAAGGACTTTTACTCAACGGATTATTTTCCCATATTACCTTGGATTTTTCTGTTCTTTTTCGGAGTTTTTCTTGGTGAATTTTTACGTGCCAAAGGAGTATTTGAGTGGATGGGCAGAAGAAAGCCCGGTGTACTGGCTTTTTTTGGCCGGCATAGTTTAGGCATCTATCTTCTGCATCAGCCGGTTCTATATGGAGTGTGTATAATTATAAAAGGGTTATATTGAAATTTTTATAAAAAAAACGAAAAAAATGATGACTTTAGACAATTATATGATATAATACTAAGAACTAGCTCATAAAAATCACACAAATCGAAAATGTAAGCGTATAAGTCCAAAATCTATTGCTCCATCCAGACAGTAATTAACGGTTTTGTCTAAACTTATGATGTCTGAAAGCAGTTTTGCAATTATTTTTAATAGGTTCTAAAAGTGAGGGGGGATTATATGTCAATATTTGATTGGTTTAAGAAAAAACAGGAGGAGGAAGAGCAGGAACAGGTAGAATTGGAAAGTGCCCGGAAAGTATTGAGGGAGACGAGTTTTAAAGGGAACGAACGGGTTGATAAACTTCTGGAAGATATTTGGGCAGACAGAGAACGTCATCCCTCGGATATGGCGGCAGTGGAACCTTTTCTTAAAACCCTTCGGCAGAATCTGAAAAATCTTGAGACGAAACGCAAAGCAGCAGAATTATTGGAAGCAAAAAAGGGGTGGGGACAGGACGTGGAAGGAAGCGAGATACAAATCCCTTTGGTGAATGCAAACTGCAATGTGTTCCTTACGGCTGATAAAATGGCTGCCTTTGTGTGTGTGTTTCCTCCCATTGCAGGCGGGGAAGAGATCAGGTATGAGCTGATCAAGGAAGCTCTGAACAAAAAAAATATTAAGTTCGGAGTGGATGAAGAAAAGCTGATTGATATTGCAGATGAAAAAAAATATGGTGTTTTGTTTGCAGCAGCCAGGGGTAAGCCCTGCATTCATGGGGAAGACGGATTTGTGGTTGACCATTATCCCAGGGAAGTGGATGAGGGACTGAAAGAAGATGAACGGGGCAATGTGGATCATAAAAGTCTGCGCAGATTTCACAGTGTCCAGGAAGGTGATTTGATCTGTGAGATCACGCATCCCACAGAGGGAGAAGATGGCATGGACGTGACAGGCCGGGAGTTAAAGGCACGTCCGGGAAAAAGCCCCCATGTACCCCAGGGAAAGAATACAGAGTTGTCTGAAGACGGCACAAAATTGACAGCTGTGATGGACGGCGATGTTACTTTTCAGAATAATACATTTTGTGTAGATAAAATACTGACCATATCAGAATCGGTGGATAATTCTGTGGGCAATCTGGACTATAATGGGAATATTGTGATTAAAGGGGATGTGAAAAGCGGATTTAAAGTCAATGCCACAGGAGATATTATTGTACAGGGGTCTGTGGGAAGTGCCAAGCTGTGTGCTGGAGGAAATATTGAGATCATAGAAGGCATGAACGGAAATGGCCAGGGAACACTGGAGGCCCGGGGGGATGTCAAAATTACTTTTATGGAAAGCGTAAATGTGATCTGCTATCAGGATATCTATGCTGCCACCATTGTCAATTCTGACATTTTATGCGGTGGAAGTATCTATGCAACAAAAGGTAAAGGGGTAGTGGTGGGCGGTTCCATCAAAGTGAAGACAGCTGTGGAGGCTAAGAGGATCGGCAATCAGAGTGGCGGTGAGAATAATATCAGGCTGGGATATGAGCTGTCTGATGAGGATGATCTGGAGACCATGCACAAAGATTTAGAGGCCAGCAGAGATACGTTAGATAAAATTTATAAAAACATAATGTATTTGAAAAGCCAGGAAGCTATTCCGGAACATAGAAAAGAATTGTTGGAAAAACTTGAGGTGCAGAGCGTTCTGTATATACAGAAGATTGAGACTTTAGAAGAAAAAATAGAGGAGGCAGAAAACGCGAAACCTGATTTCAGCCAATGCAAGGTGCGGAGCAAGATCATCTATCCTATGACTAAAATTTCTCTGGATCGAGCAAAATATACGGTAAGAGAGACGTCGCCCATGTGTTCCATCTATTATAGGGATGAAGAACTTCAAATGGGAACCTATTAAGGAAGCACATGGCCAATCTTCCCCAAAGAGGGCGTGCGGATAGCGTGAATGATTTTCAAACACGTTTTACAATATAAAAATGAAAAATGAGATGACAGGAATGCCGGAAAAAGCCATACAAAGATATTGCTTTCTCCGGCATTTTTAAGATACGTTTTAGTGCTCCATCCGGGCAGAAAGATTCAGGGATAAAAGCAATACATGATTTTTTCAAAATACTGCATACTATGGTCAGAGAAGCGAAAACATGTTTTCATGAAAGGAGACATCATATGGCAATAGTCAATGTGGATGAAAATAATTTTGAGGAACAGATTCTGCAGGCGGGAGAAACTACGCTTGTGGACTTTTATGCAGATTGGTGCAGCCACTGCAGGACAATTGCACCTCTGCTTGATCAGTTGTCCGGGGAAAAACAAATCAGGATTGCAAAGATTAATGTGGACGAAAGCCCTCGTTTGGCAGAGCATTATAAAATCATGGCAATACCGGCCCTGCTGCTGTTTCAGGATGGCAAGGTAACAGGCAGAAAGACAGGGGGGATATCGAAGGGAGAAATTTTGGAAATGGTGCAATAAAAACTGTTGACAAAATTGTGAAAATCTTATATTCTTATAACAATAACGATTACTGTTATTAGCAGCTGATGTTAAGTTTTTAAGAATGCTACTGTATAGTTATGTTGCTGCATAATGACTGGAAAGGATAGCGTTATGGGTGCACTGAAATACAGCCGCCAAAGGGAGTCAATCAAAGAATTACTGCGGACCAGGGGAGATCATCCCACCGCTGATATGGTTTATGAAAGTATGCGTCAGATCTATCCGAATATTAGTCTGGGGACGGTATACAGGAATCTGTCGCTGCTGGTCAGCATCGGGGAGATTTCTAAGATTTCCACGCCCCAGGGGGCAGACCGTTTTGATGGAAGGCTTTCCCCGCATAATCACTTTATCTGCCGGCACTGTCATAAGGTGTCTGATGTGGAAATGGAGGAAATGGACGATATGCTTGAAAGAGCAGGAAGAAAATTTTCTGGCATTATTGACGGCTATACCATACATTTTACAGGTGTGTGCAGGGAATGTAAGTTTTCCGGGAAATCCTGTTGACAAAGACAGGCTTATATGGTAGAGTATGACAATAATAGTTACTGTTATTAAATTGGGTAGCAATAGGTTAATTTTAATACAAAAAGGAGAACTAAAATGGCTAAATTTGTATGTAGTGTATGTGGTTATGTTCATGAAGGCGATGCAGCTCCGGAAGCATGTCCTGTATGTAAAGCACCCGCTGAAAAATTCGTAAAACAGGAAGGTGAAATGAGCTGGGCAGCAGAGCATGTTGTTGGTGTGGCAAAGGGAGCCAGCGAAGATATCATGGCAGATTTAAGAGCAAACTTTAACGGAGAGTGCTCAGAAGTTGGTATGTATCTGGCTATGGCAAGAGTTGCACACAGAGAAGGATATCCGGAGATCGGTCTGTACTGGGAAAAAGCTGCATATGAAGAAGCAGAACATGCTGCAAAATTTGCAGAACTGCTTGGTGAAGTTGTTACAGACAGCACAAAGAAAAACCTTGAGATGAGAGTAGAGGCTGAAAACGGCGCTACTGCTGGAAAGACAGACCTTGCAAAACGTGCAAAAGCAGCTAACCTGGATGCTATCCATGATACTGTACATGAGATGGCTCGTGACGAGGCTAGACATGGAAAGGCTCTGAAAGGACTTCTGGACAGATACTTTGGCTAAGAGGAAAACTGCATAAAATAAGGCTTTTGAGGGGAATAAGTGTATATACATTTGTTCCTCTTTTTTATCGTATAGGGAACTTCGTCTCCTATACGATAAAAAACCTCCGGGGCAGGCCGCCCGCCTGAGAATCCTGCAGAGTTTCGGCCGATGGAGTATGGACGGCTGAAACCTTTGTCTGATAGATTGGTATTTTATCATGACAGATCTTCACAATCAATATCATTTTCCAGAAAAAACTGCAGCACCATCCGATCCCACATTTGATCCAGGGATTTATCCAATGAAAAGGTACTCACGGAGGTGCCTGTGGTGCAGACCAGCTGTCCGGAGTTATATTGAATATTCAAAAACAGGCCATTTATCTGATCGGGGTCTAAAGAAATTCCGCTTTCTATAACGGCATAACGGATTTTTTCATACGACAGGCGGAATACAAACTTAAATTGAAGCGGTGTCTGTTTTCCGCGTATGATGGAATAGCAAAAAGGTTTCATTTCCTTCCACAGGGAATGGGTACGGTGGCAGCGGTCTAAAATTTCCCGGGCTTCCTCGGAAAAAAAATCTGGATGGAGGGTGCCGTCTATAATAAAAGTGTTTCCAGTGGTGATCGTGGCCTCGGACAGCCAAAAAGAATCAAAATTTTCACCGACTAACAGCTGGGACATGAATTTTTTTAGATTTGTTATTCTTTGGGCAATCATCGTATACTCCTTTCATAAAAAATGTCTTACTGTTATACAAACCAAAACCCCAATTTTCAGATGTGCTCTGGAACGTGCCTTAAAAATCATTCCTGCCATCTCCCGCCAAGTGTGACGCACATCTGACAAAAAGCATTTTTCAGACACGCTCTAATCATTATATAGGAATTCCTAAAAAAAGAATAGAAGTTTTTGAAAAAGTCTTTTAAAGCGCAGGTAAGTGTGGTACTATAAACATGGTATTTAATACTATGTATAGTGGAAAAGAGGACGATATGAGTTATAAAGTTGTGATTGACAGCTGCGGAGAACTTCCCGCTGCATACAGAGAAGATGCCCGGTTTGAATCCGTGCCTTTAACATTGATTGTAGAAGATGAAGATATTGTGGACGATGATACGTTTGACCAAAAAAGCTTTCTGGCAAAGGTGGCCGCAAGTCCTAACTGCCCCAAGTCTTCCTGCCCTTCACCAGAACGCTACAGACAGGCTTTCGACTGCGGGGCAGACCATATTTACGGCGTTACTTTGTCAGCTGAATTGAGTGGTTCTTATAACAGCGCAATGCTGGGCAGTCAGCTTTTATCGGAGGAAAAGCCCGGAAAAAAAATCCATATATTTAACTCCCGTTCCGCATCCGTAGGAGAGACATTAATTGCTCTAAAGATTCAGGAGTGTGAAGAAGCGGGTATGTCTTTTGAAGATATTGTGGCTCAGGTAGAAGCATATATCGACAGCCAGAACACCTATTTTGTGCTGGAAAATCTGGAGACTTTGAAAAAAAACGGACGTATGAGCAAAGTGAAAGCACTGGTGGCTTCCGCGCTGAATATTAAGCCCGTAATGGGGGCTTCTAAAGAAGGAACCATCCTTCAGCGTGATCAAGCACGGGGGATCAATAAGGCGTTGGTTAAAATGGTGGGACTGATTGTGTCAGAACTTCAGGATGGAGAAAAGAAGAAACTGGCTATTTCACATTGTAATTGCAGAGACAGGGCGGAGATGGTTCGGGATGCCATCCAGGAACGGGTGCAGGTACAGGAAATTTTGATTCTGGATACGGCAGGAGTAAGCTCCATGTATGCCAATGACGGGGGGATTATTGTAGTTGTGTAAGTATTCATGTTTAACCCTTTTCTTTTTATAAAAAATATTGTATAATAACAACCGTGCAGACTACAAACAGCAATATAAGAGGATAAAAAGGATAAAGGAGATATTTATGAGTCAGGAAAAAGTAGACCGCTATAAGGAGAAGAAAGCACGGAGGCGTGAAATTTATAAAAAAGAAAAGAGACTGCTGGCATTGGAAAAATTTGCTGGAGTTTTAATCTGTGCTGTTCTTGTAGTATGGGTGGGATATTCTGTATATGGCAAGATAACAGCTGTTCAGAATGAAAAAGTTCAGGAAACAGTTATGGACACTGCTGCAATTGACAATTATCTAGCTGATCTAAATGCGGATGAATAATAAGTCAGTGGTCGAATACTAAAATAAACAGGTAAAACCCCCGGGAAGTCGTTCCTGGGGGTTTTTGACAGAAAATTATAATTTCACAACGTTGGCAGCCTGCATGCCGCGGGCTCCTTCGGTCAAATCATAAGAAACAGCCTGGCCTTCATCTAAAGATTTAAAGCCTTCTCCCTGAATAGCAGAGAAATGTACAAATACATCGGCTCCGTCTTCTCCGGTAATAAAACCATATCCTTTTTCTGCATTAAACCATTTAACAGTACCTTTGTTCATAATGTTACCTCCATAAAAAATAAAAAATGAGATGATGCTGTAAAGGATCTTCCCTGTACAGCAGTGATGCTGGTGAACCGAAGACAAGACGGGCAGCAGTTTTCATTCCTGCCTGATACAAATAAACGAATAACCCGAAAACACTTCCAACTTTTAAGAACTAAACGGGCAGAGCCGCTTTTAATCCCCACCCCTCACTTACCTGCGAAGGAGTTTTGCCTGCTTTGCGCACGGAATACACCTTAGGAGGCAATCCGGCACCACTTACGGAGCAAATTTCCTACAGACCCAAAAATTCACCAGCTTTTACAGACTATATTGTTGTAATATAATCTCTAAAAACTAGTGATTCTCTCTTACAGCGTATAGCCTTAATCAAGTAGTTCCTATTATAAGTGGGGCATTTGAAAAAGTCAAGGAGAAATTTGGTTTTTTCAATAACTATTCCTCAGTTTATGGGATGACCGGCAACTTTTTTCGTGCCAAAGCAGAGAAATCATGTTATAATCGAAAGAACGTACAAAATAAACAGAAATATTTGGAGGTGTTTATGGGTATTTTGATCAAAGGAGGCCGGGTTATTGATCCGGATACAAAGCTGGATGAAGTCACAGATGTATATATTGAGGACGGACAGATCCAAAAAGTAGGAAAAATGAAACAGGGGGAAGCCGACCAGGTTCTGGATGCGAAAGGGTGTTACGTGATGCCGGGGCTGATTGATCTGCATGTACACTTCCGGGACCCGGGCCAGGAGGAAAAGGAGGATATCGCCTCCGGTGGAAAGGCCGCAGCAAAAGGTGGATTTACAACGGTTCTGGCCATGCCCAATACCCATCCTGTGATTGACACAGCCAGCCGTGTAAATTATGTACATCACAAAGCAGAGGAAGTATCCCCCATCCATGTACTGCAGGCTGGCGCCATCACAAAGGGACAGAAAGGGACCGAGCTGGCCGATATTGAAGAAATGATTCAGGCAGGTATACCGGCTATTTCCGAAGACGGAAAATCTGTTATGAACTCCCAGCTGTATCTGGATGCCATGCTGATTGCCAAAAAGCATAACATTCCCGTCATGGCTCACTGCGAAGACCAGATGCTGGTGGGCAGCGGCTGCATAAACGATGATGAGAAAGCCGCTGAACTAGGTCTTCCTGGAATCAGCAGTATGGTAGAGAATATCATTGTGGCCAGAGACATTTTCCTGGCACAGGATGCAGGTGTGCATCTGCATCTGTGTCACTGCTCCACCAAACAGAGTGTGCATATGCTCCAGATGATTAAAGAGACGGGGTGTTCCGTCACGGGAGAGGTCTGTCCCCACCATTTCACGTTGTGCAGTGAAGACATTCCAGGGGATAATCCTAACTTTAAAATGAATCCGCCTCTCCGCAGGCAGGAGGACAAGGAGGCCCTGCGAAAAGCTCTCAAAGAAGATGTTGTCGACGTGATCAGCACGGATCATGCCCCTCATACACTCAAAGAAAAAGAAGGTTCTATGAAAAATGCTCCCTTTGGAGTGGTGGGCCTGGAAACTTGTGTACCCTTGGTCATTACAGAATTGGTGGACAAAGGAATTTTGACGCCAATGCAGATGGCGGAAAAAATGAGCTGGAATCCCGCACAGATCCTCCATCTGGATAAGGGCTCTCTGAGGGAAGGCAAGGCTGCGGATATTACCATCATTGATCCTGATGTGGAATACATGATTGATGCCCGCACGTTTGTATCCAAAGGAAAGAATACCCCATTTAATGGAAGGAAAGTAAAAGGCCGGGTAACAGCCACCATCTGCGATGGACAGATTGTTTACCAGGCAGGACAGATGGAGAATGACTTATGATTGAAAAATTGATTACAAAAATAAAGAAAACGGAAGCACCCATTGTGGTGGGGCTGGACCCTATGCTTGATTACATTCCACGCTTTCTTTTACAGGAAGCATTTGCACAGCACGGGGAAACCCTGGAAGGCGCCGCTGAGGCCGTCTGGAAATTTAATAAAGGAATCATAGATGCCGTCTGGGATCTGATTCCCGCTGTAAAACCGCAAATCGCCATGTATGAACAGTTTGGCATTCCCGGCCTGGAAGCTTATAAGCGGACTGTAGATTACTGCCACGAAAAAGACCTGATTGTCATTGGTGATATCAAGCGTGGTGACATTGGTTCCACCTCCGCCGCATATGCTGCCGGACATTTGGGAAGGGTACAGGTGGGAAGCCAGTCCTATGCACCTTTTGACGAGGACTTTGCCACAGTGAATCCCTACCTGGGTACCGATGGTGTAAAACCTTTTGTGGATGTATGCAGAGAATACAGGAAAGGCCTGTTTATTTTAGTAAAGACTTCCAATCCTTCCAGCGGGGAGTTTCAGGACAGACTCATAGATGGAAAGCCTCTATATGAATGGGTGGGAGAAAAAGTCAGCCAATGGGGACAGGAACACATGGGCCGGGATTACAGCTATATCGGTGCAGTTATCGGCGCCACCTATCCAGAAATGGGAAAAGCCCTTAGAAAGCTCATGCCGCGTACATTTTTCCTGGTACCGGGCTACGGCGCACAGGGGGCATCTGCCTCTGACCTGGCAGACTTTTTCGGAGATGACGGCTTAGGAGCTATTGTAAACTCTTCCCGTGGGATTATCGCGGCTTATAAAAAAGAGCCGTACGTTTCTTTCGGAGAAGAAGGATTCGCCCAGGCTTCCCGAAAAGCCGTAGAGGATATGGCAGGAGATCTACGCCAGGCATGGAAACGCGGCTGAAAATACAGACACGGACTTTGAAACCTGAAACAACACCAAAGGAGCGCGAATATGGAACACATACAAGGGCAGTCTAAAAAGAAAGAAAACTGTCAGGTAATCCGTCAGGACGCCATAGGAAACCAAATCTACAGCCTGTGGCTCCAGACAAGCACCATCGCCGGATGTGCCCGCCCGGGACAGTTCGTAATGGCATACTGCCAGGATAAAAGCCGTCTTCTGCCCCGCCCCATCAGCGTGTGCCAGACAGACGGGAATATGCTGCGTCTGGTATACCGGACAGCCGGGGAGGGAACCAGAGAATTTGCCGCTCTGCAGCCAGGAGATTTTCTGGACCTTATGGGGCCTTTGGGAACTGGATACCCTCTTGACAAGGCACAGGGAAAAAGTGTCCTGCTGCTGGGCGGCGGCATCGGCATTCCCCCCCTGTTGGAGACAGCTGCCCATTTAAACGGCAATGTGACAGCAGTGCTGGGATATAAAGATGAACTTTTCCTGAAAGAAGCATTTGAAAAGTTCTGCCCAGTGGTATGCGCAGTGGAACACGCGCCGGACCATACCCCAGATGCTGTAAAAGGCAATGTACTGGATGCTGTGAGGGAACGGGGACTGACGGCAGATATGATCTTCGCCTGCGGCCCCACGCCTATGCTGAGGGCAGTCCAGGCTTATGCAGACGAAAAACAGATTCCCTGCTGGCTGTCCCTTGAGGAGCGCATGGCCTGCGGAATCGGAGCCTGCCTGGGATGTGTCTGCGACACGGTCCACGAAGATGAACATTTACATGTGTGCCGGAAACGGGTATGTAAAGACGGCCCCGTCTTCCTCAGTACGGAGGTAACCTTATGAAAACCAAATTACGTACAAGTGTGGAAATTGCAGGCGTAACTTTTAAAAATCCGGTCATGTCCGCCTCCGGCACCTTTGGCTCCGGGGCGGAATATGCCCAGTATACAGACTTAAACCAGCTGGGCGCTGTGGTGACAAAAGGCGTAGCCAGCGTACCTTGGAGCGGGAACCCCACACCCCGTCTTGCGGAGACAAGCAGCGGCATGTTAAACGCTGTCGGCCTGCAGAATCCCGGAGTGGAGGTATTCTGCCAGAGGGATCTGCCGTTTTTAAAACAGTATGACACCCGGGTGATCGTCAACGTGTGCGGCAAAACCCTGGAAGATTACTGTCAGGTGGTGGAACGGCTGTCTGCAGAGCCTGTGGATATGCTGGAGATCAATGTCTCCTGCCCCAATGTGAAAGAGGGAGGGATTGCCTTCGGTCAAAATGCCACAGCACTGGAAACAATCACCCGGGCGGTGAAAAAATATTCCGCCCAGCCTGTAATCATGAAACTAAGCCCCAATGTAACCGATATTGGTGAGATGGCCCGTGCAGCCCAGTCCGGCGGAGCAGATGCACTTTCTCTCATTAATACCCTTACCGGAATGAAAATCGATGTGCACAGACGGACGTTTGTTCTGGCAAACAAAACCGGAGGATTATCCGGTCCGGCCATTAAGCCGGTGGCTGTCCGTATGGTATACGAAGCCCATCGCGCATCCGGCCTTCCCATCATAGGCATGGGCGGAATACAGACCGCCGAGGATGCGCTGGAATTTATTCTGGCCGGGGCCAGTGCCGTGGCAGTGGGAACGGCCAGCTTCCAGAATCCCTGTGCCATGACTCATATCATAGAGGGGATAGAGGCGTATCTTGACCGATATGGAATTGACCATATCTGCAGTCTGACAGGGGCGGTGGACGGCTGATGAGCAAAAGATTAAACAGGCGGGGAGGTTATTACCATGGATAAATATTCAATATTTCGCGACCTTGCTATTATACTGGTAACTGCGAAATGTTTCGGGCTTCTGGCCCGCAGGTGCAAAGCGCCCCAGGTGGCCGGGGAGATCGTTGCAGGTCTTTTGATCGGCCCCAGCGTTCTGGGATTTGTCCAGAGCTCTGACTTCATGGCGGAACTGGCGGAAATCGGTGTGATCTTACTCATGTTTTCAGCTGGATTGACCACAGAGTTAAAAAAACTTGTCAAAACAGGCCCTGTTGCTTTTCTGATAGCCTGCTGCGGTGTGGCGGTTCCGCTGGCAGGCGGAACGCTTTTGTACATGGGATTTTACGGAGCATCTGCCCTGGGAACGGATGAATTTTACCGGGCTGTATTCATCGGCTGTATCATGACTGCCACCTCTGTAAGCATTACCGTGGAGGCACTGCGGGAGATGGGACATTTGCAGGGAACCGTGGGCACTGCACTTTTAAGCGCCGCTATTATTGACGACGTCATCGGCATCATTGTGCTGACTTTTGTGATCGGATTTAAAAGCGGCTCGGCCCAGTCCAGCCAGGTGATCATCCAGACGGTGCTGTTTTTCCTGTTTGCCATTGTGGTAGGCCTGATCAGCCACCGGTTTTTCAAGTTCCTGGACGACAGATATCCCCACACCCAGCGGATTCCCATTTTCGGGCTTGCGTTATGTTTCGGTCTTTCCTATATTGCCGAAGTTTATTTCGGCATTGCGGACATTACCGGAGCTTTTGTGGCAGGGATTATTCTGTGCAGTATCAAAGACTCTGATTACATAGCCAAGAAGATGGATGTAAGTTCTTCTATGATCTTTGGACCCGTGTTCTTTGCCAGTATTGGACTGAAAACAGATGTCAGTGATCTGAATATGAATATCCTTCTGTTTTCCCTGGCTTTCATTGTGGTGGCACTGGTCACAAAAATCATCGGCTGCGGGCTGATTGGCAAAGTCTGCAGATTCACCACTGCAGATTCCCTGAAAATCGGCATCGGTATGATGACACGTGGAGAAGTGGCTTTGATTGTGGCGCAAAAGGGTCTCGCTGTGGGTCTGATGGAACCAGTATACTTTACTGCTGTTATCCTGCTGATCATTGTATCTTCCATCGCAACGCCTGTTCTGCTGAAATTTTTATATGCGAAATATCCGGAAAAAGAATATGCGTAATTACATACCTAATAACTTTGAGCATTGCGAAACGGAATTGTTTTGTAATTGGTCAGATACTTAATATATTCAACATGAGGAGATGATTCATATCATACGCGAAATTCAGGCACAGCAGATTACTGATGTGATAGAGAAATTATGTATTGAGGCAAATCAGCATCTGCCAGAAGATGTGAAACAGGCACTTCGCTGCTGCCGGGAGCAGGAGGACTGGGAAATTGCCCAGGGCGTGCTGGACCAGATTATTGAAAACTTTGAAATTGCCTGCCAGGAACAGGTGCCCATCTGCCAGGATACCGGGATGGCATGTGTATTCCTGGAAATCGGACAGGATGTACACATTACAGGAGGCGCCCTGTCAGAGGCTGTGGACGAAGGCGTCCGCCGGGGATATGAGAGGGGATATCTGCGCAAATCCGTGGTAAAAGATCCCATCCGCCGGGAGAATACCGGGGACAACACCCCGGCCATGCTTTATACAGAGATTGTACCGGGCAGCCGTGTCACTGTCTGCGTTGTCCCCAAAGGCTTCGGCAGTGAGAATATGAGCGCCATCCGTATGTTCAAGCCCTCCCAGGGTCTTTCCGGTATCAAAGACTTTATACTGGAAACGGTTGAGGCGGCCGGCCCCAATCCCTGTCCGCCTATGGTGGTAGGGGTGGGAATCGGAGGCACCTTTGATAAAGCGGCCCTGCTGGCTAAGAAAGCGCTGATTCGTCCCATTGATTCCTCCCATCCGGACCCATTTTACGGGGAACTGGAAGAAGAATTATTGAAAAAAATCAATGAACTGGGTATCGGTCCCCAGGGTTTTGGCGGTAAAACCACCGCCATCGGCCTGAATATTGAAACCATGCCCACACACATCGCCGGTATGCCCTGCGCAGTGAATATCAGCTGCCATGTGACACGCCACAGAACAGAGGTGATATAAATGGAAAAACATATCCGCCTGCCGCTCACAGAGGAAACTGCCCGCAGTCTCCATGCCGGTGATACTGTCTACCTCACCGGGACCATCTATACCTCCAGAGACGCAGGCCACAAACGAATGTGCGAAGCACTGGAAAAAGGACAGACCCTGCCTTTTGACCCGGCAGATTCTGTGATCTATTATGTGGGCCCTGCTCCGGCAAAACCCGGACACGTGATCGGTTCTGCCGGGCCTACCACCAGCGGACGCATGGATGCCTATGCCCCTATTATGTTATCTGTGGGGGCACGGGGGATGATCGGAAAAGGCGCACGGCTGCCGGAAGTCATCCAGGCAATGAAAAAATACGGCGGCGTCTACTTCGGCGCAACCGGAGGCGCAGGGGCGCTGCTGGCCAGATGTATCAAAAAAAGTGAATTGATTGCCTACGAAGATCTGGGCGCAGAAGCCCTCAGAAAACTCTATGTGGAAGAAATGCCTCTGGTGGTCATCATTGACAGCGAAGGCACAAACCTCTATGAAGAGGGAAGGGCCGCTTATCTGAAATACCATACGAAATGAAGAAGGAGCAGACAATCATGAAATGTTTGAAATGTGAAAAAGAATCAGAAGACCAGGACGTTGTCATCTATCGGTATACCAATCTGATGGCGTCTGCTGAATTGGACGGAAGTTTCCAAATTGCTAAGAAAGAACTCAGTGTATCCACCGTAAACTTTCCGGCTTACACAAAAGAACGGATTGACGAGATGCGGCTGGCCGGAAAGCTGATTATCGAATTCCATGAAACAGGCGTCTGGCCGGAGGGGGCCACACTGCGCTAGAGCGTGCGCTCTAAGCACAATACTTATGCGGACACATCACATACCAAAATGTGTGAGGTGTCCGCCGTTTTTTGTGTCAAAAATTACCATTGCAAAAGAAACGCAAAGGACCGGGTGCGGGCTGTGCCGGCAAAGTCGGGGCTGGAGCAGAAATATTTTTCGGCCATTGAGAACATGTAGTGAAAAATCACAGCATTTCTCTTAATTTCTCAGTCACTGCCGCCGCCAGCTTCCCATGCCCTTGGGCATCCAAATGCACACCGTCTTCTTTACACGGCCCTGTATACTCTTTGGCATCCAGAAATTCACAGTGATAACGTTCTGCGACTTTTCGGTATTCCCCCGCCAGCTGTCTGGAAACTTTCTGGGAGGTCTCATCAAAAGAGCCTTCCATCACATCCCCCGCATAATCGGCGGTCACCTCCGGGGGAGAGATAATCAGAATCTGAGGGGCTTTTATCCCACCCCACATGAGGGGGGATTGCACCAGGCGCACATTCATCTCCAGCCCTTTGGCAATTTCTATGGCAGAGTTGCCGAATTTATGTTTGGTATCGTTGGTTCCCAGCATAATCACGAAAATATCAATGGGATCATGGGTACACAACACCATGGGAAGTGCCTTGTGTCCATTTCTGTCCGGTTCCAGGCAGTCATCCAGGGCATTGGTGCGCCCCTTCAATCCCTCCTCAATGATTCTGCATTCTGGCAGATTCTGGCTCACGATGCCGGTATACCGGACTTCCGGCGGGAATCTCCTAGTGGTAACTGCATGGTATCCCCAGGTAAGGGAATCCCCAAAAAATAGTATTGTTTTCATTTTAATCACTAAATCCTTTAAATTTATAGCAGCTGTAGCTGCTGGTGACATATTCTTTTGGATATACTTTGTAGGAACACTTCGATTCATAGGAAGATGCCTCAAAGATGGCATAATTGCTGCCCACAGTTCCCACATACAGCATTGTGTGCTGGGGGCTGATCAGGACATCACCTGGTTTTATTTTTCCCCATTTTATCTTTTTATAGTACCTGCTGTTTTGCATTGTTGTTGTCACCTGGTATTCAATTTTATCAAAACCCACTGCACTGCCCAGCGCCTGGTAGACAAAATAGCTGCAGTCGATTCCTTTTGCAGTTCCGGCTTTGGGATTCGTGCCAAACTTTGCCGTCATGGATTTTTTGGTGATCCCCTTTTTCAATAGACTGGCCCACGCTGTATTGTCATAACTGTGATCTGCCATGGAATAAGGAACTCCGGTATAAGTTTTTCCCGCCACGAACCGCCTGCTCCGGGAGCCGTCCTCTGCTGCAGCTTCGCTGAACGTGCCGTTTCCATCCGCCCATGTGGGAAAGCTGCAGGGGGCTTTCCAGCGGATCGTTACCATCTTTTTCGCCTTATTCAGAGCCGCCAGCCGGGCTTTGCTCAGACCCTGGTTATTGTAGCGCACGCCTTTGTATGGCGCATAAGATACGCTGCCGGAGGCCGGCTTTGAGGAATTTCCTTTTGCAGTGACATATTTTTTTGCATTGTCTGTTGTGATAAAAGCGTAACGTGAACTTCCGCCTGCGGAATACCTAATCTGGGTGTATTTTCCGCTGGTTCCCAACACGGTCACTTTCTGCTTGGACGGTATGTTGCCATATGGAAGGCCGTTGGGTCTTTGATATGCTTTGATTTTTTTCTTTGCTGTATATGTTTTCCCTGTGGTATTTTTTAAAATGGCGCTTGTCCGGATATAGCCGGTTTTTATTTTTCCCTTTTTTGATTTCCAAGTTATTTTTGAACTTTTTGTTCCTGCTGATTTGACAGAAAGTTCATCTGAATCGTGGATGGCGGCGTACTTTTTCGTCAACGATTTATTTTTAAAAACCGTGGTATTCCCCGTATGGATGGTATAACATTTTGTAACTGCCGCCGCAGAGGATGAAACAGTCTGGATACCTGCGGATATGGAAAAAAGCAAAATTGCAGTTATGAGTTTTTGAAATGTTTTTTTCATAGTCATTGTGTTCTCTTTCTAAATTTTTGTCAGACAGACTGGGTTTTCAGGATTAAGGCAATAAATTTCAAATCGCTGTCCCCTGTGTTCTGCAGGCCGTGGGCGCCGCCGTCTGCACAATATGTCACATCACCGGTTTTTACCGGATACTGTCTGTCATTGTCCTGATAGAGACCTTCCCCTGAAAGGATATAATAGGTTTCGGACTCTCCGTGGTGTTCATGGCATCCCAGTGAGCATCCTGGCTCTAAGGTTACTTCTGAGAACATCCGGCATCCCGGGCCCCGCTGTTTATCAGATAACAGCTGTTCAATCAGAGTATATCCTTCACCTCCTGCCATCTTTTCTCGTTTTGACACGGTTCTTTCACCTTTACTAGTCATTTTCTGATACTTCCTTTCCTGTATGATTATTTTTTAACATTATATCATTGCAATCATGATACGACAAGGTGGATGATAAAAATTCTAGACCCGTTTCAGCCGAAACCAATAAGAATAAAGATCCGCGAACCCAAGACTGCTGTAAAGATTCTTGGCTGAGACATTATCAGGCAGCACCTGCAGGTAAGCGTGCCGTGCACCCTGGCGGATTCCTTCATTTAATATGCGGATACAGATGGAGCGCGCCAGGTGCTGGCGGCGGTAGAACGGGTCCACATGGATGGCATACAGTCCGATGTGGTCTCTGTCCAGAATTCCCAGCCCGATAGCGGCAATGCGGCCTCCACGGAACACGGCTGCGGCGATGGTGTCCTTGGGTATGGCTGCGTACATGGTGGGAACAATTCGGCGGTGTATCAGGCTGGTGGTTCCTTTTAGAGAGAACAGAGCATCCAGCCACTCCCGGCTGATATCTTTGTCCAGTGCCACATCCGTTTCCGGCTGGAGAGAAAAATCTTTCAGATCCAGCACCTTCACCTGAGTGGGGTGTGCAGTCTGATAGCCCCGTTTCTTCAGCAGCAGGTCGAATTCCGGGTCAATCAAAGGTGTGATCTTGAAAATGCAGGGAGTTCCCCAGTGGTTATAGATGCTTTCACAAAAGGGGATTTTTACATCCAGAGGGATGCTGGAAGTTCCAATCTGTTCAACAGAGTTTGTTCGGTGAGTGTAGAAGTGGGAAAAACGCAGAAGCCATCCGTCATATACCTGGAGCTGGTGTGAAGGCCAGGCATTCAGGGAAAGGTCTTCTATGATTTTTATGTAAGCCTGCATGAGAATCCCTCCTTTTGCATAATAGCCGTTTTTGTTTCCTTTGTCCAATCCCGTAATGTTTGAATTCCGAATCATTTTATCACAGTGCAGTGCTTCTTTCAAGAAATACCTGGACATATTTATGCAGAGGATATTCGCATATTGTTTTGACTTTAAGCTCTATTAATGCTATTATTAGGGTATTATAAAGTTTCAAGATATAATAAGTAAAAAGGTGATTCTGAAAGTGAAAAAGAGGCATAAAAAGTGCAGGAGCGGAAACGGTCCCAGTCTGATTCTTTCCATTCTACTGATTTTCTGTATTTTAGGAACCATTGTTTACTTTGTTGCCAGGAGAATCTCATCAGAAATGTCTCAATCAGCGATCAGCAACTTAAGTGAGAGCCTGGAACTGGTCAGGGGTACGATAGAAGCTATTTTAGATAAGGAAGCGGAATTCCAGAAACTGATCGCACAAGAAGTCTCGCTTATGGAAAACCCAGAAGAATTTATTCAGTCGTACAATGGCAACCAGACCATGGTAAAACTCTCCTATATAGCAGAGGGAAGGACAAAGGGGGTTTCGAATACAGGGGAAACATTTACAGCGGAGGATCTGGATTTCTCATCGGGAAAGACGGTGAGTGATCTGCCGGTTTCCACTTCGTATTTGAATGATATGGGAACCTGGGCATATACAATTAAATGTCCAGTGGTCAGAAATGGTAGAGAGATAGCAGTCCTTTACATAGAATATATCTATGAGTCTTTTGATAAGGCACTGCCCAGCAGTTTTTATAACCGGGAAGCAACTCTTTATATCATGGATGCAAAGAGCCAGCGGTTTGTATTAAAACCAGAAGGGCTGAAGGAGCGCACATTGGGCCATCTGGATTTGAATGATTTTTACCGTGCCAATGTGATTCTTGAACCAGAGATTCAGGAAGAAGTGTCGGAATGTATCAAGACTCAGCGGGATATTATGTTTTACCATATGATTCAGCAGAAAGATTCGCTGATTTATATGTGGGCCGTCAATGAGGGGGCTGTCTATCTGGTTGGGTATGTACCCATAGAGGCTATTCAGCGTGAAGGGAACGCTGTAAATCAGAATATCTTTATTGTGGTCTTTGTAATGCTGGCGGCATTTTTGATCTGCTGTATTTTATATTTTCTGTATAACAGACAGCAGATAAGATATAGAAAAGAGCAGGAGCGGGAAAGGGAGCTTCATAATCAGCAGCTGGCAGAGGCGTTGCAGGCGGCACAGATTGCCAGCAGTTCGAAAACCACATTTTTGTCAAATATGTCCCATGATATCCGGACGCCTATGAATGCAATCCTGGGATTTACCACTTTACTGGTCAAAGACGCGGATAATCCTGGAAAGGTCAGAGAATATACGAAGAAAATTACTGCCTCCGGCCAGCATCTATTGAGCCTGATCAATGATGTGCTGGATGTTTCCAAAATTGAGAGCGGAAAAGTGGTGCTCACGATTGGTGAGTTCACACTGAGCAATATGATATCCTCTGTTGATGCTATTATCCGGCCTATGGCAAGAGAGAAGCGGCAGGAATTTGAAGTTTTGGTCAGCGGAGTGAAACAAGAGCACTTAATCGGCGATGAGACAAGAATCAATCAAATTTTGATTAATCTGTTGTCAAATGCTGTAAAATATACCCAGGAGGGTGGCAATATATGGCTCCGTATTATTGGGCTGGAGCGTCGTTCCAGCCAGTATGAACACATACGGATTGAGGTGGAAGACAATGGGTATGGTATGAGCCAGGATTATCTTGCGGTGATTTTTGATGCATTTACCCGGGCGGAAAACAGCACCACCAATAAAGTCCAGGGGACTGGCCTTGGCATGGCAATTACAAAAAATATAGTGGAGCTTATGGGCGGGACGATACAGGTGTCCAGTCAGGTGGATAAGGGAAGTCTGTTTACTGTTGAACTGGAGCTTCGTATTCCGGATGGGAAGTCAGATGAACAGTTCTGGCAGGAAAATGGAATTCGCCGGATTCTGACGGTAGATGATGAAGAGAATATCGGCAGAAATATTCAGATGCTTATGGAAGATGCCGGTGTACGGACAGAAGTGTCGTTTAGCGGTGAAGATGCCCTTTGTCAGATACGCAGTGTCCAGGAGAGGGGCGAGCATTATGATGTGGTTCTTCTGGACTGGAAAATGCCGGACATGGATGGAATTGAGACAGCAAGGCGCATCCGGGAAATTGTTCCGGCTGGTACACATTTGCTGCTTTTGACCGAACATGACTGGGATGAGGTAGAAGAGGATGCAGTCCAGGCGGGAATAAATGGATTTCTCGCAAAACCATTTTTTGTCTCTGCGTTTAAGGAAAAAATTTTGGGAATCAATACAGCGCATAATCAGGAAATATATGCAGCAGAAAGTGCAGAAGGAAACAGTCTGGAAGGGATACACTTTCTTGTGGCGGAGGATAACGAGATCAATTCGGAGATTCTGGAAGAACTTCTGGATGTGGAGGGGGCATCCTGCCACATTGCAGAGAACGGCCAGCAGGTAGTGGATGTCTTTAAAAATTCTCCTCCGGGAACATTTGATGCTGTTTTAATGGATGTACAGATGCCGGTTATGAATGGCTATGAGGCTACTCTTGCAATCCGGTCATTGGAACGGGAGGATGCTGAAACCATACCGATTATTGCAATGACTGCGAATGCTTTTGCTGAAGATGTGAGAGATGCGAAAGACGCAGGTATGAATGACCATATAGCAAAACCTATTGACATGGATATTGTGAAGAAAACATTATATAAATATTTGAAGGAAAAGGAGTAACCATGAAAGGGAACTTTATAAAAGTTTCGGCTGTTGTGCTTATGGGGGCTGTGGTTTTGACTGCAGTCTCCTGTGCCAAAGAGGAGACTCTGGATACGAATCTGGTACACCGGGACCAAGATGACCAAAAAGTTGTCAATCTGTTTACGCCTGTGGAAAAATCCAATCCCAATGCGGAAAATGTGGCCAGGACGGCACAGGAAATATCTATTATGGAAGCAGAGGAGAAGCTGGACCTGCGGGTGGAATACCGGTCGTACACAGCAGAAGATTATAAAGAGAAAACCTATGATGATGTGGCGATTGACCGTGTGCGCAGCAACATGGATGACGTATATCTGCTCAATCCGGATACCATCCAGGTGCTGGGGGCTGAAGGACAGCTTGCAGATCTATCCAGCCTTGATAATGTAAAAAATCTGCGGGAAGTTGTGAAAGAAGGCAATACAGTGAATGGAAAACTGGTGGCTATTCCCCAGGAGGTAGTGTCATATGGTCTGTTTGTGAATCAGGATATGTTCGACGACTATGATTTGAAACTGCCGGAGACACCTCAGGACCTGCTGGAATGCTGTCGGGTTTTTAAGGAAAATGGGATTGAAACGCCCATTGGGGCCAACCGCTGGTGGCTGGAGAACTTTGTTCTGGCTCAGGCATATGCGGATTTGTACAATGGAGATACCACAGATGAGGAGATTGCGGCCTTGAACAGCGGTGAGGCAAAATACAGTGACTATATGCGTGCCGGGTTTGAATATCTGCAGGAGCTGATTGACCGGGGCTACATTGATGCTGAGACTGCTTACACGTATGAGGCAATTGAGGGGGAGGGACCGGATTTCCTGGCACAGAAGACGCCCATTGTGATGGCTTACTGGGCGGCAGCCAATGCGGACACCGCCTATGGAGATGTTGATTTCAATCTGCAGGTAATCGGATTTCCCACAAAACTGGGTCAGATGCCTGTAGTATCAATGAACGGGTATGGTGTGGGGATAAATGCAGAACATCTGGAAGATGCCATGGATATGATGAACGTTCTGATGTCTGATGAAACCCTTCAGACCTATGCGGATACCAATCAAGTGATCTCTCCCTCAAAGAATGTGAAAGTAGAGTGCAGGGACGCGTTAAAACCACTGAATGCTAAAATCGATGAAGGCGTTTATGTACTTGGTTCTAATGCAAATATGAAATTAGAACAGTGGGGCAATACCTGTGTGATAGTGAGGAGTCTTCTGAAAGGTGCATCGGTAGATGACTGTATGGAGGCATTCGATGAACTGCAGGCAGAAACACTGCAATAAAGACGAAAAGGCGGCAGAGCTTTCTCTGCCGCCCTTTTTTCAGCGTTCATTTTTCGTATATTCTTTTACAATAGGCGGAATCTGAGATAACATATTATCTATGTCTTCGTACATAGTACTTTTGGTAGTTCCCAGTCTGCCAGCCTGGTCGATATGGTTCATAACATCCTTGTACTGGTCTTTCATCTTATCAAAGAATTGATATAATAACTGCAGGTCTTCCTGGGAGCTGCCAATTACCTTGACGATATCAGAGTGCACTGTGGTTGCCCCTTCTGCGGACTGTGTGATCTCATCGAACTTCTGATAGGTTTCGTCCACATTATCCAGGCTGTCTTCCAGAGCCTGCTGGGAAGTTGCAATACTGCTGTTCAGATGTTCGGTTCCCTGCTCCACATCCTGGATGCCGGAGTCCACTTCTCCGGTTAGGGTTTTGATCTCATCGGCCAGCTTTTTTACCTCAACGGCAACCACTGCGAATCCTTTCCCCTGTTCGCCGGCCCGGGCCGCCTCGATGGAGGCATTAAGCGCCAGAATATTGGTCTGCTCAGCGATGGAAACGATTTTATTGGTACACTGTTTGATTTTTTCCACAGCTTTCTGCAAATCTATGAAGGTGTTTTCCATTTCGCTGAAATAAGTTTTCACCTGCATAGAACTGTTTTTCAGTTCTTCCACCCCGCTCTGTGCATGTGTCACAGACTGGGAAATGGTTTCCTTTACAGTGCCAAATTCACTGGACACCTGTTCGATGGTGGAAAAATTATGGCCGAAATCCTGCAGTTTTGCCTGAAAATGCTCTGACTCTGCCAACACAGTGTTAAAAGACTTGCCTATATTATTTAATTCCCATAAAGAATCCACTTCTTTTTGTACCATCTCTGTATGGTAGTCTTTCAAGCTGCCCATTACGTGCAGTACCGGATTCAGACTTTTTTCATTCTCCGGTGAAGCTTTCTTGTCCTTCTTGCGGTTATTCCAAAACGGCATGATTCCCCCCCTTTTATTCAAATACCACACAGGTCATGGATTGGTTCACAAAACGATTGTTGTAATGTTCTCCATATCCTACTAAACCTGCATGACTGCCTAAAGTACCCATCTCTGCCAGATATTCTTCCATATAATGATTCTGATTGAATAGCAGATATCTGAACAGGCAGTTTACGGAAAATACCGCAGAGATTTTCGGGAAGTCCTGATGAATCGTGCGGATGGTATCTTTAACAAGCTCCTTATAATCCCCCAACTCCAGAAGAACCAGTACGTCGGAATCGTTTACCTGGCGGAAACAGGCCAGAGCATCGCCGCTCACCTCTTTGATGGATATGATACAGATATCGTCCCCGTTGAGTTTTCCAAAAGGGTTTTTAAAGGTCTGTGTTGTGATTTCCTGCTCTGTTACATGGAGAATGTCCTGATAAACCTGCTTGGCCGGCCTGCCGTTTAAAGCGCCGATGATATATTGGGATTTATTGGTTCTGGAAGCGATGAAGCGGTGGTTTTCCAACTGGTGATAAATATTTTCTTTGTAGGCTTTTACTCTTCCGGTTTCATTTTTCACCAAGGCATAGGCCACAGCATGTTCATAAACTTTTCCGTTGGCTGAGACTTTGCCTCCGTCACCGGTTCCTCCTACCAGAGAAATTTTTCTATGTTTTAAGACAGTATAAATGGTGGTCAGTACACAAGCATCATTTTCAGAGCAGAAATCAATACAGATGGTGTCATTTTGTGAACCGCTCACATGTTTCACATCCTGCTCCAGACGGTCTATGTATTTCACAGGCATTACAGATACTTCTTCCAACACATTAGCTACAGCGCGGACGCCGTTTGAAAATGCAATCACGCCTACACCTTTTTCTACGATTCTGGTGTCGTAGCACATTCCAATGCATCCAATACTGGGAACACCTGGATAAAGCTCTTCCAATTCTTTTACATGGGATTCAAACTGCTGGCTGTTGGACATCAGCATAATCAGCTGCGGCCTGCTTAATCCACGGACCGCTTCTCTCAAATCTCCGCGCTGGCTCATTCCAAAAAATTGTTTCATTGAGACAGCTCCCCCTCTCTTTTATGTTCGGAGTGCCCTTGAATCTAAAAGTATTTCAAGCAACACAGAATAAAACACGTCTAATAAAAACATTATATAGTATTTTGGTGGGAGGCGTCAATGATATTTTCCTGTTTTATACAGTAAACACACGAATTTATGGCTTCTCAATTAAGGATAATTATGCTATCATAATCTCTATATGATTTATGATTGGATTGAGAATATTGACATAGTTCCATGCACTTGCCGGTTATGACAGGAAAAGCTGCTTTTTGGTGCAGGGCATGGGGGAGGAGAAGGAATGTATCATTGCCATATTTGTTTCTATTTAGCGGGTCATTCATGCATGGCATTTGAAATATTGAAAGAGATGCCCCTGATGGAACGCTTTACATATGAATTCAAAGAGAGTGAGAAGCCGGACCGCACACTGGCGGCTGAGGCGGATATGATTTGGGTGAATCTGCAGGGAGTGGACGCCAAGGAGATGCTGCGTACACTGGTTTTGAATAGACGCAGAGAAAGTGAGATTATCCTGCTGGCAGACAGAGAGCAGATTCTTCAGCTGGAGGATGAGCTGGAAGATGTGAAGGATATCTGGACACTGCCCATGTCAGACAAGGAAATCAGATTCCGGCTGCTGAGATGGCGGCAGGCATATAAGAAAGAAAAAGATGCGTGGCTGGCGGAGCAGTACTTAGATTCCACCATTAATAACAGTCCAAATTTGATCTGGTTTAAAGATAAGGATGGCGTACATGAGAAAGTGAATGATAGTTTTTGTGAAACTGTCAATAAGACGAAGCAGCAGGTGGAGGGGCAGCGCCATGCTTATATCTGGGATGTGGAAGAAGATGACCCGGCCTGTATAGAGTCAGAGCGCATTGTTATGAGCAGCAGGGAAACCTGTGTGTCTGAGGAAGTGGTGAAGACGGGGGAGGGCACCAGACTGCTCACCACTTATAAATCCCCGTTGTATGATCTAGATGGAAGTGTGATGGGAACTGTGGGGGTTGCCGTTGATGTAACCCAGGAGCGCGCCTATGAGCGGGAAATTATTCAGAAGAATCATACCCTGGAAACAATTTTTACCACCATGGACTGCGGTGTGATGAGCCATTCCCTGGACGGGAAACAGATTCTCAGTGTCAACAGGGCGGCGCTTAATATACTGGGATATGAGTCTCTGGAGGAATTGGCTGCAATCGGATTTGATATGGTGGCGGAATCTGTTGTGGAGGAAGACAAGGAAGAACTTCGCAGACGGATCAAAGGGCTGAAAGAGGAAGGCGACAGTGTCAGTGTGGAATACCGGGTATGCCATAAAAGCGGGCAGATCCTTCATGTAATGGGAAATGTGAAGCTGGTGGAAGAAGACGGGGTGCTGTTCTACCAGAGGTTCCTTTTGGACTGTACGGCTCAGAAGCTGCAGGAAAAAGAGAACGAAAGACGCCACATGGAAATGATTCAGGCCCTGAGCAGCGAATATAGTCTTGTCTGTTTTGTGGATCTATGGACAGGCAGGGGGATGGCGGTCCGGGAAGATGAGAGCGGTGTGTTTGGTTCTATATTTGAAGGCGAGATTTCTCTGGAAGAGAGTATGGGACTTTACATCGACCAATTTGTCTACAGTGATGATAAGGAGATGCTCCGCCAGGAATGGTCTGCCGCATGGATTAAAAAAGAGCTGGCAGAGAAGCCGCTGTATTCGGTGAATTACCGGATTGTCCAGGATGGAGAAATAAAATATTATCAGGTGAAGGCAGCGCGGGCCGGGATCTGGGGGGATAACAATGGTATTGTTATGGGATTCCGCAGCGTGGACGAGGAAATGCGCAAGGAAATAGAGCAGAAAAACCTTCTGCAGGATGCCCTTTTGCAGGCAAATCGGGCAAATAAGGCCAAGAGCACGTTTCTGTCGAATATGTCCCATGATATCCGGACGCCCATGAATGCCATTGTAGGATTCACTGCGCTGGCTACCACCCACATTGATCAGAAGGATCAGGTGAAAGAGTACCTGAAGAAGATTATGACATCCGGCAATCACCTGCTGAGTCTGATTAATGACGTGCTGGATATGAGCCGGATTGAAAGCGGTAAGATACACCTGGAAGAGAAGCCGTGCTGTCTGCCGGATATACTCCATGGACTGCGTAACATTGTGCAGGCGGATATTCATGCAAAACAGCTGGAATTGTATATTGATACAGTGGATGTGCTGGATGAGGAGATCTACTGCGATAAACTGCGGCTGAACCAGGTGTTGCTGAATCTCCTCAGCAATGCCGTGAAATATACAGGTGCCGGAGGCATTATCAGTGTGCGGATTGCACAGCGGGCAGGGGCACCTTCCGGTTATGCAAAATATGAGTTTCACATCAAAGATACTGGTATTGGTATGAGCGAAGAATTTGTATCCCATATTTTTGAACCTTTTGAGAGGGAGAATAACACCACAATCAGTGGAATTCAGGGAACCGGCCTTGGCATGGCGATTACAAAAAATATTGTGGATATGATGAACGGCACCATAGAGGTGAAAAGCGAACAGGGGGTGGGGACAGAATTCGCTGTTTCCTTTATATTCCGTCTGAACTTGGATGCAAAGGAACCCCATGATATTCCTGAGCTGAAAAACTGCAGGGCTCTGGTGGTGGATGATGATTTTAATACCTGTGATACCGTATCTTATATGCTTCAGCAGATTGGGATGCGGGCAGAATGGACATTATCCGGAAAAGAAGCTGTGCTGCGCACCCGTCAGGCGGCCATGCGGGGGGATGATTACTGTGTATACATTATTGACTGGATGCTTCCAGACATGAATGGAGTGGAAGTCACCCGCCAGGTGCGCAAAGAAATGGGTGGGGATGTACCGATTATCGTTCTGACAGCATATGACTGGACAGATATTGAAGAGGAGGCGAGGGAGGCAGGGGTCACGGCATTTTGCAGCAAGCCTCTGTTTATGTCGGAGCTTAGGAGCTGTCTGTATGCCATCGTGAACACAGATGCGGAAGAAGAAAAGAAAGTGCAGAGCAGACCATCCAGGCTGCAGACCGGGCGGATCCTGCTGGCTGAAGATAATGAATTGAATCAGGAAATTGCTGTGGAAATTCTGGGGGATGCAGGGTTTACCACAGAGGTTGCCGAAAATGGCCAGGCTGCAGTGGATATGCTGAGTCAATCCCGGCCTGGTTACTACCAGCTGATTCTGATGGATGTTCAGATGCCTGTGATGAACGGCTATGAGGCTGTCAGAGTGATC
The DNA here is from genome assembly GCA_910587105.1 of uncultured Lachnospiraceae bacterium. Lineage (GTDB taxonomy): Bacteria > Bacillota > Clostridia > Lachnospirales > Lachnospiraceae > MGBC164599. The sequence goes on from CAJUMB010000028.1 coordinate 27,764, forward strand.
CGCAATCTGGAAAATAAGGAGCTGGCCGCCATACCCATTCTGGCAATGACTGCCAACGCCTTTGAAGAAGATAAACAAAAGGCGATTAACTGTGGGATGAATGGGCATATTGCCAAGCCCATTGATATTGATAATCTGATTGCCACTTTAAATGAAGTGCTGGCTTGAAATAGAGAACAGATGTGTCCGTACAGGGGCGGACGTATCTGTTCTTTTTCTTGTTATCCGATCTCTTTTTTGTTGACAACAACAAACATATGTTCTATAATAACGAAAAAGAACGTGCGTTTGGAGTTGAATGCCCATGATGATACAGGAACAGATGTCATTGGAAGATAAGCTGCATATTTTATCGGATGCCGCCAAGTACGATGTGGCATGTACTTCCAGCGGAAATGAGAGGAAAGGGAACGGCCGGGGGATTGGAAACTGTATTTCTGCGGGAATCTGCCACAGTTTTTCCGCAGATGGAAGGTGTATTACCCTGTTGAAGATTCTTTTTACCAATGAGTGTGTGTTTGACTGCAGGTATTGTATCAACCGCAGTTCTAACGATGTGCCCAGGGCATCCTTTACACCAGATGAAGTCTGCCGTCTTACCATCGAATTTTACCGGAGAAACTATATAGAAGGATTATTCCTGAGTTCAGGCGTCCTTCACAGTCCGGATTATACTATGAATCTGCTGTGTGAGACCGTTTACCGTCTGCGCAGGCAGTATTCTTTTCAGGGATATATTCATCTGAAGACAATTCCCGGGGCTTCCGCACATCTGGTGGAGCAGGCTGGCTACCTGGCAGACAGAATGAGCGTGAATCTGGAATTTCCCACTGCAGAGGGGCTGAAGCGGCTGGCTCCACATAAAAGCCGCAGGACGATTCTGGAACCCATGCGCAGAATTCAGCTGAAGTCCGGGGAGAATAAACAGGAGCTGCTGGTCTGTCCCCATACACCCCGGTTTGTGCCCGCAGGGCAGAGCACGCAGATGATTATCGGTGCATCTGGAGAGAGTGACTATCAGATTGTGTCAGTGGCAGAGGCTCTATACAAGAAGTTTTCACTGAGAAGGGTTTTTTATTCTGCTTTTGTACAGGTGAACCGGGATTTGGAGCTTCCCTCTGTTGGGGGAGAACCGCCTTTTCTGCGGGAACACCGCCTGTATCAGGCAGACTGGCTGCTGCGTTTTTATGGATTTACAGCAGACGAGTTATTGAGCCCGCAGAGGCCGAATTTCAATACCAGTCTGGACCCTAAGTGTGACTGGGCGCTGGGCCATCTGGAGCAATTTCCCGTGGAGGTAAACCGGGCAGATTATTACACCCTTCTCAGGGTGCCCGGAATCGGGAATAAGTCGGCCAGAAAGATTATGGGGGCCAGAAGATACGGAAGTCTGGACTTTCAGGATTTGAAAAAAATGGGAGTGGTGTTGAAACGTGCGGTTTATTTTATCACCTGCAGCGGCAGAATGATGTTCTCTTTTAAAATGGAAGAAAAGACGATTTTAGAAAAGCTGACGGAATCTTCCAGAGAGGGGGCGGCCCCCTTTGGGGAGCCATACCGCCAGTTGTCATTGTTTGCGGATATGGGATTGAAACAGGAATGAGGCGCAGTTTGGGGAGGCAGATATGGGAGCAAAATATGTGCTGGTATGTGAGGATAGTATAGATGGTATTTTTACAGGCGTATACGATGGATGGAAATTGGGCACCCCTGGGGTGCAGGTAGAACTGCGTGTGGAGGTGGACGGCCAGACAGAGCTTTTCAGCCAGCATCTGACCATAGAGGCGGACGAGAAGAAAGCAGTGAAAGTGGCCGGGACCATTCAGCGGAAATTGGGGCAGGAGGTGTATGAGCAGCTGTGTTATGCGGCGTGTTCTGCAGATGAACAAAAGGGCACCTGTATTTACTATGCGCTGAAAGAGGGACTTGCCGGTGGAAAGGCCAATCCGAGAGTGCTGGAAAATCTCAGAAATCCATATATTTTGAAGATTTCCCGGTTACAGCTGGCAGTGTGGCACGAGATGCATCGTTTTCTGGGGTTCGTGCGTTTCCGGGAGCTCCAGAATAAAATTTTGTTTTCTGTTATCTGTCCAGATTATGCAGTACTGCCTTTGATTGCACCCCATTTTGCCGACCGTCTGCCAGGGGAGAACTGGGTGATTTACGATGAGAAGCGTGGGGATGCACTGGTGCATCCGGCTGGAGACGAATGGTATATCCTCCGCCAGGTGGAAATGAAACCATGTCAGGAGGATGCCTGCGGTGAGGAGCGGTATGAGGGACTGTGGAAGGAGTTCTGCAGAAGCATTGCTGTGTCAGAACGCAGAAATCAGAGACGGCAGAGTCAGAATCTTCCCATAAAATACCGAAAACACCTGACTGAGTTTTGTTAAAAATAACTATTGACAAAAATTCCCCTTAATGACATAATAGGTCAAACCAAAAAGTACTCTGCTATGATAAAGTGCAGAGCGGTGCCGGTGCAGTGGTGTTTTGCCATATTGTACCGGGCAGTCACTTATTTCAATCATGAGGAGGTTGTTGTTATGGAGATGAAGCTTAAGCTAAACGGTATCAAAGATGTGACGGAATTGGTGGCCGCGGCAGGAAAATGCGATTTTGACATTGATATTTTTTATAACCGCGTCATTATTGACGCAAAGTCTGTTCTCGGTATTCTGAGTATGGACTTAAACAAAGTATTGACGATCAGATGCTATGGCGAGGATGAGGATTTCAAAAAAGTTTTGGAGAAGTTTGCCGTAGAGGAAGCAGCAGCCTGATTGTGGATACAGTTGGATTTATGTGCATATAGAAAGCCTGTCCCGTTTGTTCCTCATAGTGTCTTCTGAAGATTTGTCTGCAATTGCTGTGCAGACAGCTTTGGAGTGCTGTGTGACAAAAGGGGATGGGTTTTTTTCGTGGAGGAGGTTTTGGAGAAAAGAATAATCAGGATATCTGTACGTAATCTGGTGGAATTCGTGCTGCGAAGCGGTGACCTGGACCGCAGGAGGAGCTCCCAGGCGGATAAGGAAGCCATGCAGAAGGGAAGCAGAATCCACCGGAAGATCCAGCGGCAGATGGGAGGGGAATACCAGGCTGAGGTTCCGCTGGTGTGGGAACAGGAATATGATGAGTTCGTTCTTCGGCTGGAGGGGCGTGCAGATGGGATTATAGCAGAAGGAAAAAAGGCTGTCTCAGGGGAGTCTATACCGGTGATTGATGAGATTAAGGGGGTTTTTTTGGATGTGAATTATATTCAGGAGCCCAGGGAGGTACATCTGGCACAGGCGAAATGTTATGCCTGTATCTATGCACAGATCAATCAGTGCCAGGAGATTGCGGTACAGATGACCTATTGTAATATGGAGACAGAGCAAATCCGCCGTTTCCACAGTGAGTATGCTGCTGATGAGCTGAAGCAGTGGTTTCAAGGGATATTGGCATACTATCAGAAATGGGCAGAGTATCAGGTGCAGTGGCTGAATCGAAGGAATAGGTCTATGGAGGGACTGGAATTTCCGTTTCCGTACCGGCCGGGACAGAGGGACATTGTGAAAGGGGTTTATCATTCCATTGCAGTGAGAAAACAGCTGTTTGTCCAGGCACCTACCGGGGTGGGGAAGACCATGTCTGCGGTATTTCCTGCTGTCCGGGCCATGGGAGAGGGCAGGGGGGAGAAAATTTTTTACCTGACTGCCAAGAATGTGGCCCGTGTGGTGGCGGAAGAAGCGGTTTCGCTGCTGAGACAGCGGGGGCTTCTTTTCCAGGCAGTGGTTTTGACGGCCAGGGAGAAGATCTGCCCCATGGAAAAAGCCATGTGCAATCCAGACGAATGTCCTTATGCAAAAGGACATTTTGACCGGGTCAATGAGGCCGTATTTGAATTGTGGACTCATGAAGGGGCTTTAGACAAGAAGGCTATAGAAAATCAGGCACAGAGATGGCAGGTGTGTCCTTACGAGATGAGTCTGGACCTGGCCCTGTGGGTGGATACAATTATTTGCGATTATAATTATGTTTTTGACCCCAATGCCCATCTGCGCCGTTTTTTCGGAGAAAATTCCAAAGGTGATTATATCTTTTTGATTGATGAGGCCCATAATCTGGTGGACCGGGGAAGAGCCATGTACAGCGCGCAGCTTGACAGAAAACGTGTACTGACTGCACGCAGAAAGTTCCGTTCTCTTTCTAGGAAGCTGGGGAGGCATCTGAGTGCATTGAACCGGCAGCTTCTGGCTCTGGAGAAAGAATGTGAGACATACCGTGTGCTGGAAAATGCGGGGAACGTACCTGTTTTGGTGATGAATATCACCGGGGAACTGGAAGCGTTGATGGAAAATGATGATGTGGAGCTTACACGGGAAGAGCGGGAGGAGCTTCTGGACTTTTATTTTATCATGCGGGATTTTTTAAATATCTCAGAACTGGTAGATGAGAACTATGTAGTCTATACACAGCGGGATGAGGAGGGGGTCAGGATAAAACTTTTTTGTGTAAATCCCTCCAGAAATCTGCAGAACTATCTGGATAAAGGAGCCAGTACCGTGTTCTTTTCCGCCACATTCCACCCTATGTCTTATTACCACTCATTATTCAGCAGGAGGCAGGACGATTATGCAGTGTATGTGCAGTCGCCTTTTGACCAGGAAAACAGGTGCCTGTGTATCGGGCGGGATGTGAGCAGCCGTTATACCAGACGGGGACAGGAGGAGTATCGAAAAATTTCCGGTTATATTTACCGGGCAGTGTCTGCAAGAATTGGCAATTATCTGGTGTTTTTTCCTTCTTATCAAATGCAGCAGGAAGTGTTACAGGAGTTCCTGGAACAATATGGGAGCCAGTCTGTCCGCTGTATCTGTCAGAGGTCAGGGATGGATGAGGGGGAGAGGGAGGAGTTCCTGGACATGTTCCTGCAGGGGAATCAGAAAGAAAGCCTTGTGGGATTCTGCGTCATGGGCGGCGTCTTTTCCGAGGGGATTGACCTGATCGGGGATAGCCTCATAGGAGTTGTGGTGGTTGGTACAGGGATTCCCCAGATCAGCTGTGAGAGGGAAATATTGAAAGCATACTACGATGAGCGGGGAGGAAAGGGATTTGACTATGCTTACCGCTATCCGGGAATGAATAAAGTGCTCCAGGCCGCAGGCCGGGTGATCCGCACGGCACAGGACAGAGGGGTGATTCTGCTTCTGGATGAGAGGTTCCTGCAGTGGGAATACCGCCGGCTGTTTCCTGCGGAATGGTCAGATTATCAGGTGTGCGTCCAGGATACCCTGGAGCAGCACCTGAAAAATTTCTGGAGCAGATGAATACAGTCTAATCTTCGTCAAATGCCACATCCACGGTGCCCATGCCGCATTCGATCTGCAGTTTTGACTCCGCGTCATCACCGGAGTATTCGTGGTGTCCCATGGAAAAGCTGTTCTTACCCACGTTTACAGCTCCGGCACCGCAGGTGATATCACAGTCATAGTCATCCTGGCTGTATGCTAAAGCCAGAGATACGGTGCCCATGCCACAGTCGATTTTGGTATCTTCGCAGTCCAGGTATGACAGGTTCAGCTCTCCCACGCCGATCTCCCATTCGGATTTTTCGGACAGGATTTCTCCAGTAGAACTCAGGGAACCGGCACCCAGTTTTACTTTTAACTCATCTGCATCCAGGTTTTCTACTGTGACAGCAGCAGCTCCCATGTCCAGCTCTGCCTCATCGAAGTATTCGTCTTCCGGAAGGCAGATGCGCAGCCGGGCATTTTCCCGGATTTTCTGAGAATCTGTGGTGATTTTCAGCGTGCCTCCATCCATGAAAGTCTGGATGGACTGGGAGGGGTCGGAGAGGACTTCCACATAGATTTCATCTTCATCCGTTTCGGTCACCTCCAGCGTGCCTCTTTTAAATTCCACATCCAGGGATTCTACATCGTAATAATATTGGCGGTCGGAACCAGTATCGGACTGCCTGTTTTTTTCTGAACGGTGGATGATATCCTGGGAGGGAATGTAGAATTCCCCCTGGTCCACAGCGTTGATGAACTGGCTCCAGGTGGCGCCCAGGGCCACGGAGGCGATAACAGAGCCAAGGCCCAGGGTAAAAAAGAGAACGGATAGTATCACACCGATTTTTATGATTGTTTTCATATATTTTCCTTTCTTATTTCTTCAAAGATTTCCATTTTTCCTGGCACCAGTCAAAAAAGCGGAGCAGGTGTTTCCAGCACCAGCGGGCCAGCCGGGGAAGTATCTTGATGGCCACCCATAAAAACGAGATCAACAGTAAAATGCCCACTGCCAGGATAATCAGTCCCAGCCCGGTGATCAATAAACCCAGAGCCGGGTTGGTGATACATTTCACCAAGCCCGCTGCTGTCATGGCAGCGCCGCCGGTAATGGTTGCCAGGGCAGCGCCGGCCAGTCCGGCAGCCAGCCCGAAGACAGCGGCCAGAAGTCCGAATACCAGTCCGAAGATGCCGCCAAGAAGTCCAAACACCAGCCCGAAAATACCGCCTAGAAGTTCCATTCCGATACTGCAGGCCGCTGCCAGGGCCAGGATGATAATCACAATCTTTTTGGTCTTGCTGTCTTTGAAAAATTCCCGATGGCCCTTGTTTTGTTTCTCTGTGTGGTCATTGTCGGCGCTGGACATGGGCCGGGGTGTTTGCATGTTGTGGGGAATCCGGGTGTCGCGAAAACCCTGTTCAGAATATTCCCCGTAATTTTTCTGCGATGTTTTCGCTGACTGAAATTCTGCTTTCAAGCTTGCGGCGGCCTTTTTTGGGTCACCACCCAGTTCCTGAATGACCTGGGCTTCATTCTCAGGCCCTGCGTCGTCAAAATAGTTATTGTAATATTCCAGAGCTTCCCTGCGTTCTGCCTCTGGAATGTCTTCCAGCAGCTGGGCAAGCTGTCTTAAAAATTCCTGCCTGTTCATAATTGTGATCCCTCCTCTTTCTTCAGACATGATAGCTGCCAGTCAGAACACTGGTGATCCGGCTGGAATATTTTTTCCATTCAGATTGGTACAGGTTCAGCTGTGCGGCGCCTTTTTCTGTAATCTTGTAATATCTTCGGTTTCTGCCGCGGAATTCCATATCATACGCTTCCAGGCAGTCGTCTTTTTGCAGACGGCGAAGTACCGGATAAAGTGTGGATTCGGAGATATTAATAGCCTGCCGCACATCCTGGGTGATTTTATATCCATAAGTTCCTTCTTTTGTTCTGGATACCACAGCCAGAACAATGGCGTCCAGCAGGGCAGCGCCTGTGTTAAATACCATATGATCCCTCCTGTGTGTTTCAGTTTATTGTTTTGATAGTAATACTATATAGCATATAATATAGATTTGTCAATAGTATTATATGAGATTTTCTTGCAGTTTCTTGGAGGGTGTTTGAAGATGGGGCTGCGTGTTGACTTTGTGATATGATGAAATTATAATAATTGCTATAGAATTTTGAAATGAGAAGGGAACTGTCAAGGGTAGTTTCTGCAAATAAAAGCATTATATAAAACTCATCTTAACGAGCTGGCCGTCGTTGAATTTATAATAATTCAACGACGGTCAGCTTGCTTCAATAAGTTGCAACACTTATTTTGTTTATTTAGAGTATTTTATTGAAAAAGAAAAGATATTATGATATTATATAAAGCAACATTATTCGACATTTTTTCTGCTTTTGAGGTGTTTGTATGAAAATTAGTTACAAGAAATTATGGATGTTTCTAATTGAAAAAGATATTACAAAAGCTCAGTTGCGAAAGGGTTTATGCCTTGCCGCAGGAACTATGAGTAAACTCAACAAGGGAGAAGAGGTTGCCCTTTCTGTTCTCCTACGTATTTGCGACTATTTAAATTGCGACATCGGAGATATTTGCGAAGGGATTCGTGTAGATAACAAATAATTCTTTCTGTATCAACTTCACATTGTAAATCCATTACAGAAAATAGTTCACTAAATATAGATAAGGAGGAATGCATATGGCTTCTCTTACGCATGTCTGTATGTGGTCAGATAACGGTTGGGAGCGGATTACAGCAGAGCGAGCAGCCAAATCGCATCCAGGTGGGACTGTATCTGCCCACAGTGGTTTGTTTATGTGCGAACTCTGTGGTCAGTATGTCATCCTTACTGATAGTGATATTCAAATACGCCACTTTAGACATAGTGCCCATGAAAAAAGTAAAAATTGTCCTGAACGTATATTTGGAGCTGGTTATTCAATCTCCTACAGTTCGCAGGAACACGATTTGCCTATCCGTATTGCAGATGTGTCCGCAATTTCGTTCAGATTTGAAATTGGTTTGATTCGCGCTCCAATTAGTTCTCTCAGCAAAGATTTTTGTATAGAAATCAAGCCGAAAGGGATATCGGATCCGCCTTATGTGTTTGAGAAAGAACGCCTGAACTATGATAGCATTACATATCTTTCCATCGGTGAAAGGCCATTCGAAAAATACACTCTCGATTTTAAAAATGGAATTGATAAACTGCGCGAATTCTGGCCAGCTGAGATTACTGGAATTTCTCCAGAAGGGACTTTGTTTGAAAAGTCTTCTGGCAAAAAACTCACATATGATGCTGATGTTGAGATTGAGAAAGAATACTATTTGCTAAAACGCGGCTATTTCTATAGAAGATCTTATAGCAGCATACGAATTCGAGAGATTGCTCAAAAACAGTTTGGTTGGGAATCTTGGACACTTTACATGGTTTCTGCATCCGCATTTAGTGAAGAAGCTGCCCGGTTCTTTCTTGATTTTCACTGTCGCCTGACAGATCATCCGGTTTCTTTGCAGCCGGTGTGGCCATTATTTGTAGAGGGAAATTATATAGTAAAACATAGTCGAGATAGTATGTATATGCTTGTCAAAGGTAATGCAGCAACATTCAAGACTTTTCCTCACACAATAGTGCGTCAGCTAAATCATAATGCTGCTCATCCAAGACTATATGAAGTCCTCTGCACCAGTAGGCAACAGTTAATCTCGGCAGGGCGTACTCAAGCCTTACAATACACTTACTTCTGGGAAGAACCTCTCAGCCAAGTGGGATTATCTCCAGAGGTATCAATAACCGATCTTTCTGGTTCTGAGATCGTTCCTGGTGAAACTAATACGCTGCCTCATAATAAAACACTGCTTTTTAAGTCAACATTTGATGGTGAGCTCATTATCTCTAATAATAGTCGTATTGTGGAAAAGCGGAAAATATTTGCAGACAAACCGCTTGAACTGGATGGACTATCCTACGGTGTAAGTGTTCAGGTTGTCATTGGCCTTGATGTTGTCTGGAAAATTGACTTCAAAAAGCAACAAACTGTCATTACAAATGATGAAGCCGAAATTTTGAAGCGAATTAGTAACACATGGGGGGGATTCATTCCTGCCCCTCATTCTCTGCGAAACATTTTATCCGGTATGAGTCATTATCCTCAGATATGTCAATGGATACAGAAATGCATCAAGGAGGACAGCATCAACGAGCAATCCTATCGGAGATTACAGGATATCTATCGAGGTATAAAAACAAATAAACAGGGAGATAAAGGGTGAAAGAAAAAGTATATTTTTGGGCGCACTTCACTAAGGAGTCAAAACTCCTCTGAAAACGAATATATGTTCTGTCTTGGATCAGTTATCGCTGCATTTAACTAATTGAGAGGTATCGTAACCTTGGGCGGCAAGAAATGCTATAGCATTTTCTTCATTTAAAACAACCCGTTTTTTCTGTTCACGGCTATTCATTAATTCTTCATAGTCTGTTGGCGCAAATGGTTTCTTTTCAGAGATCATATGGTAAATACAGACCATCATCATGCGGGCTATGGCAATAATTGCTTTTTTATGCCCACGGCGCTTTTTGATTGCGTTATATTTAACTGCAAAATAAGGCTGTTTCCTGCTTCTTATGGCGGAAAGGGCGCACTGGACCATTACAGGTTTCAGATAATCGCCGGCTTTTGCGATCCGGACAGATTTTTTCTTCCCGGCAGATTCATTATTGGCAGGGGAAAGTCCGCACCAGGAACAGAGATGTCCGGCGTCGTCAAAGATTTCCATATCGACTCCGGTTTCAGCCAGGACAATGGTTGTACTTAGCTGAGTCATGCCTGGCATTGTGCTTACGAATTCCACAAATTCGTAATAAGGTTTTATGCGGACATAGAGCTCGACTTCTGTCTGGGTGATCATATCTTCAAGGTAATCCAGATGGTTGCGGGCAAGTTGCAGTTTTTTTGCCTGATCGGTTTCAATGTTATAGCCTTTGATTGCCTCAATGATTTCGTTTGATGTGGCTTTTGTTCCTTTTTTGATCAGTCTGAGGACAGCCTTTTCATCGATCGTGTCTGAAGTATGTTCCAGCAGATAGGACATGATCTCAGTGGCTGTTTTACAGAAAGGATCTTTGAGGACGCTTGCAATCCCAATGTTTGAAACTGTCATGCAGTTCTGGATGCGGTTTTTTTCCGAGGATTTCATGCAGACCAGTTTAAAACGGTATCTGGCAAGTTCCCGGAGTTGCCGGAAATCTTTTGGAGGGATAAAAGAGCATCTGACCAGATCAAATTTGTAGAGGTCGGCAATCCATTTGGAATCCTTTTTGTCGGTTTTTTTGCCCTTGATAGCTTTCACATATTTGGGATGCGTGAGGCAGACATCAATGTCTTTTTCGAGATAATTAAAAATAGGAATCCAATACTTTCCTGTGGATTCCATACAGACATGATAGCAATTATTCCCGATAAGCCAGTCGTGAAACTTTTGGATGTCCGAGTTGATGGTGGAAAAGGATTTCTGATTATACTCGGAAATGCCTTCCTTATTGGTGGTTACGATGGTTGCAACGATAACATTTTTATGGACGTCAAGTCCACAGCAGATGGAGTATTTTAACTTCATCATAAGTATCACCACCTTAAAAATGGATAGCAACATTGACTGTCATCCAGTGACTAAATAAATATGGTTTATTACCAATGATAAGGGTCCGGGCTCAAAGTCCCACTTGTTTGTGCTTGGAAGGATGACGGCACATATAACCATGCGGGGTCGGAAATGCATCCGCCACTTACCTCCCCGTGCTCTGTAGTGTATTGCTATCCTGAATTTATTATAAACCAATCAACAAAGTGGCACAACTTGCTTTTTCATGACTTGTTTGTGCCTTGAGCGAAGTGAAAGGAATGATGAAAACCATGAACTACATCGGGCTTCTTACCAAAGAAGAAAAATCAACCCTCTGCGAAATCATTACAGGTAAAAAGTTCAAGGAACTCTTTAAGAGAAACGAACAGGAATTTTTTAAAGTTCAAAAAGGGTTCAGAGCTAAATCATTGACAGAACAGCACGCACTGTCAATTGCTATAACCAATATCGATAAACCCTTTATCGCAATGTGGGTCAATATGCGGGTAGAACACTGGATGAATGAGATCGAAAAAAATATAGCGAAACTCAAGGGAGAAGATTTTTCTCAAGAGGCTGCCTTAGCAACAACAATGCTTGACTCTTCATTCTCTAATAATACGGAGTTGTATTTTAAGCTGACTGGAAATCCTTTGGATGCGGACGCATGCACTACTCTTTGCGAGAGAATGGAAAATATTAAATCTGAGCGTGCAAAAGATGTTGAAACGGCCAATCGAATTAAGGCTATGGAAGAAGAAAATCGCCGTCTGTCCGATCAAGTTGAAGCAGCCCAGCATAGCATTGATGCCATAAAAGCTGAGTACGAAAATAGGATTCATGAAATTGAACAGGATAAAGATCAATTAGCGTCCTTGTTGGCTGAAGCACAAGCAAAAATTTCCGAATTGCAGACTGCCCCAAGTGTCTTTGAAAGTGATGACGCAGACTATCTTGCGCAGTTTGATGACGCAGACACCCCTATTTTACCTTCGTCCAACACGGATGAAATTGTTTCTTTATGTTGTGTTACAACGAATTATAGTGGACAGAAGCGTCTTGTTCGATATGCTGATTTGAATCATAATGGACAATATTATATTTTTTCAAAAAACGAAGATACCTCAAACCATTTCACAAATTGGGATAAGATTTTTCACAAGGACGGGCCTTCCGATGATGGATTCTATGGTATTTGGACATGGTCTGGAATTCCTAACGAAAATGATCCCTCAAGGTATTATATATTATCCCGATATAATGCGGAGATTAAACCTATAGAAATCTCCATAATCGCTGAAGTGAACAGTCTTGATGAACTGGTGGGCCTTTTGAAAAAGGGAATAAATTACCAGCCTCGCAGTCGAAGGGTCATGTTTTCCTTTTATACATCCAAAGGGCAGTATACAGGCATCCTTTGCACTATGAAAGAACTCAACACAGTTAACGGAAAAACAGCGATTTCTGAAAATTGTATTGTAGTGCCGGTATATGAATTCACTGGCGCTGATATTGTACATCTGGAAAATGGGCTTTCTTTTTATCGGAACGCATTTGCAGGACTTCCAAGTAAACTTTATCATTTGAAAAGTCCGTTTGATATTGTAAAAGATATCGTTTTATCTTCAATTTCCTGGGCTGCATATAAAGCAAGGGAGGTAACTCGTACCCAATATAAAACATTCAGGGATTTTATGGAGGCAATTCCAGTTGATGATATAACGTGCAAAATTGAGGTTGTATGCCGTTGCTCCAATCCTGCCGCAAAAGAACTTCTGGATGAATTTCTGAATATCGTCTGGAAATATGTTGATGGAGAGAGCTTAGAAGACGAAATAGTTCGGTCAGCGATTTCTGCCAATACTGAACTTCAAGAAAAAGCGAAGGAGCTTATCCGTCAGGATTGGGAAAAAGAGAATGAAAGACTCTTGACTGAATCCCAACAAAAGTTCGATCGACTTCGTGCGAAGTTAAAATCTGCTGCTGAGGATCTAGGCAAAGCACAAGAAGCATTCAACAAAACAAAAGCAGAAGATGAGCGTCTTTCTGGTATCATAGCTGAAAAAGAAAAACTGGCTGATGGTATCGAAAAAGCGGTTGCCGAACGTCTCCAAAAGACTCGTGAAAATGCGGCGGATTTTATTGCAAGTATGGCATTTGTTGGGGGACAACCAGTGCAGATTGTAGGATCAACAACACCTGCCTCAGTCGATGCTGCGGTATATCGCACATACCCTAAATTTGAACATCTTGATGAACTTGAAGTGCATCACTCGTGGGCGGATGTTATCAACACAGCTGTATTTGAACTTGCGGAAGCAGGTGTTGCTGAACAATACAGAAGTGGTCTTGCTGCATTTCTTTGTGCTTCCTATATTGAAAAACAACCACTTTTACTCATCGGTCCCAATGCAATCGATATCACTCAGGCGTTTAGCGCAGCTGTAACTGCCCATAAGCATGGTATACTCTGCTGTGAAGGCAACTACGTCCGCCAAGCAATCGAGAAAATGGGTGCTGATGGTGAAGACATCGTAATAATTAACAACCTTCTTGCAAGCGGTTGGATGAACAGGCTTCCAGAAATACTTTCTCAAAAAAATATTTTTTATATAGCTACCCATCCATATGCAGAAGACATTCAGGTTGAACCCAAAAGCCTGTATGGATTCATGCTGCCGTTGTTTACAGAGTTTTTGGTGGATAAAAAAGCTACTGGCAAATATTATGGCGGTTATATTTCTGACGATTTTAAACCTTATTCGGCAAAAAAAGGAATGCGCAAAGAAATAGCAGCCCTTTCGAAATTTACACCAAGCACATTGGTCAGAAGCCAAATCAACAGCCTTGCAACCACTATGCACAACATATATCCCTCTGCTACAGCAGATGACGATTTCTTGTTTTGCATTTTCCCGATTGCCTATGCTTCCATGGCGATAGATGAACTCGCAGAGGCAGTTGCAGATCCGCAGAAAGGCATCGTAGTTTCTAAAAATCTCAAGAGTGACCTTCAGTATGTGTTGAGGGAAAACTGATGGACAAGTATAACGGACTTTTCTCAAAAGTATCACGGCAATATCACATTCTTAGAGGAACGCAAGAAACAGAGGATGAATGGAAAACCCGTCTTGTCTATAGCATCTGCGGGATGATGGCGTATGCTTCCCTCTGGGACGACGCAGAAAAACCCATCTCTATTGTGCACCTGAAAGGAAGAATTCGCAGCATGCTTGGCAGTTACAAATCATTGTATCCGGAAATTTCTGGAACTTTGCCGTATATTTCTGAAGAACTTGAAGATGAAATCACAAATCAATTTTTAAGTACAGGCGTAGTTTATCACCGCCCAAACCGGATGGCACCATCAAAAAAGCATGAAGAACACTTTAACGGAATTTTATTTCAAAGAGGCATTGCTTTGGATAATATCTCCTGCGTATCTGGTATTGGATTTTATTCAAAGCAGGATGCTAGAGCAAACCCCTATAATATAAAAACAATGTTTGGCCTCGAACAAGAGAATTTACAAACATTGTGGCAAACGACACTCTCTGCTGCTTCCTGGGAATCGAATCCATTGTTTGAATTTGGCACAGATTACCTTCGCTTAACCTCCCCTTTCACCCATAGTTACTGGGTAAATGAGCCGGACAAAACTGGTGTGGTTTCAATTCTTCGAACTGGCATGAAGGGTTCCCAGCTGTATTATCTTTATCGCCATGTTGACGCTGCACTGGAAGTCAGTCCGCTTCCTCAGTGGCAGGTGGAAAATTACAACTACAGAACACTCGCATGTGCCTGCCTGTCAAACTATGGAACATTACCGCCTATAGAGTACTTTGAAGATGGAGCGTTGGTTCATATCCGTATGAATTATTTGCTTCCGCCACGCGAACTGGAGTTTTTAAAGTGCTACAGTTGGCCTGAAATATGCACATCACTTCCGTGTAATTTTAGGCGGAAGCTTTCCGCAGAAGTTTTTGCAGCCATTAAAAACATTCTATCCGATGAGGGATATGAATTTAAAGGAGCTTCCTGTATAATCCAAATATAAGGAATTTTAGGAAAGGTGGTTGATA
>CAJUMB010000029.1 GCA_910587105.1 uncultured Lachnospiraceae bacterium
TTAAGGCGCTGGATTTCTTTCTGGAGAGCCTTATACTCCTTGAGGGTGACCGTTTTCTCCTCTGATACCTTGATAGGGGAAAGCTACTTTACCCAGCCGCTGATTGTACTCCGGTTTACGCCATATTTAAAGATCTATGGAGTGTCTTTCTACGCCTTATGCCTTCGGATACTCGTCTCACTATACCAAACACCAAGATGCCCGTCTCCTGACTAAAGTTCAAACCTACTCACTGCCCTTCCCAAAACTGTGTATGTCATTGTCCTGACATGACACATTCCAGTGGCACGCAGCTTTCGTACTCATTACAGTAGGGATAAAACTGTGCCGGAATCTCACCGGACTTCCAATCGAAATATATTCTATACCATCAACAGCCGGGAATCACTGACGATTCCCGGCTGTCACTTTCTTTCTATTTTTTTCTGTCACATGTGGAACTGCATCCGCTGCACCCGCAGCCGCAGCCTGTCTCTCCTTTTTTCCGTTTTCTCCAGTGATACCGCGCCACCGCCGCCAGGCAGGCCGCAATCACCAGAACCACCAGAACGTCTCCCATTTTATTCCACCTCCCTGCAGCAAACATCTCTCAATACAATCTTTCGGTCTAGAACCCCGATTTCTTCCAGCGTCTTGATCATCCGGTATACAGTAGCAGCTCCGATATCCGGGTCTTTTTTATGCACCTGATAATAAATTTCCTTACAGCAGGAGCAGTCATTTGCCAAAATCGTGTCTATGATCAGCCTGCGCTGGTTTGTGACACGATATCCTTCCTCTCTCAGCTTCTGCAGTATCACGTCTCTTGACAAAATAAATTCCTCCTTCTGCATGTCAGTTACTGTAAAAGTTCTGCCATTTTAATAAAACAGCCCAAAGAGATGATACACCACAAATGCCACAACATAAGCGGTGAGCATCTGATAGCCCACAGCCCGCAGAGTCCATTTCCAGGAACCCATCTCCCGTCTGATAGCCCCCACTGCCGCAAAGCAGGGCATACACAGCAGGTTAAAAGTCATATACGCCCAGGCAGCGGCAGGTGTGAAGACCGACGTGATGGCTGGAAGGGCTTCTTCTCCTGCGCTCACCGCCTCAATCACCTGGTCGGAAACTCCTCCGAACAGCTGGCCGAAAGTGGCTACAATGTTCTCTTTTGCAATCCATCCGGTGACCACTCCCACGCTGGCTCTCCAGTCTGCAAATCCCAGGGGGATAAAGATGAACTTGATGGCATTTCCCATGGAGGCAAGGAAGCTGTCTTCCATTTCACACATGCCGCTGAAGTTGAAGCTGGACAGCAGCCAGATCAATACCGTGGAGCCAAAGATAACCGTCCCCGCCTTGACGGCAAATCCCTTTACTTTCTCCCAGGCATGAATCAGCACGCTCTTTAAGGTGGGTATCCGGTAAGCGGGCAGTTCCATGATAAAGTTAGATACCTCACCGCCTTTCAGGAGTTTTCCCAGGATAAACGCACTGGCCACAGCTGCCAGAAGTCCGATCATATAGATTCCAAATACAATCATCGTCTGATTGCTGTTCACAAATAAGGTCACTGCAAACATTAAATATATGGGAAGCTTCGCCCCGCAGGACATAAATGGAGTAATCATCATAGTAATTTTCCGGTCTTTATCATTTTCCAGTGTCCGGGAAGCCATCAGCGCCGGCACCGAGCATCCGAATCCCATCAGCAGAGGGATAAAGGAACGCCCGGAAAGGCCGAAGTGGCGGAAAATCCGGTCCATCACGAAAGCCACACGTGCCATGTATCCGCTGTCTTCCAGGAATGACAACAGCAGGAACAATACCAGCACCAGGGGCAGGAATCCGGCCACTGCGCCGATACCGTCCATACAGCTCAGCACCAGACCTAGTGCCCAGTCAGAGGCGCCGGCAGCAGTCAGTCCCCCTTCCACCAGTCCGGTGAGTGCACCCCAGGCTGTCTCCACAATCCCTGCCAGCCATACACCGGGGCTGGGAAGGCCGGGGATGAACAAGAAGTTTTCACTGAATGTTGCCGCAAATAGAAGATACATCACTGCTGCAAAGATGGGCAGTGCCAGTATCCGGTTGGTGAGTATTTTATCTAATTTATCCGACCTGGTCTCCACATGTCCCGACTGGGCCTTTTTCACCGTCTGTTTCACCAGCTGGCCGATATACTGATACCGCTGGTCTGCAATAGCCGCTTCCGTATCTCCGTTGCATTTGCTGTCCATCCGTTCCACAATGTCCTGGATGGTGCCGGACTGGGCGGGTTTTAGTGTCTTCGCGATCACCTCATCTCCCTCCAGCAGTTTAATAGCCGTCCACTGACGGTCCCCCGGTGTCCCCTCGGTGAGATGCTCCTTGATTTCTTCAATGGCCTGCTCAATGTCATCACCGAAGATGAGCAGCTGATTGGACGGCCGGGCCCCGGAAGCGGTCTTGTGGGCCGCTTTCATCAGCTCATCCAGTCCTTTTCCGGTTCTGGCCACTATGGGCACCACAGGCACTCTCAGAATCTGGGACAGCTTCTGGCAGTCAATCTTATCTCCACGGTTCTCCACTTCGTCCATCATATTCACGGCCACCACCGTGGGAATTCCCGTCTCCAGCACCTGCAGTGTCAGATACAGATTGCGCTCAATGCTGGTGCCGTCCACGATGTTAATCACCGCATCCGGTTTTTCCTTCACAATATAGTCCCGGGCTACGATTTCCTCAGCTGAATACGGGGAAAGGGAATAGGTTCCCGGCAGGTCCAGCATGTTGATTTCCTTGTTCTTCTTGTATGTACCTTCTTTCTTATCCACGGTAACCCCCGGCCAGTTTCCCACATGCTGCCTGGAGCCGGTGAGCTCATTAAACAGCGTGGTCTTCCCGCAGTTGGGATTGCCTGCAAGCGCTATTGTGTAAGACATCTTCTCTAATCCTCCTCAAATAAGTTAGCTATTTCTAACCACCATCTGGATAAAATGGGCAGATGTATGCCGCTGCCCTTTTTATTCCACCACAATCCTCATAGCTTCTTCTTTCCGTAAGCTCAGCTCATAACCCCGTATGTTCACCTCAATGGGGTCCCCCAGGGGTGCTGCTTTGATCACTTTCACGCTGGTCCCAGGGGTCACTCCCATCTCCATGATTCTTCTTCTGGCCGGGCCTTTATCCCCGATCGATACCACCCTGCCCTCACTCCCGGGTTTTAAATCTTTCAATGTCATTGTCTGTCCTCCTTTTATGCTACACTAATCTTTGTGGCCAATCCCCGGTTCAGCGCAATCCTCGCACCCTTGATCTTCAAAATCAGACCGCTGGAGTTCTCCCCCACCACATGGACTTTCTCACCCACTGTAAATCCCAGATCCTGCAGGTGCCGCTTCATTTCTTCCTTCACCCTGAGTTCCATAATCGTCCTGGTTTCCCCGATTCCCACCATCGCCAATGCCATACTCTTCCTCTCCCTTTCTATATTCTGGGTGTTTCTGTAAACCGCGAATATTTAATTTCCTAAAATGAGAATTGCTATCATTTATGTGAATAGTATATTAGTCTTGACTAATTTTGTCAAGGGGTTAATTGATAATATTTCTCATTTATTTTCTTTCACAAAAAATGCCGCAAAAAACAGCCATGCAGATATCCCAAAACATATCTGCATGGCTGTTTTTCTCACATCTCATATCTCTATCTGTTTTATGCTCTTCTATTCTTTACGCTCTATTCCTCAACATTTCCTGTACGCACCCGCTCAAACTCATCCACGATTTCCTGAGAAGGCGCTTTGGTGGCAAGACTGCACACCACGATCATCAATATACTTAAGGCAAATCCCACTACCAATGAATACAGTCCCGTGGCGGCTCCTGGTGTCTGCCCGCCGGCCAGAGGAATGTAATCCCACACAATCACAGCCAGACCTCCTGAGAGAATACCTGCAATGGCTCCTGCCAGATTGGTCCGTTTCCAGAACAGGGACAGCAGGACAATGGGTCCGAATGCAGACCCCAGACCTGCCCAGGCATTAGACACCAGCCCCATAATACTGCTGTTGGGGTCCCATGCAATGATAAAGGCCAGAAGTGCCACTACCGCCACAGTGATACGGCTGATGCGCAGAACCTTGGCGCTGTCCGCCTCTGTACGGAAATATCCACGGTAAATATCTTCGGAAACGGAAGACGCAGCCACCAGAAGCTGGGAATCCGCGGTGGACATAATAGCCGCCAGAATTCCGCACAGGAAAATTCCTCCCACAAAGGGCAGAGCCAGATCCTGTGTAAATACTTTTGTGATCATCTCAATAAACACACTTTCTGTAGATGCCTGTCCTTCTGTACCCAGCAGTACAGGGTAGAGATAAGCACGGCCCAGGACTCCAATGACACAGGCGGCCCCCAGCGACAATGCCACCCAGATAATAGCGATAACCCGTGATTTTTTCAGCTCTTTCTCACTTTTCACAGCCATAAACCGGGTGAGAATATGGGGCATTCCGCAGTACCCCAGGCCCCAGGCCAGCTGGGAGATAATATCAATGGCGCGGTAAGGCTCTCCTCCATTGTGCCAAAGGCTCAGATAGGCATCTGCTCCCCCTGCCACCTGGCTTTGTACCAGAAGATCACGGAAATCTCCGCCCAGCAGAGTCCAGGCTGCAATGGGTACTGCCAGAAGACCTATGAGCATCAGTGTTCCCTGAATAAAGTCCGTGGTACACACTGCCATGAAACCGCCCATAAAGGTGTAAGCCAGAATTACCAGCGCACCGATGGCCAGAGCGATATGATAATCCAGCCCGAATACAGAGTGGAACAGCTGTCCCCCGGCTGCCAGAGCAGATGCCGTATAAACCAGGAAAAAGACCACAATCACCACAGAAGAAATCAGCAGCAGAATCCTTTTCTTATCCCGGAACCGGTTCTCAAAGTATTCCGGCAGAGTCAGGGAATTGTTGGCAGCAATGGTATACCGGCGCAGCCTCCCTGAGATAAATACCCAGTTGCACACTGTACCGATAAATAATCCGATGGCAATCCATGCCTGCCCGGTACCCAGGGCATAGATGGCTCCCGGAAGGCCCATCAGGAGCCAGCCGCTCATATCTGACGCCTGGGCCGACAGAGCAGCCACCCAGCCGCCTAAACCCCGGCCGCCCAGGAAATAATCTTCCGCACTTTTTGTCTTTTTCATAAACACAGCACCAATTGCCACCATCATCACAAGATAGATGACAAAGGCCGATAAAATAATCATTACTTTACTACTCACCACTTCTTTCTCCTCCTTCTTTTGTTCCTGCCTTCCGGCAGATATACCCGGCGTATGTAGGCAAAAGTCTTCTGTTCCCCTTTTTCCGCCAGCATACGCAGCAATCCTTCCAGCTCCCGCTTGGTAGTCTTATGGATAAACCAGATACGGTCTTTATTTTTCAGAAAATACTCCAGAGGCGCCGCATCTGTGTAAGTATCTCCACTGTAATTTCTGCAGGCACTGATTCTGTCCATAACCATCTCCGCCACATATCTGCGGGGCATAGGGGCCCCGGCGATCACTGTATCTGCCTGGGGGGCATAATCCACCCAGTATTCAAAATGATGTTTGTTCCGCCCCTGATGGTGCAGCCAGGATGGGGACACTCCCTTATCCTCCCGCTCTCTGTTGTTAGGGCTTCGGTATCCCTGATAATATTTACACCCTGCCAAAAATTCCACAGGGGAATACTTGGAAAGATCATGCAGAAGGCCCTGCCTGTACAGTCCTACGCGAAAACAATATTTCATCACCAGCCATTTATGCCGGGTAATTGTCTTAAAATGTTTCCAGGGATGCATCCATACCTCCTCCCTTTCCTTTCACGGACTTAGTCAGCGCCTCTTCCTCTCTGGCCTCAAGGACTAAAATGGTGCGGGCAGGCACTGCCACATACTTCAACGCCTCTGTCTTTTCTTCCTCATCCTGGACAATCCAGGAACACTGGGGTTCCTCCTCCTCACAGGTTTTCATCACCACACTCCACCTCATCCGGTCCGGAAGATGGGGAAGAGCCAGCCGCTGAGTCTCCCAATGCAGATTACAGGCCAGATAGAGGAATCCATCTTCCCGGCTGTCGTCCGTTCCATACCCTTCACAGTACATAATACCGATCTGACGGTTGCCCGGTTCCATATCCCCAAACCAGGCCCGGTCTCCGTGATAGGAAATATCCGGATATCCCAATGAAAGATAATCCATGCCCCGGGGCTCACAGGACATATGCAGCACCGGGTGGCTTTTCCTCAGAATAACAGCCTCTTTGACAAAGTCAACCATACTCTGATTCAGCCTGGCTCTGCTCCAATCCACCCAGCCAATCTCATTGTCCTGACAATAGGCATTGTTATTGCCCTGCTGAGAATTTCCAAATTCATCCCCGCCATAAATCAGGGGCGTTCCCTGGCTCAGCAAAACCATGAGCAAAGCGTTTTTCACCTGCTGTGTCCGCAGTGTGCGGATGGCCTTTTTGCGGGTGGGCCCTTCTGCACCGCAGTTCCAGGAGTAATTATAGACACTTCCGTCCTGGTTGTTTTCCTTATTCGCCTCATTGTGGCGCTTCTCATAGCTTACCATATCCTGGAGGGTGAATCCATCCTGATTGGCTATATAATTGACCACTGCACAGGTATCCGGATTCCTGCGCATACGGTAAATGGCACCTCCCAGAGAATCCGCATCTCCTTTGAGCCACTTCCGCATATCCTGCTTAAATCCTTCATTGTATTCCGCCACATACCGGTTCTCACCGCCTGCCCCCACTCCCTGGAAGAGCAGTTTGGTACGGCTGAGCACCGGGTCCTGGACCAGCAGGCTCTGAGGAACATCCCCCACCAGATGAAACCCATCAATATGATACTGGATTCTCCAATGCCTGAGAATGGCCTGTACCATCTGGGGATTATATCCCTGCGGAAAATAAAATTCCATGATGCATTCCATCTTGGCTTTGTGCAGCGCTTTCACCAGCTCCTTAAATTCCCCTGCCGGGTCGTCCTGCCTGCAGCTGTAAGCCGCTTTCGGAGCAAAATAATAGCCCTGGGTATAGCCCCAGAAATTCAGCGGCAGCCGGTCTCTCATTTTATAAACATACTCCGGCGGCATGTCTTTTGGTGCAATCACTTCGCTGAATTCATAAGCTGGCATCAGCTCAAGTGCTGTTACTCCTAATTCCTGAAAATATGGGATCTTTTCCTGCAGTCCCGCAAACGTTCCCTTCCGGCGGACTCTGGAATTCTTATGCATGGTATATCCACGCACATGCACTTTGTAAATCACCATTTCTTCATAAGGATACATTGGCAGCCAGTCATTTTCCCATGGAAATTCTTCCGATAAGAAGAACCCGCATCTGACCTTGTGGGGCAGTCCCGGATCATTCATTTCCCCAAATCCTCCCAGCCCCCGCAGTACCACTGCACAGGGGTCCTGGACAATCCGATCTCCCATACGGTAGTTATATTCATGACATGCCGGATCAAACCCCAAAACATGCACCGCATAGACACTGCCCGTCCGATACATATCTCCCAGGGGAATCTCCTTGGCCGGCTCCGAGTCCCCTTTTTTGTACACCAGCAGACTGACCTCACTCTCGTTTGGCGGTACGGCCACAGCAAAATTATATCCCCCGCCGTCTCTTGTAACCCCCAGCGTACTGGGATTTCCCCTTTTGAAGCTAAACTTTCGATCCTCCATCTTCGGGCCTCCTTCTAGTCGTCACTTTTGATCGCTGCTCGTCTGCTCTTTTCATTTACAATACATTATAAATTTTTTCACTAATCCTTGCAATCCCCCAATTTATCTGTTAAAGTGTTACTGTACCGTACGATTTAAAAAAGCGAGGAAAAATATCATGAGTGAAGAAATGAATAAAAATCAGGAATCTGCAGGAGCCGGCTGTTCTCCAATAGACTGTGCCTCCTGTACCAGTAATTGTTCTTCCAATCCCAATCAGGGAAATGGAAATACTCCCAGCACACTTACCTTAACCATGGAAGATGACACAGAAGTTGACTGCGCCATTCTCACGGTTTTTCCTGTAGACAGCAAGGAGTACATCGCCCTTCTCCCCCTGGACAAGCAGGGTCATAACGCAGACGGAGAAGTATTCCTGTATGCATTCAGCAAGACTGAAAAAGGCGATCCCATCTTAGCCAACATTGAGGACGATGCCGAATACCAGGCAGCAGCCGACGCATTTAATAAAATTCTGGAAAACGCCAGAAAAGAAGAAAAGGCCGGGGTTCCCATCGAGGAATCGTAAAATATTAGAACAGTTACAGAACAAGGGATAAAGAGGACCTCACCAGAGCACCAGAGGAGGTTCTCTTTTTTGGCATTCTCTTTTTCACACCTGCCGCCTACACCCCTGTACTTCCAAATCCTCCTGTTCTCCTTCCAGAAGCTTGGTCATCTACCGTAATACCAAAGGGAAGAAAAATCCCCTGCATAAATCCGCCGCCGGCAGGTATGGACAGACATTTGCCCTCCTGGCTGCAGTTGGTCATTTTCGCCTGAATGTGTCCCTCATTATCCGCATAAAAATAATCTCCGTCAATAATGCCCACAGTATTATCCAGCTGCATCCGATACCGGATTCCCAAACCACTTCTGGGATAACAGGTCAAAACCCATCCTTCTTCCATTTCCACACGGATACCTGTGGGAATCATCACACTCTCCCCCGGTTTCAGTGAAATCTGTACAGGCGTATAAAAATCATAACCTGCACTCAGGGCAGTTGCACGCAGTGGAAGCCGGATACCCTGATAAATCTCTTCCAGATGTTCTTCCCTGCCAAACTGATTTTCCCAGTCTTCCTGAAAACGCCCAAAACTTACTTTTTGGAATTTCCCAATTCTTCTCATGATATCCCCCATTTGCACTGAGTCTGCCTTAGAATGTGCCATGTATCTGGCAGAAAGCACTTTCAAACACACTCCAAAAAGCTGCTGCATAACTGTTTTATCAGCAGGCAGCAGCTTCCTTCCCTCTCTAAATAGACGGCTTCGCCCCGGCAGGAACGTCTTTCATGCTGAAGCTGATTCTGCCCATCCGGTCTTTTCCCAGACAGATAACTGTCACCTTGTCTCCCAGCGTCAGCACATCTTCCACACGGTTGATGCGTCCTTTGCTCATCTTTGAAATATGCACCATGCCTTCTTTGCCGGGAGCAAATTCCAAAAATGCACCGAATTCTTTAATGCTGACTACTTTGCCCACAAAAATCTGTCCGGATTCAAAGTCTGTGGTGATAATTTTCACCATCTCTGCCGCTTTATCCATTCCAGCCTGGTCTGTGCCGCAGATGGATACAGCGCCGTCATCGGAAATGTCAATCTTTACCCCTGTCTCATCGATAATCTGATTGATGGTTTTCCCTCTCTGGCCTACCACATCACCGATCTTCTGGGGATCAATCTGGATCTGGATAATTTTGGGTGCATACGGACCCACTGACTCTCTGGGTTTGGCAATACAGGGCTCCATTATCTCCCTCAGAATATACTCCCTGGCCTCCTTTGTTCTGCGGATTGCCTCCTCCACAATACTCCTGGTCAAGCCGTGGATCTTGATATCCATCTGAATAGCTGTGATCCCGTCATGGGTTCCTGCCACTTTAAAGTCCATATCCCCGAAGAAATCCTCCAGCCCCTGAATATCTGTCAAAACTACATAGTCATCGTCTGTATCCCCGGTCACCAGCCCGGTAGAAATCCCGGCCACAGGTTTTTTAATGGGAACCCCCGCTGCCATCAAGGACAGTGTGGAACCGCATATACTGGCCTGGGACGTGGAACCGTTTGACTCAAACGTCTCTGAAACAGTCCGAATAGCGTACGGAAATTCTTCCTCTGACGGGAGCACAGGAAGCAGAGCTTTCTCCGCCAGGGCACCATGTCCGATTTCCCGGCGTCCCGGTCCTCTGGAAGGACGGGTCTCCCCAACCGAATAGGACGGGAAATTATAGTGGTGCATATAGCGCTTGGAAGTCTCCATCTCATCCAGTCCGTCAATTCTCTGGGCATCTGCCAGCGGCGCCAGTGTTGTGATGGTACAGATTTGTGTCTGGCCCCTGGTGAACATACCGGAACCGTGTACTCTGGGCACAATGTCAATCTCAGCGGCCAGCGGACGGATCTGGGTGATCTCTCTGCCGTCAGGGCGCTTGTGGTCTTTCAGAATCATCTTGCGCACTGTCTTCTTCTGGTACTGGTAAAGAGCATCTCCAAGATAGGAAAGCCATTCCTCATTCTCCGCCCAGGTCTCCTCCACACGTTCTCTGATGGCACGGATATTTGCCTCACGCACCTGCTTCTCATCGGTAAAAACCGCTTTCTCCATCTCATCGGAAGGCACCAGTTCCTCTAATGCCGCCACTACCTCCTGGGGCACCGCATAGCTCTCATACTCGTGTTTGGGTTTCCCGGTTTCCGCGATAATCTTGTCAAAGAAAGCGATAATCTCCTGATTTACCTCATGGGCTTTGTAAATAGCCTCAATCATTCGTTCTTCCGGTACTTCGTTGGCGCCGGCTTCGATCATGATGACTTTTTCCCGTGTAGACGCCACTGTGAGCTGTAAATCTGAAATATCTTTCTGGGAAAGGGATGGGTTGATCACAAACTCCCCGCCGATGAGCCCCACCTGGGTAGCCGCACATGGACCGTCAAACGGTATATCCGAAATGCACACAGATAAAGCCGACCCCAGCATAGCCGGAATCTCCGGATTACACTCCGTGTCCACCGACATCACCAGGTTATTCAAAGTCACGTCATTTCTGTAATCCTTGGGAAACAGCGGCCGCATGGGGCGGTCGATTACCCTGGATGTGAGCACAGAATGCTCACTGGCCTTTCCTTCCCTTTTATTAAATCCGCCGGGGATTTTCCCCACAGCGTACATTTTTTCCTCGTATTCTACACTCAGCGGAAAGAAATCAATCCCTTCCCTGGGCTTTTCTGATGCTGTAGCAGTAGATAACACCGTGGTATCTCCATAGAACATCAGAGCTGCTCCGTTGGCCTGCTTGGCCACCCGGTCAATATCTATTCTCAGTGTTCTGCCTGCCAATTCCATTGAATAACTTTTGTACATATACTGGTTTCCTTTCTAAAACGACCTCAAACAATGCTAAAAAGAGGGCGGATTGATCCGCCCCCAACTGTACACATACCTTATTTTCTCAGTCCCAGTCTCTCAATTAATGCGCGGTATCTCTCAATGTCGGTCTTTTTTAAATATGCAAGCAATCCACGTCTCTGACCTACCATTTTCAAAAGTCCCCGTCTGGAATGGTGATCCTTATGGTGTACCTTCAAATGCTCAGTTAATTCCTGAATCCTGGCTGTCAAAACTGCAACCTGTACTTCCGGTGAACCGGTATCTCCCTCTGTTCTGGCATATTCTTTCATGATTGCAGCTTTCTTTTCCTTTGAAATCAATTGTATTTCCTCCTTTTTTCTCTCATAACCGCCCTCTATTAAGAAATGGCCGGAGTATCCGATTTCCGAATATGGGCTGTATTATGTTACTTGAAACCAGACATAGTATAGCACAAATGACAGCTGTTGTAAATGTTTTTCTGAAAGTATTCCTGCTGCCGCCCCCTGCCGCAAAATTACTGATATCCTAACTCTCTGGTTCTTCCGCTATGGAAAACGCAATATTCGTCGCATGGTCGGACACCCTTTCCAGACCGGATATAATATCTGAATAAACCATTCCCGCTGCAGGTGTGCACTCGTTTCTTGTGAGCCTGTCCACATGTTCCTGCTGCAGCTGGCGCTCCATCTCATCCACCTCATCTTCCAGGTCCAGTATTTCCTGCATATGCTCCTGGTTATTGTTGGAGAACATATCCAGAGCATAGGTGGTAATCTGCACTACCTTCCCCAGCATTTTCAGCAGACCGTTTTTGGCCTGAGAACTCATGTCCAGATTCTGCTCTATGCGTATGACAGCAGCCTCTGCCACATTCTCTGCATGGTCCCCAATCCGTTCAATGTCGTTAGCCACATGAAACAGGCCTCCAATGCTTTTCGCATCGTCCACAGGCAGTGTGGTCTGGTTCAGCGCCACCAGATAATCTGTGATGGTCTCGTTGAGATAATCAATGTTTTTCTCTACCTCATAGACCTCCTGGATTTCCTTTTCATCCAGGCTGATCAACGCATTCATCGCCCTCTCCAGATTGCCGATTGCCATATAACCCATACGTTCCAGTTCCCTGGTGGCGTCAAACACTGCCGTAGTGGGAGAAAATACATTTTTCTCGCCAATATACTCCAGCTGGAAGCCTTCTGTTCCGGCTTCCTCCCCGCCCGGAACGATTTTGTAAGTCAGCTTTACAATCCACTGGATAAAGGGGAACAGTGCAATCACTTCCACCACTTTAATAATCGTGTGGGCATTGGCCACCTCCCTGGCAGCATTCCCTCCGGAGATATGCTGGATAAAGAGAGTAACCGGCTCCAGTGCTGCGGTCAGAATCACCAAAATCAGGGCACTTCCCACGATATTAAACAGGAAATGTATCCATGCTGCTCTTTTCGCATCTGTCTTTGCGCCCAGGCTGGCCAGCAGGGCGGATACGCAGGACCCCATGTTACATCCCAGAATCACAAAGAAGCAAATCTGTATTTCCAGCAGCCCCTGGCTGGCCAGCAGCAGTACGATTCCCACTGTGGCAGAGGAGCTCTGTAAAACGGCTGTGATCACAAACCCCACCAAAATGGCCAGGTAATGATTATCCAAAGACCCCAGTGCCTGGGTAATCATAGGGGATTCTTTCAGCACGGACATAGAGCTTGACATAGTGGTCAGACCCATGAATAAAATACCAAAGCCCAGAATCACTTCCCCCATCCGGTTGATCTTCTGGTTTTTACAGAAATTGCTCATCACAACCCCTGCCATTACAAACAAGGGGGCCCAATCTGAGAGATTGATGGCAATCAGCTGTGAAGTCACCGTTGTACCGATGTTGGCGCCCATAATCACCCCGGCTGCCTGCATCAGATTCATCAGCCCCGAATTGACAAAACTCACTACCATCACAGTTGTTGCACTGGAAGACTGAATCACTGCAGTGAATATGACTCCCACCAACATCCCCATAAACCGATTGCTGGTAAAGAACTCCAGTACACTCCTCATCTTTGCACCGGCGGCTTTTTCCA
This sequence comes from uncultured Lachnospiraceae bacterium, assembly GCA_910587105.1. Lineage (GTDB taxonomy): Bacteria > Bacillota > Clostridia > Lachnospirales > Lachnospiraceae > MGBC164599. The sequence goes on from CAJUMB010000029.1 coordinate 13,203, forward strand.
GGCTTTTGCTCATCAATTCCATTCCGTATAAGAAAAGACCCAATCCCCCCATTAAACCCAGAATCACACTAAGTACCGACATGACTCCCTCCCTTTCTATGCCTGACGGCATATTTATCCTTTAGAGTATGTTTTCATAAAAGAATGTTCCGCAAAAAATTCTTCCGCCTGCGATACATCTGTACGCAGCAATTGTTCTTTCAGCTGATTCAAAGAATCAAATTTCCTCTCATAACGCAGAAAATGATAAAAAGCCACCGTAGATTCCACCCCATACAGATTCTCATGGCAGTCGAACAGATACGTCTCCACTCCCAGAAAGTCTTCTCCACCCACCGTAGGTTTATAACCTACATTCGTGATCCCCAGATATTCTCTGTGAAAGAATCTGGAACGGGTGGCATAAACCCCATTGGGCGGCATCAGTTTCCCTTTGGGTGGAATCAGATTGGTGGTGGGAATTCCAATGGTATGTCCCAAGCCCCTGCCATGGATGATTTCCCCGGTGGTTGAGAAAGGATATCCCAGAAGGCTGTTCACTTTCTCTATATGTCCTTCATTCAGCTGTTCCCGGATATAAGTGCTGCTAATCGGCCGGTTCCCGTCCTTTTCTTTCTCCAGGATTTCCACCTGAAACCCATATAACTTTCCCATTTCCTGCAGATATGCTGTGTCCCCTTTTCTCTGATAGCCAAAACGGAAATCCGGACCGACCACCACCCAGCCGGCGTGCATACGCTTCACCAGTATCTGCTCTACGAAATCCCCGGGAGACATATGCATCAGCCGGGTGTCCATCTGAAGTTCTGCCAGAACCCCGACACCCATTTTCTCCAGAATCTCATACCGCTCCGCCCCTGTCAGCAGCTTCCTTGCCGGTGTCTCAAAGGCACAGACCACAGTCTCATACCCCTGCTTTCCTATCTCAAGTACCCGGTTGACCAGTTTCTGATGGCCCCGGTGCAGTCCGTTAAATTTCCCCAGGGTAACCGCACTGGGGCCTTGCAGCATTAGTTTTTCTTTTTCCCTCACACATTTCATGGCTGTCTCCTGACTACAAGAACATTTTTACCGGAAAATATTTCCCAGTGTTTTCTTTGTGCTGATAAATTCCCTTGAATACGCCCCTGCTGTCATAGACACGAATCCAGCTGCTGCCAAAATCCCTTTTGTCTTTCACTGCCGGCAGAGGATTGCCGTTATCAAGCAGCTTGTCCTGGACTGCTGTACAGTCCAGCCGTGGATATTCTGCCAGCATGTCTTCAATCCGAAGAATCTGTTCTTCCAGCCGCCCTTCCCCAAAAAGCTTCTCTACCTGGGAAAGCTTCAGGGCTTGTGCAATCCCAAACATACCGGACCGGGTGCGGAGCAGCTCTTCCATACAGCCGCCGCATCCCAGCTGCTGTCCTATATCATGACATAAGGTGCGGATATAGGTTCCTTTTGAGCAGGTAACCTCCAGAACCGCCCGGGGCAGACGGATATCATCTACCCTGATCTTTTGGATATGGACAGGCCTGGGGGGACGCTCCACCACCACGCCTTCCCTGGCCAGTTCATACAAACGCTTTCCCTGTATTTTACAGGCACTGTACATGGGCGGAATCTGCATAATATCCCCCTGGAATTTTTCTACACAGCTTTTGAGTTCTTCCGGACTGGTACTGACCGGATACTCCTTTAACACCCTGCCGGAAATATCCTGGGTATCTGTCACTTTTCCCAGCAAAAGTACTGCCCGGTATGTCTTTTCCTTGTCAGTGAGAAGATCACAGAGCTTTGTGGCCTTCCCCAGACAGACAGGGAGAACGCCCTGGGCATCCGGGTCCAGAGTGCCTGTATGGCCGATTTTCTTCTGGCCCAGAATTCCTCTCAGCCTGGCAACCACATCGTGAGACGTGTATCCTTTTTCTTTGTAAATATTTATGATTCCATCCAGCATCTGTATTTTCTTCCACACTTACTGATTGATTTGTTCCTCGATATGCAGAGTAAGATTATTCAGCACATCGTAATAAGTACCTTTGATTTCACATCCTGCCGCCCTGACATGTCCTCCGCCTCCAAAATATGAGGCAACCTGGTTCACGTCCACATTCCCATTGGAACGCAGGCTTACTTTAAACTCCATAGGCTTTAGTTCATACAAAAAGATAGCCACTTCCACCCCTTTGGTGAGACGGAGCTGATTGACGATGCCGTCCAGATCCTTACCCTCTACCCCGTAGAAAATCAGATCTTTCTTTTTCAGTACTCCGGCAATACAGGTTCCGTGGAGCAGAAGAATACTCTCCGTCAGAACACGGCCCATTACCTGATTCTGAATATACGTTTTCTGATAAAACGACTCGTCGATGATCTTCTGGAAGGGAACACCCTTTTCCAGCAGGCTGGCAGCAATACGCATAGTCTCCGGGCTGGTGGCCGTATACTGGAATACCCCTGTGTCATGGATAATTCCGGTATAAATACAAGAAGCTGTATGACTGCTGACCCTGTCTGGGTCCAGAAGCGTGTATAAAATCTCCGATGCAGATCCCGCCTGGGCTTTTACCCAGTTGATATCTGCAAAATTTGTATTGCTCACATGATGGTCGATATTTACTGTTTTTTTGGCCCGGACAAAGCATTCTGCCCCGGCACCCAGACGGTCCAGTGTGCTGGTATCCAATATGATGAGCACATCATAGGAAGTTTCTCCACTATATGACGTACGGACATCTTCGATCCCCGGAATATAAGAAAATACCGGGCTTGGGGACTCCAGATACACATCTACGGCGATCTCAGGATAATTTTCCTTTATATAATTATACAGGCCCATGCAGGAACCTGTGCAGTCCCCGTCTGGCCGGATATGTCCTGCGATAGCCGCCGTGTGTACCTGGGCCAGTACTTCTTCAATTCTCTCCATGCCCTTCCCCCTTTTACGTGTCTTTTCTTGTCACATCTTCTATTTTTTTAGACATGGTTACTCCATATTCAATAGACGAATCCAATATAAATTTAATCTGCGGCGTAATCCGCAGGTTCAGATTCCCTGCCAGCTGGCGGCGCACATACCCTTCCGCGCTCTTCAACCCATCCATAGTGTCTTTTTTTGCTTTTTCATCGCCCAGTACACTGATGTACGCTTTGCAGGTTTTCAGATCCGGCGCCACTTCCACAGCCACTACAGAAGTCATGGAGTGAATGCGCGGATCTTTGATCTGATTGCGGATAATATTGCTCAGTTCCTTTTGTACCTCTCCATTGACACGGATATTTTTGATGCTGTTCTTTCTCATCTACATAACCTCTATCTTGGTACTTCTACCATTATATAAGCCTCTATTTTATCTTCAACCTGGATATCGTTAAAGTTTTCCAAAACCAGACCGCATTCATAGCCGGCTTTTACTTCTTTTACATCATCCTGGAAGCGTTTCAGGGACGCCAGGGCTCCTTCGTAAATCTGTTCTTCACCCCGGTTGATCCTTACTTTGCAGTTTCTCTCAAACCTGCCGTCCAGCACATAACTTCCGGCAATGCTGCCCACTCCCGATGCACGGAATACCTGGCGGACTTCTCCATGGCCGATCACCTGTTCCTCAAAAATGGGGTCCAGCATTCCTCTCATGGCGGATTCCACATCCTCAATGGCCTGATAAATTACTTTGTAAAGCCTTAAGTCCACGCCTTCCTGGTCAGCCACAGCCTTCGCCTGGGTATCGGGCCTTACATTAAAACCGATTACAATGGCATTGGAGGTGGATGCCAGGGTGATATCTGATTCATTGATGGCACCCACGCCGCCGTGGATCACTTTTACCACCACCTCATCATTGCTCAGTTTCAGCAGACTCTGCTTCACAGCTTCCACAGATCCCTGTACATCAGCTTTCACGATAATTGGCAGTTCTTTTAACGTACCCGCCTGAATCTGGCTGAACAAATCATCCAGAGACAGTTTTGCCTTGGTGTCTTCCAGTAAATGTTTCTTGTTCTCTGAGACAAAGGTCTGGGAGAAGGTTTTCGCCTCTTTATCATTGTCGAAAGCCATCAGGATTTCACCTGCGTTGGGCACATCGTTCAATCCCAGAATCTCCACAGGCATAGACGGACCGGCTTCTTTCACCCGTTTTCCTTTGTCGTCCATCATGGCACGCACTTTTCCCGAACATGCCCCTGCGGCGATAAAATCGCCCACACGCAGAACACCTTTCTGCACCAATATGGTAGCCACAGGCCCCTTGCCTTTATCCAGTTCTGCCTCAATCACAAGCCCTCTGGCCTTCCTCTTGGGATTGGCTTTCAGCTCGCAGACCTCCGCCACCAGAAGCATCATTTCCAGCAGTGTCTCGATTCCCTCTCCTGTGTGTGCAGATACTGGCACAAATATGGTGCTTCCGCCCCAATCTTCCGGAATCAGTTCATGCTCAGACAGCTCCTGTTTTACCCGTTCGATATTTGCATTGGGTTTATCAATTTTATTGACAGCTACCACAATTTCGATTCCCGCTGCTTTGGCATGGTTGATAGCCTCCACGGTCTGAGGCATAACGCCGTCATCGGCGGCCACCACCAGAATGGCAATATCCGTGGCATTGGCCCCCCTCATACGCATAGCCGTAAACGCTTCATGTCCTGGTGTATCCAAAAACGTAATCTTCTGTCCATTGATATCCACCACATAAGCGCCGATGCGCTGGGTAATTCCCCCTGCCTCTTTGTCCGTCACATGGGTATCACGGATCTTATCCAGCAGAGAGGTTTTCCCATGGTCTACATGCCCCATGACACACACTACCGGAGGTCTGGCGGTCATAGCAGATTCGTCTTCCGCATCTTCTTTTAAAAGCTCTGCAATCACATCCACTTTTTCTTCCGGCTCTGCAATAATATCATAGCCAAGGGCGATCTCCTGGGCTTTCTCGAAATCAATCTCATGATTCACCGTCACCATAACGCCTTCCAGGAATAATTTTTTTACAATAACAGAAGGCTGCATTTTCAGCTTATCTGCCAATTCCCGGATGGTCAGTTTCTCCGGAAGGGTGATCTCACGGATTTCCGGCTTTTTCACTTCCGGTTTCTGCTGGTTAGACGGCTTCTGAAGTGCTTTGGGAAGACGCATATTGGGCCTTCTTCCTCCGCCCTGGTTGGGACGGCGTCCCGGTGCCGCATTTTTAGTAAATTCTTTTTTCCCTTTTGTCCGATCCCGCTCTTTCTTACTCTCCTTGGGATTCTTTGACTGGGCTTCCACTGCAATCATCTCACGGTCTCTGCCCTGGGCCGGACGTCCGGAAGCGCCGCCTTTTCCTTTCCCTTTAAAAGAAGTATGCCCGGACTGCCCGGCAAATCTGTTCTGGCCAGGCTTCTGGGAATTCTGGCCTCTGTTTTGTCCCTGGCCTTGATTCCTGCCCTGGCCCTGGCTTCTGCCGCCTTGATTCTGACCCTGGCCCTGATTTCTGCCCTGGCCCTGGCTTCTGCCGCCTTGATTCTGGCCCTGGCCCTGATTTCTGCCCTGGCCCTGGCTTCTGCCGCCTTGATTCTGGCCCTGGCCCTGATTCCTGCCCTGGCCCTGGCTTCTGCCGCCCTGACCTTGGCTCTGGCTCTGATTCCTGCCCTGACCCTGGCTTCTGCCGCCTTGATTCTGGCCCTGGCCTTGATTCCTGCCCTGGCCCTGGTTTCTGCCGCCTTGATTCTGGCCCTGCTGGCTGCGGCTCTGCACAACTGTATTGTCTGCAGTCTTTGTCTGCACGGATTTCGATGCAGCATCCTCAGCCTCAGCTGCCGGTTTCTGTCTGTTCCTGGTCTGGCCGCCCTGACCCTGGGTACGGCCCTGGGCGGAACGGTTCTGCTGAGTCTTGCGCTCTTTTCTTCCAGCGTGTTCTTTTCCCCCATCGCTGGCGTTCTGAGCACGAAATACACGGATAATATTCTTTTTCTTCTTTGCCCCGTCGCCGGAAACCTCACCTTTTCCCAGACTTTTTCTCACATCGTCTGCCTGGGTTTCGTCCACACTGCTGGCATGACTCTTGATGTCAGCGCCTTTTCCTCTCAAAAACTCTATCACTTCTTTATTTTCTCTGCCCAATTCTCTGGCAAGTTCGTATATTCTCATTTTTGGCATACACATTCCTCCTTCTTCTGCTGTTGGCTTACTTCTTTCAGCATTGCTTCGGCAAAGCCTGCATCCAGCACCGCGATACTGGCGCGGAATTCCCTGCCAACAGCTCTGCCCAGTTCTTCTTTGGTCTCCATAAATAAAATGGGAACCTGGTAATACTTACACATATTGGAAAATTTCTTTTTGGTATTGTCAGAGGCATCTGCTGCCACAACCACCAGATGTCCTTTGCCGGCCTTGACTGCCTTCTCCACAGGAAATTCCCCGCTGGCAATCTTTCCAGCCCTTGCGGCAAGGCCGGCCAAAGACAACACTTTATTTTTCTTCAATCTCCTCCCACTCCCTTTCCAGGCTTTCATAAACTTCCGCGGGAATGCTCATTCGAAACGAACGGTCCAGCGCCTTGCTTTTCTTTGCTTTTTCCAGACACTGGGCATCTCTGCAGATATAGGCTCCCCTTCCGTTTTTCCTGCCTGTTGGATCTAACATGAATTCGCCTTCTGGCGTCTTCAGGATACGGATCATATCCCGTTTGCTTTTCATTTCCCTGCAGCCCACACACTGGCGCATAGGAATTTTATTCTTCAAACTCAAAACCACCTTCCTCCAGACCAAGGAGCGCCAGATCCATCAGATCCGATTCCGGGTCAAACTCTCCCTGCTCATCTGCATAAGGATCACTGGCCATATAAGAATCACCCATATATGGTTCTTCCATAGGGTCAAGGAATTCCTCATCTATTTCATCTATATCATCCAAATCATCGTATTCTTCATCCCCGAAGCCATCATCTGACAGTTCTTCCGGTTCTGTATGGTCATCCGTATCTGCTTCCTCCGGCTCATCCTCTGCCGCGGAATCATCCGCGTCTGCTTCTCCCGGCTCTGTCTTTATTTCTTCCTCAAAGCCGTCCAAGTCTGCTTTTCCCGGCTCTTCCTCAAGATTATCCATACAGGCATCTTCCTGTCCGGGATCGTCTGCATCCATCTCTCCTGGTCTGTCCTCCAGAATGTCTTCGCCGCGGGCAGTATACAAAGCTTCTGAGGCATCTTCTGCCGCTTCCCCGTTCAAGTCTGCATATGCTTCCCCGGCTGCCTCCAAAGGTATCTCATCCTCATTTTCAGGAGACATTTCTTCCTCGCCCATCTCCTCATACTCGTAGAGTTCACCGGACTCTCTGGCCTGGGTCTCACTTTTGATATCAATTTTAAATCCAGTCAGACGGGCTGCCAGACGGGCATTCTGCCCCTCTTTTCCAATTGCCAGAGACAGCTGATAATCCGGAACCACCACCAGGGCCGTCTTTTCATCGGGGTCCGCTAAAACTGCAATGACCTTTGCCGGACTCAAAGCATTTTCAATCAGAAGTGCAGGATTGTCACTCCAATTGATAATATCAATCTTCTCTCCCCTCAGCTCATGGACCACAGCGTTGACTCTGGCCCCATTCATACCCACGCAGGAACCCACTGGGTCCACATCCGGGTCATTGGACCACACGGCAATCTTACTTCTGGAACCTGCCTCGCGGGCAATGCTCTTGATTTCTACAATACCCTCTTTCACCTCTGTCACTTCTGATTCAAACAGACGCTTCACCAGTTCCGGATGGGTTCGGGAAACCAAAATCTTCGGTCCCTTAGGAGCATCCCGCACTTCCAGGATATAGACTTTGATCCGCTCAGTAGGCTGAAACACTTCTCCTTTAATCTGCTCGCTCTCATTTAAGACTGCATCCACTTTGCCCAGGTTGACACTGACATTTTTCCCAAAATACCGCTGTACAATTCCCGTGACCACATCCTTCTCTTTGCAGTAATACTGGTCAAAGAGCGCTTTTCTCTCTTCTTCCCGTATTTTCTGGAGAATCACATTCTTCGCGTTCTGGGTGGCAATTCTTCCGAACTGCTTGGATTTAATCTCCACACGGACAATATCGCCCAAATCCATCTTCCCATTCAGCTTCTGCGCTTCGGCGAGAGAAATCTCCATCACCGGGTCTTCCACCTGCTCCACTACAGTCTTTTCCGCAAATACCCCGAAATCACATGTTTTCGGATTGATATTCACAATCACGTTATCCGCTTTCCCGAAATGATTCTTACAGGCCTGGATCAACGACTGTTCAATGGCTTCCAGCAAAGTATCTTTACTGATGTTCTTCTCTTTTTCCAGAATGTCCAGCGCTTCCATTAGCTCCATGTTCATTTTTCCATTTTCCTCCTTCTAAAAATCCAGGGCCGGGCGAATCAATGCCATATCTTTTTTCAAAAAATTCATCTGCTTTTTATCTTCTCTTTCGATGGTCACACTGTTATCATCATATGCACATAAAATGCCATAAAATTCTTTTTCTTTTTCAATGGGGCGGTATGTGCGTATCTCCACTTCCCGTCCCAGATTCCGCTCAAAATCTTTATCCTTTTTTAACGGTCTGTCAAGACCAGGAGAACTCACTTCCATAATGTAGCTGTCCTCAATAAAATCCTCCTGATCCAGCCGGTCACTGAACTGCCTGCTGACTGCTTCACAGTCATCTACTGTAATTCCTCCCGGTTTATCAATATAACTGCGCAGATACCAGGTGCCGGCCTCTTTTACATACTCCACATCTACTAATTCAAACTCCATATCCGCTAAAATAGGCTCCAGCAGTTCTGCTGCTTTCTGCTCGTATATTTCATGTCTGCTCATTTTTCTAATCCACCGCCTTTACCGCTTGCCACTAAATTTCCTTCAAACACGTGATAAGAGTGGACCGAAGCCCACTCTTATCACGTCGCTGTCTATTAATTTCTCATCTATTATAATCTCAATTCCGGTAAAAGTCAACCCCTGGAATTTCTGCTCCAGAATAAACCCATGAATAGAGTGAAGGAACACATCTCCCGTTTATTTGGCTGTCAACTGCATCCAGCACATCGTTATCATAATAATACCCCCAAGACAGCAAGGCTGGCAGGAATGAGAACAAAGCCCAGATATGCAACAGGAATAAACTGATATATTGACAAATCATATATGAGATGATAGAATATTAACCGACAGACTGTCGGTATATTTAAGGAGGGTATTAGGATATGCGAGTAGTGAAAGAGGCAAATGTGCGCAGGAGCGAGATACTGGATGCGGCAGAACTGCTCTTTGGGACAAAGGGCTTTGACTGCACCAGTACAACAGACATACTCAATGAGGTGGGCATTGCCAGGGGGACTCTCTACTATCACTTCAAATCCAAAGAGGACATTCTGGATGCCATAATCGAGCGTATGACCGGCAGTTTGGCGGCAAAGGCTGACGAAATCGCCGGTAACAAGGATGTGCCGGTATTGCAGCGCCTGACACGGATGATGCTGGCACTGAATGTGAACAGCGATCTCGGGCATGAAATTATGGAGCAGGTGCATAAGCCGCAGAACGCGCTCATGCACCAGAAGATGCAGGAGCGGCTGCTGGCGGGGATAACCCCAATCGCCGCCGCTTTGATTGAGGAAGGCACCGCCCAGGGAATCTGCCAAACGGACTACCCGGCAGAGACGGCGGAAATGACGCTGCTCTATTCCAACACGGTATTCGATGACCTGGCAGTGTACGGCGGGGAAGAACGGCAGAGAAAAATCACTGCGTTCATCTACAACTTGGAGCGGCTGCTGGGGATGGAACGAGAAAGTCTGCGGGAGGCTGTTCTCCCGATTTTTGGATGATAAGCGGAACAGACAGTCTATAAGGAGAAAACCATTATGAATCAACAAAGCTGCTTTCCAAGATTTATGCTGCCGGGGCTGGCGGCGGGACTCTATTTGCCGAAAAGCGTCTGGACGCTGGAACAGGAGCCATTATGCTGAACAAACTGATTTGGAATGATGTACGGCAAAACAAGCTGTTATCCGCCGCTGCTGTTTTCTTTATGGCCGTTTCCGCTATGATGCTTGCATTGACGGCGCTGCTGTTTTCCAGCCTGCTGAGTTCCGTCAACGGATTGATGGAACAGGCACAGGCCCCTGACCTTGTACAAATGCATACCGGAGAATTACACGAGGAGGAGATCCGCCAATTTGCCGATGTGCATCGGGAGATCAGCCAGTGGCAGATATGCCGCTTTCTGAACCTGGATAATAGTCAGGTCACGCTGGGCGGCCACAACCTGCTGGACAGCACCCAGGACAACGGCCTGTGTGTCCAGAACCAGAAGTTTGATTATCTTCTGGACATAGACAACAACCCCTTGAAGGTACTGCCCGGACAGGTCTGCGTTCCCATCTGTTACCGCATACGCTATGATTTAAACGTCGGGGATTTGATGCAAATCAGCAGCGAAAAACTTACCATTGCCGGTTTTTTGCGGGACGGGCAGATGAACTCCATGATGGCTTCCTCCAAACGGTTCCTTGTGAGTGACTGGGACTATAACCGGCTGAAAGCCTGCGGCGAGGAGGAATATCTCATTGAATTTCTCCTGAAGAACAGCGCAGACACCCCCGCCGTCAGCACCGCTTACACACAGCAGGGACTTCCGTCAAACGGCCCCGCCATCACAAAGCCATTGATCCGTACGATGAACGCACTGTCAGATGGGACGACGATTGTGGTGATCTTCCTCACAGCTGTGGTGGTACTGCTGGTGGCCCTGCTCTGCATCCGCTTTATCCTGGCCATTCGTATGGAACGGGATAAACGTGAGGTGGGGCTGCTGAAAGCCCTGGGCATTGGTAAGGGTGCGGTCAAACGGCTCTACTTTTCAAAATACATCCTGTTTTCCGTCTGCGGCGGTCTGCTGGGCTTAGGTCTTTCCGCTGTCCTGCGTGCCCCTCTAGAACAGGAGATACGGGAGCTGTACGGTGCTTCAGATAACGGCACACAGGCGGCGGTATCTGCCTTTTGCGCTGCTGCTGTGGCGGAGGCTGTGATCCTGCTCTGCGTATGGCGCAGTTTGAAAAAAACAGATAGGCTGTCAGCGGCGGCCGCCCTGTTCCCGGTTCGGGAGCAGGCGCAGAACTGGCAGCAATATCTGCTGATCGGCTTTGTGTCCGCCGCCTGTGCTTTTTTAATGCTGCTGCCGCAAAATCTGTACTCTACCCTGTCCTCCCCTGCGTTTGTCACCTATATGGGTATTGGAAATGCAGATATCCGCATGGACATACGTCAGAGGGCGGACATCAGCTCGACAACGGCTCAGCTTGCCGCCGCCCTGGAGCGGGACACTCAGGCAGCGCGATACACCGTTCTTCGGACACACTCTCTCCCTGCCGCTTCAGCGGATGGCATGACCTGTAATCTGACTGTGGAAATGGGCGACCATACGATATTCCCTGTGCGGTATTCCGAGGGAACACTGCCGGTCTTGGAGAACGAAATTGCGCTGTCCTCTCTGAACGCAGAGGAATTGGGCCTGTCTGTCGGCGATACTCTGCTGCTGTGGATAGACGGAGAAGAAATACGCTACACTGTCTGCGGGATATATTCTGACATCACAAACGGCGGTAAAACCGCAAAGGCTGGCAGCAGAGCAAACAACGCGCCTGTGATCTGGAGCGTTCTGTATGTCTCTCTCAAAGACCCGGAGGCCAGGTCTCAGTGGATGAAAGCCTACGGCCAGACCGGGGCCGATGTAACGGATATTGAGGACTATGTGCAGGATACCTATGGGCCGACACTGGCCCGCCTCCGTTTGGCCTCAAGAGGGGCCATGCTGATTGCCGTACTGACAGCCTTTGTCGTGATTGCGTTGTTCCTGCGGCTGATCGTGGAGCAAAACCGTGACGCAGTCTCTTTACAAAAGGCCCTGGGTTTTACCAGCGGCGATATTGGCCGCGCCTACTTTTTCAAAGGTTTTCTCTCCTCCGCCGCAGGCGTCCTGTCTGGGCTGCTCCTTGGTACTTTACTGGGAGAGAGACTTTGCGCAATTGTACTAAAATCCTTTGGTGCAGACAGTTTCCGCTTCATCATTCGTTGGGATTGCCTGCTGGCGGGAATCCCGGCTATCATTCTTGGAACAGCGGTATCAGCGGTTTTGATGGGAACAGCGGAAGTCCGGCGGATCAAAGCCTATGAGTGCTGCAGAGGGAGGGACTAATGGAAGAAAAGAAGTTATTTCGAGTAGAAAACCTGACGAAAGGACACATACTGCTCCAAATCTCGTTTGATATGAAACTGGGGGAGATGCTGGCGGTCATGGGGCCGTCCGGCTCCGGGAAATCGACGCTGCTCTACAACGCAGCCGGAATGGATCAGCCCACCAGCGGACAGGTGTGGCTTGGTGATGTGGAGATTACGAAGCTGTCCGAGGACGAAAAGGCAAGGCTGCGGCTGCACCGCATGGGCTTTGTGTTCCAGCAGATGAACATGATGGCAAACCTGAATCTTCTGGACAATATTTTGCTCCCGGCAGTACAGGCCAACAAAGGCCGGGGCAGGAAATCGAAAGAGGAACTGAACCTGCAGGCGCGGATGCTTATGGAAAAACTGGGGATCACAGGGCTGGAGAATCGAAGGATCACCCAAGTGTCCGGGGGCCAGCTCCAACGGGCGTGTATCTGCCGGAGCATGATAAACGAGCCGGAAATCCTGTTCGCAGACGAGCCCACCGGGGCGCTGAACAAAAGCGCAGCGGGGGAGGTTATGGAGGAACTGGTCAAACTGAACCGGGAGGGAACTATGATTTTGCTGGCGACCCATGACAGCCGGGTGGCCAGCAGCTGTGACAGGATCATATACCTGCTGGACGGCCAGATTTCTGCGGAGCTGACGCTGGGCAAATCAATGGCTGGGACAGAGAAGCAGCGGGAGGAAAAAACAGCAGAGTGGCTTATGGAAATGGGCTGGTAGCATGAATCCTACTTTTTCACCCTGCTCCCCCTGGTATCCCTTTTCCCCAGTCTCAGCCGGCTCAATGACACAGGGGTGCCATTATAGTCAATGGAATACTCTGCAGTGCTGTCCAGCAGATAGCTATATACAGCCAGATCGCCGTTACCCAGCCGGATTCCCCGCACCCCCCGGGAATTTTTCTTCTGAAAAGGCACTTCGCTGACTGGAAGCCGTAGAAAATACCCTTCCCCGGTCTGCAGAACCACATATTCTGCATGGTCTGAAATTCCCGCAAAAATCAGCTCATCTTCTTCTGCCAGCTTGGTGGCTGCAACCGTCCGCTTGGAAACATCATATTCCCGTCCTTCCACCTGCTTCACCAATCCCTGTGCTGTGGCGAACAGCAGGGAAGACTCTTTCACCTGAGCCAGACTTCCCACGAATACTGCCCGTTCCTCCTGACTGTTATAATTGCTCACATTGTCGATGGGAACGCCTTTGTCTTTCACCTTTCCCTGAGGCAGCTCCATCACTTTCACCAGATGCAGCTTTCCTGTATTGGTAAACACACATATTTTATCTGTATTCATACAGGAAAACACATATTTATATTCTTCCCTTACTGTCTCCCGATTTCTCTCAAAAGCCGCTTTGTCAATAGTCTTAGCATACCCAAACTTATCCATCAGGAAAACCACTTCCATCTCCTCGGGCCTTTTCTCTTCAAAAACCGCTTCCTGAGCATTTTCCACCACAGTGCGCCTTTTCCTGCCGTATGCACGCTTGGTAGCATTCAAATCACTGACGATTACATCCATCATGACGCTGTAATTGTTCAGGATTTCTTCATAGCGGGCGATATTAGCCAGGGTTTCTTTGTGTTCCTCTATCAGCGCCTCTACTTCCAGCCCGATAAGCCGATACAAGCGCATATCCAGTATGGCATCTGCCTGTCTGGAGGTAAAATGCATTCTGGCCGCCTGCTTCTGTGCAGTCTTGGTTTTGAAACGGATTCCCTGTGTATTCCCGTCAGTGAGACATTCTTTGGCCTGGATCTTACTCTTGCTGCCCCGGAGAACTTCTATAATCAGGTCAATCACATCGCAGGCCTGTATCAGCCCCTCCTGGATTTCCTTTTTCTCCTGCTCCTTTTCCAGCAGAATCTGGTGTTTCCGCGTACAGACTTCAATTTGAAAGTCCACATGATGTTCAATGATCTGCTTCAGATTCAATGTCTCCGGCCGGCCATCCGCCACTGCCAGCATATTCACAGAGAACGTGTCTTCCAGACGGGTTTTCTTATAAAGCATATTCTTCAGATTTTCCACATCTGCCCCCCGGCGCAGTTCCAGCACAATGCGGATGCCCTCTTTTGAAGACTGATTGGAGATATCTGTAATGTCTGACGCTGTCCGGTTTTCTACCAGTGCCGCGATGTCATTGAGAAATTTCCCGATATTGGCGCCAATCATGGTGTAGGGAATCTCCGTGATAACCAGGGACTGGCGCCCGCCTTTGCCCTGCTCCACTTCCACCTTTCCTCTGACCCGGATCTTGCCGCTTCCTGTGCTGTAAATATCCAGAAGGCTGTCCTTATTCACCACAATCCCGCCTGTGGGGAAATCCGGCCCTTTTAAATAGCGCATCAACCCTTTCACCGTAATGGCATTGTCTTTGATGTACGCTTTCACGGCGTCTGCCACTTCCCCCAGATTATGAGGCGGAATGCTGGTGGCCATTCCCACCGCAATCCCCTCTGCCCCGTTTAACAGCAGATTGGGAATGCGTACCGGGAGCACACAGGGCTCTTTCTCCGTCTCATCGAAATTCGGGAGAAAATCAACCACATTTTTATCCAGATCCGCCAGATATACCTCCTGGGTAATCTGCATCAGACGGGCCTCTGTATAACGCATGGCCGCAGCCCCGTCCCCCTCAATGGAACCAAAGTTTCCGTGGCCGTCCACCAGAGTCTGCCCCCTCTTAAATTCCTGCGCCATCACCACCAGGGCATCATAAATGGAACTGTCCCCATGAGGATGGTATTTACCCATGGTATCTCCCACGATACGGGCACACTTCCGGTATGGCCGGTCGTAACGGATTCCCAGCTCATACATATCATACAGAGTCCGCCTCTGCACGGGTTTCAACCCGTCTCTCACATCCGGCAGAGCCCTGGATATAATCACGCTCATGGCATAGTCAATATATGATCTCTGCATCTCCTCCGAATAATCGGTTCGAATAATATTTTCTTCCACCTGATTGGCCATGGGCTCCTCCCTCTCTTCTCACTCTCTTTTATACATCCAGCTGGGCATCCCGGGCATGCTCATAGATAAAGGCTTTTCTGGGCGGCACTTCACTCCCCATCAAAACCTCTGTCATTTCAGAAGCCATTCGTGCATCCGTGATCTCTACCCGTTTTAATTTTCTCACAGCCGGGTCCAGTGTAGTCTCCCACAGCTGCTGGGCATCCATCTCCCCAAGGCCTTTGTATCTCTGCAGAACAAAAGATCCCTTATGTGTCTTCCTGTACTGGGCCAGTGCCTTGTCATCGTAGAGATACTGCTCTTTTCCCTTCTTCGGAAGCACTTTGTACAGGGGCGGCATGGCAATATACACATGCCCCTGGTGAATCAGCTCCGGCATAAACCGGTAAAACAAAGTCAAAAGCAGTGTGGAAATATGTGCCCCGTCCACATCTGCATCTGCCATAATAATAATCTTATCGTAACGCAGTTTCCCAATGTCGAAATCATTGCCATACCCTTCGGAAAATCCACATCCAAAGGCATGAATCATAGCCTGTATCTCTGCATTTGCCAGAACTTTGTCAATACTGGCTTTGGCCACGTTTAGTATTTTTCCCCGAATGGGCAGAATCGCCTGGTAATTCCTGTCCCGGGCAGTCTTGGCAGAGCCTCCGGCAGAATCACCCTCCACAATAAAGATTTCACACTTGGACGGGTCTTTTTTCTCACAGTTGGCCAATTTGCCATTGGAGTCAAAAGAGTATTTCTGCCTGGACAGCAGGTTATTCCTGGCCCGCTCTTCTGATTTTCGAATCTTCGCAGACTTCTCCGCACAGGAGAGCACAGATTTCAGTGCCTCCAGATTCCGGTCAAAATGAAGGACCAGCTCCTCACTGACCACCTTGCCAACTGCCTTAGATGCATCTGGATTATCCAGTTTGGTCTTGGTCTGTCCTTCGAAGCGGGGGGCAGGATGTTTGACAGAAATCACCGCCGTCATGCCGCTTCGGATATCCGCCCCTGTAAAATTTGCATCCTTTTCCTTCAGTATCCCAATTTCACGGGCATAATTATTCATAATAGCAGTAAAGGCTGTTTTAAATCCAGTGAGGTGGGTGCCGCCCTCCGCATTGTAAATATTGTTGCAGAACCCCATGACATTCTCCTGAAAATCATTGGTGTACTGAAACGCTGCCTCCACACTGATATTCTCAGATTCTCCCCGGAGACAGACTGGTTCACAGACTGGTTCTTTCATTTTATTCAAATCAGCCACGAATCCCAGAATGCCGTCCGGCTCACAAAACTCCTCCACTTCCGGTGTTTCTTTTCTCCTGTCCTCAAACACAATGGCCAGCTGAGGATTCAGATAGGCTGTCTCATGAAGCCGGCTCTTTACTTCGGCTGCGGTAAAATTAGTCTTTTCAAATATCTCCCCGTCCGGCAGGAAGTTTACGCAGGTTCCTGTCTCCTTTGTCCTGCCCATCTTCGGCAGAGAACCGTCTTCTTCCAACGCAAGAGCGGGAATACCTCTTTCATAATAATCATGATAAATCCAGCCATCCCGGCTGATCTTGATATCCAGATATACAGACAGTGCATTGACCACCGAAGAGCCCACCCCGTGAAGCCCCCCGCTGGTCTTATAAACAGAACCGTCAAACTTGCCTCCTGCATGAAGGGTTGTGAACACCAGCCGTTCTGCGGGCATTCCCTTTTCATGCATGTCCACCGGTATTCCCCGGCCGTTATCCTTCACTGTGCAGGACCCGTCCTCCTCCAAAATCACGTGGATTTTGTCACAGTATCCCGCCAGATGCTCGTCCACTGCATTGTCCACAATCTCATAGATCAGATGATTCAGACCTTTTCCTGACACACTGCCGATGTACATCCCCGGACGCTTGCGCACCGCTTCCAAACCTTCCAGCACGGCAATGCTCGCCGCATCATAAGAATCTTTTCCAGCCATATCCGCCAACCTGCCTTTCTGCAAAAGTGTCCTCCGAAATTTTTTGTACCAGAATCTCCGGAAACTCTTTACAGTTCCTTACAAAGAAAAAACTTCTGCTTCACAGGAAACAGAAGTTTTTAACTTCAACAGTTCGTACGGGAGTCGAACCCGTGTTTCCGCCGTGAGAGGGCGGCGTCTTGACCACTTGACCAACGAACCATGCCTTTTTTGTACTCACCTATAATATAATAGTTTTACAAAATTTGCAAGTACTTTTTTGACTTTTTTTAAAATAATTTTTTGGTCCGTTCTTTTATCCGGCAGGCGGAATTCCCCCCATGAAACTCCGCCTGTCTATCAGAATATTATGTATTTTCTTATGCAACCAGTTCTTTTGCTTTCTGAGCACAGGAAGCAGCGTCTTCTGTGTAAGCATCTGCACCGATCTCATCAGCGAATTCCTGTGTGATAGGAGCACCGCCAACCATAACTTTGATGTTTGAGCGGAATGACGCTTTATTTAACACATCAACAGCATCTTTCAGAGCCGGCATGGTAGTGGTCAGCAGAGCAGAGCAGCATACGATCTTGGTATCCGGATTTGCTTCCACTGTTTCTACGAATTTTTCTTTTGCTACATCCACACCCAGGTCGATTACTTCGAATCCTGCGGATTCCAGCATCATAGCAACCAGGTTCTTGCCAATGTCATGAAGGTCACCGGCAACTGTTCCGATTACCACTTTGCCCGCTGCGCCTGCTGCGCCGGATGCAAGATGGGGTTTCAGCACCTCAACACCTTTTTTCATAGCTCTTGCAGCTACCAGCATTTCCGGTACGAAGATTTCACCGTTTTTGAACTTAACGCCTACTTCGTCCATTGCACCGATCATGCCTTCGTTCAGAAGCTGTGCCGGATCACATCCAGCATCCAATGCTTCCTGCACTGCACCTACGATCATTTTTGCTTTGCCCTTTACTAATAAATCATGTACTTCCTGAATTCCTGCCATGGTTCTCTCCTCCTTGATTGATTATAAATAAAATATTTTATTTTTGCGGACCGAAAATACCTTCTCTGTATGCTCCGATATATTCCATACAGTAGTCATCCAGTCCAAGTAATGCCTCAGTTGCGTAGATAACGCCCATCATATCTCTGTTCAGCGGGTCCAGTATTGCGCTGTCCAGGCCAGCGTTCATAGCCAGTACTGTATATCCTAAGTTCACCAGTTTCCGAACCGGAAGGTTGAAAGAGATATTGCTGACAGCAGCTACCAGATGAATATCCGGATACTGCTTACGGATTGTACTCATTACCTCCACGTTCATTGCCATTCCATCTTCAGATGTGCAGAGCATTTCTACCAGTGGATCTATGTAAAGACGGTCTGGGCTGATGTTGTATTCTTTCGCCTTTGACATGATATAGTCAAATACTTTCAAACGGTCAGCCGCAGTCTTGGGAATTCCTGTATCATCTGACAAAAGACAAATCACACCCCATTTTGAGTCGGCAATCAGCGGAAAGATGGTGTCTACCTTATCTCCTTCCCCTGAAACAGAGTTGATGATACCCTCTTTCTTACAGAACTTATATGCTTCTTTGATGACATCTGCACTGGGGCTGTCCACAGCAATGGGAAGATCTGTCACTTCCTGTATGCAGTCAATCATCCATTTTAATGTTTCTACTTCCTCAGCCTCGGGAACCGACGCACAACAGTCGATGAACGTTGCTCCGGCTTCTGCCTGCGCTTTTGCTCTGTTTTTTATAAATTCAGCATCACGGTTTGCGATCGCTTCAGCAACAGCGGGAATGGAGCCATTAATTTTCTCACCGATAATGATCATTTAAATTATTTCCTCCTTGTTTTCAATGACCAAATTCTATCACATACCATACATTTCATCTATATACAAAACTGCTGATTATTTTGCATAAATTCCTACATTTTGTAGAAACGGCATCTCTATGGGTGTATAATAGAGGCAGAACTTCCAGACCGGCACAGCTTCTGTATCTTTTTTATAGAAGCATTTCACAGAAAGGATATGCATATACGCTCATGAAACTCAGCGCACTTTTGATTTCCTATCATCTGCAGAAACAATACGATATGACCGCGTCCATGTGGCTTTCCAGCGAACCTCATTTAAAATACCCTGTGTATTACGAAGGACAAAATGCAATGGATGACGGATTGATCTACGTAATTGACAATCCCGATTTCATCCCGCCCACCCACCGGCTGTCAAAAGTCTTTCTTATTTTTACAGGGAACCAGTTTGACATGTCTGTGGCTGAATACCCCAATGTATGCATCCTGCCCGCTTCCACCTTGTCCGGCCAGGTTTTTGCATATCTGCAGGAGGTTTTTTCTCTTTACGAAGAATGGAATCAGTCCCTGTTTGAATCCCGGCTGAAAAATTCTTCTGTGCAGCATCTTCTGAACCTGACCGACCACATCATTCCCAACCCCATAACCGTCATCGGCATGGATTTTACCATTGTGGCCACAAAAAAAACATCCTACGGGGAATTGAAGAACTCTGTGCTGGGGTCCAATGAAGAAACCCGGGCACTGGTCAATTCCATGAAACAGGATGCCAATTATACGGAAGCTTACAACCGCACCGGCTACTTTTTCTATCCGGGCAACGATGTGGCCGAACCCCAGCTGTGCGTGAATATCACTAAATTTGACAAAACCGTGTACCGGCTTATGACTTCCATCGGTGAGATTCCCCTTGACGACACTTTTGGCTTTCTGCTGGAGTATCTGGCCCGGATGATCTCCCATGCCCTGTCCACCAACACAATCAGCCCCAATGACAGCGCCTATTCCCTGCACCACATTTTCCAGAATCTGCTCACCAACTCCGGTGCGGACTATGTGGATATCAGCCAGCAGATCTCCGCCGCAGGCTGGACCTCTGCCCACCACTATCAGTGCATTCTAATCAAAACCGGCATTCTGGACTTTAAGAATTTGACCCTGCGCTCTATCTGCAGTTACGTGGAGAACTCCATTCCGGCTTCCTGCGCCATAGAACACCAGGACAATGTGGTTGTTTACATCAATCTGGATTTGTGCAGCCTGGCCACGGATGTCATATCGCAGAAACTGGCCAGCTTTATCCGGGACAGCCTCTTAAATGCCGGATACAGCCGCAGTATGCTGGGACACTTCAATTTCCACAGGCAGTATATCCAGGCTTCCATTGCCCTCCAGGTGGGAAAACGCGTCAATCCCTCTCAATGGATACACTATTTCGACCAGATTGCCCTGCCTTACATCCTGGAGCAGATCACCAAAAAGCTCCCTGCCTATATGGTGGGCCACGAAAAGCTTCTGGAGCTGAAACACGCAGACGATGTCAACCACACCCAGCTCTACCCCACGGTGCGGTGTTATTTGGAAAACCAGCAGAATATTACCCGGACCGCCGAAGCGCTTTTCATACACAGAAGCACGCTTTTATACCGTCTGAAAAAAATAAAAGAAGTCTTAAAAACCGACTTTTCCGACCCGGACGAAATGCTTTACATGCTGCTTTCCTTCCATCTGATTGCACTGGATGAATCATAAACTTTCCTGTTGCAGAGCGGTCCGGACATCCATTTCCCCCATCTGCCGCCCCGCTTAGTGGTTCATATATCTGGCAGAAAGCAATTTCGGACACACCCTAAACAGAAAATCCCAGTTCCGAAATATAGATTTCTCCAAACTGCGGTTCCTGTGTCAGATCAAAAAACTGTGTATTATTGGCAATCCGGCTGCATCTGCCGTATTCCCGCACATTGGCGGCTGCAATCTGTGCTCCCTCCCCGGCGGCATTGCCGACGGCAGTGATGCGGCCTTGAAGCTCCCAGGGAAACATACCTACCATACCGGCGCTCTCCGGATTCAGATAATACCCAAAAGTGCCGGCCAGCAAAAGCTCCCGGATTTCTTCCGGCTGAATGTTCTTTTCCATACACAGCAGACGGATTCCGGCCGCAACTGCCCCTTTAACCAGCTGTACTTCCCGGATATCCTGCTGGGTGAGAAACACCCTGCGGGTAAAATAATACGTCTCTCTCAGCCTTCCGCTCTGGTCGATTTCCCCCAGCTTAAGCAGACAGGCCACAGCATCCAGCAGACCGGAACCACAGATTCCTATGGGATCTCCTCCGCCCATCACATGGAATTTTATTTCCCCTTCTTCCAGATATACCCGGTCAATGGCCCCTGGCCCCCCGCGCATGCCGCAGACAATTTTCACTCCCTCAAAAGCCGCGCCCACAGCGGTAAAACAGGCAGTCAGGCCACATTGCCTGTTTCCCAGTACAATCTCCACATTTACACCGATATCTACCAGCATAGTCATGTCATCCCGCTGATCCATATCAGATGCCAGCAGGCATCCCACGGTATCCGCTCCCACAAATCCTCCGATTCCAGGCAGCCAGCACAGCTGTGACCACGGATAAACCATCAGTCCATAGTCCGATGCACGAAAGCACAGAGCTTCCTTTTCCATCCATTTATGAGGAGCAGATACCAGGGGCTCCGCAGAAATCTCCAGAAATAAGTGCTGCATATAAGAATTTCCCACCATCACAATCTGTACAATATCTTCCTGGCTCCTGCCGCATTCCCTTGACGCTTCCCGCAGAAGTACATTGACTGCACTGCGGATACAGCCGCTTAATATTTCCGCCCCGTTTTCCAGAGCATAGCTGCACCGCTGGATCACATCCATCCCATACTGCACCTGGGGATTCAGCATACTTCTGGCGGCCAGTCTTTCCCCGGTTAATCCGTCCAGAAGATAAACTCCCACAGAAACAGAACCAACATCCACTGCTGCCAGTATGGGATATTCCACATCCTCCGGAAACGGCTGCGGCAGAAACTCCACCATTTTTCTGCACCCCGGCATCCAGATATTTCCTGCAGATTTATCTGTACTGTTGCTCATTCTCCCATCGCCTTTCCTTTCCCAATCCGATGCTCTTTTACATAATCACTCAATCACCGCCCAGTTTTTAACTAAAACTCTATCATGGCAAAGGGGAAAAGTCAATCATATCAGCAAAAGGATATTGACTGTCATTGCGTAAAAATGTTAGAGTATATATAGAAAAACGTAACTGTAAAGGTACTGAAACAGTTACCAAGAAACAAACACACCCCAGGAGGAATTTATTGTGGAATATTTGATGGACTTGCATACCCATACCCTGGTAAGCGGCCATGCTTACAATACCATGCGGGAAATGATACAGGCCGCTGCGGACAAGGGCCTAAAAGTGCTGGGCATTACCGAACACGCACCCAAAATGCCGGGAACCTGCCCACACTTTTATTTTCACAATCTGAAAATTTTAAACCGCTCCATGTTTGGCGTAGAACTTCTGCTGGGTGCAGAGGTGAATATTCTGGATTACGACGGCCATGTGGATTTAAGTGACAGAGAAATGTCCAGCCTGGATATCGTAATCGCCAGTATGCACAAACCCTGCATACACCCAGGGACTATAGAGGAGAACACCCGGGCTTACTTAAAAGCCATGGAAAACCCCTATATCAATGTGATCGGACACCCCGACGACGGACGTTTTCCTGTGGATTATCAGGCTTTGGTAAAGGGTGCCAAGGAACAGGGGAAAGTGCTGGAACTGAACAATCATTCCCTGGACCCCATCTGCATGCGGGCCAATGCCAGAGAAAATGACATGGAAATGCTGAAATGGTGCATGCACTATGAACAGCCTGTTATTGTGGACAGCGACGCCCATGCGGACACCTTCATCGGAGATTTCAGACTGGCCCATCAACTTCTGGAAGAGCTGTCATTTCCAGAGGAACTGATTCTAAACAGGGACCCGCAGGCAATCCACCCTTATATGAATAAATACACAAGAAAACACGCCCGCAGTAAAGGAGAAAGAAAATGAGCAAGGAAATCAGGACAGAGGCTGTCAATCAACTATTTGAAGGCATAATGACTTTAGAAAATATCGAAGAATGCTATGCTTTTTTCGCCGATATCTGTACCATTAATGAACTGCTGTCTCTGTCCCAGCGCTTTGAAGTGGCAAAAATGCTGCGGGACAAGCGGACTTACCTGGAAATATCTGAACAGACAGGGGCTTCTACTGCAACCATCAGCCGGGTAAACCGCTCCCTGAATTACGGCAGAGACGGTTATGAACTGGTATTCAAACGTATTGAACCATCGGAAGAATAAAGGAGAATCTGTCTATGGAACGTTGGAGGGATAAACCTTACTATTCGCTGGACGCCATGCTTCGGCAGAGATTTGGAGAAAAGGTCTATAAAATTACATTAAACGGCGGGATGACCTGCCCCAACCGGGACGGAACGCTGGGAAACAAGGGCTGTATTTTCTGCAGTGAAGGCGGGTCCGGAGATTTCGCAGGCAGTCCGTCCCTGCCTATTCCCCTGCAGATTGAGCAGCAGATCCAGGCCATCCGCCAGAAACGCCCTGTCCGCCGGTTTATCGCCTACTTTCAGGCTTACACCAACACCTATGCACCTGTAGACTACCTGGAGAAAATTTTCCGGGAGGCTGTCAGCCATCCGGACATTGCCTGCCTGTCCATCGGCACACGCCCGGACTGCCTCCCCCCAAAGACCCTGCAGCTGCTGGAAACATTAAATGCCGTAAAGCCAGTCTGGGTGGAGCTGGGTCTGCAGACCATCCACGCCCAGACAGCCCGCTATATCCGGCGGGGATATGACCTGGAATGCTTTGAACAGGCTGTCAGAAACCTGCACCGCCGGAATCTGGAGATTACCGTTCACACCATCCTGGGCCTTCCGTCTGAATCCAGAAAAGAAACCCTGGAGACCATAGACTATCTCAACCGCCAGCCCATACAGGGAATCAAACTGCAGCTGCTCCACGTGCTCAGGGACACAGACCTGGCCGCCGACTACCTGGCTGGAAAATTCCAGGTTCTGTCCCGGGACGTCTACCTGGATCTGGTCATCGACTGCCTGGAACGCCTCTCCCCGGATATTGCCGTGCACCGCATCACAGGGGACGGACCCAAAAGTCTGCTGATAGCCCCCCTGTGGAGCTGCCGCAAACGGGAAGTACTCAATGCCCTGCATCACCGGATGAAACTGCGCAATACCTGGCAGGGCCGGTGCTTTCAGAGTCTCCCTGGATCATCTCAGGGAGCACCCTCTCATTAAAGGAGATGTTTTATTATGCAGCAACCGCAAACACTATATAAACTGATCATTCTATATATGCTGGACAGCACCAAGTATCCCCTGACCAACTCTCAGATTGCCAATTTTATGCTGGACCATGATTACACCACATATTTCCACCTTCAGGAAACCCTGGCAGACATGGTTGAGACACAGCTGGCCACCATGAATGTGGTACGGGATACTTCTTATTATAAGATAACAGAAGAAGGGGAAACCACCCTTTCTTATTTTACCAATGAGGTTTCTGATACCACCAAAGAAGAAATTCTGGAATATCTGAAAAAGCATGGGGCAGAAGTTCGCTGCCGCACTTCTGTCCAGGCAGACTATTATAAAAACACCACACGGGAATTCTCCGTGCGCTGCCTGGTAAAAGAGCGGGATACCACATTAATTGACCTGACCTTGACCGTCCCCACAGAAGAAGCTGCCAAATCCATCTGTCAGAAATGGAGAGTCAGATGCCAGGACGTCTACGCTTATCTGATGGAGAGTCTCATGTGACTCCCAGACTCTGCACTATGCCTGCTTTTTGATGGATTCCAAACGTTCTTTCAGCTGTCTCTCATATCCCATATCACTGAGTTCATAGAACCGGGCATCCCGGATTTCATCCGGCAGGTACTGCTGTTTCACATAATGGTTGGGAAAATTATGGGCATACTGGTAGCCGATGCCGCGCCCCAGCTTTCCCGCCCCCTTATAGTGGGAATCCTGCAGATGCGCCGGCACCGTGGTCTGTACCGTACGTACACTCTCCATAGCATTGAAAATAGCATTCACCGCCGCATTGCTCTTAGGCGCGCATGCCACATACGCCGCCGCCTGGGACAAGATAATCTGTGATTCCGGCATTCCCACCCGTTCAACAGCCTGAGCCGCAGAAACTGCCACCGTAATCGCCATGGGATCTGCATTCCCCACATCCTCAGAAGCGCAGATCATGATCCTTCTTGCAATAAACTTCACATCTTCCCCTGCGTACAGCATCTTGGCCAGATAATAGACTGCCGCATCCGGGTCAGATCCCCTCATGCTTTTGATAAAAGCAGATATAATATCGTAGTGGTTATCCCCCTTTTTATCGTAGCGGATCACCCTTTTTTGTATACACTGGGAAGCTGTCTCCAAATCAATGTGAATCTTCCCATCCTCGCTGCGCTTGGTTGTCAGTATTCCCAGCTCCACTGCGTTAAGGGCCGCCCGTGCATCCCCTCCCGCCATATCTGCCAGAAACTGGGCGGCATCCTCTTCCAGAACAGCTCCGTAATTTCCCATTCCCTTTTCCGTGTCTGAGACAGCCCGCTTCATCAAAGTCAGGACCGCCTCCTTGTCCAGAGCTTTTAACTCAAAAATCACAGACCGGGACAGCAAAGCGCTGTTGACTTCAAAATACGGATTTTCCGTGGTAGCACCCACTAAAATCACCGTCCCGTCTTCCACAAACGGCAGCAGGTAATCCTGCTGGCCTTTATTGAAGCGGTGAATTTCATCAATGAACAAAATGGTCTTTCTGCCATATGCCCCCAGCGCCTGCTGCGCCTGCTTTACCACTTCTTCCATATCCTTTTTCCCCGCCGCCGTGGCATTGATCTGGGTAAATCCGGCGCTGGTGGTATTGGCAATCACTCTGGCAAGGGTAGTTTTCCCCGTCCCAGGCGGACCGTAGAAAATAACAGAGCTCAATTTATCCGCCTGTATAGCCCGGTAGAGCAGCTTATCTTTGCCGATAATATGCTCCTGACCCACCACTTCTTCCAGTGAAGACGGGCGAAGCCTGGAGGCCAGCGGCGCTTCCTTCTTCAATGTTTCCTGTTTCGCATATTCAAATAAATCCATGACTCCTCCTTATTTCCCCTGCAGGGCCCGCTTATAACAGCACTGGCACCGGCTGGTCCAAAACGATCTCATCCGGCCGCACCTGGCAGTCATAGGCCAGAATCTGCACCCCCGCCTGCGCCGCTTCCTGAAGCGCACTGCCAAACGCAGGATGCGTATCCCAGTTGGGCGCAAACGACTGTATCCCTGTCATCTGTATCACAAAAAGCAGATATGCCTCATAGCCATCCTGGACACACCCCATCAGCTCACGAACGTGTTTGACTCCTCTCTCAGTGGGCGCATCAGGAAACCGCGCCTGTCCTTCCACTTCCAGAGTCACTCCTTTTACCTCCAGAAAAGCTTTTCTATCCCCTGCCTCTGCATAAATATCAAAGCGGGAATTCCCATACCGCCTTTCCATCTGTATATTTGCGTCCTCCGGAAACAGGCGGCCTTTTCTCAGCCATTCAGCCGCCACATAGTTGGGGATTTGAGAGTCCATATTGATCAGCATTTCTCCTTTTTCCACCGCAATCAAATCGTATCCCGTCTTCCGATTGGGATTATCGCTTTTCTGCAGATAAACAACCGCCCCCGGATTTAACAGTTCCCTGCACCGCCCGGTATTTTTTACATGACACAGAACTTCCTGCCCCTCCATCTCAACACGGGCCAGGAAACGGTTGGGCCTCTCCAGAAACCTGCCCCTGGACACATTGGTGTATCTCATCTTCCATCCTCTTCTTTCTGTTAAACATTCTGCAGACATGCTCTATTATAGGTGCTGTCCCAGCGGGAGTCAATTACTTTCCCGCAGGGGAAAGAACATCTTTATCTCAAACATCACCAAATAATTCTTGACTTAAAGTACACTTTAGGTTGTATAATTTATTTAAAGCATTACAAAGCCATGTAAAAGGAGGATAATAACAATGAGTAAAGTGCTGACAGCATATTTCAGCGCCAGTGGAGAGACCGCAAAAGCAGCGGAAAAACTGGCAAAAGAAATCGGAGCGGACCTGTTCGAGATCGAACCTGAGATACCGTATACAGATAAAGATCTTAACTGGCAGGACAAGGGAAGCAGAAGTTCTGTTGAAATGAATGACAGAGAATGCCGGCCTGCAATACGTTCCAGGGTAGAAAACATGGATCAGTATGAGATCATATTCATCGGATTCCCGGTATGGTGGTACAGAGAACCTTCTATTATTGACACCTTTATGGAAGCCTATGATTTCAGCGGAAAAACCATTATACCCTTTGCCACATCCGGTGTAAGCCCCATTGGTGATTCCGGAAAAAATATGCAGGCTCTGGCGCCAGCCGCAAAAGTGATGAATGGAAAACGATTCCCTTCCAATACCACAGGCCGTGCATTTGCCGACTGGGCATCTGAATGGCTATAAAATGCATCTGAAGAAAGCCCGGAGAAATCATCCCTCCGGGCTTTCTTCAGATGCATACGCAGCGGGCTGCTGCGAAACCTTTTGACCTGCACAGGCAGAAAAACAGGCGGCCGCAATGTGTCCGTTATCTTTCTGCAGTTTCTAAATGCGTATATGTAAAATTGGGTGCAGGATATATACGCCATAGGGCACTTGATAGTTCCTGCTGTAACTCTTTGCTTCGGCAAATAGAGGGTCATAGACCAGTCCATTGATTTCTGCCCACCCATGACCCAGGCCTCCTCGTCCATCACTGTCAACACATACATAGACATTTTGATATCCCAATGCTTTTGCCAGGTAGGCGAAAGCGGCAGCGTCAGAATGGCAGTTTCCCCCTTTTCGGATAAAATGGTCATTTGCATATACAGCCGGCCATCCTTTAAAATTGCTGAATCCCCGGTAAGTAATGTAAGGTTTGGATATTACCCAGTCAAAGCATTTTTTTAATTTCTGGGCTTGGGTCATCTGCGGTGTGGTAATCCGTGCAGCAATGGATTTGGCAGTCTGCAGAGTCTCAAAATCCTGTGCCTGAAGTCTATCCATTTTTCTGCCATTGGCGTGATAATATTTTGAACCTGTTTTTTTCGCCAGCAGAACCCCCTTTTCATTCAGATAATATGTGGTAGACTTCACTTTTTTGGTGCCTGTCTGCATAATTCCCTTTTTATTAAAATAATAACGTTTTTTCCCGATTTTTTGAAGCCCTGTTACTCTGGCGCCATTTGGACCGAAATAGGACTTTTTGGATTGAAAGGTTTTCCAGCCCTTTTTCATGACTCCGTTTTTATTCAAATAATAGACCTGCTTGTCCACTGTGACCAACCTGTCTTTTAGAATCACCCCGTTTTTATCGGTGCGGTATTTTTTTCTGCCTGTGGTCCCCCAGGAATCTCTCAGCAGATATCCTTTTTTGTCAAAAAAGTATTGCCTGCGGCTGATGGACACCAGACCTGTCAAATACCGTCCCTGGCGGTAATATTTTTTTCTGCCATCTGCCATGGTATTCCAGCCGTTTTTCGGTTTTTCCGGAATTACATCAGGGATGGGCGGGGGAACTGGAGATACAGAGGGTGCCGGTGTTATGCCGGGAACGTCCCCAGATACTGCCAGAACCGGCCGGAGCGGGCAGACTATGCAGAACAGCAGTATCATCAGCAATGCCTCAGTTGAATTTAAAAAGCATTTTCTATTCTTTTTCATAATGTCTTCCTTTTCTTTGGTTCAATGCTTTTAACAAGAGCCTGCATTTGTCAATTGGTCTAATATGCCCTGACAGCCCTCTGCCACATCTCTCCATGTGGCGTCAAAGTCCCCGGTATACCAGGGGTCGGCAACATCACCCGGCCGGCTGGTGTAGTCCAGAAGCAGATGTATTTTTCCATCTGGGTCTCCCCCGCAGATTCTGTGCATATTGTGAAGATTCGCGTGATCCATTCCAATAAGCAGGTCATAATCATGGTAATCTCTGCTCCTAAGCTGGCGGGCCGTTTTTCCAGTACAGTCAATTCCGTGTTCAGAAAGCTTTTTACGAGCAGGCGGATAGACCGGATTGCCCAGCTCCTCACGGCTGGTAGCGGCAGACTCAATGTGAAATTGAGATTCCAAGCGGGCTTCCGCTGTCATATGTTTCATTACAAATTCGGCCATTGGGCTTCTGCATATGTTGCCGTGGCAGACGAAAAGTATCTTAATCATAATATAAATTCCTCCTAAAATGCGTTGAATTGCCGTGTTTTGGCACGTTTTGCGAGGTTTATTTTTTCAAATAAAATTATTAAAAAAATCACAGAATAAGCAAAACGGGGCAAAATGTGGCAAGTTGAAGCCGT
>CAJUMB010000030.1 GCA_910587105.1 uncultured Lachnospiraceae bacterium
AAAATTCATTCACGCCACCCATACGCCCCACTTTGCGGCAGATTTGCCCCTTATTTGGTTGCTGTAGCCCGCTACAGCGCCCTCATGCGGAACAAATCTCCCATATCATACCCTTGGGTACAAATTGTGACGCACGGTTGACATAAAGCAATTTTCAAACACGCTCTAGAGGACTGCACTGCGGCGGACGGGAAGTATGCCGCAGGTTATTTTCAGATAGTTTTAAATAAATGTCAGACAGAGAAAAAGAGGAGATCAGACATGGACACAAGAATTGCGATTATAGGCATTATCGTGGAGGATATTGATTCCACCGGGGTGGTCAACGATATTCTACACGATTACAGCATGTACGTCATCGGGCGGATGGGGATTCCCTACAGGGAGCAGGACATTAACGTAATCAGCATTGCTGTGGATGCCCCGTCCGATGTGATCAATACCATGGCGGGAAAATTGGGGAAGGTGCCGGGGGTCAGTGCCAAGGCCATGTATTCCGGCGCTTCCATCCAGAAAGAACAGGGGTGAGCAGGTGTGATTAAGATAGCAGTTTATGGAAAAGGCGGCATTGGAAAGTCTACGATAGTATCCAATCTCTCTGCCGCCCTGGCCCAGCAGGGGATGAAAGTGATGCAGATCGGGTGCGACCCAAAAGCGGATTCCACCATTGCCCTGCGCCACGGCAGACAGCTGCCCACGGTTCTGCAGACAGTCCGGGAGAAGAAAGACAACTTTGCACTGGATGAAATTGTGTGCACCGGGTATGCAGGGGTGGTCTGCGTGGAAGCAGGAGGTCCCATACCGGGACTGGGCTGTGCAGGACGGGGGATTATGACAGCCCTTGAGAAGCTGGAGCAAAAAGGCGCTTATGAGATTTATCAGCCGGATATTATTTTTTATGATGTGCTGGGAGATGTGGTCTGCGGCGGATTCTCTATGCCTATGCGCAAAGGCTATGCAAAACAGGTGTTCATTGTGACTTCCGGCGAAAATATGTCCATCTATGCTGCGGCCAATATCGCTTCTGCCATTGAGAATTTTAAAGGCAGGGGATATGCCGGGCTGGGCGGAATCATTCTGAACCACCGGAATGTGAAAGATGAATGGGAAAAGGTGAGAGAGTTGTGCGGCGATTTTCACACGGATCTTGCAGGAGAGCTCAGCTGGAGTGAGACAGTCCAGGAGGCGGAGCATCTGCATCAAACTGTGATAGAGGCGTATCCGGACAGCTCTATGGCAGCAGAGTACCGGGCACTGGCCCAGGAAGTGCTCAGGCGGTGCAGCTGCCAGAACGGACAGAAGCCAGAGGAGGCAGAATCGGCAGGGATAGGGCAGGAAACCATAGAGAGCGGGGGGAAGATATGCTGAGGCGTGTGGGACAGGAAGTAAATGAAGAAGGGGTAAAGACTAGATTCCGGGAAGCGTCTTTTCCCATGCCTTTTCAGGAAGGGCTGGAGTACAGTTCCCCGGCCAGGGGGAACTGGAATATTGTCCACACGGGAATGCTGATTCCCCAGTCCCACCAGATCTTTGTCTGCGCCCAGGGGTGTCTGCGGGGCGTGGTGCTCACTGCCGCCGAGATGAATGCCCTGGACCGGTACTCTGCAGTGGCAATCCGTGAGGAAAATGTGTTAGACGGCACCATGGAAGAACTGATGATCGAAGGTGTGGCAGATGTGCTGAAAAAGCTGAAATACCGCCCCAGGGCTGTGCTGCTGTTTATCAGCTGCCAGCATTTTTTCCTGGCCTATGACCAGGAGCTGGTATTTCAGACACTGAGGGAGCGGTTTCCGGATATCCGATTCGCAGACTGTTACATGATACCTACTTTGAGAAAAAGCGGTCTGACGCCGGATCAGAAAATGCGCATCCAGCTTTACAGTATGCTGGAGCCTATGGTGCCGGACCCGAAAAAAGTGAACCTGATCGGGAGCAATCACGCCATTGGAAAGACCAGCGAGATCGTTTCACTGCTTAGCAGTCATGGATATGAAATTCAGTCGCTGAACAGCTGCCAGACCTTTGATGATTATCTTGCCATGGCAGAAGGGAGTCTGAACCTTCTCTACGAGCCTCTGGCCCTTGCGGCTGGGAAAGACCTGGAGAAAAGACTGGGACAAAAATTTTTATATCTGCCATTTGTATTTGATTTTCAGCAGATTGAAGAAAACTATTTGATGCTGGCCAAAACACTGGGCATACCGGCGCCGGATGACGCACTGCTTCAGGAAAAAGCCAGACAGGAACTGGCCAAAACACGGGAAGTCTTGGGAGATACAGCCATCGCCGTAGATTATACATTTACTTTCCGCATTTTAAGTTTTACCCGGATGCTGCTGGAAAACGGATTCCATGTGACAGAGCTTTACGCAGACGCCTTCCTTCCGGAGGAACAGGAAGATTTCCTGTGGATTCAGGAGCATTTTCCGGAACTTATGATTTCTTCCACCAACCGGCCCAAAATGCGTTTTCTGAAACGGGAGCGGCAGGGGAAAACCCTTGCCATAGGCCAGAAAGCAGCCCACTTTACTGGGACGGATTACTTTGTAAACCTGGTGGAAAGCGGCGGTCTGTACGGGTACGACGGCATTGTGCAGATTGCAGAAATGATGCGGGAGGCTTATGAGAAGCCGAAAGACCGAAAGATATTGATTCAGAGGAAAGGATATGGGTGCGAGAGCTGTATATGAAACAGGTAGCAGGATTGATATCCACTTATTCATCAGACGAATTCGGCATCTGCTCCGCCCTTTACGAGCTGGGCGGAATGGTGGTCATGCACGATGCCTCCGGCTGTAATTCTACATACACAACCCACGACGAGCCCCGCTGGTATGAAATGGACAGCATGATTTACATCTCCGCCATTTCCGAGATGGAGGCCATCATGGGAGACGATGAAAAACTAATCCGGGACATAACCGAAACGGCACAGGAGATGAACCCGGCATTTGTGGCCATTACCGGGGCCCCCATTCCCTATATGACCGGCACCGACCTGCCGGCAATCGCGGCAGTGGTGGAGCAGGAGACGGGGATTCCCTCCTTTGGATTTGCCGCCAACGGCATGCACGACTATCTGTCGGGAATTTCCATGGCGCTGGAGGCCATAGTAGACCGCTTCTGTATCAGGGACATTCCGAAAACAGAGAGGATGTCCGTGAACATCATCGGAGCCACACCCCTTGATTTCTCTTTAAACAAAAGTACAGACTCCATGATTCAGTGGCTGCGGGAGCAGGACATGGAGCCGGGAGCCTGTCTCTGTATGGGAACAACCCTGGAGGAAATCAAAAAGGCCGGCCAGGCCCACGCAAACCTGGTAGTCTCTTACGGAGGCCTGGCCGCCGCCAAGACGCTGAACCGTATATTCGGCACCCCATACATCATAGGCGTGCCAGTGGGAAAAACATTTGCCGCCCATCTGGCAGACCAGCTCCGTCAGACAGCAGCAGACCAGAAAAACAGAATCGGTTATCAGGAAACCGGCCTCCCCAGCCGGACATCCGGCTCCCAGACTCTGGCAGTCATCGGAGAGAGCATCTATTCAGCATCCCTGGCGGCGGCAATCGGACAGGAAACCGGGATTCCCGTCCACGTGCTGTGCCCCCTGGAAACAGAAAAAGCCCTGCTAAGGGAATGTGACCTTGAAACACCGGAAGAAGACGACCTAATCCAGCACCTGCCTCAGTACACCGGCCTTATAGCCGACCCGCTGTACAGACCGCTGTGGGAAGGCAGGGAAAACTTCTATCCACTCCCTCACGAAGCCTTCTCCGGAAGAATCTACGACGCAGTCAATCCAAACCTGATTAACAGGAGATTAAGAAACTGTGTGTAAATAAACCAGACAATCTAAATCCAGACGAACACCACCGTCCAACACCAACGCAGCCGCCCCACAGGAGGAAATACTCCTGACGGCGGAAAAACAATCTAAATCCAGACGAACATAATCGTCTTCAACAAACCAGCCGCCATATGGGAAGGTATGTCCCTGGCAGGCTTTCAAAACGGTTTAGACTGACAGGGACATACCTTCCCATATGGCGGTGTCCGTTCGGAAAGAAAAAAAGGAGGATTTCAAACCCCATGCTAAAACTAGCCATTTACGGAAAAGGCGGAATCGGCAAATCCACCACCACCAGCAACTTAGCCGCCGCTTTCGCCAAATTAGGAAAAAAAGTGATTCAAATCGGCTGTGACCCCAAAGCAGATTCCACCATTAATCTGCTGGGGGGACACCCGGTAATGCCGGTTATGGATTACATGCGGGAATACGACAGGGAACCGGAGAAAATAGAGGAGATCGCCAAAGAAGGCTTCGGAGGCGTCCTGTGCATCGAGACCGGAGGCCCCACACCAGGGCTTGGCTGTGCAGGGAGGGGGATTATCACCACCTTCAGCCTTTTAGAAGACCTGGAACTGTTCGAAACCTGCCAGCC
Source organism: uncultured Lachnospiraceae bacterium (assembly GCA_910587105.1). Classification (GTDB taxonomy): domain Bacteria; phylum Bacillota; class Clostridia; order Lachnospirales; family Lachnospiraceae; genus MGBC164599. Next base: position 4,446 of record CAJUMB010000030.1, read on the forward strand.
CCATGTGGTTCTCTACGACGTGCTGGGGGATGTAGTCTGCGGCGGTTTCGCAGCCCCCATAAGAGAAGGCTACGCGGACGGCATTTTAATTGTCACTTCCGGGGAAAAAATGGCTCTGTATGCGGCCAACAACATCAACACAGCGGTGAACAACTTCGAAGACCGGGGCTATGCTGACGTACGGGGGATTATCCTGAACCGCAGAAACGTGGAAAAAGAGCGGGAAAAAGTGGAGGCATTTGCAGAAGAAAACGGTCTGGAGATCATCGCAGATATTCCCAGAAGCCAGGAGATTATCCATTACGAGGACCTGGGAATGACAGTCATTGAGGGAGATGAAAACCTGGCGGTGAGCCAGATCTACCTGGATTTGGCCAGAAACCTTTTGGAGGATGAAAAATAGATGGAAAAAGAAGTTTATTATATCACAGCGGCCCAACTGGCAAAAAGAGGAAAAGACCAGGTTCCGGATGAACTGAAATCTGCGGCCCACTTAATCTACAGCTCCCCGGCCACACTGGCATTCAATTCCCCAGGGGCCCAGGGATTCGGTGTGAAGCGGGCAGGGCTTGCCATCCCCGGCTCAGTGATGCTTTTGGTGGCACCAGGGTGCTGCGGCCGCAACACCACCATGCTCAGCGAGCTGGGAGGCTACAGCGAACGGTTCTTCTATCTTCTGATGGATGACACAGACATCGTCACCGGCAGGCATCTGAACAAGATTTCCCAGGCTGTGAAAGAGGTAGTGGATTCTCTGGAGGAGACACCTTCAGCCGTGATGATCTGCATCACCTGCGTGGACGCCCTGCTGGGGACAGATATGGAACGGGTCTGCCGGAAGGCTTCTGACTTTACCGGGGTTCCGGTGCTGCCCTGTTACATGTATGCCCTCACAAGGGAAGGCCGGGTGCCGCCTATGACGGCTGTGCGCAAATCCGTCTACGCCCTGCTGGAAAAAAGGGAGAAGAAGGCATCCACTGTGAATATCCTGGGAGAATTCGCCCCGTTTTTAGACGACACAGAGCTGTATGAAATCTTACATGGGATTGGGATTCAGAAAATCAATGAGATTTCCCGGTGTAAAGATTTTGAAGAATACTTGTCCATGGCGGAGGCAAATTTCAACCTGATTTTGAATCCGGAATGCCGTCTGGCGGCAGAGGATATCAAAAAACGGCTGGACATTCCGGGAATCGAGCTGGCCAGACTGTATCAGATTGATAAAATCCACAACCAGTATCAGCTGCTGGGGGGCGCTCTTGGCGTGAAAATCGATGACCAGAAATATTATGACCAGGCTGCTGAAGCCGTGGAAGCCTTCGGGAAGGCCCATCCGAAAACCACATTTGCCATCGGGGAATGTCTGAATGCAGGTTCCTTTGAGCTGGCTCTGGCCCTGACCCGTTACGGGCATCATGTGTCAGAGATTTACGGAACAGTTTCGGAGGAAAACTTTATCTACATTAAGAAACTTGCCCAGTGCAGCCCGGATACCAGAATTTATACGAATCTGTCTCCCACTATGATGTACTATGACTGTGGGGAGAAACCGGCGGATGTGACCATCGGCATGGATGCCGGATATTACCATCCGGACTGTGTCAACGTTTCGTGGAATCAGGAGCGGCAGCCCTTTGGCTATTCCGGCCTGAGGCATTTGTTCCAGGAACTGTCAGCGGCAATGGAGGGTGTGGCAAAATGAAAGGATTGTTAAAATATTTATCGCCGTTTGCTCCGGATCAGTCAGGCGTCTGTGCGGTGCTGTATGACCTGGGGGGGATTATCGTTATCTGTGACGCAGGGGGATGCACAGGAAATATCTGTGGATTTGACGAGCCCAGATGGTTTGTGAGAAAAAGCGCCATTTTCAGCGCAGGGCTCCGGGATATGGACGCCATTCTGGGACGGGATGACCGTCTGGTGGAAAAATTAAAAGACACGGCCCAGAAAGTGGACGCGTCATTTGCGGCAGTGGTGGGTACTCCGGTTCCTGCGGTGATTGCCACAGATTACAAAGCGTTAAAGCGGATGGCCCAGAAGCGGTGCGGCCTTCCGGTTATCACGGTAGAATGCACGGGAACCCGGCTGTATGATGAGGGGGCGCAGGATGTGTACCTGCAGCTGTTCCAGAATTTTTCCAGGGACACCACAGAAGTGGTTCCTGGAAAAATAGGCGTGCTGGGGGTGACTCCCCTGGACACCAGTCTCATAGACGGGGACGTGAAAATCCGGGAAAGTCTTAAGAGGGAAGGATATGAGCAGGTATGCTGTTACGGGACAGGGGGCAGTCTGGATGAGATTAGAGAGGCCGGTTCAGCTGAAAAAAATCTGGTGATCGCACCGGCAGGGCTGAAAGCGGCAGAATATCTGAAACAGCGGTTTGGCACCCCTTATGAGTGGGGGTATCCCCTTTTGGAAGAATCCTTCAAAGAGAGACTTCATGGGCTGGCGGGGAAAAAGGTACTGGTGGTCCACCAGCAGACAGCTGCCCATGAAATCCGGGAGGAAATCCGCCGTTTTGGGGACGCAGACGTGGCTGCGGCTTCCTGGTTCCTTCAGGTGGAGAGCCTGAAAGAGCCAGGGGATTTCCATTTGGAGACAGAAGGCCAGCTGATCCAGATGGTGGAACAGGGGGACTATGATGTGATTATCGGTGACCGCCTCCTTGGGAGGGCTCTGAGAAAATATCAGGGAGAATTTATCCACATTGCGCATTTTGCAGTTTCGGGGGAGTGCATAGATGGTTCAGGAAAATAAAACATATACGCAGATTGTCCGGGTATACGGAATCGTCCAGGGCGTGGGCTTCCGGCCTTTTGTCAGCCGGATTGCAGACCGGGCGGGGGTAACGGGAAGCGTTGCCAACAAGGGGTCCTATGTGGAAATCTATGTGCGGGGCAGGAAAAGCCAGATGGAAGCGTTCATGGATGATCTGGAGCAGCATCCTCCGGAGCGGTCAGCAGTGTTGAAAATTGATGTGGCAGAATGTGAGGATATTCCTTATCAGAAGTTTGATATTATTGAGAGTGAGAAAGAAGAAGGGGATATTTTCGTATCGCCGGACATTGCCACCTGCCCCAAATGCAGGCAGGAGCTTTACGACCCGTCGGACCGCAGGTATATGCATCCGTTTATCAACTGCACCGCATGCGGGCCCAGGCTCACCATATTGGATTCCATGCCCTATGACCGGGTGCGGACCAGTATGGGGGAATTTCCCATGTGTCCGGAATGTGAGTATGAGTACACCCATGCTCAGACCAGGAGGTACGATGCCCAGCCGGTCTGCTGCAATGACTGTGGGCCCCAGGTATATCTGCTGGAGAAAGACGGCCAAAAAGAACGGGGCCGGGAAGCGATTACCCTGGTGCGCCAGGCTATTATGGACGGGAAAATCATAGCAGTCAAGGGCATCGGCGGATTCCACCTGTGCTGCGATGCTTCCAATGAAGAGGCAGTTCAAAGGCTTCGCAGGCTGAAAACCCGTCCGGCAAAGCCCTTTGCCGTTATGATGAAGAATCTGGAGACAGTGGAGCGGGAATGTGTGGTATCCGGGGAGGCCAAGGAGGTGCTGGACGGCCACCAAAAGCCCATAATTTTATTGAAAAAAAGGGAGAAAACCAGGCTGGCAGCCTCTGTGGCTCCGGATAATCCCAAAGTGGGGGTGATGCTCCCCTATGCTCCGGTGCAGATGCTGCTGTTTGATTACAATGACGGTCTGGAGATGACCACAGACTGCTTTGTGATGACCAGCGGGAATGTGTCCGGCGCACCGATTTGCAGAACGGATGAGGATGCGTTGAAAGAGCTGTCCCATTTCTGTGACATGATACTGTCTCACAACCGGACGATCCGTCTGAGGGCAGATGACTCAGTGATGGATTTTTATCGGGGGAAACCCTATATGATCCGTCGTTCCAGGGGATATGCGCCCCTGCCGTTTATGTTATCCAAGCCTTATAAAGGCCAGGTGATTGCAGTGGGAGGCGAGCTGAAAAATACGTTCTGTATTGGGAGAAACCAGCTGTTTTATCCCTCTCCCTATGTGGGTGATATGGAGGATATCCGGACTGTGGAAGCGCTGAGGGAATCCATTGTCCGCATGGAGACTTTGCTGGAGACAGCCCCCACAGTGGCAGCCTGTGATATGCATCCACGCTATCATACCACTGTGACAGCAGGCGAGCTGGGCATTCCTGTGGTGCAGATTCAGCATCATTACGCCCATATTGTGTCCTGTATGGCGGAAAATGACTATCTGGACCCTGTAATCGGAGTATCCTTTGACGGGACAGGATACGGAACAGACGGCACCATCTGGGGGGGAGAGATTCTGGAAGCTTGTGTCCACTCTTTCAAAAGACTGGGCAGTATTCATCCTTTCCTGCAAATCGGAGGGGACGCATCTGCCAGAGAGGGATGGAGGATTGCTGTTTCCATGATCAATCACATATATCCCAAGCGCGGGGCAGAAATCACAGAAAAGCTGGGGCTGTGTGATGAGACACAGCGCAGACTCTATGAACAGATGGCGGCAAAAAGAATCAACAGTGTGGATTCCACCAGCGCTGGGCGGCTGTTTGACGGGGTAAGCGCTATACTGGGAATCCGCCTGTCTTCCACCTTTGAGGGGGAAGCGGCCACGGTGCTGGAATTTGCCGCTGAGGCTTATGAGGAGGCAGAAGATGCGGCCAGGCTCGAAAGGGATATGGCGGAGATTCTGGAGAAGGATAAGAGACTTTCCACTTTGGAGGAGCGGGAGGGGCGGTTTGTGCTGCCCACCCAGTATCTGGTACAATATATAATAGAAGAAAAACTGCAAAATACACCGTCAGAGCGGCTGGCTTATGTATTCCATGGGATTTTGGCCCAGCAGATTCTGGCAGGATGCAGGGAGGCTGCTGCACAGACAGGCTTAAGCACCTGTGCCCTCAGCGGTGGAGTATTCCAGAATCAGCTTCTGCTGAAACTGTGTGAAGAAAAACTTAAAAAAGAGGGATTCCGTGTGCTCAGACACAGCCTGCTTCCGCCCAATGACGGCGGTATCGCGCTGGGGCAGGCCGTTGCGGCTATGGCAAAGATACAAAAGGAACAGGTGTAAAACAGTTGGTGGGGGGATTCTAAAACGTACGAGTTTGGGAAAAAGAAACAAAACTCTGGTTGATAGAAGGAACGGTTGATGGTTCATTGTTTTATATGGATTATGATAGTTTAGGAGGATAAGAAAATGTGTGTAGGTTTAGCGGCAAAAGTAGTGGGAATGAAAAATGGTATGGCAGTTGTGGATGCTTCCGGGGCAAAGCGGGAGGTGTCTGCGGAACTTCTGGAAGACCTGGAGCCAGGGGATTATGTGATGGTCCATGCGGGGATTGCCATTGCCAAGATCACCGATGAAGATAACGTTGCAGAGATGTGAAAAGGGAGACGAAGATGAGCGCAAAAGAAATCATACAGTCATATGACGGGCCGAAGCTGCGGATTATGGAAGTATGCGGGACCCACACCCATGAGATTTTCCGTCTGGGAATCCGCAGTCTTCTGCCAGAATCCATTGAGTTGATTTCCGGCCCGGGCTGTCCGGTCTGTGTCACCCCTGTGGGTTATATTGACGAGGCGGTAATGCTGGCGCTGGAGCACGGAGCAGTGATTTGTACCTTCGGGGATTTGATCCGCGTTCCGGGGACGAAGATGAGCCTGGCGGGAGCCAGAGCCGAAGGAGCCCAGCTGCGGGTGGTGTATTCTCCTTTGGATGCAGTGGAATTTGCAAAGGGAAATCCTGAGAAACAGGTGGTTTTTCTGGCAGTGGGCTTTGAAACCACCACACCGGCGTCTTGTCTGGCGGTGAAAAAGGCAAAGGAGGCCGGGCTGGAGAATTTTTCCCTGCTGGTGGCAAATAAGACCATGCCAAATGCTTACCAGGCGTTAAAAGGCAGTGCAGATGCATTTCTCTACCCAGGGCATGTACATGCAATTATAGGCAACAGCCTGTGTGAGAAGCTGGCCGAACAGGATGGGATTTCCGGGGTAGTCACAGGATTTACTGCGAAAGAACTGCTGGAGGCTCTGGCAGTGGTGGTGGAAAAATCGAAAGATGGAAAGCCGTTCTTTCAAAATTGTTACCCCAGGGTGGTGCGAGAGGAAGGAAATCCAGCTGCCCAGAAAGTAATCGCAGAAGTGATGGAGAGCTGTGACTCCGAGTGGAGAGGGCTGGGTGTGATACCGGGCTCTGGACAGCGGCTGAGGGAAGAATATAAAAATTACGATGCCCGGATTAAATTCCGGCTCCCAAAAGTGGAGGGGAGAAGTAATCCAGCATGCCGCTGTGGGGAAGTGCTCCAGGGAAAATGCAGGCCGTCCGACTGTAAAGTATTTGGAAAAGGCTGTACCCCCCAGCATCCCATTGGGGCGTGTATGGTGTCCAACGAAGGGGCATGTTCGGCATATTACCAGTACGGCGGAAACATTCAGGAGGGAATGTGATATGGAGAAAGTAGTAACACTGGCCCACGGGGCAGGGGGAAAACAGACTGCGGAATTAATCGATCAGGTATTTAAGGCCCATTTTTCCAACCCGGAATTTACGGCGGACGATGCGGCTGTTCTGGATGTGGGCGACGGGAAAATCGCCATGAGCACCGACGGATTTATAGTCTCTCCCTATGAGTTCAATGGGGGAAATATTGGGAAGCTGAGTATCTGCGGCACGGTGAATGACCTGGCATGTATGGGGGCAAAGCCTCTCTATCTCACCTGCTCGTTTGTAATTGAGGAGGGCTTCCCCCTGGAGAAACTGGAAGAAATTGCTTCCTATATGGAAGAAACAGCGGCAGAGGCCGGTGTGAAAATTGTGGCCGGAGATACAAAAGTGGCGGGAAAAGGCCAGGTAGATCATATCTTTATCACCACCACAGGAGTGGGAAAACTGCAGGAAGGGGTTCACACCTCAGGGGCGTTTGCCAAACCGGGTGATGCGGTGATTGTCACCGGAGACATTGGGCGCCACGGATGTACCATTTTACTGGCCAGGGAAGATCTGGGCATTGACGCAGATGTGAAAAGCGACTGTGCGCCCCTGTGGGGGACAGTGGAGTCTATGCTAAAGACCACCAAAGATATTCATGTTATCCGGGATGCCACAAGAGGAGGCGTGGGTACCGTACTCTATGAAATTGCGGAGGAGAGCCATGTGGGAATCCGGCTGGATGCAGAGAAGATTCCTGTGGAAGGTGCTGTGCAGGGGGTGTGCAGCATGCTGGGCCTGGACCCTCTGTATCTGGCCAATGAGGGAACTCTGGTGGTATTTGCGCCTCAAGAAGCAGCTCCGGCGCTGGTGGAGACGCTGCAAAAAGGGAAGTATTCGAAACATGCGGCGGTTATTGGAGAGGTGACAGATACCATGCCGGGAAAAGTAACGTTGAAGACAGAAATCGGTTCAGAGACGCTTCTTCCTTTACCGGGAGGGGAATTGCTGCCGAGGATTTGCTGATGGTAATGGATAATTGTGAAATACGAAACTGTTTTGAAATGTGACGAGTTTGGGCAAAAGAAACAAAACGGAGCTCAAAACCGTTTTGAATTCGCTCCTTATTTGTTTCTTTTGCCCAAACTCTGACTATGTGAAGGTTTCTTAATTATCTGGATTTAAGAGGAGTGTATGAGAGAATTAAAAAAGTATTTGGTTTTGGTGATTTTTTTAGGAGTGTGGCTTTTGCCGGTGAAGCCGGTCTGGGCGTCGGTATCTGGGCCTGAGCCGGCTGTTCCCCGTCTGAATGCTGAGGAAATGACCCTTGCCGTGGGAAAGAGCAAGGTGCTGGCTGTGGACCCGGCAGAGGACGGCAGTGTTTTATGGAGCAGTTCTGACGAAAAAATTGCATCGGTGACGTCTGCTGGAAAAGTCACCGGGGTCAGCGGCGGCAGGGCGGTGATCACAGCCAGTGTCAATGACCTGAATCTGGAATGCCAGGTGACTGTAAAATCTCTGGGCATAAAGGAAGAGCAGCTGTCTATGAACAAAGGCGGATCTTATAAACTGTCATTGGAGAAAAAATATATAACCGGAAATGTCACTTGGAAAAGCACGGACAGGAAGATTGCGGGAGTTACTGGCAAGGGAAAGGTGATGGCGAGAAAATACGGGACCGTTACCATCACAGCAAACGCGGATGGATGTACGGCTTCCTGTAAAGTACGGGTAGTCAGGGTCAGTCTCAGCGAATCCCAGGTTTTCATTGGGAGAGGGCAGACAAAAAAGCTGAGTATTACCGGGACTTCTAAGAAGGCAGAGTGGTCCAGCGATTCTCCGGAAACAGCCTCCGTCAGCAGCAGTGGAACCATCAAGGCAGAAAAGGAAGGAAATGCAGTGATTACTGCTAAGATAGGAAACATCCTGCTGAACTGTAAAGTGACGGTGACCCGCTCCATCTGGAACCATCTGATGAACCAGTACCGGGATGATACGAAAGTAAAGCAGCTTCTGTTTGTGAAGTATACCGGCGGGACCAGGGCAAAAGTAATGTTGTACCAAAAAGAAAACGCAAAGTGGAAGAAAGCTCTCTCCTGTACAGGATATGTAGGAAAAAACGGGATTGGGCAGACTGTGGAAGGGGTTCCCATCACCCCCACAGGCACCTATAATCTGACAAAAGCTTTTGGAATTTTGAAAAACCCTGGGGCTAAGCTGCCTTATCTGAGGGTGAATCAGAATCATTACTGGTGTGGAGATGACCTCTATTATAATCAGCTGATTGATATCCGGAAAAAGCCCCATGACTGTGCCGGAGAGCACTTGATTGATTATGTGCCCAGTTATCACTACGGGATCTTTTTAGATTATAATAAGGAATGTGTGAAAGGCAGAGGTTCTGCGATTTTCCTTCACTGCAAAGGGCCTTTTAACTACACAGAAGGGTGTATTTCGGTCAGTAAGCAGAAAATGATTCAGATTCTGCAAAATGTGGAAAAGGGTGCGAAGATTTGTATTTATGCCAAATGAGAAAACGATAGGCTGCAAAGATCTGCGCAAAATGCGTGGAAGGAGCCAGATAAGGGAATACATATGAAAAAATTTATCGAAGAATTTAAAGCTTTCGCCCTCCGTGGGAATGTTATGGATATGGCTGTGGGTGTGATAATCGGAGGCGCCTTTTCAGGCATCGTTACGGCGCTGACTGATAATTTTATCAACCCGGTTTTAAACTTATGTACCGGCCACGCTTCTTATACACTGCAGGATGTGGCAGGTTTTGCTTCGGCTTTTCTCTCCTCTGTGGTTAATTTTATCATCATGGCCTTTATCCTGTTCTGTCTGATGAAAGTTGTCAATAAAGCGGCAGGGCTGGGAAAGAAAAAGGAAGAGGAGAATCCGGAAGCGCCGTCAGTGAAGATTTGTCCTTTCTGCAGGAGCGAGATTCCCCTGGAGGCGTCCCGGTGCGCTTATTGTACCTCTGTCCTGCCTGAAGAGTAAGAATAGTACATTGGCAATGTCATAGGACTGGGCAATGCTGGTGATACTGGCCATGCCCAGCCCCAGAGGGCCTGGTTTTTGGGAGATATACGTATCTCCCGTTTTTTATTTCACCGCTAAAAGGATTATTCACAGGGATAACCAATATCTGGGCGGTGTACAAAATATTCAGTTTAATGTATCGATTCCCTTTGGATATAATGTTCTATATAAATCCTGGCATTTTATATTTGGAAAAATATCCCATACATAAAGATAACAGCAAGCAGCAGTGAAATAGCTGCCGATGCGGAACCTTGGGGAGTCACAGCAAACAGATTATCTGATAAAGAAAACCATGGACGATGTTTTCTATATATACAAAGACGGACAGAACATCCTTACGCTGAAAAAGAAGATTTAGAGATTGACAATGCCCAAAACCCATGGTAGGATATCCTTATTGATTGGTTTTATGTTTTATCATAGTAAATTGATAAATCAGCAGAACCACACCATAGAAAATATGTTTTAGAAAGTGGAGGAAGAAGGATCATGAAAAAGGCACTGGCATTGGCCGTGGCGGGCATGATGGTGTTTGGCCTGACTGCCTGCGGGGGAGATACAAAGAAAGAGGCAGAGCCCACAGCGGCACCGGAGGAGACTACAGCGGCCGAGACACAGGAAGCAGAGGATACAGAAAGCACAGATGAAGCGGCGGATACTGCAGACGGAGAAAGGACAACCCTGACGGTGGGCTTTGACGCGGAGTTTCCTCCGTATGGATATATGGATGAGGACGGCGAGTATGTGGGATTCGACCTGGATCTGGCGGCAGAGGTCTGCAAGCGCCAGGGATGGGAACTGGTGAAGCAGCCCATTAACTGGGATACTAAGGATATGGAATTATCTTCCGGGTCCATCGACTGTATTTGGAATGGTTTTACTATGAACGGACGGGAAGATGAATACACATGGTCTGTACCTTATGTGGACAACAGCCAGGTATTTGTAGTCGCTGAGGATTCCGGAATTTCCGCAAAGGCCGACCTGGCTGGAAAGACTGTGGGTGTGCAGGCAGATTCCTCTGCGCTGGCGGCATTAGAAGACGAGGAGAGCCAGGAGAATCTGGACCTGGCAGCTTCATTTGCGGCGCTGAACCAGTTTGCAGATTATAATACAGCGTTTATGGAACTGGAGGCAGGTTCTATTGATGCATTGGCCATGGATATCGGTGTGGCTAATTATCAGATCAGCCAGAGAGAGGGTTATACCATCCTGACCGGGGATAATGACCAGGAATACCTGGCAACCGAGCAGTATGCCATCGGCTTTTTGAAGGGAAACGATGAGCTGAAAGATCTGGTGGAAAGTACCTTGATGCAGATGGTGGACGACGGCACATTCATGGAAATAGCTGAGAAGTATGCAGATTATGGTCTGACAGACGCTGTCTGCCTGGGAAAATAAGAGATAGGAAAGAGTCTCAATGAAACTGAGAAAGGGATGGAAAAATCCGTCCCTTTTTCAGTTTTGTGGTTTAGAGCGTGTCTGAGCTCTTTTTATGCAAATATTCGGGAAGGGATAGGAAGTGTAATATGAATACGACAACAATGCTGCAGCTTTTAGGCAGCGGAATGGTGAAAACCGTATCTATTTTTCTTCTGACGCTGCTGTTTTCTCTGCCGCTGGGACTGGTTTTTTCTTTTGGAAGAATGTCAGGCAGAGGGCCGGTCAGGGGGATTGCCAAGTTTTATATTTCTGTCATGCGCGGGACGCCGCTGATGCTCCAGATGATTGTGGTATATTTTGCGCCTTACTATGTGTTCGGCATGAGAATTCCGCCGGGATACCGGTTTGTGGCGGTGATTTTGTCCTTTGTACTGAATTATGCCGCTTATTTTGCGGAGATTTACCGGTCTGGCATTGAATCTATGCCAAAGGGGCAGTATGAAGCCGCAGAGGTGCTGGGTTACAGCAAGGCGCAGACTTTTGTGAAAATTATTCTGCCCCAGGTGATTAAACGGATTCTGCCCCCTGTGACCAATGAGATGATTACTTTGGTAAAAGATACGTCTCTGGCCTTTGTCCTGACAGAGGTGGAGATGTTTACTGCTGCGAAGCAGATTGCGGCCAAGGAAACGTCTATTCTGCCATTGATGGCGGCAGGGCTTTTTTACTACATATTTAATCTGCTGGTGGCTTTTATTATGGAGTATGTGGAAAAGCGTTTGAATTATTATAGATAGCAAAAACGCGGGAGGAGATTTTAAGTACAATGAGTGATGGTGCACAAGATAAAGTATTGGAAATCAATCACATGAAAAAAGTTTTTGGTGATCTGGTTGTATTAAAAGATATTTCCCTGTCAGTGAAAAAAGGGGAGGTGGTGTCTGTCATCGGGCCTTCCGGTTCCGGGAAATCCACTCTTTTGCGCTGTGCCACAATGCTGGAGCGGATGGACGCAGGGGATTTGATTTATCTGGGAGAGCCAGCGGCCCGTGAGAAAGACGGAAAGTCTGTCTACGTATCGAAACCGGAGCTGAAACGGATTCGTAAATACTTTGGGCTGGTATTTCAGAATTTTAATTTGTTTCCCCATTATACAGTGCTGAAAAATGTGATTGACGCGCCGGTGAGTGTGGATAAAGTCCCAAAACGGGAAGCGAAGGAACGGGCAGTGGAACTGCTTCACCAGCTGGGACTGGAAGATAAGATGGACGTGTATCCCTATCAGCTGTCAGGGGGGCAGCAGCAGAGGGTATCCATAGCCAGGGCTCTGGCACTGCAACCCCAGATTTTATTCTTTGATGAACCCACTTCCGCACTGGACCCGGAACTGACCGGGGAGGTGCTGAAAGTAATCCGGGACCTGGCCCGGCAGCACATGACAATGATCATTGTCACCCATGAAATGCAGTTTGCAAGAGAATTGTCTGACCGGATTATTTTTATGGAGCAGGGGGTGATCCAGCAGCAGGGAACGCCGGAGGAAATCTTCACGGCGCCCAATGCCAGGGTGAAGGAATTTATTGGGAAGTTTGCAGGGTGAATCTTTTATACTAGAGTGTGTTTGAAAATTGCTTTATGTCAACCGTGCGTCACAGTTTGTGGGAGATTTGTTCCGCATGAGGGCGCTGTAGCGGGCTACAGCAACCGAATAAGGGGCAAATCTGCCGCAAAGTGGGGCGTATGGGTGGCGTGAATGAATTTTCAAACACGCTCTAGTTCCTTACAAAACTGTAAGACATCTATGAGGATTTGTAAGCCATAGTTAAGGCAGCAGGCCGTCTCCTTTGTTATACTGTACCCAACAAGTGAATGATTAGGAGGAATCAAACATGCCATTGTTGGAAGTAGAACATGTACAGAAAATTTATACCACCCGTTTCGGCGGAAATCAGGTGCAGGCTCTCGCGGATGTGAGCTTTCAGGTGGACGAGGGTGATTATGTGGCCATTATGGGAGAGAGCGGTTCCGGTAAGACTACGCTGCTGAATATTCTGGCTGCACTGGATAAACCCACCAGGGGCAAGGTGCTGCTAAACGGAAAAAGTTTATCGCTGATTAAAGAAAAGGACCTTGCGGCATACCGGAGAAAGAATCTGGGATTTGTCTTTCAGGATTTTAATCTGCTGGATACGTTTAATATTCAAGACAATATTTTTCTGCCGCTGGTGCTGGCTGGGGAGTCTTATCAGACGATGAAAAGCAAGCTGCATCCCCTGGCCCAGCAGTTGAGAATCCACGAAATACTGGGGAAATTTCCTTATGAAGTATCCGGAGGCCAGAAACAGCGGGCGGCAGTGGCGCGGGCGCTGATCACTGGGCCTCAGCTGCTTTTGGCAGATGAGCCCACCGGAGCTTTGGACTCCCGGGCGGCGGGGGATCTGCTGTCTGTGTTCCAGGACGTTAACCATAAGGGACAGACCATTTTGATGGTGACTCACAGCGTCATGGCGGCCAGCCGGGCGAAACGTGTTTTATTTATTAAAGACGGGGAAGTGTTCCATCAGATTTACCGTGGGCACAGGAAAAACGAGGAAATGTACACGATGATTTCCGATACCCAGACCATATTGGCGACAGGTGGTGAGCATTATGAATAAAGGACTTTATCTGAAACTGGCGCTGCAGAATCTGAAGAAAAACCGTAAGACCTGTCTTCCCTATCTGCTCACCTGCATCTGTTCCGTGACGATGTTTTATTTTATGAGTTTTCTCGCTCACAATCCAGGAATGGAACAGGTTCCGGAAAGCAGGAGTCTGGTGAGTATCCTGAATATGGGAACATGCGTCATCGCCATTTTTTCTTTTATTTTTCTTATATATACCAACAGTTTTCTCACGAAACGGCGGCAAAAGGAGCTGGGGTTATATAATATTCTGGGTATGGAGAAAAGGCATATCGGCTGGGTACTGATGTGGGAGACACTGATTAATGCTGTATGCAGTCTGACGGGAGGCATTCTGCTGGGGATACTGGGGAGCAAGCTGATCTTTCTGGTACTGCTGAAGCTGCTGTGTCTTCCAGTGCAGCTGGGGTTTTATGTGCCTGTGGAATCTGTCTGCATGACAGGGGCACTTTTTGCAGTGATTTTTCTTCTGTCCTGTCTCAATAATCTGCGGCAGGTCCATATGGCCAGTCCGGCAGAGCTTCTAAAGGGCAGCAGTGTGGGTGAGAAAGAGCCGAAAACCAGATGGCTGCTGGCGGCAGCGGGGGTGGTATGTCTGGGAGTGGGATACTGGATTGCCGTTACCACCACATCCATCTTGGACACTCTGGGAAATTTTTTAATTGCAGTACTGCTGGTGATGGCGGGCACATACTGTCTGTTTATAGCAGTTAGTGTGGCAGTATTGAAATTATTGCAAAAATGCAAAAAGTTCTATTACCAGACCAGCCATTTTACGGCGGTATCCGGCATGATCTACCGTATGAAGCAGAATGCCGCAGGGCTGGCGAATATCTGTATTTTGTCCACTGGAGTCCTGCTGTTGACTGCCACTACAGTGTGTCTGTACATTGGACGGGAGGAGATTCTGAAGGGAAGATATCCAAAAGAAGTGTCCATATCTGCGTATGATATTGATGAAAAGCAATGGGCCCGGCTTCAGGAAATAGAGAAGCAGCTGCTGGATGAAGAAAACCTTCAGATGAAGGAGCCTGTGAGCTGGAGAACTGCCGATTTTGCAGCAGTGGTTCAGGGAGAACGGATGGACATTGCGTCAGAAGAAATGGGGCAGGTTCTTGCAGAGGAGGACCAGATGGCAGGGGTGGTATTGGTTCCGCTGGAAGATTATAATGCTGCCATGGGAGAAGAGCGGAGCCTGGACCCGGATCAGATCCTGCTTTTTGTCAACAGGAAAGGCATGGATGGAAGGAAAAAAGTGTCTTTGGCAGGCAGGGAATGGAAAGTCGCAGAGGAGCTGCCGGAATTATTTGCAGAGAGCAAGGTGTCTGAGCCCATGATTAACACGTATTACCTGATCATGGACAGCGTGGATACAGTAAAAAGCATCCAGAGAGAGACAACCGGAGAGGAAATGCTCACATATCAGAAGTCGTATAATTTATCCGGCAGTTCAGAAAAGTTTGAGGATGCAGAAAATCAGCTGGGAATCCGGATGAACGGGGCGGTTTCCGATCCGGCTTATGTATATGTGGATGGCAGACAGCTCAACCGGGCATCTTTTTACAGTCTGTATGGGAGTTTGTTTTTCCTGGGAATTTTCCTGGGACTGCTGTTTCTGATGGCTACGGCTTTGATTATCTATTATAAACAGATTTCCGAGGGGTATGATGACCGTCAAAAATTTGAAATTATGCAGAAGGTGGGTATGAGCAAAAGAGAAGTGGCCAGAACCATCAGCAGCCAGATCCTTATGGTTTTCTTTCTTCCGCTTCTGACTGC
Source organism: uncultured Lachnospiraceae bacterium (assembly GCA_910587105.1). Classification (GTDB taxonomy): domain Bacteria; phylum Bacillota; class Clostridia; order Lachnospirales; family Lachnospiraceae; genus MGBC164599. Next base: position 19,803 of record CAJUMB010000030.1, read on the forward strand.
TGTTATGCATATTGGATTCGCCTTTCCTCTGGTGCGGCGGATTATGAAGATGTTTAACTTGTATAATACCGGGCTGTTTGTGACTTGTACACTGGCTGCAATTGGGTGTTTTGCACTGGTGTATGCAGCTATTTATATTTTGACGGCAAGAATGTATTATAAGATTGTGAATGAATAACTTCAATTAATTTGCCAGGGCCGCAGAGGACGCTGATATCCGGCTCCACGTAATTGGTATCATTTTCATTTGGGAAATGGTTGCTTTTACAGGGATGGCATTTTATAATAGAACCATCTTTTGTTACAAACGCGGTGGAGACAGATGGGATGAAAAAGCACAGAAAGATGAAATGGAAAAAGGCTATCGTACTCTTCCTGGCCGGTCTGTGTCTGGCAGCAGCAGCGGCTTCCTGCTGGGTGAGTAATGTTTTGATTGATATGGCATTGTGCAGGCCCAAGGAGAGTATCTGGGATAACGATGCTTATGCCAGTGTGGAGGCGGACGTGGAGGCTTCTTATGTGGTGGATGACCAGACCCAGGAAAATATGCTGAAGGCCTATGAGAAGAAAGAAGTCTGGCTGGCTGAAGTGGAGACGGAGCCAGTATCCCTGGTTTCTGAAGATGGATATCAGCTGCAGGCCAGCGTCTATTCCGGCAGTAAGAAACAGCACCGCTGGGCATTGCTTCTTCACGGTTATGGTTATACCGGGAAGAAAGAGGAGATGGAGTACATAGGCGCAGAATATGGAACCAGGGGCTGGTGGGTGCTCTCACCGGATCTGCGCTGCCATGGGGAAAGCCAGGGGGATTTTATTGGTATGGGATGGACGGACCGGCTGGATTTGATGCAGTGGATTGAGTATATTCTTTCCCGAGACAGCCAGGCGGAGATCGTTCTGCATGGCCAGTCTATGGGCGGGGCGGCGGCTCTGATGACAGCCGGGGAAGAACTTCCCAGACAGGTAAAAGCAGTGGTATCCGACTGTGCTTATACCAGTGTCTGGGATATTTTCAGCCAGAAGCTGAAAGATTGGTATGGAGCCGGGCCGTTTCCCATTTTGTATGAGACAAATATCATATTCCAGCTGCGGGGAGGCTACAGCCTTCTGGCAGCCTCGGCACTGGAACAGGTGAAAAAAAGCAGCCTCCCCATCTTGTTTATTCATGGAGAGGCAGACGATTTTGTACCGTTATCTATGGTCTATGAATTGTATGAACAGGCAGGAGGGCCGAAAGAACTGCTGACAGTGCCCGGGGCAGGCCATGGGCTGTCCAATTATACAGACCCGGATGCTTATTATGGGACTGTTTTCTCTTTTTTACAGCAGTATGGTGGATTCTAAAACAGTTCTTTATAACGGCCAGGCGGTCCGGGGAGGCAGATGACGTTTCAGATAGAAAGCACACAACCCGGTAAACGTTCCGGTGACAATGCCGCTGATGGCCAGAGCCGGAAGGTAGGCCAGCATGGACGGGAGCTGGGTGATGGCAATGGCGGCAGTGATTTGTCCCAGATTGTGGAACAGGGCGCCGAATATGCTGATAAAAACCACATATTGATTTCCTAGAAGGCGAAAGAGCAGGGCCATCACCAGAAAGCAGAGAATTCCCCCTGCCAGGCTGTACATCAGGGAAATCATCTGCCCTGCAAAAAAAGAAGATAGAACAATCCGCGCCAACAGCACCAGCAGGGCGTCCCGGGCCTTCGTGTGCATCAAAAGCCACAAGGTGACAATGTTAGAAAGCCCCAGTTTGATCCCAGGCAGCGGTATCGGCGGGGGAATGAGAGATTCCACGGTGAAGATAGTCAGGGCGATGGTGGTGTACAGGGCCAGCAGGGTCATTTTTTTTACATTGGTTTTCTGTGTGTGGTTATCTTGTGGTGGCATCTATGGGGGACTCCTCCTTTGCGTCTTCGATTTGTATGACCAGTTTATGGGGGAGACAGCTGATGGGGCAGCCTGTGGACGAAATCATGCCCATCTTTACGCACAGTTTGTCAGGGCAGTCGGCGGCGGTGATGCCGATTTTTCCACCGGCAGTCTGGATGGTATTATAACCTCCGCTGCTGCTTTTAATCTTTATAGACTCTTCCGATTTATCGGTGAGCGGGATGCGGCGCAGAAGCTGGCCGTCCTGGTAAATCGCTGCTGTTTTCCCCTGGGAAGAAGAACGAGCTTGTATCCATATGGCTGCCGCTGCCGCAAAAAAAACGGCCAGTACGGCCAAAGTCAGGCAGAGCGCTTTTTTATCAGATAGGAAACCTTTCAAAAATTTCATGTCAATCTTCTTTCCTTACAAATATATTGGATGGCCGGCCGCCAATTATCTTATCAATGAAAACGGATTTTTGACGCTTTAGAGCGTGTTTGAAAATTTAGATATGAGTTAGTTTAGCATAAGTACAGGTAAAAAACAATAGAGCGTGTTTGAAAATTCATTCACGCCACCCATACGCCCCGCTTTGCGGCAGATTTGCCCCTTATTTGGTTGCTGTAGCCCGCTACAGCGCCCTCATGCGGAACAAATCTCCCATATCATACCCTTGGGTACAAATTGTGACGCACGGTTGACATAAAGCAATTTTCAAACACGCTCTAGAGCTTTTTTTGAGGAGTACGGATTTTTATGAAGAAAAAATTATCAATGTTAGTAGTTCCCCTGGTAATGGGTGTGATGGCAGGCGGATGTTCAGGAGAATCTGTCCGGGAGCCGGAAGTCTATAATTTAAACGGCACAGCCATGGGGACGCTGGTCACAGAGACTATTTATACGACAGGTGAAAATCCTGCTTCTTCGGTTTTGGAGCTTTTGACACAGACAGAGGATAAGTATCTTTCCTGGAGAGAGGAAGATTCGGATATCGGAAAGGCAAATCTTCAGGCAGGGCAGGGCGCCGCAGCGGTGAACAGCAGAACTATGGAATATCTGGAAGAAACTCTGCAGCTTTCCCGGGACAGTGGAGGGGCCTTTGATCCCACTATGGGACAGCTCACCAGACTGTGGGATGTGGAGGCAGAAAATCCTCAGGTTCCCAGCAGGAAGAAAATCAAACAGTATTTGAAAGAAAGCGGTTATGAGAAGATACATCTCAGTAACGGCGGTACGCCTCAGGTGGAGCTGGAAGAAGGCGCTGCCATTGACCTGGGGGCTGTGGGAAAGGGCATTGGCTGTGATGAGGCGGCAGAGTTTCTGCAAAAAGATTCCCAGGTTCAGGGGGCGGTGGTTGCAGTGGGTGGCAGTGTCTTTACCCTGGGCAGCAAGCCGGATCAATCTCCCTGGAAAGTAGCAGTGCGTGACCCGCGGGGAGGGCAGGAGGAACTGCTCGGGATACTCAATCTGGAGGGGGAAACATATGTGTCCACTTCCGGGGACTACGAAAAGTATTTTATCCAGGGTGAAAGGCGGTATCATCATATCCTGGACCCCTTTACGGGGTATCCGGCAGATGCGGGACTGATTTCAGCAACAGTAGTGGGACAGGACGGGCTTATCAGCGACGGGCTTTCTACTGCCTGTTTCGTCCTGGGAATGGAAAAAGGGGCAGAGCTTTTAGAAAAATATCACGCGGAAGGGATTTTTGTGGATGAAAAAAAGCAGGTATATGTGACAGATGGGCTGATGGAAAACTTTGAATTGTCTGCATCCGGCTATGTTGTGTTTCCGCTTTCGCCGTGATACAATAAAGTCTGCTGAAACTTTTACCAGGAGGAATATTTATGGGAATTGTATTAAAGGATATTCAGGCTGTGCTTCCCAGGGACGGGCAGGATATGGTCTGCCAGACAGATATTTACCTGCAGGATGACAGGATTGTGGGAATTGGGGAGGAGCCGGAAGGATTTTGTGAAGAACGGGTGATTGACGGGAAGGGCAGGCTGGTTATTCCCGGACTGATTAACGCCCATACCCATTCTTATATGGCAATTATGCGCAATGTGGCAGACGACTTGACTTTTGAGGACTGGCTGTTCGGACACATCGAACCCATTGAGGACAAGCTGGAGCCGGAAGACGCGTACTGGGGCGCATGTCTGGCCATTTTAGAGATGATGAAATCCGGCACCACCTGTTTTTCTGATATGCAGATGCACATCCATCAGACTTCCCGGGCTGTGTCTGAGTCCGGTATGCGGGCAGTGATTTCCCGAGGGCTGGTGGGCAGCGGCAGTAATGAGGCGGGACAGGTGCGCCTGAAGGAAGCCTATGAGGAACAGGAAGCCTGGAAAGACTGTCCCAGGCTTACATTTTTCCTGGGCCCCCATGCTCCCTACAGCTGTGACGAGGATTTTCAGAAGATTGTGGCCCAGGAGGCGGCCAGAAATCATATGGGAGTTCACATTCATTTATCAGAGAGTGTGAATGAGGTGGAGAATATCCGGAAACAGTATGGGGTTTCCCCCATTGCTCTTGCCCAGCGTGCAGGTCTGTTTGAAGGGCTGGCGGCTGCGGCCCACTGTGTCCATGTGGATGATGAGGATATGGATATTTTGAAAAAATGCCAGGTGAGTGTGATCACCAATCCGGCCAGCAATATGAAGCTGGGAAATGGATTTGCACCTGTGCCGGATATGCTGGCAAAAGGCATTAATGTGTGCATTGGCACAGACGGTGCGGCCAGCAATAATGCCCTGAATATGTTCCATGAGATGAATCTTCTGGCATTGATCCACAAAGGAAACAGGCAGAAAGCGGATTGTGTCAGCGCCCGGGAGATTTTCCGCATGGCCACCATACAGGGGGCGAAGGCACTGGGGATGGAGCAAGAGACGGGTTCCATTCAAGTAGGGAAAAAGGCGGACCTGGCGGTTTTGAATCTGAACACACCTTCCATGATGCCGGGAAATGACCTGCTGGCAGGGCTGTGCTACTCAGCCAACGGCTCAGAAGTGGAACTGGTGATTATAGATGGTAAGGTCACTATGGAGAACGGGAAAGTACTTACTATGGATGAAGAACGGGTATATGCAGAGGTTTCCAGAATATGCCGCAGGCTGAAAATGACGAAAGCGTAAAACAGATAAGCCGGTTTTGGCGGATAGTGAGGAAAACATGCAGGAACAGTGGTGGAAGAAAAGCGTAGTATATCAGATTTACCCCCGGAGTTTTTGTGACAGCAATGGGGATGGAATCGGTGATCTCAACGGGATTGAGTCGAAGCTGTGGTATTTGAAAGAACTGGGGATTGATGTAATCTGGCTGAGTCCTGTTTACCAGTCCCCCAATGACGATATGGGGTACGATATCAGTGATTACCAGGCGGTTATGAGTGAATTTGGGACTATGGAAGCATTTGACCGTATGCTGGAAAAGGCCCATTCGCTGGGAATTAAAATTATGATGGACCTGGTGGTAAATCACACTTCAGATGAACACCCCTGGTTTGTGGAAAGCCGCAGATCAAAAGACAATCCATATCGTGATTTTTATATCTGGAGAGACGGAAAAAGCGGGGGAGCGCCCAACAACTGGGGGGCCTGTTTCGGCGGTTCCGCCTGGGAGTATGATGAGAAGACAGAACAGTACTATCTCCATTTGTTTTCAAAGAAACAGCCGGATTTGAACTGGGAGAATGATTCTGTCAGAAAAAAAGTGTTTGAGATGATGCGCTGGTGGTGTGATAAGGGCATTGACGGTTTCCGCATGGATGTGATCAGTCTCATATCGAAGGTTCCGGGGTTTCCGGATGGGCCAGTGGGAAAAAGCGGCTATGGGGATTTCGGTCCCTATTGCGCCAACGGTCCCAGGGTACATGAATTCCTGCAGGAAATGAACCGGGAAGTGTTGTCCAGATACGATCTGATTACGGTGGGAGAATGCTCCGGTGTTACGGTGGAAGAGGCCCAAAAATATGCGTCTTCCTCTGGCCATGAATTGAATATGGTTTTCCAGTTTGAGCATATGGACTTGGACGGCGGGGAGACATTTAAGTGGAACATGAAGAAAATTAAGCTGTCCCAGCTGAAAGCTGTTATGAGTAAATGGCAGACACAGCTCTACGGGAAGGCATGGAACAGTCTGTATTGGTGTAATCACGACCAGCCCCGGATGCTCTCCCGCATGGGAAATGACAGCCCTGAGTATCGGGAAGTGTCAGCGAAAATGCTGGGTACATGTCTCCATATGCTTCAGGGTACGCCTTATATTTTCCAGGGTGAGGAACTGGGAATGACCAATTATCCCTTTGCCTCACTGGATGAATTCAGGGATATTGAAAGTATCCATGCCTACCAGGAATTTACGGAAAAAGGCATCATTTCCCCAGATGAAATGTTCCAATACATTTGTTATAAAGGGCGTGACAATGCCCGGACCCCAATGCAGTGGGACGACAGCGGGCAGGCCGGGTTTACCACAGGGACTCCCTGGATTGGCGTGAATCCCAACTATAAAGAGATTAATGCCAAAGAACAGATGGGCAGGCCGGATTCGGTATTTTGCTATTATCAGAAATTAATTGCCCTGCGCAGGCAGTATGATATTATTGTGTACGGGGATTATGAGCTGCTGCTTCCAGAGAGTGAGGAGATATACGCTTATATACGTACTTATGGAGAAGAAAAACTTCTCACAGTCTGCAATTTTACTGACCGGGAGGTTGTATTTGAGAGTCCTGATGACTTAAAAGGCAGAAATGGAAGGATATTGATTTCCAATTATAACCGGGAGGACAACCAGGATACCATCACACTTGCAGCTTATGAGTGTATGGCTGTTTACTATGGAAATTAGTACAGGAAATAAAACAGGAGGAATGTTATGGAAAGTGAAATCAGAGATATTCAGCTGGCAGAGTCCGGAGAGAGGAAGATTCAGTGGGTGAAAAGAAACTGCGACCTTCTGCGGACATTAGAGGAAGAATTTGCACAGACAAAACCCTTTGCAGGGAAGAAGATTGCCCTGTCAGTACATCTGGAAGCAAAGACTGCTTACCTTTGTAAAGTCCTGGCAGCAGGAGGCGCGCAGATGTATATTACCGGAAGCAATCCCCTCTCCACACAGGACGATGTGGCGGCTGCGCTGGTGAAGGCAGGACTTCAGGTCCATGCCTGGTATGACAGTACCCCGGAGGAATACAATGCCCATATCCGCAGTGTGTTGAAGCCTGGCCCCAACATTATCATTGATGACGGCGGGGACCTGGTTTATATGATGCATACAGAATTTACAGAGCTGATTCCCCAGGTAATCGGAGGCTGCGAGGAGACTACCACGGGAATTATCCGGCTGAAAGCCATGGATGCAGCAGGACAGCTTCAGTTCCCCATGGTAATGGTCAACAATGCGGACTGTAAACATTTGTTTGATAACCGCTACGGCACGGGACAGTCAGTCTGGGACGGAATCAACCGCACCACCAATCTGATTGTGGCAGGGAAGATTGTGGTGGTAGCCGGGTATGGCTGGTGCGGCAAAGGAACAGCCATGCGTGCCAAGGGTCTGGGCGCCAGAGTTATTGTGACAGAGATTGACCCGGTGAAAGCCATTGAGGCGGTTATGGACGGATTCGACGTGATGCCCATGAAAGAGGCCGCGAAAGTGGGAGATTTCTTTATCACTGTTACCGGATGCGAAAAGGTAATCGATGAAGAAGATTTTGCCCAGATGAAAGACGGGGCCATCCTGTGTAATGCAGGACACTTTGACTGTGAGATCGATATGGCCAGACTGCGGGAGATTGCAGTGGACAAGCGGGAGATGCGCAATAACATCATGGGTTACCAGATGGGGAACGGACACTGGCTGTGCGTATTGGCAGAGGGAAGGCTGGTGAACCTGGCTGCGGGAGACGGACATCCGGCGGAAATAATGGATATGAGTTTTGCTATCCAGGCACTGTCTGCAAAATATCTGGTGGAGCATCAGGGACAGCTGAACCAGAGGCTCATTGATGTGCCGGAGGAAGTGGACCGGGATGTGGCCATGCGCAAACTGGATTTCCTTGGCAAATCCATTGATGTACTGACACCGGAACAGGAAGCGTATTTGAACAGTTCAATTTAGAGGAGGATATGGTATTATGAAAATCGGTATTGGAAATGACCACGCAGGCGTGGAGATGAAACATGAAATCATAGAATTTTTGGAGTCTATGGGACATCAGGTTGTGAATTACGGCACAGATGAAAAAGCCAGCTGTGACTACCCGGTGTACGGAGAAAAAGTGGCCCGCGCTGTGGCGGCCGGGGAAGTGGATAAGGGAATCTTAATCTGCGGCACCGGTGTGGGCATTTCTCTGGCGGCAAATAAGGTGCACGGCATCCGGGCTGTAGTCTGCAGCGAACCTGCCACTGCCCGTCTGTCCAGACTCCACAACGACGCCAATGTACTTGCATTTGGGGCGCGTATTGTGGGCATGGAACTGGCAAAAATGATTGTGGAAACCTGGCTGAACACAGAATTTGAAGGCGGAAGACATCAGCGCAGGGTAGACTTGATTATGGATGTAGAAAATAGATAAGAATGTACGATTATTATTTGGCACAGTGGCTTCTCTTCTTTTTTATCTACTGCTTTTTTGGCTGGATATGGGAGTCCTGTTATGTGTCAGTGAAAAAACGAAAATGGGTAAACCGGGGATTCCTCCACGGGCCGCTGATTCCCATCTACGGATTCGGCGCAGTAACCGTATTGCTGGTGGTGATTCCTGTGCGGGAGCACCTGGTGCTGGTATATTTTCTGGGGATGGCAGCGGCAACAGTGCTGGAGTATGTGACCGGGGCGGCAATGGAAAAACTCTTTAAAGTCCGTTATTGGGATTATTCAGAAAAGCCTATGAATCTCCACGGCTATATCTGTCTGGTATCATCCCTGGCCTGGGGTGCTTTCTCAGTGCTGCTGATTCATGTGATTCATATGCCCGTGGAGCGGCTGGTGCTGGGGATGAGACTGGGAACGGCGGAGATTCTGGCCTTTTTAATCACGGTTATGTTTGCCGCAGATTCTACCCAGTCCTTCAATGAAGCCATGGATTTGCGGGAAATGATTGAAAAACTTACGGAGAGCAGCCAGGAGCTGAGACGAATTCAGAAGCGCATGGATGTAATCATTGCTGTCATTGATGCAGATGTACAGGAAGGCAGGAAAAAGGCTGGAGAACTGTGGAAAAAGGCCGATGAATATTTATCGGTAGAAAAATGGGCTCCGGAATTGTCTGAGACAATCAATGTTTATCTGGAACGGGCAAAAAAGAAATCCGCAGAGACAGCTCAGGGGCTCAGAGAGGAGATTGCCAGATTGAGTGAAGAAATGGGTGGACTCCAGGAAAGTCTGAAGGTGCAGCAGGAAAAGGCAGGCATGGTAAAAAGCAGACGGTATGTGCGCTCTCTGCGCATGCTGCACAGAAATCCAGGTGCGGTTTCAAAAATATACAGGGAAGCTCTGGAGGAGATCCGTGGGAAAAGCGGCATTGTCTCCCGTATAAAACGTAAAAACGGCAGAGGAGGTGGAACATGCCAATAGATGAAAAAGAATACAATGGTATTTTGTTCGACCAGTTATCGCTTCTGGAAGATATTGAGGTTGTGGCAGAAAGTGAAAATGCAGAGGAAACTCTTAAGCTCCTGCGGCGCAAACGCAGACAGATTGAGCGGAAATTATACCAGCAGCCTCCGTTGGCATGCAGAGAAACAGAAAAAAGCTGACCGTTCGTAAGGAGAAGGTGCACAGTCCTGTGGAAAACATAAGGGCTCTGCACCTTTTCTCTGTTTTCACACAGAAGAATCACAGAATAAACACATTTTTCTAATATGATAAAATCTGCATATTATATTAGGAGGTATGGAGGATTGATTGAAGTCAGAAATCTGGTGAAAAAATACGGCAGCCATCTGGCTGTGGACCACCTGAGTTTTGTGGTGGAAAAAGGAAAAATCTACGGTTTTCTGGGTCCCAACGGGGCAGGAAAATCCACGACTATGAACATTATGACCGGATATCTGGGCGCAACAGAGGGGGAAGTGATTGTCAACGGCCGAAATATGCTGAAAGAACCGGAAGAAGCCAAAAAATTCATCGGCTATCTGCCGGAAATCCCGCCTCTCTACACAGATATGACAGTGAAAGAATACCTGGTATTCGCCGCAGAACTGAAAAAAGTGAAGCGGACTGAGATTGACTCCCAGGTCCACCAGGTGATGGAGCTGGTAAAACTTACAGATGTACAGAACCGTCTGATCCGCAACCTGTCCAAAGGTTACAGACAGCGTGTGGGACTTGCCCAGGCAGTTTTGGGTTTTCCTGAGATTATTATTCTGGATGAGCCTACGGTGGGACTGGACCCCATGCAGATCATAGAGATTCGTCAGCTGATCCGGGAACTGGCCAAAGACCATACGATAATTTTGAGTTCCCATATTCTGGCAGAGGTACGGGAGGTCTGTGATTATATCATGATCATATCAAGGGGGAAACTGGTTGCCAGTGATACTCCGGACCACCTGGAACGTCTGATGAGAGGGGAGGAGACACTGGAGCTGGAAGTGAAAGGTTCCCGCCGTCAGGCAGAGGATATTTTAAGTCAGATTCCTTATGTGGAAGAGGTAAAATATGAAGAACAGAAAGACGGAATGACCAATGTGTACATTCAGACAGCAGGCCATCGGGAAATTCGTGAGCAGGTGTTCTATGGGTTTGCTGAAAACCATTGTCCCATCTACCGCATGCAGATATCAAAGGCCACGCTGGAGGATGTATTCCTTGAATTGACTCAGGACAGCGGCGGGGATATGCAGGATGTACACGCCAAAGAAGTATCATCCGCAGGGGAAATTTCGGAAAATAAGGAGGAAACGGACCATGACGGGGATTTATAAAAGAGAGCTGAGGTCATATTTCTATTCTATGATCGGCTATGTGTTTATTGCCTTTTTGACAGCCTTTGTGGGGATATACTTTATGGTATACAATCTGAATATGGGCTATCCGTATTTCTCGTATGCTCTTTCAGGGGGATTGTTTATCTTATTGATTGCCATTCCTGTTTTGACGATGAAAAGTTTTTCGGAGGAGAGGCGCAGTAAGACCGACCAGCTTCTGCTCACGGCTCCGGTGACTCTGGGCCAGATTGTGTGGGGAAAATACCTGGCCATGGTGAGCATTTTTGCCATTCCCAATTTGATTTTCTGCTTATTCCCTCTGATGATCAAAGCTTCAGGGAATGCCTATTTTAAAGTGGACTACTGCGCGATTCTGGCTTATTTCCTGCTTGGATGTGTCTATATTGCTGTGGGAATGTTTTTGTCTTCCCTGACAGAAAGCCAGATCATAGCGGCAATCAGTACCTTCGGAGTTCTTCTGGTGCTGTATCTGTGGAACGGGCTGATGGATTTCCTGCCTTCCTCTGCAGGGGGCAATCTGGCAGGTGTGCTGCTGTTATGGAGTCTGCTGGCGTTTGCGGTGTATCAGATGACAAAAAACTGGATTCTGGGAGCCGCTCTGGAAGTTCTTGGGGCGGCTGCAGGGGCGGCTGTTTACTTCCTGCGTCCATCCTGGCTGGAAGGGCTGTTGTCAGACGTGATGGGGAAGCTGTCGCTTTCCAATGGATTTAACAGTGTGCTGAATAATCATCTTCTGGATTTTGGCAGTCTGTTCCTGGGGATATCTGCCATTGCACTGTTTGTATTTTTGACTATACAGATTATCCAAAGAAGACGGTGGAGTTAGGAGGAGCAGGCAAAAATGAAAGCAAAAATGAAAGATATATTCCACAGTGTGGCTTCCCGGTACGGGGCGTACAGTCTGGGAGCCATTGCGCTGGTAACGGCTATTGTGATTGTGGCCAATCTGATTGTGGGACAGCTTCCGGAGACAATACGCAATATTGATTTAAGTGACACGAAAATTTACGAAATTTCGGAGACCAGCCGGGAACTGATTGGAGAACTGGAACATCCTGTGTCCATCACTGTTCTGGCAGAAAAAGATAAAGTAGACCAGAGAATCCGTAATTTTGTGGAAAGATATGCAGGGCTTTCTGCAGATATTTCTCTGGAGTGGATCGACCCGGTGCTGCATCCTTCTGCCTTAACAGAGTATGAAACCCAGGCGGATACTTTAGTTGTGGCCTGCAAAGACACCGACAGGCAGCGGGTGGTTTCATTCGGGGATATTATTACCTATGACCAGATGTCTTACTACACAACAGGTTCTATGCAGGAGACGGCCTTTGACGGAGAAGGACAGCTGACAGCTGCGGTGAACTATGTTACCAGCAGTAAGAGCAAGCAGGTGTATTATTCTACAGGCCATGGGGAGACAGAATTTTCTCCCTCGGTGCAGGATCTGATGGAAAAGGCCAATTATACCATGTCAGAGTGGAATCTTCTGATGAACGCTCAGATTCCGGAAGATTGTGAGCTGTTTTTGATCAATGGTGCAGTATCAGATGTGACGGAAGATGAACAGCAGGGAATACTGGATTATCTCCATGAGGGAGGCAGGGTCATGGTTCTTCTGCCGGCAGAATCCGGGGAGGATACCCCGAATCTGAATGCGGTTTTCCAGGAATACGGTCTGGAGAGAGCCTCCGGCTATATTGCAGATATGGAGCGGAGTTATCAGCAGAATCCCTTTTACATCTTCCCGGCGCTGTCTCTGGGTGAGGAGCTGTCCGGCGGAATGTCCTCGGAAATGGTGCTGTTGATTAATTCTCAGGGATTTAATCAGACAGATCCAAAGAGAGATACCATTACCACAACACCTTTTATGAGTACTTCTTCTTCCGGAGTTCTGGTGGTAGATGAGCGGGATGAACAGCAGGGAACTTATGTGCTGGGTGCAGTGGCAGAGGAAACCATATCTTCCAACAGTGTTTCCGGCAATCAGACAGAAGAAGACAGCAAAGAAAAAGAGACATCCGATGGTGCAGCTGATTCAGAACAGGATGCGCAGGCCCAAAAGAGCAGGCTTACGGTGATGGGTACTAACACCATGATTGATGCCAATGTGACAGATACGTTCACCACATTGGAAAACCTTACACTGTTTATGAATGCAGTGGGGGCCAATTTCGGAGAGGATGCTTCTGTCTCCATTGAGCCGAAAAGCCTGGAAGTTGCCTATAATACAGTTCAGTATCCGGGGATGTTCAGCCTGCTGGTGATTTTTGGAATTCCGGTGGTGGTTCTGGGTGTGGGTTTCGTAACCTGGATGCGCCGGAGAAAGGCATAGGCGGCAGATATGAAGAAAAAACAGATGATTTTATTGGCGGCCCTTCTGGCAGTGCTGGCTGCAGGGTATGGAATCCTTGTATTTCAAAATAAGAAGGCTGAGAGAGAAGAACAGGCCGCCCAGGAGAGCAGTGTTATAAAAGTGATAGATCTGGGGGAAATCCAGTCATTTTCCTACCAGACACCAGAACGGGAAAAACTGCACTTTAAAAAGAAAAACAATAAGTGGATATGTACAAAAGACAAAAAGGCCAATCTGGATCAGACGTATCCCAACCGGATAGCCGATACATTTTCCAGCCTTACAGCATCCAGGAAACTTGAGGATATTGATGCTTTGGAGGATTATGGCCTGAATAAGCCGGCATATATAGTGGAATTAAGCGGAGCGGATGGGAAAAAGATTACAGTAAATATTGGGAATCTGACAGGGGAAGAATATTATCTGCAGGTGGAGGGAGAGGAACAGGTGGTTTACACTGTGGCTGCGTCCAATGCGGAGGCTCTCAATTATAGTCTGGAGGATATGCGGGAGAAGGAGAGCGAAGAAGAATCAGATTCGTAAAAAACAGCCTTGTGAAGATAAGGTTAAGGAATTTCCATAAAGTGTGACATTTGTTTTAAATTTTGCCGATGGGGTTAAATAAGGGGTACATTTACTGAGAAGTGTGTTATAATAAATCCGCTACAGAAACTTTTGAGTCCAAACCACCAGTATAAGCTGGTGGTTGTTTCGGTGTATGTGAATGGTTAAGGAGAATTTCAAAATTCATGAGCGGTAAGAAAGCAACGTCCAAAAAAGAAAAAACTGTGGACAGCAGTGCCAACATCCATGAAACGGTGGAACTGCCGGCCCAGGAAGTAAAGAAAGCCCTGGCTCAGTTACAGGCAGCAGCCGCGGCAGAAAAAGATAAAAGTGAAGACAAATCAGGAGAAAGTTTCGAAAGTAAGATTGAGCGGGCCATGCAGAAGATTGTATCGGATACATTGGGAGATGAGCCCATTGATCATATCAGTCTGGCGGAAAAAATGCCAAGAGCAAAGACTGCAGGGACTGTCAAGGTGGCCCGGGCAAAAGGCATACGTTTGGACGAAACTTATGTTAACCATGAGCAGCAGGAGGAAACATCTGGGAAGTCTGAAAAAAGGGCACAGGAGCAGGAACCTGAAAAAGCCCCTGAAAGCAGCCGGCAGGAACCGGAGCAGCCAGTAAAAGAAGAAGCTCAAAAGCGGCAGGAGAAAGAAAAAGTGCCGGAAGAACCCCGGAGGCGGACAGCAGATGACAACGGCAGAGGGCAGAATGGGAAGAAACCCAAACAGCGGAAACGCCGTTCGGAGTACCTGAATATAGAAGTTCCGCCGGAGAGAAAGAGCAGGAAGGGACTGGCAGCGGCGGCTATTGTAATCGGTGTTCTGCTGGCAGGCACAGTAGGTGTGTATGCCGGCGTGGGAAACTATTATCAGGATAAATTTCTGCCAGGGACAAATATCAACCACATTGACTGTTCCGGTATGACGGCGAAAGAGGCTGAGGAGAAAATCCGCAGAAGAGTGGAAGATTATTCCCTGACTGTGTATGCCAGAGAGGCGGAGCCTCAGGTGATCACAGCAGAGTCCATTGAGTATAAATATCAGCCCTATGACGGTGTGGAGAAAGTAATGGCTCAGCAAAAACCCATGAACTGGGTGAATTCCTTCTTCTCCGAGCGGAGTTATACAGTGGGGGAGAGTATTTCCTACAACAGGGAGAAAGTCCGGGAGCAGATGAATCAATTAGACTTTATGCAGCCGGACAGACAGACAGCTCCGGTGGATGCGCACCTGGAATACCAGGAAAACCAGTTTGTAATCGTACCTGAGACGGTGGGAACTGCAGTAGACGCAGAGAAGACACTGGAAATCCTCTGCAGATGCGTGGAGGAAAGCTTATCAAGTGTAGATCTGGAGAAAGAAGATGTGTACCAGACAGCGGCTGTACTGAAAGATAATGAACAGCTGGTACAGGAACTGGAGCATCTGAACAGCTACGCAAAGGCCAGTATCACCTATACATTCGGGGATCAGACGGAAGTTTTAAACGGCGATGTGATCCGCAATTGGATTACTGCCGGCGAGGGGGCAGGTACAGAGATTGACGAATCCGTGCTGGAGGGAAATGTGTATGCTTATGTGGCAGATCTGGCAGCACGCCATGATACATTAGGCGCCAGCAGGCCCTTTACCACCACATCAGGCCGTACGATCAATGTGGCCGGGGGAAATTATGGATGGCAGATTGACCAGTATGCGGAGGCGGTACAGCTGCTGGAGGAAATCAAAAGCGGGCAGGTTGTGTCCAGGGAACCCAATTATGTGAGCACTGCTCTGCAGGCGGGCCCTGATGATATCGGCAAGACTTATATCGAGGTGGACTTGACCAGCCAGCATATGTATTATTACAGAGAAGGAATGTTAATCTTTGAATCTGAGATTGTGTCCGGGAAACCCACTCCCGATAAGGCCACGCCCACAGGGGTATGTCATTTGTATTATAAGAAATTAGATGAGGTTCTGAGAGGGGAAAAACAGGAAAATGGAGAGTATGAGTATGAGACTCCGGTGCAGTACTGGATGCCCTTTAACGGCGGGGTTGGATTCCACGACGCCAACTGGCAGGCCAGCTTTGGGGGGGATGTCTATACGTATAATGGTTCCCATGGCTGCATCAACCTTCCGGTGAGCAAGGCGGCAGAATTGTATGAGATTATTGATACACAGACACCTATTGTGGTATTTAATTGATTGTAAAAATCTGCAGGAATGGAAAGGTTTCATTCCTGCAGATTTTTTATCGTATAGGAAACTTCTTCAGAAAATACCGGACAGGTCTGAGAACTGGGAAATGGTATAGTCTGGCCTGTCGGTCTGTCCATAGCCATAGGAGGCGTGTACAAAGGGAATGCCTGCTTCTTTGGATGCCTGGAAGTCTCCGGCGGTATCCCCCACATATACAGGCGATTTCAAATCAAAGCGGCGGATGATTTCCAAGATATTCTCTCCTTTGGGATTTCCTGTGTCTCCCGGGCACAGGTGGCCCTGGAAATAGCGGGAAAATCCGGTGCATTTCAGGAATACCTCAATATATCCGGCCTGGCAGTTGCTCACAATAAATAACCGGTATTTCTCTGATAAAGTCTGTAAGGTGGTCTCCAGTTCTGGATAGATGGGAGGCTGGGGTGTCTCCAAGAGCACCCGGTGTTCTTCTGCGCAGCACAAATCAATCAATTCCATTTGACGTGCCTTTGTCTCTCTGGGAAACAGGCTGGCAGCAATATCCGGCAGCAGTCTGCCGAACAGGCCGCGCAGCTGGGGGGCTGTGATGGTCATCTGGGGGTCATACAGACGGCGGACTGCCTTCGTCCAGGCATCAGCCACAATTTCCGTGGAATCCCAGAGTGTGCCGTCTACATCAAATATGATACTGTCCATGTCTAAATTCTCCTTTGTTTTCTGAATTTCATTTTAAATGAAGCACTGGCGAAAAGCAACTGTTGATTTTCTGTGAAACACGTACTAAAATAAGAATACAGTGGAAAAAGCGAGGATAAAAAATTGAGTCTGTTACACGAGATCGAAAAACCCCTGCTGGACTGGTACGATGAGAATAAGCGTTCTCTGCCCTGGCGGAAAAATAAAAATCCCTATGAGATCTGGGTGTCAGAGATCATGTGCCAGCAGACCCGGGTGGAGGCGGTCAAGCCCTATTTTGCAAGATTTTTATCAGAACTGCCCACAGTGGAGGCACTGGCAGAATGTCCACAGGAGAGGCTGATGAAATTGTGGGAGGGGCTGGGCTATTACAACAGGGTGCGCAATATGCAGAAGGCTGCCAGACAGGTGATGGAGCATTACCAGGGGCGGCTTCCGGCAGACTACGAGGCGCTTAAGGGGCTTCAAGGAATTGGAAATTATACAGCGGGTGCCATTGCCTCCATTGCCTATGGGATTCCGGTACCGGCAGTAGATGGAAATGTACTTCGGGTGGTGTCCCGCGTGACAGAGAGCCGGGAAGATATTGCAAAACAGTCTGTGAGGCGTCGTATAGAACAGGAAATTCAGGAGATGATACCAAAAGAACGTCCGGGAGACTATAACCAGGCCCTTATGGAGCTGGGCGCGCTGGTGTGTATTCCCAATGGACAGGCAAAATGTCCCCAGTGTCCCCTGAGAGGAATCTGTCTGGCAGGGATTCATGGGACAGTGGATAGTCTTCCTGTAAAATCCACAGGTAAATCCCGCAGAGTTGAGGAGCGTACAGTCCTGGTCATTCAGGATGGAAGTCGTGCTGCCATCCGCAAACGGCCGTCCAAGGGGCTTTTGGCAGGATTATATGAACTTCCGAATGTATTGACACACTTGACAGAAGACGAGGCGGTAAAGTGGGTACAGTCTCAGAAGCTGGTGCCGTTGTATATCCGATCCCTGGGGGAAGCGAAACATATTTTTTCCCATGTGGAATGGCGGATGCTGGGGTATCAGATACGGGTACAACAGCTGGAAGACGGTCATCAGGGAAAATTAATATTTGCAGAACAGGAAGAAATCCGGAGAAAATATGCAATACCTTCGGCATTTGATGCTTTTTCCGGATTTGTATACCCGAGAGCCAAATGATTTACCGGCAGGTTTTCACGATTTCAGGAGGAATAGCAGATCATTTGGCAGAATAAATATGCTATTAGTATAAAAGGGGATGATCATGGAGACGATTACAGGAGGAAACTATGAAAATATTGAGCATTACAGTGCCCTGCTATAATTCACAGGAATATATGAAAAAATGTATAGACTCTCTGTTAGCAGGCGGGGGAGATGTGGAAATTCTTATTGTGGATGACGGTTCTACGGATGACACAGGTACAATCGCCGATACCTATGCCAGAGAATACCCAAATATTGTCCGGGCAATCCATCAGGAAAATGGGGGACATGGGAAGGCAGTGAATACTGGGCTTGCCAATGCACAGGGGCTCTATTTCAAGGTGGTGGACAGCGACGACTGGGTCAACCCGGAAGCGTATCAGATGGTCTTAAATACGCTGGAAGAATTAATCCGCGGCCCCCAGACTCTGGATATGCTGATCAGTAATTTTGTCTATGATAAGAAGGGTGCGTCTCATAAAAAGGTTATGCAGTACCGGAAATGTTTTCCTCAGAATGAAATCTTCGGCTGGAATCAGGTGAGACATATGCGCACTGGAAAGTATATACTGATGCATTCAGTAATCTACCGGACAGAATTGTTAAAAGCATGCGGCCTGCACCTGCCGGAGCATACGTTTTATGTGGATAATCTGTTTGTGTTCGAACCCCTGCCTCATGTGTCTACCCTTTACTATCTGGATGTGAATTTTTACCGGTATTTTATTGGGAGAGAGGACCAATCGGTTCATGAGTCAGTGATGATTCAGCGCATTGACCAGCAGATTAGGGTAAATAAACGGATGATTGATGTGGTGGCTGATACTCCAGTAAAGTCCAGGGAGCTGAGAAAATATATGGAGCGGTATCTTACCATCATAACAGCAGTATCCAGTGTTATGCTGATACGCTCCAAGAAAGAAGAAAACCTGGAAAAAAAGGCAGAACTGTGGAAGTATTTGAAAGATAAGGATAAAAGCCTCTACAGGAACGTGCGCCATGGAATTGTAGGAGGAGCTGTAAATCTGCCCGGAAAAGGGGGAAGAAGTATGTCCACAACCCTTTATAAGATTTGTCAGAAGTTTTATGGATTTAATTGAATAATTGTGGATATTTTCAGGATAGGGAATATGGGCATTTCTCAAAAGTCCCGGGCAGCGGTTATGAGTCAGCCGCGTCCGGGACTTTTGATTTTATCGTATAGAAAACATCCGGATTCTTTTTCACTTATAAGAAAATCTGGCATGTACCTGCCTGGCGTATTTTCTGGCCGGGTACTGATAAAAGAACAGATACCCCATACCGGCCATGGCAGATCCCAGAATTACGTCCACAACGGAATGCTGTTTCAGAAACATTGTAGACAGGATGATGGTGATGACAAGAAACAGCGTTCCTGCTTTTACCCAGGTATGCTTTCTGAGAGCCTGACACTGGGAAACTGCCATATAAGCAGCCAGAGAGTTGAATACATGGATACTGGGCAGTATGTTGGTGCAGGTATCTGTTGAGTAAAGTTTTTTCACCAGGTCCACACAAAAATTATCCCGGACAAAAACTTCCGGCCGCAGCTGGTGGCCGTTTGGATAGAGGTAAGAGACTGCCAGAAACACAGTCATGCCCATACATAGATTTTTGATATATTGATAGTATTCCTGTTTATCCGGGTTAAAAAAGATAAAATAGGCCACAGTGGCAAACAGGAACGGAAACCATAACAGGTAAGGGACAATAAAATATTCACAAAACGGAATATAATCATCCAGAATGGTATGGACAATGTGGTAGTTGTACTGAATATGGTTTTCCAGATACCGGAAGCCGGCCATGTAGAAAATTCCATATGTGATAATAATGAAACCGTGTTTATACTTCTTGATAAAATTCAATCTGTCCACCTTCTTCTCTAGACGTTCAAACATGTTCTTAATGATAATATATTTTTCGATACATCATATCATAACACGCATATAGTCTGTTTACAAACAGAATTGTAAACTTTATAATTTATTAAGAAATGACTGTGCATATGACAGTAAATGAGAAGAAAACAGGTTATCTCTGGATACCGGAGAGTATTTCATCCATCCATTCATTGACATCATAGGTATCACTGTCAAATAATTTGATGATCACTCCGTAAGGTTCCTGGTCATTGGCGAAGGCGTTGGCTTCGTCTGTGTCTACATGCATGGACAGGGAGAAATTTTTATGTACCCGGACGATTACATCGGCGTAGATCAAAGCTCTTTCGTAACTTTTAGTCAGGACGAAAACAGATTCATTGTCTTTTACATGCATTTTATAAGCCTGGGTAGGTGTCATGTGAATGTGTCTTTTTGCCACGATGACTCCCTGGCTGATATCAATGGTGCTGTTTGGACCGGAGAGTGTACAGCCCGGCGTGCCCTCAATATCCCCCGACTGGCGGATGACAGCAGGAATTCCCAGCTTTCTGGCATCTGTAAGGGAAATTTCCACCTGTGTCTCTGGGCGCAGCGGCCCCAGCAGGGCTATATTTTCGAATTGTCCTTTGGGGCCGATTACAGTGACCCGCTCTTTTGCCACAAATTGGCCCGGCTGGCTTAATTCTTTTTGAAAGGTAAGTTCAGAACCGGTCCCGAAAAGTTTTTCAAAATCTTCTCTGCAGATATGCATGTGTCTGGCAGAGGTCTCAATTGGAATTTTGATGCTCATATGATTGCAGCCTTTCTGGAGCATGCACAAGAATTCTGCACGCTTAGTTTTGATGGTAGAAACAAAGGTATTATACTATTGTCTGGCGGAATGGGCAAGAAAGAATGGATATTTATATATTTTTTATTTTTATTTGCTTGTATCAGGGGAGAGAACATAGTAATATTACAGTATCAGAGATTGGGAGGGGCTGTAAATTGAGGGAAAAATTTTACCGTTTTATGCAGGGCAGATATGGAAATGATCAGTTTAACCGCTTTTTGATGATTCTCGCTCTGGCGGTCCTGGTTCTGTCTGTCATCTGGAAACCGCAGTTTTATCTTGCTTCTGTCATTCTGCTGGGGTGGGCATATTATCGTATGTTTTCCAGGAAAGTCTATACACGCGCAGTTGAGAACCAGCGCTATCTGGAACTGCGGGAAAAGGTTATGATCAGGTTCCGCAGAGGGAAGAAGGAGCTGGAACAAAGAAAAGAATACCATATTTATAAATGTCCCGGCTGCGGGCAGAAAGTACGTATCCCCAGAGGAAAAGGAAAAGTGGAGGTGCGTTGTCCAAAATGCGGAAATACTTTCGTGAAAAGGAGCTAGGCCATGTTTTGGGAGATTTTAGCGGTTTATGCGGCTGTGGTGAATCTGGCAGTTTTCTGTATGTTTGGAATAGATAAAAGCCGTGCCAGGAGACATCAGTGGCGTATACCAGAGCGCAGGCTTCTGGCAATGGCCCTGCTTGGCGGAAGTCTGGGAGCTCTGATGGGCATGCGTGTGTTCCGCCATAAGACCAGGCATAAGTTGTTTTTTATAGGAATTCCGCTGTTAGTTGTATTGCAGGCAGGGGCGGCGGCTTTATGTGGCATCCAATGGATGAATATGAGGTAAATCTCCCACCAAGTGTGACGCACATCTGACATAAAGCAATTTTCAAATACGCTCTAGAAAGATGAACAGAAAGGCAGGAAATGATGAGATTAGAAAAAATACAAAACTATATCACTTCAAAAGGGTGGAAGTGCCAGTATACAGAAGAAGACGGGTGCGGGAGTGTTGACTTTGAATATCGGGGGATTCAGTATCATGTATGGGAATTTCCGGATGGAGAAGGGGCTGAGAGTAACGTGAGAGAAGGTGGGCGACAAGAGGAATTTTCACAAAATTATGAAGATGAAATCCTGGCTGTGATGAAAAGCTGGAAGTGAAACTGATTTGAGGAGAATGGGATAAACGGATAAACACGCGGAAATACTTTTTAGAATATGGATGTGATAGAAAGAAGGCCGGCTGTCTGTGCAACAGCCGGCCTTTTTGGCGTATCTATGTATTTAATCCAGAGGATATTTTTTTGCTATGTTTGTTTTATCCATCAGATAGTCAAGACTCACATCATAATAATCACTCAGTAAAAGCAGGTTTTCAATCGTGGGCAGAGCTTCACCTGTCTCATATTTCGAAATCGTACTCTGGCTGATGCCGGTATCCATCTGTACTTTAAGCTGGGTAATATCCCGTGTTACCCGTATGAATTTTATGTTTTTCATTTCATTGGCCGCCTCCTGTGAATTTCCGTCAAGAATATAATATGAAAAATAAGAATGGCTTTACACCAAAATCATTTCTTTCATTATTTAGGAAAAAACATGAAGTATTGGTTCTAAAACCTTAACTTTACAACACTTCCAGTATAGGACAATTAGAAAATAAAATCAAGCATATTTGAAGCAAATGGCTATCCATATTTTTCCATTGCTGATATTACTGAAAAGAATATTTTATTCAAATAAAAAATAGTATCAAAAGGAATTTGTGACATAATAAAGTCTATAACGATATATTACGGAGTAGTGAAGGCGGTGCTTGGAAGGGGGTGGCATGGTTGGAAAGCTATTTGTTATTATTCAGTTTCAGTAGTAGCCGCTATTCCGAGAGACCTACTGGGTGGTTTACACAGAGGTTCATGTACA
>CAJUMB010000031.1 GCA_910587105.1 uncultured Lachnospiraceae bacterium
TACATAGCCCGCTATGCGCCCTTCATTTGGCACAAATCTCCCACCAAGTGTGACACACATCTGACAAAAAGCATTTTTAAGACACGCTCTAGTAATTAAGCTGGATTATACTGGATAGAGCCGGAAAGAGTGGTTACTCTTTCGCGGTAAACTGATTGATTGTTTGGTCGTACTGGTATCCAATGCTGTCTATTTTTTCAATCAGCTCTGTCTGGTCGATTCCCCGGAGGCAGCAGAGAGCCTCCAGAGAATCTGCATAATCCCGCAGCTGGGTGTTGACATAGCTGAGCAGCATGACAGGGTCTTTCGGTATCATCAGCGATTCTCCTTTACATTTTTTCTCTTGAGGTGTCTCCACAGGCAGACCTGTTGGGTTACCGGCAGATGAGCTCACCATCTGTTTCATCCACCACAATGGTTCCGCCTGCATGTACATGGCCGGATAAAATATTTTTTGCAGCCAGAGTCTCCACGGTTTTCTGGAGATACCGTTTCAGCGGGCGGGCGCCGTAGACAGGGTCATATCCGTGGTCTGCCACGTGGTCTTTGGCGGCCTGGGTCAGTTCAATGGCCAGCTCCTGATCTGCCAGACGGCGGTTCAGGTCTGTAACCAGTAAATCTATGATTTCTCCAATGTGTGCCTTCGTCAGCGGCCGAAACATGATGATTTCATCCAGGCGGTTGAGAAATTCCGGGCGGAAGTGGTTTCGCAGATTCTGCATGACCATGTCTGCATTTTCCTGCCGGATTTCTCCCTGGCTGTCGATGCCCTCCAGCAGATATTCTGCTCCGATGTTGGAGGTCATGATCAGAATGGTATTTTTGAAGTCAACGGTTCTGCCCTGGGAATCGGTAATCCTGCCGTCGTCCAGGACCTGCAGGAGTACGTTAAATACATCCGGGTGGGCTTTTTCGATTTCGTCAAAAAGAACCACACTGTAAGGTTTCCTTCTCACGGCCTCCGTCAGCTGGCCGCCCTCCTCATAGCCCACGTATCCTGGAGGAGCTCCAATAAGACGCGAAACGGAGAATTTCTCCATATATTCGCTCATATCAATGCGCACCATATTATTCTCATCGTCAAACAAGTTTGCTGCCAGCGTTTTCGCCAGCTCTGTCTTTCCCACGCCTGTGGGTCCCAGGAACAAGAAGGAACCAATGGGTTTGGATGGGTCTTTGATTCCGGCTTTGGAGCGGAGTATGGCATCAGTTACCTTTTTAACCCCTTCATCCTGGCCGACCACCCGCCTGTGAAGCTGTTCTTCCAATCCCAGGATCTTGCTCCTTTCTCCCTCTGTGAGTTTTGCCACAGGAATTCCGGTCCAGCGGGAGATAATTCTTGCGATTTCTTCATCTGTCACCCGCTCATGCAAAAGGCTGTGTTCTGATTGGCTCATCTGATTTTCGGCGATTTCCAGGTCTCTCTGCAGACGGGGCAGTTCGCCGTATTTGAGCTGGCTGCTTTTTTCCAAGTCATAGTCCTGGGTGGCCTTTTCGATTTGGCGTTTCACTTCCTCCATCCGCTCCCGGATTTTCTGGACCTTTTCCACTGACATCTTTTCGTTGTCCCACTGGGCTTTTTGAGAGTTGAATTCATCCCGGATATCTGCCAGTTCCTTTTGCAGCACCACCAGGCGGTCCTGGCTGAGTCTGTCGTTTTCTTTTTTTAATGCTGCTTCTTCGATTTCCATCTGTGTGATTTTCCGGGACATATCATCCAGCTGGGAGGGCATGGAATCCAGCTCGGTTTTAATCAGTGCGCAGGCTTCATCCACCAGGTCAATGGCCTTGTCCGGGAGAAAACGGTCGCTGATATAGCGGTGGGACAGTGTGGCTGCAGCCACCAGCGCCCCGTCGGTGATTTTTACCCCGTGGAACACTTCATACCGCTCCTTCAGCCCTCTCAATATGGAAATGGTATCCTCCGCAGAGGGCTCATCCACAAGAACGGGCTGGAACCGCCGTTCCAAGGCAGCATCCTTTTCAATATACTGGCGGTATTCGTCCAGGGTCGTGGCTCCGATACAGTGCAGTTCGCCGCGGGCCAGCATGGGTTTCAGCATATTTCCGGCATCCATGGCCCCGTCGGTTTTCCCGGCGCCTACGATTAAGTGCAGTTCATCGATAAATAGGATGATTTCTCCTTCACTTTTGCGCACTTCTTCCAGTACCGCTTTCAGACGTTCTTCGAATTCGCCCCGGTATTTGGCGCCTGCCACCAATGAGCCCATATCCAGGGAGAAAATCCGTTTGTTTTTCAATCCTTCCGGCACATCCCCCCGGACGATTCTCTGGGCCAGCCCTTCTACGGCGGCTGTCTTACCCACGCCGGGTTCTCCGATCAATACCGGGTTATTTTTGGTTTTCCTGGATAGAATCCGGACAATATTTCGGATTTCTTCATCCCGCCCAATGACCGGGTCCAGTTTCTGGTTTCTCGCCCGCTCCACCAGGTCCTGGCCATATTTATTCAGTGTGTCATAGGTGGCTTCCGGGTTGTCGCTGACTACCCGCTGGTTCCCCCGCACAGTAGACAGCGCCTGCAAGAAACGTTCTCTGGTAATGCCGTATTCCTGGAATAACTGTTTTACAGCCGGGCTGGCATGGCGGATGATGGATAAAAACAGGTGCTCCACAGATACATATTCGTCGCCCATCTGCCGGGCTTCTTCCTCTGCCTCCACCAGTGCCTTATTCAGATGCTGTCCGTAATACAGATTGCCGCCGGATACCTTAACCCGTGCCTGTAATGCCCGGTCCAGGCTGTCTGCAAAAGCCTGGGGCTGGATTTCCATCTTTTCCAGCAGTTTCTGAATCAGGCTGTCTTCCTGGTGGTATAAACAGTAGAGCAGATGTTCCTGCTCAATCTCCTGGTTTCCATATTCATAAGCGGCTTTCTCTAAGTTCTGGACAGCCTGGATTGATTTTTGTGTGAATTTTGCAATATTCATGGTGATCCCTCCATGTCAGTGTGGAGTGTTCTGCCGGAACATCCGCACATGGGAAAATGCGCAGCGGGTCCGGGAACATTCACATGATTTTTTGTTCTATTAGGACTATAACATTAATTATTAGCCACGTCAAGTGTTGAGTGCTAAAAATGTAAAAAATTTAAAGACTGAGTTACTGTTCACGGGTAATGGAGTGTTGCATTCTCTGGCCTTACAAGATTGAAATAGTCGTCCGGAGTTCCATCAGTTTCTATTAACTCCTGTTGGCATTGTTCGCTGCAATCAATCCTGTTATTATAAAGACAACAGGAAAAACAACTATTTCCATAAACAAATAAAAGAGAAGTACGCAAAATTTTGCCGCTGAAAGGGCATAACGGCTAATAGGTAAGGCTGATATTTTCAATTATGTCCTCGTTTGTGTGATGCGCTTCAAAATTCAGCACTTTTTACCGCAATTTCAGAAAACACAGACATAAAGAAAACCCTTGAAAATACTGGACTTTCAAGGGTTTTATAAAATCTCTTATTCTGTCTGTAATTATCTCTTTGAGAACTGCGGTGCACGGCGGGCTGCCTTGAGGCCGTATTTCTTTCTCTCTTTCATTCTCGGGTCCCTGGTCAGGAAACCAGCTGATTTCAAAACAGGTCTGAAACTGCTGTCGGCTTCCAGAAGTGCTCTGGCAATACCATGACGAATGGCACCGGCTTGTCCGGTGAATCCGCCCCCATGAACATTTACTAACACATCATACTTATCTGCAGTATCTGTTGCAACCAGCGGCTGGCGGACTACGACTTTCAGAGTCTCCATAGGCAGATAGGCGTCGATGTCTCTTTTATTAATAGTGATTTTACCGGTTCCCGGCATCAGATATACCCTTGCAACCGATGATTTCCTTCTTCCTGTTCCATAAAATCTTGTGCTGTCCAAAATATTCTACCTCCTCACTAAAATGTTATTTGCTCCGGTTTCTGCGCTGCATGTTTGTGTTCCGGTCCTGTATATACAAATAATTTTCTATACATCTGTCTTCCCAGCGGTCCTTTGGGAAGCATACCCTTTACAGCCAGCTCAAGTACTCTTTCCGGTTTCTTTGCTAACATTTCGTTCAGTGTAGTTTCCTTCATGCCGCCAACATACCCAGAATGATGATAATAAATCTTTTGAGACATTTTCTTTCCGGTTACTTTGACCTTCTCAGCATTTACTACAATTACATAATCCCCGGTATCCTCATGGGGAGTAAACTGCGGTTTGTTCTTACCTCTTAAAATTTTTGCGATTTCAGATGCAAGACGACCCAGAGTGCATCCGTCTGCATCTACTACATACCATTTCCTCTCGATTTTATCTGGATTGGGCATATATGTTTTCATGGTCTTTCCTCCTGGAATTTAACGATTACACTTATGATTATACTTATCAGTCATTTATCATGTAAAATACTCTCGCCGGGGCACGGGAAAAGAGCATTTTCCAACTATGTCATACCCGGCTATTATATTATAGGAAATTTTGCGTGTCAACTGGTTTTTGAAAATTTTCCAAGAAACAATTTTATTCGATGATAATCATCCCAAGAACATCAATTTCCAGCCGCCGCAAAAGGTCTAACGCCCGCCGGATCTCTTTATATTGTACAGAGCCAGCCTTTTCAATTAAAACAGCTCCATGGGCATTTCCATTCAATAAATGCACCGCATCAGAATCGTACAAAATATTATCTGCACGCAGAAGTTCTACCTGGTCTGCATCTAAAATGTGCTGGATTTCCCGTGCTGCGTTTGCCGCGGCCTCCGGCAGCAACCCGCAGCTCACGCCGTATATTTGATGGAGCTCCTTTTTCTGCGAGGCTATCTGCACTGCGGCCGCGGCCAGACAGGCAGCTTTTTTGTCAGAAATTATATGTCTTTCTTTATCCCGGTGTTTATACAGCTGCCGGTCGATACCGTTAAAAAAGAATTTTGGCTTCTGTACTGCCGGGATGCGTCCCAGTGTGGGAATCTGGTACAAGACAGCACAATCGTCCGTATACCGCAGACGGTTGTCAATAATATATAGAAAGAATAGTACAAATACATAGATGATTACAGCGAATATACACCCCCAGACAGCAGACTGCAGATATACATGGGAGGCTCTAGTTTCGCCGGGATTTTCTTTTGCGGAACTCTTCGTCTTCTCATTGTCATCAGCAGTACGCAGGCGGTAATACTGCAGCTGCATTTCGGAAAATTCATCTATCATTACACCAGTTTCTGAGCGTAAAGAACCGATCTTATATTTCATATCGATTTGTTCCTGCATTACAGAAGTGCTGCGGCTGGCGGCTATGGTGTCCTTTAAAACGGTGACATCATGGTCACCATATGTATCTGCAATGGGACCACGTATGGATGCAATATAAGCCTGGACTGCCTCAGATAATGCGTGGCAGACTTTTTTTGACCCGGCAATTGCAGTAATGTGAAACGAACAGCTTTCCTGTTTCTGAATGAGTGTGCCTGGCTGAATAACGGAAATCAGTTCTTGTGCGTCTGATATGGTGATGCCTTTGATTTTCTTGGAAATAAACTGATAGATATCATTTGAGGACAGTATATCAAGGTAAACCGACGCCGGATTAGCCAAAGCTTTGCCTGTGGTGACGGCAAAAATAAGGTCTGCTTGATAAACGCGGGAAGCGTTCAGTCTCATCCGGGCCGAATTTTCCATATAAGACTGCCATCTGCCACAGGAATATTCATTTAATAAAACCTGTTCCACTGCCGCCAGCTCTGATTGAGACAATTTACTTTCCAGGTCAGCCAGGCTGAGCTTTTCAGCCCGTGCAGCATCAGAATACTGCAGGTGGATATAACTGCATGAACCTGACAGGACTCCTCCGATTAACATCCAGACAATGATGCTGCGCCAGTGGAGCAGAATTTCAAAAAGCAGGTCCCGCAGGTTTACTTCACGTTCATCCATATTCGTTTTATTCCTTTCAGAGTTTGCATAAGCGCATATGTTTATATTAGATGAAATGGAGGCAGAATACAAGGGCAGATGGAATACTAAGACAAATATATCCGCACAAAAATATAATGTATTAATTGATAAATAGTTAAAATTAATTGATAAATACATTGGTTTGGTATATAATAAAAACATCGGTTGAAAAATACCCATAATAAAAAACTACAGATGAGAAATGCCATGAAAAAAGAAGCAAACCAGAAACACTGCTTTATCATCGGTTCCAAGGGTATCCCGGCACGTTATGGAGGACTGGAGACTTTTGTTGAAAAGCTGACCCAATATAAAACCAGCAGCACCATCCAGTACCACATTGCCAGAATGGGAACCCGGGATTTTCAATATGAATATAACAAAGCCCGATGTTTCAACCTATCGGTTCCCCGCATAGGGCCGGCAAAGGCAGTTTATTACGATTTAAAAGCATTACAGAGGTGTATTGATTACTGCCGGGCGCGGCCGTTTATTAAAAAACCGGTGTTTTATATACTGGCATGCAGAATTGGCCCTTTTATCGGCTGTTATAAAAAGCAGATCGAAAAACTGGGAGGTATGCTTTATGTGAATCCCGACGGCCACGAGTGGATGAGGCAGAAATGGAGCCTGCCTGTGAGGAGATACTGGAAAGTGTCTGAGCAGCTGATGGTGAGAAGTGCAGACTTGATAATCTGTGACAACAAAAATATCGAGACCTATATACAAAGCACTTACAAAAGGTACAGGCCCCGCACTGTCTACATAGCTTATGGCGCGGATTTGTCCCCCTCTGCATTGTCAGACGATGACCACAGATTGACCAAGTGGTATGAAAGAAGGAATCTGAGAAAGAAGGAATACTATTTAGTGGTTGCCAGATTTGTGCCGGAAAATTCTTTTGAGGTGGTTATCCGGGAGTTTATGGCATCGGAGACAGAGAAAGATTTGGCTGTCATCACAACGGAAAACCATAAATTTGCCATGCAGCTGGAGAAACGTCTGCACTATAGCCGGGATAAACGGATCAAGTTTGTGGGGACAGTCTATGACCAGGAATTATTGAAAAAAATCAGGGAAAATGCATATGCCTATCTTCACGGGCATTCTGTGGGAGGAACCAATCCTTCCTTAATTGAGGCGCTTGCAGGTACTGACTTAAATTTACTGCTGAATGTACGCTTCAACCGGGAGGTGGGAGAAAACGCAGTGTTGTATTGGAACCGGAAACAGGGAAGCTTGTCCCGGCTGATCAACAGAATCGAAAAAATGAATGAAGAAGAAATCAAACAATTGGGAAAGCGGGCGAAAAAGCGTGTGGCAGGTCATTATACCTGGGAGAAAATCTGCGGAGAATATGAAACGTTATTCCTTGACGGGGAGACAATCAAACAGGAAACATGAGCAGGGGGATGGCTTGAGGATTTTACATTATGCACTGGGCTTTCCCCCGTACCGGTCAGGCGGTTTGACGAAATTCTGTATAGATTTGATAAAACAGCAGAGTGCAGACGGCCATGAGACGGCGCTGCTGTGGCCGGGGCGGATGGGGCTGTCAGGGAAAAAGGTTTCTGTGAAAAACAAAAAGCCGGTGCCTATAGATGGAGATTCCTGTCTTGTCCAGAGCTTTGAAGTCTGTAATCCCCTTCCCGTACCCTATGATGAGGGCATTACCAAATTTCAGGCGTTTACAAAAGATGCAGGAGCAGAAAGTTATGAAGGGCTGTTAAAAGAATTCTGCCCCGATGTTATCCATATTCATACACTGATGGGTCTGCACAAAAGTTTTCTGGAGACTGCCAAAAAGAGGAATATCCGCTGTGTATTTACCGCCCACGATTATTTTCCCATCTGTCCTGCTGTGACTCTGTTTTCCCAGGGGCAGGTCTGCACTGTGTCAAAAAACTGCTCCCAATGCGGGACATGCAGCAGGGGGGCTCTGGCACTGTGGAAAATCAGAGCCCTTCAGTCGCCTGTTTACAGGAGGCTGAAAGACAGCCTGGTTGTCCGCGGTTTGAGGAAGCATCATCGGGACAGGCATCTGAGAGGGGGCACAACTGACAGCGGCAGACAGCTGTCCACAACAGCAGCTGATTACAGGCGGCTGCGGAATTATTATTATTCACTGCTGAGATATATGGATTGTATCCATTACAATAGTACATTGACCAAAACCGTATACGAACAGCATTTTCAATTTTCGGATACCATGGTGATTCCCATCAGCCATAGGGATATACAGGACAATAGGGGGAAAAGGGAGTTTCCGGAAGACCAGCTGCGGCTGCTGTATTTAGGGCCGGAGGGGGCTGCGAAGGGGTTCTTTCTGCTTCAGGAAGCACTTGACCGTCTGTGGAAGCTCAGGCAGAATTTCTGTCTGGACATTTACTTTCAGCCTGCAAAGCCATCTCCTTACATGAGGCCCCATAAAAGATATGCCAGTTCAGAATTGGAAAGCGTCTTTGCCCATGCAGATCTTCTCATTATACCCAGTATCTGGCAGGAAACTTTCGGCTACGGCGTATTGGAAGCCCTAAGTTATGGGGTGCCTGTGCTGATTAGCGGGAATGTGGGCGCAAAAGATATTCTGGTTCCGGGGGCAGGTATCGTGATAGAGGATATCAACGCCGGTAAACTGTACCATGTACTGAGCAGAATCAACAGCCGGCAGCTGGCGGGGATGAACGGAGTGATTTTGAAAAAACAGAAAATACTTAGTATGAGGGAGACGGCGTCAGATATAGAAAGACTGTGTTACACTAAGTGTTTTTAAGGTACGCTCTAGAGCGTGTTTGAAAATTCATTCACGCCAACCGCACGCCCCACTTTGCAGCACATTTGCTCCTTATTCTGTTGCTGTAGCCCGCTACAGCGCCCTCATGCGGAACAAATCTTCCACAAATTGTGACGCACGGTTGACATAAAGCAATTTTCAAACACACTCTAGGAGAGGAATGGCCATGAGTTTGATGAAACGGCTGTTAAAAATGGCCGGAAAGGAAAGTCTTCGTCTGGATTCTGACATAAGTGCCGGCTATATGTGGATGCTGTTCAGAGAATATGGCCTGATGATGGTACGCGGCAGGCGGCTGGCACTGGGACGTAGACACATTGCAAATGATATATTTGCAGGACGACGTGTGAAAATTTTGGAAAAGGAAAAACTGCTGGTGGGCAGTAAAACAATGTTGCACGATTTTGTTTACATAGACGCCCTCTCCAGAGATGGCGTGATTCTCGGTGAAAGGGTCGTTCTGGGCAGGGGGACAAGAATTGAATGTTCCGGCAGTCTGAGCCGTGTGGGCAAAGGAATCCGGATTGGAGACCGTACAACATTTGGAAATGACTGTTTTTTCGGGGCGGCAGGAGGGATTACAATCGGAGAAGATGTGATTGGCGGACAATATATCCGTTTTCACGCAGAAAACCACAATTACAGCAAATTGAATGCTCTGATCCGGGAACAGGGGGTCACCCAGCAGGGCATTAAAGTGGGGAACAACTGCTGGATTGGGTCAGGGGCTGTATTTCTGGATGGAGCAGAACTGGGGGATGGATGTGTGGTGGCGGCAAACGCTGTTGTGACAGGTACATTTCCCGAAAATACAGTTATCGGTGGAATTCCAGCCAAAGAGCTGAAAAAACGCGGAGAACAAAAATTATAACATCCACATATTGAGAACACAGAGGGATTTTCAAACACATTATTAATGAAAACGGGATTTATCATTGTAAATTATAATTCATGGGAAATGACTGAAAAACTGGCACTGCAGACGGCCTTTTATAAAAACATAGACGCTGTTGTGGTGATAGACAATGCCTCCACAGACGGTTCTTGCCAGCATCTGAAAAACATGAGTCATAGGAAAATCCATGTTTTTCAGAAAGGCAGAAATGCGGGATATTCCTGCGGCAGTAATTATGGTGCAGATATCTGCCGCAGGCTGGGAATGGAGATTGTTTTTATCGCCAATCCAGACGTGTCAGTGGGGGAAGCACACATACAGAAAATCCTGGACCAGTTTGCAGACAGCGATTATTCGGTTCTGTCCGGAGTAGAACATGATACCCATGGAAATATGTGCTGGCCGCCTTTGTGGAAGCGGAGGCAGTATTGGGATGATTTTGGAGACTGCTTTTTCTTATGGAGATGTTTCAACAGGAAAAACTTTGGCACAGAGTTGGACCAAAACGCTGGGGTACAGCAGGCAGAAATGGTGAAAGGCGCATTTTTGGCAGTGCGTTTAGACGATTTTCTGGATGTGGGCGGCTTTGATGAACAGATATTTTTGTACTGTGAAGAGAGGGTTCTGGCAGAGAAAATGGAGAGTGCAGGCAGGAAAATCGGAATTGTGGCAGACGCACAGTATACCCATACCCACTCAGCTTCCATCCAGAAAACATATAGAAAGGTGAGCAGACAGATGTGTATACTCTATCAGTCCCGGCTGTATTATCACCAGAAATACAGCCGGATTGGCAGGTGGAAGTATATTCTGCTTGCAGCAGCGATGAATTTCTCTGTATTAGAATATCAGATACGGGACTGGCTCCGTCTGAGAAAAAAATACAAGGAGTCCCAATGAGCCGATCATTTATTTTTACATTATCTGTTATATTCAGCCTGTATACACTGCCCATGGAAAAGCTATTCTTTGTACTGGCCGTACTTTTAGTCTGTAGCATTCTTATGCAGGAGAGCCAGTTCCGGGTCAGTCTGTTTCCGGGCACAGGCATTTACCTGTTTTTCCTGATATCGGGTATGGCAATCGGTCTTTATAATATGAGTATGAAGAGCTGCCCGCCCAGGTATGTGCTGAAAGATATGGTATATGTCCTATTTCCCTTCTTGTTCTGGCTGGTGGGAAAAAACACTGCCCCGCTAAAAGCCGGGGGAATCACAGATTTATTTGCAGCTGGAACTGTGGTTTCCTGTTATGATCTGGTGAACAGCCTTCTGAAGATTTTTCAAAATGGGGTTTCAGAAATAACACTCTATCAATACCGCCGTATGATTGGCGCAGGTCATCCGCTGACAGTAATTACCTTGTTTCTGTACATATATATGTCACAGAAGATAAAAATTAAGAAAAAATCGGCATATGGATGTATCGTTATCCTGCTGGCGGACCTGCTGATTCATTTTTCCAGAATCACGCTCTTAAATACATGCGTATTCCTGTTATATTCAAAAATTTTGAAAAACCCGGTGAAATTTTTTTCGTACGGTGCAGGTGCGGCGGCGGGACTGGCGGCAGCATACGGGGCATTTCCCGATGTTTTTCACAGCTTTATGGAGCGGCTGGGGAATTCACTGGCAGAAATATCCCATGCCCATGACCCCTGGAACCACATTGCCATTGTGACCAACTGGCGGGGGTATGAAGTCTACTGTGAATTGCAGAAATTTCGTCAGGCGGGAATGATAGAACAGATATTCGGCGGTGGTTTCGGCACTCAGCTGGACGTTCAGGGGAAAGCCTATCTTGTGACAACAGAGCCTGCCCTGCCATTTCTGCATAACGGTTATTTCAGCATTTTAATGATCTGGGGGATCTGCGGCTGTGCTGCCTATATACTGATGCTGATGGCACTTTATCTGAGAAATAGGATGCTGGCGGAAGGAGAGAGGGAGTTCTGGAAAGCACTGATTATGGTCATTGCTGTAGACACCATATTCGTTCATGGATTGTTTTTCAGCACCGGCGTGGCGGGGATGTTTTTGTATCTGGGGGTGCTGGAGCGTGGTTGAAAAGCTGCTCACAGTGCCCACACGCTCTGGAGCGTGTCTTAAAAGTCATTCTTGCCATCTGCACGCCCCACTTTGCGGGAGATTTGTGCCAAATTCAGGTTACATAGCCCGCTATGCGCCCTTCATTTGGAACAAATCTCCCACCAAGTGTGACGCACATCTGACATAAAGCATTTTTAAGACACGCTCTAGGAGAGAAGAACATGGATAAAGAAATCGAAAAACTGCACGGTGTTTTGCTGGAAATACTGGATTTTGTATATTCCGTATGCGAGGAACACCACCTTCTGTGCTATCTG
The DNA here is from genome assembly GCA_910587105.1 of uncultured Lachnospiraceae bacterium. Lineage (GTDB taxonomy): Bacteria > Bacillota > Clostridia > Lachnospirales > Lachnospiraceae > MGBC164599. Next base: position 12,001 of record CAJUMB010000031.1, read on the forward strand.
GTATACGGCACAGCCCTGGGGGCATACCGGCACCAGGGATTTATTCCCTGGGATGATGACCTGGATGTTGCCATGCCCAGAGAAGATTATATGAAATTTCTGCATATCATGAAACAGGAAGGTCATGATGTCTACGAAATTCAGGATGAAAGCAATGAGCGGAATTATTTCCTGTCATTTGCAAAAGTTAGGAAAAAGGATACCATATTCATTGAAAGAATCACAGGAGATATCTATACTCATAAAGGAATTTTCATTGACATATTCCCTCTGGATTATGTGAAAGATATAGAGACAGCTGCATTCAGACGGAAACGCAGATGCATCACATACCTGAGGCACATTTTGAAATTCAACGCCTGTCCGGGCTTATATAAGAAGAAAAGAAATAAAAAAGATTACATTCTGGATAGCATCATCAGCATTCCAGCTGTGCTCCTGCCAAGGAGACTGCTGCTTTTCTTGTTGAATAGACTGAAAATAGGGGAAACATCCAGAGAAGAAGCAGGTTACGTAGCGGAATATGATACCAGCGGTCCGGTGCAGGTGGTGCCATACGACGTGTACTTTCCTCCCCGGAAAATAGAGTTCGAGGGGAAAATTTACTATGTTCCCAATAAAATTGAGGAATACCTGACATATATATACGGAAGCGGCTATATGCAGCCTCCGCCAGTGAAACATCAAAAATCTGTCAAACCTTTGGAAATAAAATTTTAAAAGACGTAACTGTTTTGTACCTTCACAGTTACAAAAAGGCACATAAATGACCATACTAAGGAATATAGCGAAATTAAATAAGATAATGGATATGAGCAGAAAAGAAAAACTGCAGATTGCCGGCATTGCAGTCATGATGCTGATAGGAGCTTTTCTGGAAACTCTGGGCGTGTCCATGGTGGTTCCGCTGGTTCTCGTTGTAACCGAGCCCGGGGTGATGGAACAGAATCTGTTTATAAGGAACATATGTACTCTGTGCAATATCCATACAGAAAAAACATTCGTATTGGCCATCATAACATGTCTGGCTGTTATATTTATCATCAAAGGACTTTTCCTGCTGGCCGAATATCAAATACAGTTCCGTTTCGTACATAAAAGTAAACTAAACATGCAGAGGAGGCTTCTGCAAATATACCTGAACAGGCCGTATGAGTACTTTCTGGGCACAAACTTCAGTGAGGTCCTGCAGAATCTGACAGAAAATGTTAACGCCGCATTTACCGTATTTTCCCATATATTAGGTTTTTTCACAGAAGTCATCGTATCCCTGTTTCTGGCAGCTGCAATTTTCTTAATCGACCCAATGATGACTATATTGGTGAGCTTTGTGCTGCTGCTTCTGGTCTTCTTTCTCCTGAAAGCAATTAGAAGCACCCTGGAACAGGAGGGAAGAAAAAGACAAAAGTATGGCGCTCAGATGTCAAAATGGCTCCTTCAGGCCATACATGGAATCAAGGAAATTAAAATATTAGGGAAAGAAAATTACTTCCTTGAGAATTATATCCGCACAGGAGAAAAACAGCTGGAAGCGGAGAGGAAAAACATAATCTTAAACAGAGTGCCGAGGATATTAATCGAGAGCTTCAGCGTAAGCGCCATGCTCATTGGCATCGCAGTCATGGTATTTGCCGGAGGCGATTTGGGCAGACTGCTCCCGGCGCTCTCCGCCTTCGCCATGGCGGCGGCGCGCCTGATGCCAAGCGCTCATCGGGTGGTTACTTATATGAATGAACTGACATACTACGAACCGGCATTGGATAAACTGGCAGATAATTTTGAGATATTAATAAAAGGAAAAGAAGAGAACCTGGGAGAGCCAGACGGTTTGGCAGGGGAAGATGGGTCAGATATATCCTCACACGCCGGATTTCTGACGATGAAAGAAGAAATCATGCTGACCGGAATCTGTTACCGCTATCCCAATGCGGAAACCAATGTGTTCGAAAATGCAGAAATGAGGATTCCTATCGGAAAATCTGTAGGAATTACAGGAGTATCCGGGGCGGGAAAGACAACTATCGTGGATATTCTTCTGGGACTGTTAAAGCCCCAGGCTGGAACAATACTGGCAGACGGCATGGACATAAGGGGCAGCAGTCATGAGTGGCTGTCCCATACAGGCTGCATTCCCCAGATGATCTTTATGCTGGATGGAACAATCCGCAGCAACATTGCATTTGGAATACCAGAGGAGGATACAGACGATGACAGAGTATGGGAGTCGCTTGAAGAAGCACAGCTGGCAGACTTTGTCCGCAGCCTGCCGGGAAAACTGGATACGGAGATAGGTGAACGGGGAGTAAGGCTTTCGGGAGGACAGAGGCAGCGGGTCGGGGTAGCAAGGGCATTGTATACGGATCCGGATTTGTTAATCTTTGATGAAGCAACTTCCGCTCTGGACAGCGGTACAGAAGCGGCGCTGATGGAAGCGGTCAGTCGCCTCCAGGGGAAAAAGACTATGGTTATCATTGCCCATCGTTTACAGACAATCCAGATGTGTGATATAGTATATCGGGTGGAAAACGGGGAAATACGGAGGGAATGGATATGATGAAGGTAAAACCGCCGCTTTGGAAAAACGCTGGCAATGAGTATGCTGGATGAATCAACGTCCAGTGCTTTTTCCCACACTAAAAGATATTGGAGGAAGAACTTTTGAAAAAGCATATGGAATGCTGCAGCAGACGATCTCCAAATTATGCATTGAACATGCATATCTGGCTGACAGCAGTAAAGTGGACTGTATGGACCGGGAATGCTTTCTGCGCCTGAAAAACCGGGCCGGCAGTGATGTGCAGTATGCAGTCGATACGTTACTGCGTATGATGGCTTTTCATTATGGGAAAAGTGTGATTCTTTTGATAGACGAATACAATGTGCCTCTGGCGAAAGCATCAGATTATGGATATTATGAAGACATGATGGATGTGATGCGGGTGTTCCTGGGAATGGTGTGGAAGACAAATCCAGCTCTAAAATTTGCTATCGTCACTGGATGCCTGCGAATTGCAAAAGAGAGCATTTTCACAGGGGCAGACAATTTCATTTCAAGTTCCATATCGGGTCAAAGGTATCATCAATATTTTGGTTTTACAGAACCTGAAGTACGTCAGATGCTGGAAGATGCTGGATTTCCGGAAAAATTGGATGAAATGAAACAGTGGTATGATGGTTATCATGTAAAAACCGGAAAGAGATTATACAATCCCCGTTCTGTGGTGATGGCACTATCCAACAATAACCTGGGAAACTACTGGAGAAATTCCGGGCCATACGATGAAATCTACTATTACATGGAACACAATGTGGATACAGTGCGTGAAAGCCTGGCGCTTATGATATCCGGCTATCCAGTGCCGGTAAAAATCAGAGAGTATGCGGCAGTTTCACAGAATTTGGAGACAAAAGAAGAGATCTTTTCGGCCATGGTGGTGTATGGTTTTCTAAGTTATGAAAATGGAAGTGTATCTATACCAAACAGGGAACTAATGGAAAAATTTTCTGATATGCTTCAAAAAGAACCTTCGCTGGGATATGTTTACCGGCTGGCAAAGGAATCCCAGCAGATGCTGCAGGCAACATTGGCGGGAAGAACAGAAATTATGGAAGAAATTCTACAGCGGGCTCATAATACAGAAACACCGCTTTTAAGCTATAACCATGAAGTCGAATTAACCGCTGTGGTGAATTTGGTTTATCTGGCAGCGCGGGACAATTACCGGGTGGAGAGGGAAGAACGGGCAGGAATCGGATATGTGGATTTTATTTTTTATCCCGAGACAGATAGAAATGCAGACGGCATTATTTTGGAGTTGAAGGTAGACCACACCCTAGAAGAGGCAATCCAACAGATCCGGGAAAAGCAGTATGCACTGCGTTTTCGGGAAAGACTGGGGGAAAAGAGAAAATATACTGGCAGAGTGCTGGGGGTGGGGATAGGCTATGATAAGGCGGGGAAGACGCATAGGTGTAAAGTGGAGGTTCTGGAGGAGCAGGAAGATTCCAAGCTCACCGCTGCTGTTACCATTTCCAATTAGTTTTTGTCGATATTGTGTCAACGACAAAAATGAAGGCGGCATGCATATTTCTTGCTTATACGCATGCCGTCTTATGGCATTGTTCAGGAGGTTTTGGTTTTAAATACTTTATGGACCAATTCCTGTTCTCCTGGAGAATTGGGCAAATGTCAATTTCTTCATGGGACGGTAGGGGAGAACAGCCCTCGAATGCCGGCCGGTGAAATAGATTCCACAATCCCCTGCCGGGCTGCTTCTGCAGCAAGAGCAGGCGGATTCCATTGAGCCAGTTTCCATCCAAAATCTCTTGGATTTTTGAGAGACAGTTCGTTAATGAGCTGGATTTGTTTCGGGGTGAAAGCAGGTTCTTCTTCGGATTGCTGTTTGTTTGAAAGTATGGACTTTATGACATTTTCCAATTCCAGGGAACTGCTGTCTCGAGCCGTGCATTTCTCTGCATGAGCGATAAGTTCTATACTGTTATAAAAATGGTTTTTCCATGTGCTCACAGTGGTATAAGCAATCCCGGTTTCAGCACTAATCTGTGGGTTGCTTCTGCCTTCGGAAGCCAAGAGGGCTATTTTGGAACGGAGCACAAGTGAAGCGGGCAGAGAATGGCTGGTGCTAAATTTTAGCAATATTTCTTTTGTCTTACTGGATAATTGGAATGTAGCGGCGCTGTAACTACACATATTTTCACCTCCACTTTTTTAGAATATTATGACATATCTTGTATAAAAAGGGAAGGAAAAAGTAGTTATATTTCGCGATAAGTGCATGTTTAGGATTGAGCTGGTAAGTTTTCAGGTATATGAAATCCTGTTATGCTATGATATTTCTCACATAAGCGTGTGCAACTATAACAGATATATAAGTTGATAAAAATGTATGGTTATGATAGAATGTGAATATTATCTAAACAGACACGTCTGTTTGTACAGAGTATCATTGTGGATTAAAGTCGGCTGTTTTGGGACTTGGACACTTCCACAGTTGTGCACGTATTTGTAATCTGCGCGGTAGTAGCCATCCGTTCATATGGATTAATCTGTCACATGTCAAAAAGGTAAAAATATTTGGGAACGAACTAAAGGTAGTTATTCTTTATGGTTCTTGTGAAAAACACTAGATGTATCGACAAAAAGGGTTTACTATTGAATCTTTATGTCGATAAATAAGATGGGTATACCGGATACAGGCTTGAGAGAGCGTAGGAAGTTGCAAGATATAGGTGAAGCCTTCGGAATTTAGAAATGTATCAGACTATGAAGATATTTTTTTAGAAGAGAAAGAAGAATTGGAGAAGATAAGTCGATTTCTTGTACAATATTAGAATATGTAGAAATGAAACAACGTTTATGATGTGAAAGAAAACATAGGAAATTGGAAAAGGAGAGCTGAAAATGGCGCATACAAATAAAATCATTGATAAAAAAAGGAGTGTAGAGCAGGAGACCCTGCCAGAGACAATTATGATAGGCGCAGTGGCAGTCTTTATCTTTGCACTTTTTGCGCTCTATCCATTATACTTTCAGGATAAATATTCAAATATGGGGAATGCCAAATATGATTTTTTTAAAACGGCATATACAGTTTTCATTCCGGTCATGCTGCTTTCCTGTGTATGTTACCTATTCCTGAAAAGAAAAGAGCTATCCATCAAAGCTATCTGTCAGGAGATGATACAGACTGATTGGTTTGTGCTGGCTTATCTTATTGCATGCTGGATATCTTATGGACTATCCGATTATAAAGATACGGCATTTTGGGGATATGATGGCTGGTTTATGGGGGTGATGACCCAGACGGTATTTGTTTTGCTGTACTTCTTTGTGTCACGTTGGTTCTTATGGCATTGGAGTTATTGGTGGTTTATTGCGGTTCCATCTGCGATTGTATTTTTATTGGGAATATTGCATCGGTTTAATGTAGATCCATTGGGAATGTATGAGGGGCTGGATGAAAGTATAAAAATCTTGTTTCTTTCTACGTTAGGGCAGGCGACATGGTATTCCAGTTATCTATGTATTGCTTTACCCATTGGCATGGCTTGCTATTGGTATCGACGAGAATTGAAATGGTCTGCGCTGTGGGGCGTGTTTCTTGTAATTGCTTTTGCGTCAGTGGTAACACAAAACAGTGATAGTGCTTTTATGGCATTAGGCGGGAGTTTTTTGGTGCTTTTTTGGCTGTCGTTTGAGTCGAACGAATACTTTGTGAGATTTTGGGAACTGGTAGTTATGTGTCTTGCATCCTTTAAAGTGATTGGGGCTTTGCAGGGGATTTTTTCTGAACAGGCGATTAAATTGGAAGGGTTGTCGACTTTCTGTTCACAGAGTATGGCGACATTGATTTTATTGGTACTGGCTATAGCTGTGTATCTCGGTGTGTTTTTAGCTGATCAAAAAGGAAAGTTACATATTGAAAGACTCTCTAAAGCCCGAAATATTATTTATGCTTTGATACCAGTTGGAATTGCAGCGATTGTCATTTGTATTTATTTGGTCAGCACTGGGAAAGTGTCAGGGACTTTTTTGAATCGTATTGGTTATTTTAATTTTGATGATCATTGGGGAAATAATCGTGGTTTTACGTGGAAGTTTACGGCACGTATGTATGGCGATTATGGATTTAGGGAAAAGTTGTTCGGCTGTGGGCCAGATGCGTATGCAGACATTGCTTATGCTTATGATTCTGCTAGTCTACAGGGCTTTTGGGGGAATTCGGTGCTGGCTTGTGCGCATAATGAGTGGTTGAATTGTCTGGTAGATATGGGGCTTTTGGGTTTAATTACATATTTGGGAAGTTTTGTAACAGCCTTTTTTACATTTATGAAAAACTGGAAAGGCCATCCCCTATTTGCAGGAAGTGCGACAGTGATTGTATCATATTTTTTACATAATTTCTTTTGCTATCAACAGATTATATGTACCCCTATTGTTTTTTGCTTGATAGGGATTGGAGTAGCATTGTTGAAAAGAAAGAGTGAGTATGAGATAAAGTAAGGTGAAACATTTAGTACAATAGTTATTTTTACTGATTTTGATAAGCTCATGTTAAAATCTAAGTAGATTCGAGGAAGTTGAAAATGAAGAGTATTCTAATTACTGGTGGCTGCGGTATGATTGGCTCTAACCTTGTAAAACGATTAGTCCAGGAGAATTGGGATGTCTATGTTGTTGATAATCTCTGGCGGGGAAAGAAAGAATATTTGAATGGCAGAGATGGCAAACCGGTTATTGATTTAGAAACACATTTCTATCAAAAAGATCTGGCAGATTATAACGATGCTCAGGAGGTGATCGGAAAGACTGATTATATTGTTCATTTGGCTGATATTGTTGCAGGTATTGATTATGTGTTTCAAAATCAGGGCGAACTTTTTCGTATTAATAATTTGATTAATTCTAATGTATTTGAATGCTGTCGTAAAGTAGGAAGGGGTAGAATTAAGGGGATTCTTTATGCAGGTACTGTATGTAGTTTTCCGTTGACACGTCAGAACACGCTGAATCCTGAACCGATACGTGAGGAAGAATTGTTTCCAGCATTGCCAGAGTCTGCCTATGGCTGGAGTAAGCTTATGGGACAGATTGAACTAGGATATTTAGAAAAAGAAACAGGGATTCCATGTTGCACTTTAATGTTTCACAATGTTTATGGGACACCCACAGATTTTGGTGAGCGGAGTCAGGTTATCCCGGCCTTAATTCGTAAGGCTGTTAGTTATCCTGTAGAAAAATTCCATGTTTGGGGGAGCGGAGAACAAGGACGAGCATTTATTCATGTTGATGATATTGTTAATTCTTTGATTCTGGCTCTTGATAAAGGTTGGGGGAATGGAAATATTCAAATAGGACCTTCCCATTGTACATCGATTAAAGAGGTGGCTGAAAAAATTATAGAAATTTCAGGCAAAGATATAAAACCGTTTTACGATGTCTCAAAACCAGAAGGTGATAAAGCCCGTTGTGCCGATTATTCTAAAGCAAAAAGAATACTTGGATGGGAACCTAGAGTTTCTTTGGAGGAGGGACTGAAGGAATCCTATCTATGGATTGAAAGACAAATTGGATATCAGAAAATATCTTGTCAGTGAGGGCGAGGAGAGGTGGCAAGTACTATATATCAAAGAAAAAGAGATTTTGTAGTGTGTGGGGTTGTAGGGGTTTGTGCAACAACAAGAGCAGAGTTTGTTAAAGAGGTTTTTCGGATGCCGACAACACCAATGAGTGCTACAGTCAATTTGGTTGGCGTTCCGGCAATTGTCTCAGCTAAAGAAAATCCGAAATATGCTGAGATGTACAATAGCTGTACAATGGCGGCAATTGACGGAATGCCTATTGTAAAGATTGGTATCCGTAAAGGATTGAAATGTGAACGTTGTGCGGCTCCAGATATTATGGGACTTGTTTTTAGAAAAAGTGTGGAACAAGGAAAAACACATTATTTCTACGGAGGAAAAGACAACGAATTACTACAAAAACTTCGTGAAAACTTGGAAATAGAGTATCCTGGAATTAGGATAGTGGGTATGTATTCACCACCTTTTCGTGCATTGACTGAAGAGGAAGATCAAGATATTTGTGAAATAATTAATGGTTTGCATCCAGATTTTCTATGGGTTGGTATTGGGGCTCCAAAACAGGAAATGTGGATGTGGGAGCATCAAAAAAAAATTCATGGCACCGTTATGTTGGGAGTGGGAGCAGGGTTTAACTTTTTTTCAGGTGCGTTGCAGAAGGCTCCGGAATGGATGGAAAAGGCTAGCCTGGAATGGCTCTTCCGGTTAAGCAGAGAACCAAGACGTTTATGGCGCCGCTATATCCTTGGTGGATTTAAGTACATATATTATACAATAGAAGCAAAAATAAGAAGAAATATAGAATAACCTTTAGAAATAAGGGGAAAAGGAATTTTGAAAAAGCCGAAGGTTTTAATGGTAGGTCCAGGAAGGGGAGTTAAGGGAGGGATTTCTACAGTTGTTAACTCCTATTATGATCTGGGATTGGATAAAAAGGTTGAGTTGAGATATATCGCTTCCATGGAAGATGGGAATAAATTAAAAAAGCTCTTGGTTGCTGTTAGAGCATATATAAAATTTTGTTTGATTCTTGATTCTTATGATATTGTCCATGTTCATATGGCAGCACAAGCTAGTTTTATACGTAAGTCATTATTTATCAAAAGGGCCTATAAAAGAAAAAAAAATATTATCATTCATCAACATGGAGGCAATTTTGATGGGTATTTTTTAGCAGAAGTCAATAATAAAAAGAGACAAAAGATTAAGTCAGTTTTTGCGATGGCAGATATTGTTTTGGTGCTGTCTTGCGGATGGGCGGACTTTTTCGAAAGAAATATTTGTGAGAAGAATAAAGTTGTTGTTCTTCATAATGGTGTAGTTATCCCCCAATATGAAAAAGAAAACTATACAGACCATAATGTCCTTTTTCTTGGAAAATTGGGAAAAGAAAAAGGTGCATATGATTTATTAGAGGCAATACCCCAAGTAATTGATAAAGTACCAGATGCTATTTTTTACTTTGGTGGTGTAGGGGAGCTTAAAATATGCGAGAGAATAGCACAAAGTAGAAGTGTTGGAAATCGAGTGAAATTCTTAGGATGGGTAAGTGGTCGTGAAAAAGAAAAATACCTAATAAATAGTAGTATATTTATTTTGCCTTCATATTATGAAGGTATGCCGATGTCTGTGTTAGAAGCAATGAGTTATGGTATGGCGGCGGTTGCTTCCAATGTGGGAGGGATTGCACAGATCATTGAAGATGGGGTTAATGGGATATGCATTGAGGCAGGAAATATTGGGTTAATTGTTGATGTATTAATTGACTTGATGCAAAATGAGGAGAAAAGGAGAAGACTTGGACAGGCAGCGGCTAAAAGCATTAGGCAGCAGTTTGATATTACAGAAAATATCAAACAATTATATAGGCTTTATTTAGAATTACTTGGATAAACCTAAGATGAATAGAGAAAACAGAAATAAATATAATAATTAATAATAGATTTTCATATATAGGCACGTTGATAAGAGGAAGTATAATGGTTAGTTTAAGAGAACTGCAACTTTGCCAGCTTGATATAGCACTTGAGATAAGAGATATTTGCGAAAAGTATAAAATCCCTTATTTTTTGGTTGGAGGAACTTTATTGGGGACCATCCGGCATGGAGGGTTTATTCCGTGGGATGATGATTTGGATATTGGATTTCTAAGAGAAGACTATAATCGCTTTATTGAAGTATGTAAAATTGATTTGCCTGACAGTCTTTTTCTTCAAACATGGGATACGGATGAACACTATGGCCTTCCCTTTGCAAAAGTTATGTTAAAAGAAACACTTTATAAGCAAATTGAATGTGGAACATCAAAAGCAGCAGATATGATATTTGTTGATCTTTTCCCGTATGATAATATGTCTTCAAATATAATAAAGCGGAAATGTCAGTTTTATTTTGGAAAAACTGCGGAAAAGCTTTTGCTATATAAGCAGGGTTATGCTGTGTGGATATACTCTAAACATCGGTTTTTACATAGAATTCTTAGTCTGACATCACATTTGTTTACAAAAGAAATATTAAAGAAAATCGTTTACAATATGCAGACTATGGAGAATAATGTTAAAACTGCACAAGTAATTAACTTAAATGGTGCATATCGCGATAAAGAGTATATGGAGTTTAATGGTACAAAGACAAAAAAGATGATGTTTGAAGGATATGAATTTAATATCCCACTAGGTTGGGAGCAGCTTTTAAAAAATATGTATGGTGACTACATGAAACTTCCGCCGGAGAATGAACAGGTTAATAAGCATAAAGCAACAATTATAGATATGGGTAGATATCAAATACGAAATAGTGCAACGCGCTGAAGAATATATATACTTCCTAACGAAAAGGATATAAAAGATGAAAGTTTTAAATTTATTATCGACCGGTGGTATTGGTGGAATAGAAATACTGTGTAAAGATATTGCTGGATACAGCGATTATGAAAATATGTTTTGCTTTTTGTTTGAGCTAGGTGAGGTATATGATGAGATGGTTCGGGATGGGGCAAAGACAGTAGATTTGAGTAGATGCGGCACTAAAATATCATTAAGGAAAATAATAAATCTTAAAGTGCTTTCCAAACAATATGATGTTATTGTAGCACATCATGGTTCTTTTTTGTTACAGTTGTATTTTTGGCTATTGTCGAAAATGCTGACAGAAAAGAAATATGTATTAACATCCCATTCATGTTTTGACAAAAAAATATATTATTATAAAAACCCAATTAAGACATGGATTAGGAAGAGTGTGTTGAAAAAATCCATAAAAACAGCAGATAAAATAATTTATGTATCAAAGGCAGGGCGTCAATCATTTCTGGACAATTTTGACATTCCAATGAAAAAAACTGCTGTAGTGTATAACGGTATTAGTGAAGAGATGATTGAATATGGACGGGAAAATTTGCCGAGATTTGAGAATAAACTGAATGTGCTTTATATTGGACGTTTAGTTAAAATTAAGGGGGTAGATTTACTTATTACGGCAGTTGCACAATTAAAAAATGAATTTCCAATCGAATTGACGATAGTAGGAGATGGCGAAGAACGGCCCAGATTGGAAGAGAAAACCAAGACATTGTCGATTACAGAGTGTGTACATTTTGAAGGAAGTCGACGGAATACAGCGCATTATTACAGAAATGCTAATGTTTTTGTATACCCTTCAATTTGTAGAGAAGTTTTTGGGATTTCTATTGTAGAGGCAATGGCTTACGGATTGCCAACGATTGCTAATAAGGTAGGTGGTGTTCCGGAAATTATTGAAAATGGAGTGAATGGTTATTTGACTAATGAGATGAGCTGCATGGGAATTGCTGTAGCGCTTAAAGCGGTGTTTACTTCATATTTAGATGGAAGCATTAGGCAGCTAATTAATAGTGCGAAAGAAAGAGCAAGCAACTACTCTGTTAGAAAGACCGTAGATTCATTACAAAAAGAATATTTCGAGTTGTTATCATCATAAAAATACATCAAGTATGGCTAATTTTGAGAAATTGAATATAATGCGGAGCGGAAAATAGAGGTTGCTTCAAAAAAAGCATACGTTTAATGATAAAAGAGCTGGATTGGAGGGAAATAAGGAGGCATCTGGATGAAGTTTACATTTGGAGTACTTGCTTATAATCAGGAAACATTGATACTTGAAACTCTTGAAAGTATAAAGTATCAGATTATTACTTATGGTAAAGCGTATAATAATCAAATTATTATAATTGATGACTATTCTCAGGACAATACATTAGAAGTTTGTAATAAATGGATAGAAAATAATAAACATATATTTGTAAAAACGTATTGCATACTTAATGAACCTAATAAAGGAACGGTATATAGTTACAATTGTATCATGAATATGATTGAGGATGAAGCATTTAAAATTATTGCAGGTGACGATCTCCTATCTTCGCAAAATATTTACATTGAAACATTACAATTACGGAATGATTTGTTATTAACTTACTATAGAGTATATCTTAAAAATGGAACTGTTTATTACGAAGAAAAAGACTTGATAAATTATTTTTATCAGATGAAGAGAAATAAGACACGGATGTATAATCTCCGGCAGATGCGCAGAGGGGGGTATCTACATACACCATCAACTTTATATTTGAAACAAACTTATATAGATGGAAAATGTAAAGAATTAAATTCACAATTTAGACTTTTTGAGGATGATCCGACATGGTATAGCATGATAAAAAATATAAAGACATTAGATATTAGTTTTAGAGGAAAGTGTATTGTTTTATATCGTATTCATGAGAGGTCTATCAGTAATTTTTATGATGATAGCAACCCATTTGTGTTTGAACTGAAAAAGTTAAGGGAATTATATGCGCGAGAATCGAAGGGACTGGAAAAAATATATTTATTATCCAAAAGCAGCAAAAAAATACCCAAATTCATGAGAATAGACAAATATTGCGATAAATTGCTGGCACTTTACAGAAAAATCAAGTTATCCAGAAACAAACAATTTATAAACTTGAAAAGTGAAATGGATGCTATTGTGCAGAAAGAACAGGAGTTTTATGACAATGTAAAAAATTCCGCCATGATTAAGTAGATTAAGGAGAAAATATGCAGGTTATCAAATATGTTTTCCAGCCACACGGTGATGAACGTGGACAATTAGTAGCATTGGAAGAATTTAGAGATATACCCTTTAGGATTAAGCGCGTTTATTATATGTATGATACTTTAGAAGGTGTAATACGAGGGCATCATGCTCATAAATCTTTAAAACAAATTCTGATTTGTATTCACGGGAGTTGTAAAATTCGATTAGATAATGGAAATGAAAAAAAAGTAGTACCGTTGGAGAAGCCATATGAAGGTTTGTATATTTCTAATGAAATGTGGAGAGAGATGTATGATTTTTCTCCAAACGCAGTGTTGATGGTTTTGGCATCAGAGTTATATGATGAGAATGACTATATAAGAGATTATGATGAATTCCTAAAGTTCATTCAGCGAAAGGAGAATAATTAACTTTTAATAGGTGAGAAAATGGAAGAATGGAAGATCCCTTATACAAATCTGCGCCCAATGGAGCAGGAAATGGAAGGTGAGTTGCGAGAAGCTTTTGAAAGAGTGCTGGCGCGGAGTTGGTATATTTTAGGAGAAGAAGATCGAGAATTTGAAAAAGCATTTTCCGAATATTGCGGGGTAAAATATTGTGTGGGAACGGGCAATGGTTTAGATGCTTTAATGTTGGTATTGAAAGCGATAGGTGTAAAAGCAGGGGACGAGGTGATTATACCTTCTAACACATATATAGCAAGCGCTTTGGCAGTAACATATGTAAACGCAATGCCGGTTTTTACAGAACCGGATATTCAGACATTTAATATAGATCCAGTTGAAATAGAAAGCAAAATTACAGATAAAACTAAAGTTATTATGCCAGTACACCTTTATGGGCAACCCTGTGATATGGATTCTATTATGCATATTGCACAAAAATATAATCTGATAGTTATTGAGGATTGTGCACAGGCGCATGGGGCTTTATATAAAGGAAAAAAAGTAGGATCTTTTGGGAAAGCAGCAGGTTTTAGTTTTTATCCAGGAAAAAACTTGGGAGCATTGGGTGATGCTGGTGCAGTAACTACAAACGATGAAAAGGTAGCGGATAAAGTTAGGAATTTAGGAAATTATGGATCAAACTATAAATATCATCATATTTATAAAGGAAATAATTCAAGGTTAGATGAACTTCAAGCAGCATTTTTGCGGGTAAAGTTGCCTTATTTAAATCGTATAAACTCAGAGCGTCGCCGCATTGCCGAGCGATATCTCAGTGAGATAATAAATCCTGAAATTATTTTGCCGTATACAATTCCAAAAACGGAATGTGTGTGGCATGTATTTAGTGTTAGGTGTAAGAGGAGAAATGAATTAGAACTGTTTTTGAATAATCAAGGGATTGCTACAAATAAACACTATCCGATTCCCTTGCACTTGCAGGAATGCTATAAAGATTTTAAGATTCAACAGGGTAGTCTTCCAATTGCAGAAGAAATTAGTGCAACACAGTTGAGTCTTCCTATGTATTATGGATTGACAGACAGTGAGATAGATTATGTGGTTGAGAAATTAAATGAGTTTGGTTTAAATTGATAATAGAGGAGCAGGACAACATAGTTAGGAGATGAATGATAGATAAGATTTAACAGTGATGAAGTATAAGCGTTGAGAGGGGAAATGTAGATTTGAAGTATAGTATAATTACATTACTTAGGAATATAAAATTTTTAATGAGTGTTCATTTAAAAGAATATACAAGAGATAAAATGTATGAAATGATAACGCTTATAGAAGACTATTGTAAATATGAATTTCTAGACGAAGATAATCCATATGAGAAAGATACTTTAGAGATATTAGACTATGAAAAAACGCTGGATTTATTGCTGATGCAGCCCAGAAGTTTTTGTAGATTTGGTGATGGTGAGATTGATTTAATAAATGGGAAGTCTATTGCATTTCAAAATTATGATGCAAAGTTAGCAGATATTATGTTGACTATTCTAAAAGAGAATAACTCAGACTTATATATTGGTATTAATTATAATTATTTTCATTCGACAAGGGGCCTAAGTGCTTATAATAGAAAATTTTATATGTTGAATGCAAAGCCATACAGAGACTTTTTGCTTAAAAATTGCAATAGGGAAAGAATTTATATTGCTGCAGCATTTAATCAATATTATATGTTTTCCGAACACCTAGAGTATAGGGAATATTATTTCAAAATAAAATTCCTTTTTAAAAATAGAAAACTTATTATTTTTGCTGGAAAGGATGTCTTTTCTGACATAAAATATGATGTATTTGAAATGGCTGAATCAAAAGAGTATATTGCTGAACCTAATAGAAATGCATTTGAGAAATATGAAGATATTTTAAATAATGCTCGAGGCTATACGAAAGACCATGTTTTATGCTTTATATTAGGGCCCACATCAAAAGCGTTAGTATATCAGCTTGCAAAAGAAGGCTACTTGGCATGGGATATTGGCCATATGGCAAAAGATTATGATGCATTTATGAGAGGTATAGAAAAAACAGCTGAAAACACTAGAAGTTTTTATGCCCCTGACTAACGGAATATTTTTATGAATAGAACAAAGAAATTATTAAAAAATATAATATTATTTGCCATTGGTTCGTTTGCACCCAAATTTCTAAGTTTTTTTTTAGTTCCGGTTTATACAAAATTTTTATCTACAGAAGCTTATGGGGTGTCTGATTTACTTAATACCATATGTTCATTGATGCTTCCAGTACTTACATTAGATATTTCTGATTCTATTTTAATTTATACCATTGAGCGAAAAAGTTATGGCAAGGAAAAAAGTGCACCATTGAGATACGGTTTACAAATAGTATTAAAATCGTTGGTTTTTCTTGGCGTAATATTTATACCCATAATTATTTTGGGAAATAATTTAACACTTTTGCTTTATGGGGGATATATATTTTCTCAATATTGTATATCAGCTATATATAGTGTTTTTATTGCATATTTGCGTGGAACTGATGATATTGAAACGGTGGTTTTTGCAGGTGTAATTAATTCTTTTGTTACAATTATATCAAGCATATTTTTCATAGTTTTTCTTGGCTTTGGATTAAGTGGACTTTTGCTTGCAAATATTTTTGGAGGAATTATTGCTGACTTTTTTATTGCAATAAAAATAAAAGTTTTTAAAATCTATACATCTAAGAATTCTCTTTTAAAGGATGAAAAGGAACAAATGTTAAGATACAGCATTCCTTTGATTTTTTCCGGGTTGGCCTGGTGGATTAACACGTCTTCAGATAGATTATTTGTTTCTGTATTAATCGGAACTGAGATTAATGGAATATATGCTATTGCGAATAAAATTCCGACAATTATAAATGCCTTGCACAATATTATTTGTCAGGCTATGCAGTTGAGCGTATTTACCGAAATACGTTCAACAGATAGAGAGCGATATTTAACAAGACTATATGATATGTATTCTTTTTCTATGAATGCCGCATGTAGCATATTGATTTTATTAGACAAGATACTTGCTAAATTTTTATTTAGAGGAGAATTTTATGTGGCCTGGAAGTATTCGCCAGCATTATTGATCGCAGCAGTTATGTATTCCGTAACAGGTTATTTAACGACAATCTATGCAGCTGAGAAGAAAACGAAATTAATTACAAAAGCGACAATTGTTGGTGCTGGTATAAATTTTATTTTAAATATGTTACTAATTCCGAAATTTGGATTATATGGAGCTATTGTAGCAACTGTTATTGGTTATGCAGTAATTTGTTTTTCTATGCTATGGAAGGCAAAGAGTACATTTTCAATAAATTTTGGAATAGGAAAAAGTTTAGGGGCATACTTATTGCTGGTCTTTCAATGGATTTTGATTCTATTTTATGAGTATAGTTATGGTTTTCAAATCATAATATTGTTGTTTCTTTGCATGTTTTATAAAAAAGCCATAATTGATTTAATGGAAATAATAAAAAGTATAATTATTAAAATCTTAAAAAAGAAATTGTAGTGCAGTTTGAATGTGAAAAAATGTAATGGTAAATAAAAATTAATTTATTATTAAAAAACTCAAGGAAAAGGTATTTATTATGAAAACAAAAAGCTTAATTGTAATTTGCTTTCTACGGCTTGAAGATCTGCCGCCCGCAGTTTCAATGCTGAAAAGTTTATCTCAAAAATATTCCATTGAATACATAGGTGTAAATTCTAAATCAGATTATTATTGTAATTTGTTTGGCGAGCAAGTTCATTTTCATAATATAATACCTTATGAGTGTAGTGAAAAAGTTGGAATTAAGGGTAAAATAAAAAAATCTATATATAGAAGGAAAATGCGTTTATGGTATAAAGGTTCTATGAAATTGATTAAAAAATATTTGAGTTCATCTGAGGCAGTTTGGGTTTTGCATGAGTATACAATAATGAACATTGGGTATAGGATTTTAAAAATCCCGTATTATTTAACGATGTATGAGCTACACGGTGATCTTTTTTGTAGGAATAACAATTTACTAAAAAAATGCATTCAAAAGGCAGAAAAGGTGATCACTCCAGAGTATACACGGGCAGCAATTGTACAGGCATGTGCGGGGTTAAAGAATATGCCCAAAATAATACCAAATAAGCCATACGAATATAGCGACATGGAGATAGAGCTAAGAGATAATCAGTACAGTGAAATCGCAAATAAGATACATTCAGAAGGGCGAAAAATCATTTTATATGCTGGTATTTTTTTGAGAGAAAGAAAGTTAGAAACGATAATTCAGGCTGTAGATAAAATGAGAGAGAAATATGAAATGGTTTTGATTGGACAAAATTCCAAATATCTAGAAGAATTATTACAGCAGTATCCATTTATTAGGTATTGGGGGTTTATCAAAGCACCCAAACATTTATCAATTATTAAACTTGCGGATATTGGAGTACTAACATACGTGTCTGATACGGGCTCCATTAATCCTGTTTTTTGTGCACCAAATAAAATATGGGAATACGCTAAATATGGCATTCCTATGCTGTGCAATGATATTCCAGGTTTAAAATTTACTGTTGAATACAATAATTTTGGTTGCTGTTGTAACATCAATTCGATTGAAGATATAACTAATAAAATTGAGTATATAAATTTGCATTATAAGATGATGAACCGAAATGCCGCTGATTATTATAATAGCGTTAATGTAATGGATTTAGTAGATCAAGTTATTGAAAAACGTATGTAGGGATAATAAAAATGAAAAAGATTGTCACTGTCTTTGGGACGAGACCTGAAGCAATTAAAATGTGCCCATTAATAAAGGAACTAAAGGAAAGAAGAGAGATTAACGTAAAAGTATGTGTTACTGGGCAACATCGGCAAATGTTGGATATGGTTTTAGAAACATTCAATATAGTTCCAGACTATGATTTGTCTATTATGAAAATAAATCAAACACTTTTTGATATAACGATTGCAATTTTGGAAAAGATCCGAATAGTACTGCAAATAGAAGATCCAGCTCTTGTTTTAGTTCATGGTGATACGACTTCGACATTTGCTACGGCTTTGGCATGCTTTTATTTAAAAATTCCGGTTGGACATATAGAAGCGGGACTGCGAACGCAGGATGTTTTTTCTCCATATCCAGAAGAGTTTAATCGACAGGTTGTGTCTATTGTGGCAAAATATAATTTTGCACCAACGGAAATGGCAAAAAAAAATCTTATTGCCGAAGGAAGAAGGAATATTTTTGTTACAGGAAATACGGTAATAGACGCATTGAAAACCACAGTACAAGAGGATTACAGTCATCCAGAGATGGAATGGATTGGGACGGATCGGCTTATTTTAATTACCGCCCATCGTAGAGAGAACCTGGGTAAACCAATGGAAAATATGTTTAGAGCTATAAAAAGAGTAGTGGATGGACACGATAATGTAAAAGTAATTTATCCTATCCATATGAATCCAGTTATACGCAAAATGGCGGATGCTGTTTTGGGCAAGAATAATAGAATACATATTATAGAACCATTAGATGTAGTGGATTTCCATAATTTTATGAATAAAAGCTATTTGATTTTGACTGATTCGGGAGGAATTCAAGAAGAGGCACCAAGTTTAGGAAAGCCTGTTTTGGTAATGAGGGATACAACAGAAAGAGCTGAAGGTGTGCAGGCAGGGACGCTAAAATTAGTTGGAACAAATGAGGAAAAAATATATAAAAATTTTAATTTATTATTAGAAAGTGAAAAGGATTATAGTTCCATGAGCAGGGCTGTTAATCCATACGGTGATGGACATGCAAGCAAACGGATTGCTGATATTATTGAGAAAATGATATGAGAGGATGGAGGGAGGACGTGAAAATTAGAAAATTGGAAATGCATGATGCATTTTATATGTTTGAATGGATGCACGATATAAATGTTGTACAGTGGATGCAGATAGATTTTATGAATAAGACTTTTGAGGATTGTAAAAATTTTATAAAGGCTAGTACAAAAAATGAAGAAAAAGACATACATCGGGCTATTGTAAATGATGACGATATTTATATGGGAACAGTGAGTTTAAAACACATTACCAGTGATGAGGCAGAGTTTGCGATTGTGCTTCGTTCCGTTGCGATGGGAAAAGGATTTTCAGAGTATGCAATGGAAAAAATTATTAAGGTTGGATTTGAAAAAAGATTTTTAAAAAGAATATATTGGTGTGTTTCGAAAAAAAATGAACGTGCAATTAATTTCTACGACAAAAACGGTTATCATAGGACATATTTTACGTCATTAGAACTTCCAAGTAATTATACACCTGAACAAATTAGGTCATACATTTGGTATATGGTGGAAAAAGATTGAAAAATTTTGTTTAAAAACAAAATAGTTTATAATGCAGACTGAGGGATATAGAGAGGCAGTATCTTGTATGGAAATAGAAACCAAAAATAATCAAAAGGAGAGGCAGCTTAATTTTGATATTTTGAGAATCTTTTCCATGTTTATGATAGTATTTGAACATGGATTGTTGAACACGGGCATTCTTGGTGATGATAGTTTATCTTTATTAAATAATATAGCCTGGTTACTGGAGGCTTTTTGTATAGTTGCAGTGAATGAATTCTTTTTGATGGCCGGATATTTTGGTGTAAGGAAAAATTTTAGAAATGAAAAACTTATTGAACTATGGATAATGGTTGAAATGTATTCTGTGCTTTTTTATATAATATCATACGCTGTAGGAAAATCTGAATTGAATTTGAAAATGATACTATTTACCATGTTTCCCGTTGTATTTAAGCGTTATTGGTATATTACAGTGTATTTTGTACTTTATTTATTAGAGCCTTATTTAAATAGAACAGCGAATGAAATTTGTAGAGATTCATATTTGAAGCTATTAAGTGTTTTGTTTTTTTTCTTCTGCATTCAACCGACTTTTGTATCAACGGAATATAGTTTAGATGCTACTGGCGGTTATGGAATCATTTGGGCTATTTGTCTATATTTTTTAGGGGGCTATATAAGTCGATTTGGTATACCAGAAAGAATATTAAAAAGTAGAATATGTTATTTGGGAATTTATATATTAATTTCAATATGCATGTTAATTACAGAGATTTTGATTGTAAAGTATGCACTGGGTTCGGGACTTCAATCGCGTAGCAAATTTTATAAATACAATTCTGTAACCGTATGTATATCTTCTATTGCACTTTTTATATTTTTTATAAAATTGCAAGGGAAGATTTATTTTTCTAAGAGTGTTATGCGTATTATTAAGAAAATTTCAGTAGCAACAATAGGAGTGTATTTATTCCATACGCACCCGGAATTATTCTCTTTCATTTGGTCAGGACTTGAAGTGAAATTCAGAGAAAAGAACTCAGTTGTAGCGGTACTGTCACTAATATTGATAGAATCATTGATAGTCTTTGGGTTAGGGATTCTAATTGAAGTCGTTAGAGGCGTTTTGCTGGATAGATGCAGGAAATTGAGGGGGGGGGTAGAAGCTGATGAAAAAGCTGAAAGGAAATATCATAAAGGACTATTTGGCGTATATAGTGGTGACTCTACCAATTATAACGATGTTTCTATGGAGATTGCTTCATACAATTGATAAAGGAGATGAGGTTCAAAATATTACAATGGCATATCGTCTTGTGTTAGGGCAAAAACCGTGGGTGGATGTATGGGAGATTTTTCAATCAGGAAATAGTTTTGCTAGTCCGGTAATCTGGTTGCTGGTAAAGATGACAGGAAGTACAGAGGGAATCATTTTTTTTGTGCGAGGTGCATTTTTACTTATGAATCTGTTTTTGGGAGCAGTTTTATTTTTTGCATTGAGAAAATATATATCTAAAAGTATTTTAGGGGTGTGTATACTGGCGATTATTTGCTATGCGCCATTTTCTTTATATTATATTTGGTATGACAGCATGGGCTTATATTTCATGCTTTTAGGAGAAATTTTATTGTTCACTGGATTGCAGAGTGAAAAAAGTTTTTCATGGTCTATATTTTTCGCTGGAGTATCCCATGCTTTGATGAGTTATGCATATCCTTCATTTGTTTTACTGGCTTTTGCTTTTGCGGGTATTCTTTATTGGCTAAATAAGAAAAAGAAGAGGAAAAATAAAATTGCTTTTCGGCAGGTATGCATATATTTTGCTGGTACTATTTTAATTTTTTTGATTTTTTTAATTTATCTGATGAATGTTGGTATAGATAATACAATTTTTATTAAAAAGGACATTATAGAACTATTATTATCTAGTCATGGTGCTCAGAAAGCACCTTTAGTAAAACGTATTTTCAGGTTGTTTTGGTGGCCATTGGAAAAAATGGCATGGTCGATTATTCCGACTATCTTTCTGGGTGTTTTTTATTATAAAAATATAAAAAAGGGTTATTCAGAATCATCTATCCAGAAATGTGACAGGAGAAAGATTATTGGGTTGTTGCTGGCAATCGCGATAGTTCCTCTTATATTGTTCGTGAATTTAAAAACATTGTCGACAATTTATTATACATTTTATATTTTTTGTTGGGCGCCTTTTCTATTGAAGATGGCAAACAATATAAAAGTGAAAACTGTATTGATGGAATTATTTTACATAATGTGGATTCCATGTGGAGGTAGTTACATATTGATAGGGTTTACCTCCAACAATGGAGGGTACAAATCTCCCTTGGGCACATATTCAGGATATGTATTTTGCATAATAGTAATGGGAATCCTTTTTCAGAGCGTTTTGATGGATAAGTATGATAAAAGAAATTCGTACTTGGTTTTTTCTTGTTTAAATGTGGTAACAGTCAGTATGGTGCTTCTATTTATATTAAATACATTTTGGTATGGAAATATACAGGAAAGTACGTATAAATTTAAGTCGGGCATATTTAAAGGGCTATATGGAAGAGTGGAGGATAAAAAGTTAGAAAAGCAGGAAAGGCAATTGAACGATATTATAAATAGTGAGAATAAATATTTAGATCAAAGTAGTGGAGAAAAGCACAATCCAGGTATTTTATGTGTTGGGTCAGATTTGTTAAGCGTGTATTTGTATACAGATTTGAGACCAGCCACCTTCTTTTTTGCATGGGATCCATATTTACTTGTTAATGAACGGCAAGATTGGAGGCCGACAGAAAAATATTGGAAAACTATTAGCGGGTATCCAGATTTTCTTTTAATTTCAGATGAAGAGGAAATTGATGAAGATTTTTGGTTTTTTTTGAAAGGTTTATATAAATATCGTACGCATATTGAAGATGCTTCCGTATGGATTAAAAAGTAAGAAGTATAAATAAAACTGTAAGTTATGTCGGATATAGTAGATTCAATAATTTTTGTGAGTTCTCGGAAACTCGATGAATACAGTCTGCATTTTCTGGCTAGAAAACTGCTGGTGGACCATTTCAAGATATTTTTTTCAATGACAGAAGTTAAGTCTATTAAAAAATAATTTTAGGCATGTCAAACAAACCGACTAAATTTTGTAAATTGACGGGATAGCATTATATTTTTCCTGTAATGAATACAGATACAGATGGCCATGATCCAGAAAGAAAAATGTTTATCCCCACGAATTTTTATTTCTTGCAGATGCTAGTCATTCAGGACACGGTTATTTACCTGTTCACAAGAGGTGTGTTCGCCATAAATGGTTTTGTATTCGGCATTGCCCAGGGGAGGACTGTCAAAAAACCAAAATAGTACAAAATCATCTCCTATTGACCATGTAGAAATAAGCGAAATTGTTAATTTATCCCCATTCTTGGATTCAAATAGTAATAAAAATGGGATAGAGTCAAATCAGCCGTTAGTTTTCGGATAGTCTGGGGGGAGCCGGGGCTAGAACCGGAGGCAGTCTTCTCTTTTTATATAAAGGGTTCTTTCATAACTGCTTTGGGAGCATCTTTCTAGACAGTGGCAGGCCTGGATGCGTCCGCATTTCAGTGGATAGCGGTATTTTTTGGCATCTTTTCGCTTGTCATATCCTCAGCCGCACATCCGGTAGCCAGTTGCACAGCAGATGTGCTGCTTTATCAAGGGAAATGTCCTCTAGCAGGCTGTCCACATAAGGGCATCCGCCCGGTTGGGAAGAAGGGTAAACAGAATCAGGGAATGCAAGATCTACACCTGGTTTTTAGCAGGGTGGCTTGTAGTGGGATAGAACCGTACAAGGTATTCTTACGTAGGATAAAGGTTATATAATTCTTCCTTTTCGTGGGAAGAAAATTTAGCTTTAAAGTTATTAAAATTGATATGATACTTTGCATACACTTTCTCTGTTGCATTGAAGCTGGAATTTCGGGGGCTGTTTTTTATAGATTGGGTGAAAATAGTTGAGTATAATCTGAAAAGGCAGGTATCTCAGATATAGATAGTGATTAGATGATTAACCAAACGTAGCAGTAATTTGGAATGGTTTAATAGTACAGTATCAATATGCGGAAGTTCTATTTGATAAAGAAAATAGATTATAATTGGCTATCAGCAAAAAGTTTGGGTTTAAGTATCGGAAAGGGGCAACTAATGGATATCTTATATATAGTTATGCCGGCTTATAATGAAGAAGATATAATTGAAAAGATTGTGAAGAAATGGTATCCTATTGTTAATGAATTGGGTGAAGAATCTAGACTAATTATAGCGGATAGTGGCAGCACCGATAAAACGCATGCAATTCTTGTAGCGTTAAAGGCTGATTTCCCCAAATTACAAATTTTGTCTAATACGCAAAAACAACATGGTCCGAAATGTATTGCTTTATATCATTATGCTATACAAATGAAGGCTGATTATATTTTTCAAACCGATTCAGATGGACAGACAAATCCAGATGAGTTCGATGCATTTTGGAAAGAGAGGCATACATATGATATTATACAAGGAAAACGTTTGAATAGACAAGATGGAAAATGTCGAGAATTTGTTGAACATGTAGTATGTTTTTTACTGAGGATATATTTTAAAGTTGTGATTCCTGATGCCAACGCACCATTCCGACTTATGAAGGCTGAGGTGGTTGCTAAGTATTTGTACCGATTGCCAGTGGATTATAATATACCAAATATAATGCTTAGTGTTTACTTTACATATTATAAAGAAAGCATCCGCTTTAGAGAAATATCATTTGGGCAAAGAACAACTGGAAAAAATTCCATAAATTTAAGAAAAATTTTTACTATTGGATTTAGGGCTTTGGGCGACTTTTGGAATTTTAGACGCGAAATTAAAAATATTGACAGTGCTTTCAGGTAGTTAGGTCAGAACCGTAAAGTAAATTTTTTACACTAATTTTCCTTAAATATAGAGCATTTTCTCTTCGAACGTGTTAAAATCTTGCTATAAATTTTTTGCAAAGGAGACCAGCTTACAGAAGCCATCATTATCGTTTGTGAATTTGGATGGGTTCACGAGCATTTCACCATCAGCGGATAATCTCCCTTCCTTATCTTTTGGTCCTGATATTCCTCTCCTTTGCGATGCCATACTTTTCGGAGAAACTCTATGCGGAGTTTCTCCGATTATCCATATTCAGCGATTAGCTGAATGGGGCCAGCGTCCGGACAATCAACCGAATGTACAGGTCGATGAAGATCTATTTCCCAGAGTAAAAGGAGGTGCTGGGTAAAGTCAATGGCGCATTCAGTTTGAAGCTACTGAAACAGGCACATTCCCGGATGATCTGGTAACGCTTGGCGAAGGTGGAATAAGACAAATCTGGCATGATGTTAAGCTCAGAGGACACGGCTACAGCAGAGCGAGAGAAATCCTAGAGTATGCTAAAGCAAGTGTAGGGAGTAAGGATGGAGCTGTTACAGGAAGGAGCGCTGTAAAGTGGTTTGTCCAGAGGCTTCTGGAGCTGGATGCTGAACTTGCTGTTGTAGAGATACAGATCAATCAGAAATGCCAGGAAATACCGTATGCTGGTAGTATCTGGAGATATCCGGAATAGACGAAAATACTCTTTCCGGGATTTTTGTGGAGATGGGAGATACATTACGGTTTGATGCTGTAAAGGAAATATAGAAACTGAGTGGACTGGGGCAGACAGCAAGCAGTACCGGTAAGCATAAGGGAGAAACCAGGATAAGCCACAGAAGACATTAAAAGGCTCAGATATTGCTTATTCCAGGTCATAAAGTCAACAGTGGCACATGAAAGAGGAATTCAGTGAACTCCATATATACTATACGACACGAGCCGATAATCCATTGGAAAAGATGTAGCCATTGATTGTAATAGCCCGCAGGCTTCTGGGGATAATCCATCTATACGATTCTGAAAAATGGAATGGTCTGTGATCCGAAGAAGATGTTAATAGACATCAGTCGTCCAGAAGAGAGAGCGATTGTGGCATAGAGATTTTGGTAGCATCATGAATATGCTGCATGTCCCATTGCGTATATATTCAGAGTCTATTTTCTGGCCACTGCCTGGACGCATAGGAAGGGGCTCCCCTGCATCACCCAGTAGCTGGTATGGCTTTTCATCCATACAGACAGCCGGACGTTTTTCATCGTAAGGCAGTTTATAGACATCAAGGATGTCTTCCATACATGCTATGAAATCGGGGTCATCCTTTTTAGGCATGCACCAATAGCTGTTCCTGTGCGGATGCAGTTCGTTTTTTTAAAGCGTGTCCGATCGCGTTCCTGCCCACAGGCGTCTCAAGTTCAATCCGGCATTTTTCTTCCAGGAGACGCAGTGTCCACCGGGAATGCCCCTCTGGTGCAGGGCTGCAGGCGATCTCGATGATACGGTCTTCCGTCCGGCCATCAACCTTACGCCTGGCATTGTCTGAATTCACACTCCTGTTATACCGTATCACTCTGTCAATGCCGCCACTGCTGTATTTCTGGAGCGTGTTAAAGACCGTTGCGGTACAGACTCCATTTGTCTCTGCGCATTGTACATATGAAAAACACCTGCCATGCAGTTCATCCATATCGAGGATAATCTGGCATCGGCTCCGGATAGTCCTGGAAGTATCTTTTTTTCGGATGATAGCTTTTAACCTTCTCACATCGTCATCTGTAAGTTTAACAATATATTTTTTTGGCCTTGCCATAATATCATCATCGTTTTTTATAGTATAGCACGAAAAGGTGAGTGGTAGTTACAATTATTTTAAAAATGAACGGTACAGTACATTAGTAATGCGTTCCATGGCGTATTTATTGCTGTAGGCAGGACAGAAACGGCTTTTGTAGTGGAACGGGACAAGCTTTAACTTACTACAGTGAGGGCAGCCATACATTGCTCCGCAGAAAGAAGGACCGCCGCAGTTGATCATTTTATCGATATTTTTCATCTGAGTTTTTCTGGGATGGAGAGTATATTTAATTTCTTTATAATGGTCCGTAAAGATTTTCTGTAAGATATTCATAAGACTATTATGCACGAAAATGTAATAAAAAGAGCCCACCCTAATTCCCCCATGAATGGGGCTAGGGTCTGAAGTGTCAAAGACACTTTTTTATAATTAGAAATATAATGGCAGGACAATAGGAAGGATTTCTGAAATTTGTTTCCAGGCATAACCTTCTAAAATATAAAAGGACAACGTCATAGCGCTTTTTTCTGTTTTGCACTCAGTTCTTCTTTTAAGGCCAGAAGAGGACGGAAATATTCTTTTATAAAATCATCAAGGTTTTTGCTATTCATTCGTACATTACCTCCAGAATTTGCTTACGGAGATATTTACACATTTAGATAAAAAGGGAAAATGCCATGTAATAAATAATCACTTTATATATAGGATCAGTTTATTCTACGGAATTGGAGATTTTTTAGAAAGGGTTGACAAAATGGAATGGAAAGATCATACTTTGACAGACAGACAGACAGACAGACAGACAGACAGACAAAGAGAATCGAATATTGAATTATTGAAAGTAGTAGCGATTATACTTATTATTATTAGCCATATAGTCCAAACTATTCGGTCAGAGAATCCAGATATTACATTTCAGGATTATGTGTTAAATTTAGCTATTCCTACTACTAATATTCAGTATATTATATTAAATATTTTTGCTTATTTTGGCGCATGGGGTAATAATATTTTTTTTGTTTGCTCTGCCTGGTTTTTACTTAAAAGCCCAAAATGTAATAAAAAGAAATGTTTTTTTATGTTAATGGAGATTTGGGTGATATCTGTGACTATACTTATTATTACATATATAATAGGTCAAGGAAATATTTCAAAAAAGATTATTATGTATAGTCTTTTTCCGACCACTTTTTCCAATAACTGGTATTTAACTTGTTATCTGCTGTTTTATCTTATTCATCCTATATTAAATAGTATTATATGGAATATGAGTAAACAATCGTTATTTAGAATAAGTGGTTTTATGTTCATATTATATTTTGGCTTGAAT
>CAJUMB010000032.1 GCA_910587105.1 uncultured Lachnospiraceae bacterium
CATCGATTAGAAATTTTAACGACGCAATGGTGCAGAGCAGACGGGGCCAAACTGTGATTTCTGTCCGGATGGAGCACTAACACTTAACACCCCACCACCAGAAGCTGTGCATTCCCATGAATTTTCACCGGCACAGAACGGGCTGGCAGAAAGATGCAGTCTCCTTTGAAAAAATTAAGATACTGGGAATTTTCCATAAACAAACTCCCGCACCCTTTCAGACATAAAAATACCTGAAAAGAGTTTTCCTGTGTCTGGTACTGGGCCATCTCCCTGCAGTGTTCTGTATTGACCAGCATCCGCTCCACCTGAAAATAGGAACACCGGCACAACAGCTCCATAGCAATCCCTTTTCTATATTTTAGCACCCGCATGGGCTGTCTGGGCCGGTCGCTGCCGGAGAGATTGGCAGTTTCCAAAGCCTGGTCTATGTGAAGGGGCCGCTGTTTTCCATCTTTTCCCATGCGCCCGTAATCATAGAGACGATACGTAATATTAGAACATTCCTGTATTTCTGCCACCAGTGTCCCCGCCCCCAGAGCGTGGACTGTACCGGAGCTGATGAAAAAAACGTCATCTTTTTCTACTTTTACCCGCTGCAGATACTTTTCCACGCTTCCGTCCCGGAGACTTTTCTCCAGCGCCTCCCGCTTCATATCATGACAGAATCCATACGCAATGCGGGCATCCTTTTCCGTATCCACAATGTACCACATTTCCGTCTTCCCCAGAGAACCGTTTTCATGCCGGGCCGCATAGTCGTCATCTGGGTGGACCTGCACAGACAAGTCTTCTCTGGCATCTATAAACTTAATCAATATGGGCAGACCGTCCTGATAGTCCGGGTGTGTGCCCAGATACTCCGGATGCAGCTCAAGCACTTCCTTTAACGTACGCCCTGCGTGGACCCCCGACGCTGCTACACTGAGCCCGTCCGGATGGGTGGAACACTCCCAGGTCTCTGCCAGAGGCTCCATAAGAAGATCTTTGCGAAAATCATCTCTCAGCCTGGTTCCGCCCCACAGATAGTCCTTACCGGCAGGCGCCAGCAGAAAAGGGCTGCACGTCCAATTTGTATTTTTTCTTGTCATGTACACTGATCTCCCTGCCCAGCTGTACTTCCACAACTTTTAACTCGGTTTCCGCCAGTATGGTGTGCCTGCATCCCGCCTCAATAGTGATTACATCTCCCGGCTGCACCGGCTGTTCCATGCCGTCCACAATGGTTTTTCCCTTTCCGGATACAATGGTCCACACCTCATCTCTGTACGTATGGCTGTGATAGTTCATGCCATGACCTGGATTTAACGTGATTTTGATAGTCATGCTGGTTTCTTCCACATCCATCACCTGGAAGCTGCCCCAGGATTTTTCTGCAAACATCACCTGCTGATGAATCTGATCCACATATGGTTTGATATAACTGGACTGCTCTTTATCAGACACCAGTATCCCCTCTGCGCTGGCAGCCACCACCGTATTTTTCAGACCCATGCATACAATAGGTACATTCAGCTCATTGACAATGTGGATATTTTCACAGGTTTCATTATACAATGCTTTTCCCACTGCGTGTTCGTCCATGGCCTCCGTCAGTGTATTCCAGGTTCCCAGGTCCTTCCATTGTCCCTGATAGCGCAGAACCTGGATCTGCCTTTCCTTCTCTGCCACAGCGTAGTCAAAACTAATTTTTGTCAATGATTCATAATGGGCGAGCAGGTCTTCATAAGTGGAAAATCCTGTGAGCTCACGGGTTTTCTCCAGGATATAACCCAGCTGAAAGGCAAAAACACCTCCATTCCAAAGGGCCCCTTCCCGAATGTACTGCTCTGCAGTTTTCCGGTCAGGCTTTTCTTTAAATGCTTTGACTACACTGACTGGCTCCTGGGTCCCAGGCATAATATATCCATATTTTTCACTGGGATATGTGGGCTCAATGCCGATCAGTGCCAGATTCGTCTCCCCTGGCTTTATCAGAGTGCACAGCCTGGCGGCCGCCTGAAAATAAACCTGGTCCACATAGGGGTCCACCGGACACACAACTGCCGGCTCCTCCTGCAAAACCCCTTTCACATCACGTAAGTACGCCGCAGCCAGGGCAATGGCGGGAAACGTGTCCCGCCTGCACGGTTCCACGCATATGTGTACTTTCTCACCTAATTGATTGCGGATTGCCGAAACCTGGGAACGGGAAGTTGCAATGGTAACTGAAGCCTCCGGAACCACATTCTGAATCTGGCGGTAGACCCGCTGTACCATAGATTCGTATTCGCCGTTTTCTCCTTTGAAAATTTTAATAAACTGTTTGGAGCGGATATCGTTGGACAGCGGCCAGAGCCGTTTTCCCGATCCGCCGGATAATAAGATAATATTCATTATGATTTCGTACTCCCTGTCTACCTCTGTGCTCTTACCGGATTATGCAGAAAATCTTCATATGCCAGCTGAATTCCATCTTCCAGCTCCGTAGAGTATTTCCAGCCCAGCTTCTCCAACTTTGACACGTCAAGGAGTTTTCTTGGCGTACCGTCTGGTTTGGACTCATCCCACAGTATTTTCCCCTGGTAGCCCACCACTTCTGCCACCAGCTTTGTCAGCTCCCGGATGGTGAGCTCTCTGCCTGTTCCCACATTCACAGTCTCGTTCCCGGAATAGTGATTCATCAAAAATATACAGGCGTCTGCCAGGTCGTCCACATAGAGAAATTCCCGTAAAGGCGAGCCTGTTCCCCAGCAGGTAACTTCCGGCAGTCCTCTTTCCTTCGCCTCATGAAAGCGCCGGATTAATGCCGGAAGTACATGGCTGTGGGTGGGATGATAATTGTCATTGGGACCGTATAAATTGGTGGGCATAGCCGAGATATAATCTGTGCCATACTGACGGTTTAAATATTCACAGTATTTCAGCCCTGAAATCTTGGCCAGTGCGTACGCCTCATTGGTCTGTTCCAGTTCCGATGTGAGCAGGCAGTTCTCTTTCATGGGCTGAGGCGCCATTCTGGGATAAATACAAGAAGAGCCCAGAAACAGCAGCTTTTTGCAGCCGTTTTCCCATGCCCCATGGATCACATTCATCTCCAAAACGGAGTTCTCATACATAAAATCTGCCAGAGCTTCCTGATTCGCCACAATACCGCCCACTTTGGCTGCTGCCAGAAAAACGTATTCCGGCTTTTCTTCTGAAAAAAAGTCCTCCACTTCCTGCTGTCTGCACAAATCCAATTCTTTGTGGGTTCTGGTAATAATATTTTGATACCCCTGTTTTTTAAGAGCACGCAAGATGGCTGACCCTACCATGCCCCTATGCCCTGCAACGTAAATCTTCGCTTCCTTATCCATCTTTCCCTTTCATTTTAAAGCAGCCATTGCCGCCGCCTCTTGTTGTGCTTTCTGATAGTCATGCTGCGCCATTATCCTCACCAGCTCCTCATAACTGGTCTTCTGGGGATTCCAGCCGAGAACGGTTTTCGCCTTTGCTGGGTCACCCAGCAGATTGTCCACATCTGTGGGACGAAACCATGCTTCATTGACTTCCACCAGGGTTTTTCCCGTTTTTACATCAATCCCTTTTTCATCAATTCCCGAGCCTTCCCAGCGAAGCTGGATTCCCACGGCATGGAAGGCTCTCTGTACAAAATCCCGTACCGTATGCTGCACCCCGGTGGCAATGACGAAATCTTCCGGCTTTTCATGCTGCATCATCAGCCACATACATTCCACATAGTCCTTGGCATATCCCCAGTCCCTGAGCGAATCCATGTTCCCCAGCTGTAATTTTTCCTGCAGCCCGCAGGCAATACGCCCTGCGGCCAATGTGATCTTCCTGGTGACAAAGTTTTCCCCCCGCCGCTCAGACTCATGGTTGAACAAAATTCCATTCACCGCGAAAATTCCATAAGCTTCCCTGTACTCCCTGGTAATCCAGAAGCCATACTGTTTCGCAGCCGCATAAGGACTGTACGGATGAAAAGGCGTGTCCTCATTCTGGGGGATTTCCTCCACTTTTCCATAAAGCTCTGATGTGGATGCCTGATAAAATTTTGTCTTTTCTGTAAGCCCCAGTATCCGGATGGCTTCCAGCAGCCTCAAAACTCCCAGAGCATCCACGTCCCCGGAATACTCCGGTGCATCAAAGGAAACCTGCACATGGGACTGGGCCGCCAGATTATAGATCTCATCCGGCTGCACCAGCCCGATAATCCGTATCAGAGAGGAAGAATCTGACAGATCTCCATCGTGAAGTGTAACGGCATGTTCCCGCAGCAGGTGGTCAATCCTCCCTGTATTGGATATAGAAGCCCTGCGGACAATGCCATGGACTTCGTATCCCTTTTCTAATAAAAATTCTGCCAGGTAGGAACCATCCTGCCCTGTAATTCCTGTAATCAATACTTTCTTCATAGAATTGCAGTCCTTTCTGTTTGTGCTATCATTATACCTCAGTATGTCTGAAAACACAACGAACAAGAAAGTTTCCCATATGATAAAAACCCCCTCCCGGTATCAAGCCGAAAAGGGGGTTTTTCAAACACCCAGGGTTCTTATTTACAGGAAAACGTGCCACACATAGTCTGCTGGCTGCTGTTGGCATTGGAGCCGGAAATGCCGATCTGGGCTGCATTACATTTGCGCTGGTCATTGTAAACACATTTGCATGCCTCACAATCCACATGAATCGTCTCGCATCCACATCCGTTGGCACAAGAGTTGGTCATGCTTTCTCCTTTTCTTTCCTGGAAACTTCCGCAGCAGGTCTGGTCCGCTGTGCTGGCCTGATCTCCAGTCACCTGAATATCACCTCTGGAACACAATTCCTGCTTATTGAACACACAGGTTACTGCTGAACATTTTAATTGCGGCATATCTTTCACCTCCTAAATTTATCGGCGTACTCGGTGGATTTACGAATGTTGAGTACATGCCTATTATGTACCGAAAAAAACAGATTATACATTGTATTTTTTCCAATTTAATGGGATAATAGTACAAAATACACATTTTAGGTACTGTAAAACCTGCTCAGATGTTTTACAATTACCTAAACTGCTCGACAAAAGGGAGGAAAGAACCTTGGAAAAGAAGAGAAGTAATTTTTCCAACAAACTCGGATTCATTATGGCGGCTGCCGGGTCCGCTGTCGGCCTGGGAAACCTATGGCGTTTTCCCTATCTGGCCGCAAAACATGGAGGCGGCATTTTTCTGCTGCTCTATTTAATTCTTGCTGTAACTTTAGGGTTTACCCTTATGGTATCGGAGATTTCCCTGGGACGGAAAACCCGGTTAAGTGTAATCGGTGCATACGAAGCCCTGGACAAGAGATTCTCCTTTCTGGGATATCTGGCAAGTGTTGTTCCATTTATCATTGTACCGTACTATTGTGTCATTGGCGGCTGGGTGCTGAAATACTTAACTGTATTCGTATCCAATCAGGCTGCTGCTGCCGCCAGCGATGACTATTTTACTCAGTTTATCACCCAGGCAGGCTCCCCTTTGGTATGCTTCCTGATTTTTGCAGGCTGTACGGTGTTTATCGTCCTCTGGGGTGTTTCCAACGGAATCGAACGGGTGAGCAAAATCCTCATGCCGGTTCTGGTTGTGCTGTCAATTGTAATCGCCGTTTTTGTCCTGATGCAGCCAGGGGCCATGGAGGGGGTCACTTACTATCTGCGCCCGGATTTTTCCCGGTTCAGTGCCACCACACTGCTGGCCGCTATGGGACAGTTGTTCTACTCCATGTCATTGTCTATGGGTATCATGATCACTTACGGTTCTTATATGAAGAGCGAAGACAACATGGAACAGTCTGTCCGCCATATTGAACTCTTTGACACGGGAATTGCGTTTCTGGCCGGTCTGATGATTGTGCCTTCCGTTTTCATCTTTTCCGGAGGCGACGAATCCGCCCTGGGCAAAGGTCCCAGCCTGATGTTCGTCACACTGCCCAAAGTTTTTGATGCCATGGCTTTCGGCACAGTAATCGGCGTCGTCTTTTTCCTGCTGGTGCTTTTTGCTGCACTGACCTCGTCCATCTCCCTGACAGAAGCCTGTGTCTCCATAGTTCAGGACAAGACAAAATGCAGCCGCAGGACAGGCTGTCTGTCTGTGGCCGCGATTATGGCACTTTTGGGGATTCCCACCTGTCTGGGATTCGGGGTACTGGATTTTATCAGCCCATTCCATATGAGCCTGCTGGATTTCTTTGACTTTGTCAGCAACAGCATCTTAATGCCTGTCATTGCCCTTTTGACCTGCATTTTCATCGGATATGTGGTAAAACCCAAAGCGATTATCGAAGAGGTGGAATTGAATGGGAAGTTCAAGATGAAAACATTCTATACCATCATGATACGCTGGATTGCTCCTGTGTGTCTGGTTGCTATTTTGATCTTCTCTGTGATGGAAACACTGGGCTATATCAAAGTGTAAGCCTCTTCCAGCAGGAATTCATAAAGATCCATGCCGCTCTTTTCATCGTTAAATTAATGCACAAAAGACAGGTTGTCCCGACATAATGACAACCTGTCTTTTGTATCACTTAGAAACTGTCCGCAGATCATTTACTTACAGTTACTTATCTTTTAAGAAAATCCGGTATCTGAATATCTTTTTTCTGTACTGTACTGGTGGGAATCTTTGGCTCAATGGGTGCAACATTGGGAATTTTCAGATTTGACACACTTCCCCCTGCCGCTGCTGTGCCTGTCTTACTCTTTGGAGCTGCAGTCTTACCGGTACCTGCATTGATATGAGACGCTGAAGCCCGGTTTGCCGGACCTCCAAAGGGCGAAGATGATGAGCCTCTCATCCCATACCCGATCTTACTGGGCTGCTGCGGCTCGTCCAGTCCAGTGGCAATGACTGTTATGCGGGCTGCATCTGCAACGCTGTCATCATACATAGCGCCGAAAATAATATTTGCCTCTTCTCCAGTCAGCTCTTGTACATAACTTGCCGCGTCGTTGGCATCCATCAGGGAGATATCCCCGGAAATATTTATAATTGCATGGGAAGCACCCTTGATGGTAGTTTCCAAAAGGGGACTGGACACTGCCTGTTCCACAGCTTCCAGAGCTTTCTCGTCTCCTTTTGCCTCTCCAATACCAATATGTGCAATTCCCTTATTTGTCATAACTGTCTGAACATCTGCAAAATCCAGATTGATCAGAGCGGGCAGATTGATCAAATCCGTGATTCCCTGTACTGCCTGCTGCAGAACCTCATCAGCCTTTCTCAGCGCTTCCGGCATTGTGGTACGCCTGTCCACAATCTCCAAGAGCTTGTCATTGGGAATCACAATCAGAGTATCCACATTTTCTTTCAAATTCTCTATTCCCATCAGCGCATTATTCATCCGCGTTTTGGCCTCAAAACGGAAAGGTTTTGTCACTACGCCTACTGTGAGAATCCCCATCTCTTTTGCAGCTCCAGCCACAATGGGTGCCGCCCCTGTGCCGGTTCCTCCGCCCATGCCGCAGGTGACGAAAACCATGTCAGCCCCTTCCATCAGCTGCTTAAGCTCCTCGATACTCTCCTCAGCTGCCTTCTTACCCACCTCTGGCTGCGCTCCCGCACCCAGTCCTTTTGTCAACTTTTCTCCGATCTGAAGTACTGTCGGCGCTTTACACAGAGCCAGCGCCTGCTTATCTGTATTAACTCCAACGAACTCAATTCCGGCAATCGCTTCCTCTACCATGCGGTTCACCGCATTATTACCGGCTCCACCCACACCGATCACTATAATTTTAGCAGATGATTCGGCCTCGTTTGTCATAATCTCTAACAACGTACTTCCTCCTTTATTCCCCTTTTTATTTCCCCTTCAATCGCAACTGTTCAGTATATTCACAATGCGGAATAGTACCTGCTGAATAGTTACTTTCAATCTTCTATTCTATGGTCACCAGAAAATCTTATCTGCATACCCCCCTCTTTATTTTAAATACGGGTTCCGCATCCAAATGGTATGCCTGTCCGATTTTCCTGAAACCTTTTGTGCTGCAGTCTCAACAATTTAATTATAAAAGACTATTAATTCTATAATATATTTTTTTGAAAGATTTATCAACTGTTTCTTTGTATTTTTTTTAATTTTAAGCCCCGGCTCCTCCAGTATCCTCAAATGTAATATTTTTTCTCTCAGAAGTCACATTCTCCAGATGAAGGATTCCTTTTCGCCCTCCCAGCTGAGGAAGAATGGCAGACATTCTGGATATTTTATCATCCAGACACTCATTTTTGCCTAAATTCACCTGGACCTCTCCATAGACAAGCATGATCTTTGACTGCTCATCCACCGAAACGTAGTCCGGAGGCTGCACGTTCTCCTGAAACATTTGAAAAAGACTCACTGCCACACGGAGAAACACTCCATCCTTCAACTGTATCGGCTGGTTCAGACATATGGAAGACGGCTCCATTCCCGCATAGTAAGGGATGTTTTCGTCACGTTCCACAGAAGATTCAATAGCCGTCCCCTCCCTGTCAAAGTATACATAACAATCCAGATAGCGCACACATCCAATGGACTGCTTTTCCTTTACACCGATTAATATTGTATCAGGCTCCACGTAACTGACTTCCACCGCGTCAATAAAGGAAATCTCCCCTGTACTCTTCCTGGAACAGAAAAAAGGGGCCAGAATAGAATTGTCTGCCAGAGGCCCCTTAAGCACAATATCTTTGACCTGTTCGTCTGAGTAATGGGTGCTTCCGGCTACTTCTACATTACGGACTCTGAAAAAAATGAAAAACCAGCCTGTGGCACCGAACAGCAGGAGCAGAATGATGGCAGTGATTCTATGATTTTTGTTTCTTCCCACATGAGTGTATGTGCGGTTTCTCATATTTTTTTGTACCTTGCCTTTCGTTTTTCCTTCTCTATTTATGCTCCAGAGACGCACGCCGGACACCTGTTAGTCTGGCAGCTGCAGATACGTTGAACTTCAGACACTATCTATCCTCTGTAACCGCGTATCTCCCTACTGCCAGTACCCGGCTGCGGCGTACGTTCTGCCGCAGATAATATGCGCCTGCTCACTCCTCCACCACAGCCTGACCCCCAAGCGCCGCAATATCCTCCTGTATCCTCTCATACCCCCGCTCCACCAAATGGAAGTTCTCCACACAGGTCTCTCCCTGGGCTGCCAGTCCTGCCAGTATCAAAGCGGCGCCGCCCCGCAGTTCCTGTGCTTTCACCCTGCACCCTGCCAGCCTCTCTACGCCGTCTATATAGGCATCTCTGCCGTTGAGCCGGATATGTGCCCCCATGCGCACCAATTCCTGTGCTGTCCGGAAGCGGTCTTCGAATATATTTTCCCGGATGTGGCTTTTTCCTCTGGCCAGGGTCAAAACTGCCATCACAGGTGACTGGAGATCTGTGGAGAATCCCGGATATACTTCTGTCTCCAGCCGCCTTACAGGACCGTCTGCCCCAGCGGCCTCTGCTATCAGTTTACCACCAACCACATCATATTGTCCACCCATTTTCCCATAGATTCCCAAAAAAGCTGACAATTCTAAGACTGGCGGATTTTCAAGACAGATTCTTCCCCTGGTGACAGCCGCCGCACACAGGTATGTGCCTGCCACAATGCGGTCCGGCGGTATGGTAAACTCACTGTCATGTAATTTCTCCATCCCACGGATGCAGATTCTCTGGGTCCCTGCCCCTGTCACAGACGCCCCCATTCCCTTTAAAAATTCTGCCAGCCATACAATCTCTGGCTCTTTGGCACAGTTCTCCAGGCAGGTGGTTCCCTGGGCTAGTACCGCCGCAATCATGCCATGTTCCGTGGCTCCTACACTCTGTCTCGAAAAGCAGACAATGTGCCCTTTTAGACCGGATGTATACGCCTGTAACATCTCCGGTTTTTCTTCTATATGGACCCCCATGGCCTCCATGAGAGACAAATGCAGATCCACTGGCCGTTTTCCGATCACGCAGCCGCCAGGCGGTGCAATGGCTGCTGTGTGAAACCTTCCCAACAGTGCTCCCAGCAGAATAATGGAACAGCGCATCTGACAGGCATATTCTGCCGGTATGCTGGTATTTTGCAGCCGGGAACAGTCAAGATAAAGAGAATTCCCTTTCCAGCCAGTTTTGGCTCCCAGATGACGCAGTATCTTTTCCATAAAAAACACATCCGCAATCTGGGGACAATTATGCAGAACCGTAGTCCCCCTGTGCAGCACTGCCGCCGCCATCATAGGAAGGGCCGCATTTTTGGAGCCCTGTATACGAACT
The DNA here is from genome assembly GCA_910587105.1 of uncultured Lachnospiraceae bacterium. Classification (GTDB taxonomy): domain Bacteria; phylum Bacillota; class Clostridia; order Lachnospirales; family Lachnospiraceae; genus MGBC164599. Next base: position 10,243 of record CAJUMB010000032.1, read on the forward strand.
GTGCCATTTAACGGGCGTCCGCCCTGTATCCGGATACTTTTCAAATCAAACACCTCAAGAACCTCTTATGGATTATCCTATGCACGTGTCTGTTTTTTGTGACGGCTCACACTGAGCGCCAGGCCCATTTCGCTTAGCAGAAACAATACAGAAGTCCCTCCATAACTGATAAAGGGCAGGGTGATGCCTGTATTGGGTATGGTATTGGTTACCACCGCAATGTTCAAAACCACCTGAATGGCCATATGTCCCATGATACCCACCGCAATCATAGCTCCCATTAGATCTGGTGCATGGGTGGACACCACCATCAGCCTCCACAAGAGCAGTGCAAATACCAACATAACCAGAAAAGCCCCTGCCAGGCCGGTTTCCTCACAGATAATGGAAAAAATCATATCATTTTGAGCCTCCGGCACAAATCCCAGCTTCTGCATGCTGCTGCCCAGCCCCTGTCCGAAAATCCCTCCGCTTCCGATGGCGTAAAGCCCCTGAATGGTCTGAAACCCTTTTTCATAACTTTCCGGGTCCCGCCAGACAGCCAGCCGCTCCAGCCGGTAACTCTCCATGGCCAGAAAAATTCCCATAAAGGCCATGCCTCCTGCTCCAAGCCCGATGAACTGCAGATATTTGGGATTGGATACAAAGATCAAAATCACTCCGATTCCCAAAATGATTATAGCCGTGCTCAGATTGTTCGTACCCACCAGTCCCACAATGGGCAGCAGCCACAGCATAACTTTGCACATGAACCAGATGCCTGTGGTCTTTCCCGTGCTTTTCTCCATTCGGTACGCCAGAAATAAAATCACAGCCAGTTTTGCAAATTCGGAAGGCTGAAAAGAAAGAGGCCCCAATGACAGCCAGCGTTTCGAGCCATTGTACTCCTGGCCGAAAAACAAAACAGCTGTGGAAAGCACCAGCGCCCCCGCATAACAAAACGGAGCCAGGTTCACCAGACGATGATAGTCCATGCGGGAGACCAGGTACATGGCCATCATTCCCAATGCTGTGGCAAATAACTGTTTCTTAAAATAATAGGCGGAGTCATGGAATTTGACCCGCCCATTATATGCACTGGTACTATATAAAATTACGAGTCCTAAAACAACAAGGATCAGTACAAGAATAAATAAGGCGCCATCCGCTTTCTTTTCAACAGGTTTCCTCAACGGCAAAAATCCCCACCTCTCTCAACACTCTGGCTGCTCATTGAGAAACGGCTCCTTTCATAAACCAGAGTTTCGGCAAAAGAAACAAATAAGGAGCGAATTCAAAACGGTTTTGAGCTCCGTTTTGTTTCTTTTGCCTAAACTCGTCACTCCTGAAAAACCCCCGCAATGACCAGCCCCCTTATTCTAATTTATGTACATATGCCTTAAACATATCACCTCTTTGCTCATAATTATCAAATTGTCCCCAGCTTGCACAGGCAGGCGACAACAGCACTGCCTCCTGGGGCCTGGCCATCTTGGCGCAGACAGCAACTGCTTCTTCCAGATTCTCTGCCATCCGTATCTCTGTGAATCCTTCTTCCCTGGCTGTACGGGCAATTTTCTCTCTCGTCTGCCCGATCAGTACCAGACAGCGGACCCTTCCTTCGAAAGAGCGTATCCATTCCCGGTAATCGGCTTCCTTGTCGTAGCCTCCCGCAATCAGCCAGGTGGGACGGTTCATAGCCTGAATCCCTTTGATGGCTGCGTCTGGATTGGTTCCCTTAGAATCGTTGTAATAGGCCACACCATGTTTCTCTGCCACATACTCAATCCTGTGGGCCACTGCCTGAAAGGCACAGATACTCTGGCGGATCTGCTCCATGGGCACCCCTGCGCAGTAAGCCATGGCTGCGGCAGCCATCACGTTTTCATAATTGTGCTGGCCCAGAAGCTGCAGACTCCCCAGCTCCACCACTGGTGTCTCCCCGTTCTCATCTTTCCATATGATCCATCTGCTTCCGGATTCATTTCTGAGGAAAATCCCTCTGGAAAGCTCCCGGACACTGGAAAAATACACACAGCCAGGGGTTATATGCTGTCCGAACTCCCTCAATATGCTGTCCTCGTAATTCAGCACACACACATCTTTCTCTGTCTGATTCCTGGCTATGGCCTCTTTCGCTTCTATATAAGCTTCCATAGTATGGTGCCTGTCCAGATGGTCTTCTGTAATGTTCAATATAGCGCTGACTTTGGGAGCAAACGTATCAATGGTCTCCAGCTGAAAGCTGCTGAGCTCGGCTACGGTAACACTTTCCTCTTTCATCAACAGAGCCGCCGATGTATAAGAAGTCCCGATATTTCCCACCACAAACACGGAATCCTCATAATCAGAGAAAATTTTTCCCAGCAGCGCAGTGGTAGTAGTCTTTCCATTGGTTCCCGTAACTGCCAGCACCCGCCGGGAAAGACTTACCTGATAGGCCAGCTCCACCTCTCCCCACACCAAAATACCCCGGCTGTAAAACTCTTTGACCAGGGGAAGGTCTGTGGGCACCCCAGGACTGAGCACAACCAGATCCAGCTTGTCCTTTACCTGTGCAGGCAGTTCTCCAATATATATTTCAGGTGTGCAGCCATCCCCCATTTTTTTCAGGACATGCTCTTTATCCACCGCCGTATTTCCGTCAAAAATGATGGGACAGGCCCCCATTTTCCAGACCAGTCCGGCAGCCCCAATCCCGCTGACCCCGGAACCGAACACCAGCACATTTTTTCCTGCTAAATTCATCTCTTCTCTCCTTGTCTTCTACAGCGCCATCAGGGCAATCAGGCACAAAATGGCAGTCACAATGGCAAACACAGCCACCACCCGGGTCTCTGACCATCCACAGAGCTCAAAATGATGGTGGATAGGCGCCATTTTGAAAATCCGTTTCCCGTGGGTGGATTTAAAATAAGTCACCTGAATAATGACAGAAGCCACCTCCAGCAGATAAATAAAGCCCACCAGGATAATAAACAGGGGCATCTGCATCATGTAGGCTGTTCCCGCCACAAATCCGCCCAATGCCAGAGAGCCCGTATCACCCATAAACACCTGGGCCGGGAATACATTGAACAGCAGAAATCCCATCAGTCCGCCCACAACCGCGCAGGTAATAGGTTCCACACCGCTGTGCAGGCCAATGGAAACCACAGTAAAGAACACAGCCACCATAATGGTCACACTGGAGGCCAGACCGTCCAGGCCGTCTGTAAAATTTACTCCGTTCACTGTGCCGATCACTGCCACAAACAAAACTGGAATGGCCAGCCAGCCTATATCCCAGTAATGACCGCTCCAAAATGGGATCTTCATGGTCAGCGGCACATCTGTATAGCTCACCAGATAAAAAGTGAAAATCCCCGTCACCACAATCTGCAGAAGAAATTTCTGCCAGGCCAGCAGCCCGTCTGAGCGCTTCAGAACCACTTTCAGATAATCATCCAGAAAGCCGATCAGCCCAAAACCCAGTGTCAGAAACAAAATCGGCGTAATTTTGGGATAATCCCGGATGTAAAACAGGGATGTGATAACCACAGCCAGCAGGAAAATAATACCGCCCATGGTAGGGGTTCCTGCCTTTTTTAAATGGGAGGCAACCCCTTCTGCCCGTTCTGTCTGACCCATTTTCAGTCTGCGCAGAAATGGGATGACAACCGGCCCCAGCGCCACACTGACGGCAAATGCAATCAATACAGGAATCGTTACTTGAAAATTCATATAACACCTCTTTAATTCTTTCGTTACTTTGGATCGTGTTTAAGTATAATTCTTTTTCCTTTATTTATCAACCACTTTTCGAAATACCCAGATAAGGCAGAACATTCTCAAAAATACCGCGGATCACCGGAGCAGCTATGGTTCCCCCGTAGTAAATCCCCTGAGGATTATTGATAATGCACAGTCCCAGTATCTCCGGTTCCTCCGCCGGGGCAAATCCTACAAAAGACGAGATGTACCGATGAGCGCTTCTGGGCAGTGTCTGGGATGTGGCTGTTTTTCCGCCTATGGTATATCCCTCAATATAAGCATTCTTCCCGGACCCCTGGGATACCACGGTTTCCAGGACTCCCCGCAGAGTCTGAGACGTTTCCGCTGAGACGACACCGTCCTTTGTCTCATATTCCAGTTTCTTTACATAAGTGCCATCCTCACTTTGTATACTCACCCCAAAGTGGGGAGTCACTCTCCTGCCGCCGTTGACCAGGGAACTGACTGTGGCTGCCAGCTGAATGGGCGTAATCTGAAAAGACTGTCCGAAAGAAACTGTGGCCAGCTCCACCAGTCCCATGTTTTTGGGATTATGCATAATCGTAGACGCTTCCCCAGGCAGGTCAATGCCTGTTTTCTCCAGCAGACCAAATTGTTTAAAATATTTATAGAAATTGTCCACGCCCAGCCGCTGTCCCACATCGATAAACACGGGATTACAGGAATTCTGCGCCCCTTCCACAAAGTTCTCCGCCCCGTGGCCGGTCCGTTTGTGACAGTGAATCCTCCGGTCCTCCACCACCCGGTATCCTGGACAGGAGAAAGTATCGCTCAGTTTTACCACCCCTTCTTCCAATCCTGCAGACGCTGTGATAATCTTAAAAGTAGACCCTGGTTCATAGGTGTCATTGAGACAGGGATTCCGCCACATCTGATTGAGAAGCTCCTGTTTTTCTTCCTGGGAAATCTGATTATTGCTCACAGTATAATTCAGAGTAAACGGATCATTCAAATCGAATTCAGGCACATTCACCATGGCCAGAATTTCGCCGTTCTGAGGATTCATCATTAGAATTGACACACTGTCGGCCTGTTTTTCCTCCAGAACCTTCAGTGCGGCCTGCTGGGCATACAGCTGGATATTGGTATCCAGGCTGACCTGAAGATTGTAGCCGGGAACCGGATCGATTCTGTTTTCGCCCACTTCATCCAGCTCTATTCCTCTGGCATCTGTAGCTGTCAGAATCTGACCTGGAACACCTTGCAGATATTGCTCATATTTCACCTCCAATCCGATTATTCCCTGGTTATCTCCTCCAGTAAATCCCAAAACTCTGGAGGCCAGAGAGCCTTTGGGATAATATCTGCGGAAATCTTCATCCACTTTTACCCCGTCCATGCCATAGCCGCGGATGCGGTCCCCTGCCTCTTTCTTTACATTGGCCTGGATTCTCTCAATGGAAGATACCTTCTCTACCCTTTTTCGGACCTTATCTTCCGGAAGCTCCAGTTCTCTGGAAAGCATGGCAATTACCCCTTCCGGGTCTGTGATCTGGTTATGTATGACAGAAATAGTACATACCGTTTTATTTGCCGCCAGGACCACCCCGTTGGCGTCTATAATCCGTCCTCTCGCCGCCTTAATATCCCGCTCCCGTTCATGAAGCTGCTGTGCCTTCTTCGAATAATAATCAGACTGTACCACCATCAGCCATACCAGCCGGACGGTGAGTCCCAGCAGCATAGCTGCGTAGCAGAGAAATACAACAAATACTTTTTTCTTATGAAATGTTTTATTTTTTTTCATAAAACGCCGTCTGTCTTATTTCACTTCTCTAATAATCTATTCCATATTTCCCAAAAAATACCATAAGGCGGTATAACTTCCGTTATATCGCCTTAATCATGAATACATCAGCGTTTTAGAATCCAGCATCTTCATTGGTTATGCCGTCACTGAGCACATTATTATTCAGGTCCAGTTCTTCATTGGATTCCGGCGGCTGGGGGATATTATTTCCCATAGCCGGCTGTTCCTCAGGTCCTCCCTGGGCATCTTCTGAACCCCCAATCTGGGTATTGCCCAGTCCGCCGGACAGCTGGCCTGTCTCTTCCAGATAGCTGGAAAATCCGGACCACAAAGTTGTGGTGGGAATCACACCATCCTCAGCCTCATCCGGCTCAATATTTAAGTAAGGCAGTGCCTCCGACATAATTCCCTGGACAATATACTGGGACAGTTTACTGCTCTCCTGGTTCTCGGTATTGGCCTCGTCGATGACCACATACACCACGATCTGAGGATTTTCCACTGGAGCAAACGCGATAAAAGATACCAGATAATTCCCCTGGTCTCGTGGAAACTTCTCCGCTGTTCCCGATTTTCCTCCAGAGCTGTAACCCTGTACTTTCGAATATTTTCCGGTTCCTTCTTCCACCGTGGCGCGCATATGTTCCCGTACACTGGCCGAAATATCTGCAGACACAGTCTGACGCATCAATACAGGGGAAATCTCTTTTGCCACAGTCCCGTCGCTGTCTAAAATCTTGCTCACCAGATGAGGCTGATAGTAGTACCCTCCATTGATCACAGAACTGATTGCTGAGATTTCCTGAATCATGGTCATCATGAATCCCTGCCCAAAAGAATCCGTTGCCAGCTCCACTGACCCGAGACTGTCTTTTGTGTGAAGCACACCTGCACTTTCCCCTGGAAGATCAATCCCTGTCCTGCTTCCAAAATTCATCATACTCTGGGATTCCAGAAATTTCTCACCGCCCATCATGGCGCCGATCTGCATCATGGCATCGTTACAGGAGTTGGCAATAACCTGGGACAGGGTCTGATCACCATGAATGCCATTACATCGGATATACTCATCCTCATTCTCTCCGTAGCTCCAGCCGCCGTCACAGTTAAACATAGTATCTTTCTGAATAATCCCGCTCTCCAAAGCAGATGCCACCACCAGCGGTTTCACTGTGGACCCGGGTTCAAACGCCTCCGTCACACAGAAATTCTGCCACATTTCATTCAGATTCTTTACTGTATCTTCATCTGACATCTGTTCGATTTCCTGCTGGGTAAATTTACCAGACAAATCCCTGGGATTATTCAGATCATAAAAATCTTTCGTCCCCATTGCCAGCACTTCCCCGTTGTTGGGGTTCATGACGATAGCCCCCAATTCTTTGGAGCCCATAGCCCGTATAAAAGCCTGCAGGTATTTTTCCACAATCTGCTGAAGTCCTATATCCAGTGTGGTTTTGATGGTCTTTCCATCTGTGGGCTGTATGATATTCTGTTCCACAGTGGAATCGCTGCTGAAGTAGCCATACTGACGGCCGTCAACTCCATTCAGAATAGAGTCGTAATATCCCTCCAGGCCCCAGTCTGCATGGCTGCCATCTGTAAATCCAATAGTATCACAGGCCAGGGTATTCATAGGATAACTTCTCTTATATCTCTCCTCAAACCAAATTCCGGCAATATTGCTGCGTTTTTCAATTTCATCTTCTGACAGCCCGCTGTCTGGCCCCACATCTGTGTAATCCTCAAAGGCTTTCTTGGTATGCATATCCAGATCTTTCATCAAGATACAATACTGGCTTTCCCGGGTGTCCTCTGCGCTTAAAATACTGCGCACCTCTTCCTCATCCGCTCCCAAAAGTCCAGTCAATGCCTGCACAGTGGGTTCCAGATACCGCTCCTGATCTGAATTTACAGCTTTGCAGTCCAAAATCACGTTGTAGACCTTATTGCTGGCAGCTAAAAGAGTCCCGTTCCTGTCCAGAATATCCCCCCGCTTAAAGGGAAGAACCCGGCTGTCATACTGCTGCTGGGCCTGAGAAAGTACCTGCTTTTTATATCTCTCCCCGCTGACAGCATTGATATAGGTAATACGGGTGAGTAAAACAAAAAAAACAGCCAGAACTGCTGCGAAAAGTCCCACCAGCTTCCGCCGCATTTTAATATCCAGTTTTTTTATCGTTTTTCTTTTTTTCATATAAAGCACTCATTTTTCTGCATCCGGCACGTCCTGATACTGCCTGACATAACTTCCTTTTTCTATCTGATACGTAAAAATCTGATTTTCTGAAGGATATTTCATACCCAGCCGCCCCATGGCAGCCTGTTTCACCTGATTCAAATCCACGGAAGAACCAATCTGGCTTTCATAGGCGTCATTGTCCGCCTTGAGCTGATTATACGCGCTCTCCAATTCAGCAGTTTTTTCAATGCTTCTGGTAATCTGGGATTTTAGCTGCAGAAACTGCACACAGGTAATCAGAACAGCCACAGAAACCACTGCCAGGAATAAAACAAAGACCATGCTCATACTCTGAGCACGTTCTCTGTTCTTCCTGGCTGTACGGCTGATTGTTTTTCTGTGCTGCTGTCTGTCTTCCCTTGGAAGTGCCTGTACCCTCCTCACGGTATTTCCATCCACATATGTGCCCCTGGGCCTGTAAGATGTTTTTCGGTTGTAAGGTCCGTTTTGTCTTGTACTGGCCATATTTCCTCCCATCTGCACAGCGCTGCTGTCCACTAAATCCCATTTTCACAGACTGCACGTTCAAATATCCTCAGCTTCGCACTTTTCGACCTTCGATTCTCCTCCTTCTCTTTCTGGCTGGGCAGTATGGGTTTCCTGGTAACCACCCTGCCCAGAGATTTCTTTCCACAGACACAGACAGGAAAATCCCTGGGACATATGCAGGGATTCTCACTTTTCCTAAATATATTCTTTACAATACGGTCCTCCAGAGAGTGAAAGGTGATGACACAGATTCTCCCCCCTGGATTTAACAATTCAATCATGCCTTCCAGTGAATCCTCAAGCACTTTCAACTCCTGGTTCAACTCGATACGCAGAGCCTGAAAAGTCCTTTTCGCCGGGTGGCCCGGCGCCATACAAAACTTTTTCGGGACAGCCTCTTTTATAATCTCCACCAACTCCCCGGTGGTCTCAACCGGCTTGTCCTTTCTCACCCGGACAATCTGCCTGGCAATGTTTCTGGCAAACTTGTCCTCCCCGTAGTCCCGTATCACTTTGCACAATTCCTGTTCACTATATTCATTTATAATATCTTTGGCTGTCCTCTCCATCCTCTGGTCCATCCGCATATCCAGCGGAGCATTCTGCTGATACGTAAATCCTCTATCAGCAGTGTCCAGCTGATAAGAGGACACTCCCAAATCCAATAATATTCCGTCAACTTTTGTAATTCCAAGTTCCTTCAGTTTCTGTACCATGTAACAATAATTGCTGCGAACGATGGTAATATTCCCCTTATATTTCTCCAATCGCCTGGTTGCAGCAATTATTGCGTCCTGGTCTTGATCTATACCAATAAATCTCCCCTTGGCAGAAAGTTTTTCGCACACCCTTTCCGCGTGCCCGGCGCCTCCCAGTGTTCCATCCACGTAAATGCCCTCCGGTCCCACCCGCAGTCCATCTACCGTTTCCTCCAGTAATACTGATTTATGCACAAAGTTCATGTTAATCTCCTCGCTGTCCGCGTTCGATGATCAGATTACAATGCCCATTTCCTGCATTTCTTCCGCAATGCTGTCCATATCATCATAATTACTGTTTTCAATCCATTTTTCTTTGCTCCATACTTCAATACGGGTAATATTCCCGGTGAGCACCACGTCTTTCTCCAGACCAGCAAATTCCCGCAGCGTTGCCGGTACGAGAATTCTCCCCTGCTTGTCCAGTTCACACATCGTAGCTCCGGCTACAAAGAATCTTGAGAAGGCTCTGGCGCTTTTATTTGTAAGTGGCAGCGCCTTCAGCTTTTCTTCAAAGGCTTTCCATTCGTCCATGGGATAAATTGATAAACAGCCGTCCAATCCTTTGGTCAACACGAATTCTTCCCCAAGTAATTCGCGGAACTTGGATGGGATTATCAGCCGCCCCTTCGCATCAATTGTATGGTTGTACTCTCCCATGAACATATATAGTCACCTTCTTCACGGAAATCATTTATTCTCCCCAAATGCTTCCGCAGGCGGCATGGTTTACCACTATCACTCCATTTGCCACCACCATCCTCCACTTTCTACCACTTGTATGTCTATTCTATAACAAAATCGCGAAAAGTACAAGTGGAAAAAACAGAGTTGTACCCCAAAAAATTCGGAAATAATTCTGTATATCTTTGTCATATTTTGGCGAACCATACTATATATATGCATTTGTTTTGTTATTATTTCTATATATGGTATTTCATCTTCAAAAAACCAATCAAAAGATTTTTCATCCTTCTGAAAACAGAAGGAATCTCATACCGGAAAATCCCCCACCACCCGCCCCCCTGGGAATGAATCCCCCAGAGGGTTTTTATGATATAGGAGACGAAGATTCCCATACGACAAAAAAAAGGAACCACCCACTTGGCAGTCCCTTTGATCCTAATATTACATTCTGTGAATAATAACCATATATCTCTCGATCAAGTAGTCCAGCTCCCTGCTGAGCTGGCTGTGTTTTAACAAATCTTCTCTCCCCTGTATACTTTGATCCAGCAGTCTCCTCTTTTCCTCAATTTCCTGACGCAGAGTCTCCACTGTCTCCTTTTTCTCTATTGTCATCTGATTCACTGTGACACCCCTTTTTTCCTGTGTAATCTCTCTTGTGTTTCAAACAATACCGCACGGACAATACCGCACCAATTCCCGCTGCAGCCAGCCCTATGGAGAGCAATTGTGATACCGGAAGTCCTTCTCCCCCCAGAGCAATTTTCAGCTGATCGGTACGCAGCCCTTCAATCCACCCGCGTCCCAGACCATATCCAGCCAGGTACATCAGAAACACTTCCCCCTGAAACTGTTTCCTGTGTCTGTACCACAGTAAAAATACCAGCACCAGTATGTTCCACATACTCTCATAGAGAAATGCCGGGTGCACCTGAATATAAGCCGCTCCCTGTACATACTGGATGTGAGCTTCCATCTGGGAAGTAATTTCACCGCTGCGCACTGCATCTACCGGAAGCTGCATGGCCAGCAGATTATCCGTATAACCGCCGAAAGCTTCCCGGTTAAAAAAATTCCCCCACCTTCCCAGAATCTGCCCCAGTACCAGACCGAGACATGCAGTGTCCACCATTTTACCCAGATGAGCTTTCTTTTTTGCTGTATAGATACATGCTGCTGTCACGCCGAACAGAATTCCTCCGTAAATGGCCATGCCGCCGCCGCGGGTATTGAATATCTCCCACAGATTGTCCTTATAGTAATCCCATGAGAATGCCACATAATAAGCTCTGGCCCCCACAATCCCCACGACAATGGACAGCATCAGCATATTCAGATAGAAATCCTGATCCTGCCCGGTCCTTTTTGCCTCTGCCAGAATCAGGCTGACTCCCGCTATCATGGAAACCGCTATCACGATCCCATAATACGCAATATCAATACCGAAAACTTCAATGGTCTTCCCCACATGTTCCAGATAAATCCCCAGGTGCGGAAAATTAATTGACATGTTCATCTGATCACCTAAACATTAAAACGGAATAAAATCACATCGCCGTCTTTTACCACGTACTCTTTGCCTTCCATGCGGACCAGACCCTTTTCCCGGGCCCCCGCATACGAACCGCAGTCCAGCAGATCCCTGTAATTCACCACCTCCGCTTTGATAAATCCCCGCTCAAAGTCTGTGTGGATCTTTCCTGCCGCCTGGGGTGCCTTTGTCCCCAGTTTCACTGTCCAGGCTCTGGTCTCATCCTCCCCTGAGGTGAGAAAGCTGTGCAGCCCCAGCAGGCGGTAGCTGGCTTTAATCAGTTTCTCCAATCCGGACTCCTTCAATCCCAGATCTTCCAGAAAAATTTCTCTTTCCTCCTGATCCAGCTGGGCAATCTCCTGTTCAATCTGCGCGCAGATGACAAACACTTCACTGCCCTGTTTTCCAGCGTACTCTTTGACTTTCTGTACATGGGCATTCCCCCCGCCGTCATCTGCCAGGTCATCTTCCGCCACATTCGCCGCATAGATCACCGGCTTGCCTGTGAGCAGGTTATACTCGGCCAGCCATTTTTCTTCGTCCTCGTTTTCCGGCGAAAACGTAATGGCCAGCTGGTCATTTTCCAGATGCGCCTTTATCTTCTCCTGGAATTTCAACTCCCCGGCTGCCTTTTTATCGTTGCGGGCCAGCTTAGTGGTCTTCGCAATTCTCCGCTCCAGAATTTCCAAATCAGAAAACGCCAGCTCCAGATTAATCGTCTCGATATCACGGAGAGGATCGATGGAACCGTCCACATGAACAATATTGTCATCATCGAAACAGCGGACCACATGGACAATGGCATCCACCTCACGGATATTTGCCAGAAACTGATTTCCCAGTCCTTCACCCTGGGAAGCCCCTTTCACCAGACCTGCAATATCCACAAACTCAATCACCGCCGGAGTCACCTTCTTAGATTGATAAAAATCTCCCAGCAGTTTCAATCTCTCATCCGGCACAGGCACAATCCCCACATTGGGGTCAATGGTGCAGAACGGATAATTGGCAGACTCTGCTTCCGCCTGTGTCAGCGAATTAAACAGAGTGCTTTTCCCCACATTGGGGAGGCCTACAATTCCTAGTTTCATTTCTTATACTCCTCTCTTGTAAAGCATATTCCTGCAGTCTTTTCACACAAATCAGGAAATATCCAGCTCATCTTCACACTTCTCCAGCATTCTCTGCCAGAAAATATCATCTGACTCTTCATCTGCCGTGATTCCCTGCACATATGCCAGAACATACCCCATCTTATAATCCGGCACACTATCCAGCAGTTCTATAATTCTCTCTTTATTGGTCATTTCTCTCCTCCCGCGGTTTCGGTTTATACTGCTCCTCGCCTGTCTCAATACAAAGCATGAAATCATTATTTTCTTTTTCGCTCCACCCTGCTGCTCTCAACCCCAAAAGCATTCTTGCAATCCCAGTCATATTCATACCGTTCCCGCTCCTTTCCCACACACGATACTCAACAATCTCTCGACATAATCAACAGAAGACATCCTTTGGTAAAGGTAATCACTGCCTCCTCCTCCACAATCTCATTGCTGACCGTGAGTCCACAGTCCCGGCTGGTAAGACGGTAATGATCCAGGGGATAAGAAAATCCTTTTAATGTCAGCCCCTCCACTGGTCCCCCCAGCGCAAAAAGAGAGACGTATTTTCCTTTCTGCGTACTTCGCCGCAGCCTTACCGGACGCTGGGAAGCCCATATATAATTCCAGGCATCTGCCATATAACTGTGGACCCCCGCAGACAGCCCGCAAGCCAAAAGCTCCACATTAGCCAGCGTGTGGTCCAGGCGGCCCCCTGTTCCTCCCAAGATTCCAATCTCAGATGCTCCCATCTCCACCGCTATATGAAACGCCGACTGGGTATCGGAATCGTCTTTCCTGGGGCTGAGCCTGTGCACCACCGTTCCCGGACGGCCTTCGTATTCCTCTAAAATCCCCTGAGGCATACTGTCAAAATCCCCCACCACCGTCTGGGGCACAATCCCATGTTTATAACAAAAGTGAAGCCCCCTGTCTGCAGCTATAATCCTGTCGTATTTCTGCTCCTCCAAAAACGAAAGGGCAAAATCACTCTGGATATTGCCCCCGCTGATCAATCCCACACGCATATCCTTTATGCTCTTTCCGCATATTGGCTGATCAATCTGCGGATTTCCTCCGCATTCCCGGCAAGATCCCCGCTGAATACACAGGAACCCGCCACGATCTGGCTGGCTCCTGCCTCCAGAACAAGGGGAAGTGTCTCACGGTTAATTCCTCCATCAACCTGAATAGGAAGCTCAATTTTTTCATCTTTCAGCATCTGCCGTGCCTGACAGATCTTTTCTGTAGAATCTTCTATATATTTTTGTCCGCCGAATCCCGGCTGTACGGTCATAATCAACAGCATATCGATATCTTTGAGAATATAGCTGATATCTGTTACGGAAGTGGCCGGTTTTACTGCAACCCCCACTTTTACCCCTGCATCCCGGATGCGGGCTACTGTCCGTTCCAGATCTTCACAGGCTTCCGCGTGAACAGTAATGGAATCTGCCCCGCATGCTACAAAGTCCTGAACATAGCGCTCTGGTTCTGTAATCATCAAATGCACATCAAAAAGCATGTTACTCTCCTGGCGGATAGACTTAATCACCGGCATTCCAAAAGATATGCTGGGCACAAAGTCTCCGTCCATTACATCAATATGGAGCCATTTGATTCCCTGCTGTTCCAGCGTCTGAAGCTGTTGTCCCAAACGGTTAAAATCCGCAGATAACATAGACGGGTATAACTGATATTCCATGTTTTCAATATCTCCTTTTATCCTTTATTTCCTGAAATAAATCCGAATAGCTCTCATACCGGGAAGGGCTGATTCTGCCCTCCCTCAGAGCATGGAGCACTGCACAGCCCGGTTCTGTCATATGGACGCATCCCTGAAACCTGCACCCACCCTCATACGGCTCAAATTCCGGGAAATACTGTTTCAGTTCTTCCTTTTCCATTGTGTCCAGATACAGGGAGCTGAACCCCGGTGTATCTGCTAAATATGTTCCTTCCCTCAGGGGAAGCAGCTGGCAGTGCCGGGTGGTATGTCTTCCCCTCCGGAGTTTTTCACTCACTGTTCCCGTTTCCATCTGTACTTCCTGCTGCAGCAGATTGGCCAGAGAGGACTTTCCCACACCGGAAACTCCTGCCACAGCTGTAATTTTTCCCTCCAGCAGCTCATCCAGCTGCTTTACCCCCTCGCCAGTCTGTACACTGGTAAAAACCACCGGACAGCCGCAGTCCCGGTAAATTTCCCGCAGAGACTCCAGGTCTTTTGGCTCTGACAGGTCTTTTTTATTAAAACACAGGCAGGCGGGAATCCCTGCCCTTTCAGCCATAACCAGAAAGCGGTCCAAAAGTCTGTAATTAGGTTTTGGCTGATCCACTGCAAAAATGAGAGCTACCTGGTCCACATTTGCCACTGCAGGACGTACCAGCTGATTTTTCCGGGGCAGAATTTCCTCCAGGCTGCCCTCCCGGTCTTTTTCATCTAAAATGCGAATCTGTACCATATCGCCCACCAGAGGCTTTTTGTTTTCTTTCCGGAAAATCCCCCTGGCCCTGCACGCATACAGACCCTTCCCGGGAATATCCACATAGTAAAATCCTCCAATGCCTTTAATAATTCTTCCCTGCATCAGTCTACCTTCTGGAAAGAAATGGTATAATGGCCCAGTTCCACATAATCGCTTCCTGTCAGCTCATACAGATACAGGGTTCCTTCGCTGAGGCCCGGCTCACCTGTAATGTCCAGCTGATAGGGGAAATCCACTTTCTTGCCTTCCATAATCGTATCCACTGACGGAGAATTATCCACAGTCTGTACCAGTTCCATCTTTACCACTCCCCCTGTGTATGTGGGCGGAGTATCTAGAGTCTGGGAACATTTCCAGGTGCCGGATGCATCTGTGCTCTGCACAGGCGTCTCTTCCCCTTCTTCCTCTTCCCCGGGTGTTTCCTCAGCCCCCTCAGGCCCGGTACTGATGGCAATGGTAATACTGGAACCTTTTTCCGCATAAACTCCCTCTGCAATACTCTGGGACATTACCTGTCCTTTTGTAACCGTATCGCTGGAAGAAGACTCCACAATTACATTGAATGCTGCCAGGGCTGCCTTGGCTGCCATTTCTTCCATGCCGATCACGTTGGGCACCATGGCGTTTTCATATTCATTTCCCATGCTGACTTCCAGAGTTACCGTCTCACCGGAAGCACTCTGTGACCCTGCAGCAGGCGTCATACCCATGACAATGCCCATCTCATGGTCGTAACTGAAGGACTTGGTAAGGCTTACTGTAAATCCCATATCCCGCAGTGTCTG
Source organism: uncultured Lachnospiraceae bacterium (assembly GCA_910587105.1). Lineage (GTDB taxonomy): Bacteria > Bacillota > Clostridia > Lachnospirales > Lachnospiraceae > MGBC164599. Next base: position 25,824 of record CAJUMB010000032.1, read on the forward strand.
CTCAGCTGTCTCCTGGGGCTGGCCCACCAGATCCGGTACAGACAGCATGGCTGCACCGCTGCTGAGCTTATACTTAATGGTGGTATACTTCTGAACCTGGGTTCCCGGCTCGATTTCCTGAGAAGAAATCATTCCTTTTTCATATTCATCCGAACTTTCTTCCTCTGTGTACTGGAGGCCAAGATAGAGCTCTTTTACAATCTTCGTGGCTTCTTCCTCTGTTTTACCAACCAGATCCGGCACCTCCACCATTTCCTCCTCCGGGGCTTGTGTCTCTTCTGCCTGTTTATCTTTTGAGCCGCCGATGCCGGGGCCGAAGCTGAACAAACCGGCTGCATTGCCGATGAGCACAATCAGAACGCAGATAATCAGAGCCCCTACAATAAAGCCTCCAATGGTTATGGCCTTCTCGAGTCCCCGGTTCAGACCGCCTCCGCCTTCTTCCTCCTCATCGGTTTCGTAATCATCTTCATCGTAATCGTCTGAGGAATCGTAATAATCCTCCTCTGCCGCCAGCGGCGGGATCTCTTTCACCGCATTGTTTTTCTTTATTTTATCCAGGTCTTCTCCCTGGAACACCACAGTCTTCCCATCTGTATTCAGTGGAGCCAGTTTGACAAAATCTCCCTGAGGGTCAATCAGGGAATGCTTCAAATCTGCAATCACTTCCTCCATATTCGGATACCGTCTATCCACACTCTTCTGCGTACACTTAAATATAATCTGTTCCAGGCTGAAGGGCAGATCCGGCGTATAGTCGCTGGGCGGTTCCATTTCCTCCTGGAGATGCTTAATGGCAATGGAAACAGTAGTATCTCCGTCAAAGGGCACCACCCCTGTCACCATCTCATACATGGTAATTCCCAGGGAATAGATGTCACTCTTTTCGTCGCTGTAACCTCCCCGCACCTGTTCCGGGGAACTGTAATGGACAGACCCCATCACATTGGAACTGATGGTATTGGAAGATGCCGCCCTGGCTATGCCGAAATCCGTCACCTTCACTTTCCCGTCTGTGGAAATAATAATATTCTGCGGCTTTACATCTCTGTGTACAATCCCATGGTTATGGGCTGCTTCCAGCCCCATAGAAACCTGGATAGCAATACTGGTGGCTTCCTTGACACTCAGCTTTCCTTTTTTGGAAATGTACTCTTTCAGGGTAATTCCCTCTACCAGCTCCATGACGATATAATGGATACCCTGATCTTCTCCTACGTCAAATACATTCACAACATTGGGATGAGTCAGGCCCGCAGCGGATTGAGCTTCCGTCTTGAATTTCTTGATAAAATTTGTATCCTCCCGAAATTCCTGCTTCAGGACCTTCATCGCTACAAACCGGTTCAGCTTATGGTCTTTCGTCTTATAGACGTCCGCCATGCCGCCTGTACCCACTTTGCTGACGATCTCATACCGTTCCCCTACAATCATTCCATCTTTTATCATTCTTTCACCTCTTTGGTAAATGGTTCAATCAGCACAACTGCAATATTGTCTTTGCCCCCGTTGGCATTGGCCAGACGGATCAGGGCCTGCCCCTTCTCCTTTAAACTGCCCGGCTGTTCCAACAGCTTTGCAATCTCCTCATTGGTGACCATGTTGCTCAATCCATCTGAGCACATCAGCACAATGGCATCCGGCTGGATTTCAAAATCAAAGAAATCCACCTCCACAGATGAGGCTGCCCCCAGAGCCCTTGTAATGATATTTTTATCTGGATGGTTAATGGCCTCTTCCTCACGCAGCTCCCCCAGCCGGACCATTTCCTGTACCAGCGAATGGTCTCTAGTAATCTGGCGGATACCCTGGTGAACCACATACAGACGGCTGTCGCCCACATTTGCCACATAGGCGTAATTTCCCACAATTGTGGCAGCTACAATTGTTGTTCCCATTCCTTTCTTATCCGGTGACTTTCCCGCTTCCTCCAGAACTTTCAGGTTGGCGGACTCAATGCCATGGCGGAGAATCTTAACCGGACTGTAATTTGCATCCTCTTTAATGGTATCTACTAAAACATGGACTGCACAGGACGAGGCATAATCCCCCGCATTGTGGCCTCCCATCCCATCTGCCACCACAAACAGATTGGGGAGATTCCCCACTGTATCCACCGATGCATACACATAATCCTGGTTCACCCGTCTACGCTGTCCTATGTCCGTACCCGAGTACACTCTCATTATCATTTCTCTCTTTCTGCTTCCCGCTGCGCGGAAAACCTTCTTCTCAGCTGTCCGCACGCACCGTCAATATCACGGCCCATTTCCCTTCTTATAGTAACATTTATTCCATATTTTTCAAGTTTTATTTTAAATTTATCTGCGTCTTTCCCCACAGGCGGCTGAAAATCCCGCTCTTCCACAGGATTTACCGGAATCAGATTCAGGTGGCAGTTTCTCCGGCGCAGAAGCCCGGCAAGCTGTGCCGCATCCTCATCCGTATCATTCACGCCGCCAATCAGGCTGTATTCATACGTAATCCGCCTGCCTGTATTCTGAAAATAGAAATCACAGGCTTCCATCACTTCAGCCAGACTGTACTTTTTCGCTATGGGCATCAGTGCCTGGCGTTTTTCATCTGTGGCCCCGTGAAGGGAAAGTGCCAGGGTAATCTGCAGTTTCTCTTTTGTCAGCTCATAGATCTGCGGCACAATTCCGCAGGTAGACACGGTAATATTGCGCTGGCTCATGTTCATCCCCTGCTCATGGCTGAGAATCCGGACAAATCTCACCAGCTGGCTGTAATTATCCAGCGGTTCCCCCGTGCCCATGACCACTGTGTGGGAAACCCGCCTGCCTGCCTCCCGGCCGGCCGCATATACCTGCTCCAGCATTTCCCCAGCTGTAAGGTTTCTTACCAGTCCGCCGATGGCAGACGCACAGAAACGGCATCCCATCCGGCAGCCCGCCTGAGAAGAAATGCACACAGAATCCCCGTGCTGATACTGCATCCATACGCTCTCCACTTTCTGGCCGTCCTCCATTGCATACAAATATTTTCTGGTTCCGTCCAGGGCGGAAATCTGCGTGCTTTCCGGCTGCAGAACCAACAGAGGATAGTCTTTCTCCAGCTGTCTGCGCATGGCCTTTGACAAATTGGTCATGGCCTCATAAGAATCCACCTGCTTCTGGTGCAGCCACTGAAACAATTGTTTTCCCTGAAAATCCTTTCCCCCCATTTCCCTGGCAATTGATACCAGTTCCTCCGGGTAAAGAGATTTGATATCCTGAATCATCATGCCTCCGTCTTTTTCAATCTTGCCATAAAAAACCCATCCGTCTTATGCACCCCAGGCAGCAGCTGAAGGTAGCCTCTGGAAGTGGTCATACAGTGCAGTTCTCTGGGCAGATAGGGGTTCAAACTGTCTGGCTCCAGCGGATAATTATCCAAAAGCCACTGATAATTATCCCGGTTTTCCTCATCGGCAATGGTACATGTGCTGAAAATCAGCACACCGCCGGGCTTTATGTAATCAACGGCCATAGATAAAATTTTTCTCTGGAGAATGACCAGTTCCTGCTGCTTGTGGCTGCTCATCTTATATTTGATATCCGGCTTTTTCCCGATCACACCATATCCGGAACAGGGTACATCCGCCAGCACAATGTCTGCCTTTAGAACCGATTCCGTGTCAAATACCGTGGCGTCCTGACGTTTTGCACGGATATTGATGGCTCCGGAGCGCAGAATATTTTCTTTCAGCAGATTCACCTTATGTTCAGAAGTGTCCCTGGCGTCCACCATTCCAAAGTCACCCATCTTCTCTGCCATGTGGAGAGCCTTACCCCCCGGGGCTGCACACAGATCAATAATATAATTTCCTTTGGAAGGATGGGCAATCTCTGTGACCAGCATGGAGCTCACATCCTGCACCTGAATCTCTCCTTTCCAGAAAGCATCCAGCGTCATCAGATGGTCATAACCAGAAATATAATATGCATAGTCCAGATAAGGAGCCTTCTCCACTTTTACCTGCTGTTTTCTCAGACTTTCCAGGACTTTCTCTTTGTCACTGTTCCCGCTGATACGGACAGTGACAGGCTTTTCCTCCAGAAAACTTTTCAGCATCTCCCGGGTAATATCCCCCCCATAAGACCCCACCCATCGCTGCACCAGACTCTCCGGCATAGAATAACGGGCACTCAGATACGCTACAGGCGTGGCTTTCGGCGGATATTCTACTTCATTGACCCGGCGCGCTATGGTACGAAGCACGCCGTTTACAAAGGGTTTCAGACTATAAAAGCCTTTTTTTTGTGCAAGTTTTACCGACTCATTGCAGGCGGCGGAATCCGGCACACTGTCCATATACATCAGCTGGTATACACCACTTCGCAGAATTTCCCGGATAACCGGCTTCATATCTGTGGTTTTGATCTTGGAAAAATAATTGATGATGTAATCAATCTGAATGGCATACTCCACTGTACCTTCACATACCCTGGTGATAAATGCCCGGTCCTGTTTGGGCAGAAACTGATATTTCTTCAGCGTATTGCCAATGGCTGTATGGCAATACGTTCCTTCTTCGTTAATCTCCAATAATAATTCCAGTATAATCTCTCTCACCGGATATTTTTTACTCACGATTTCTTCCTCCTGCCAATACTAACAGACGCACCAGCTGTAATATCGAAGATGCCAGCGCCGCCACATATGTCATGGCTGCGGCCTTTAACACTTTACGCGCCCCAGGCACTTCCTGCTGGGCTAAAATCCCGTCATCGGACAAAAGCCGCAGAGCCCTGGCAGATGCATTCAGCTCCACCGGCAGCGTCACAAGCTGAAAAAGAACTGCACCCATAAACAGGGCAATTCCCAAATACAGAAGCGGACGGACTGACATTACCAGCCCTGCCAGAAACACAGGCCAGGAGAGTCCCGACCCAAAATTGGCTATGGGGACAATGGCGCTTCTCCATCTCAGAGGCGCATAACCCGTGTGATGCTGCAGCGCATGTCCGCACTCATGGGCCGCCACTCCCACCGCAGCCAGAGAAGACTGCTGATACACAGCCTCAGACAGACGGACTGTCCGCGTCCTGGGGTCATAGTGGTCTGTAAGCTGGCCGGACACCGGGCGCACCTGTACATCCGAAAGTCCCGCCATAGATAAAATCCTCTGAGCCGTCTGCGCCCCTGTCATCCGGGATGCACTGGGTATCCTGCAGTATACAGAAAACGTCCGCTTCATCCTTGCGGAAGCCAGCAAAGATAAAATCATGCCTGCTGCAAGCAGCAGTACTGTCCAGTCCATTCCGTAAAACCTGTATCCATAATATCCCATGTCAGCCTCCATTTCTGCCGCTTTCTGGCGGCACAACAATTAACTGCCCAAAACCGTCCCCTGCTCAATCCTGTAACCCCGCAGAAAATCTTCAGCCGCCATGCCTTTCTTTCCCTCCAGCTGTAATTTCTCAATATACAGGCATCCCTGAGCACACTTCACATAAATCCCTGCCCTGTCTATACACACTATCTGCCCGGACACTGCAGCTGCCATTCCTTCTGTATGTTCTGGGTTTTTCACAGATGCCTTTAATACTTTCAGCATCTTCCCATCGAGACGGGTAAACGCCCCCGGCCAAGGGTCCATTCCTCTGACCAGCCGTTCAATGGTGTCTGCATCTTTTTCCCAGTCAATACATCCCATACTTTTCTGAATCATTGCCGCATAGGGGGTAGGACTGTCCACAGGCTGGGGCTGGACGTGGATGTGTCCCCGCGAAACGTCCTCCAGCGTTTCCACCAGAAGCTTTGCTCCCAGGCTGCTCAGCTTATCAAACAAACTGCCCCCTGTCTCGTCAGGACTTAAAGCACAGACTTTCTTCGCCAGCATATCCCCGGTATCCAGACCTTCATCCATGCGCATAATGGTAACTCCCGTTTCTTTTTCCCCGTGGACAACCGCCCACTGAATAGGCGCCGCTCCACGGTATTTCGGCAGCAGAGACGCATGTACATTCAGGCAGCCGTAAGGGGGAAACTCCAGAATTTCCCGGGGAAGCATCTGTCCAAAAGCCACAACCACAATCACATCCGGCTTTAACCGATTCAAAACCTCTATGAAGTCAGAACGTTTTACATTTTCATATTGGTACACACTCAGCCCCATCTCCAGGGCCGCTTCTTTTACAGGTGTGGGCTTCAGATTCTTCCCCCTCCCCTTCGGCCTGTCCGGCTGTGTCACCACCCCCAGGACTTCATGCCCGTTTCGGACAATCTCCCGCAGAGTCTCCACGGCAAAATCCGGGGTTCCCATATAAACTACTTTCATATGGCACTATTCCTCCTCATTGCTCACCGGATGCAGGCCGTCTTCCACCAGTGCCGTATACATAATTCCATCCAGATGGTCAATTTCATGACAGCACGCCCGGGCCAGAAGTTCTGTGGCTTCTATCTCAATTTCCTGCATTTCTTCATCCAGTGCCTGCACCCTCACATAATTAGGCCTGGTCACCTGTCCGGCCACCCCGGGAACACTTAAACATCCCTCATCACCGGTCTGTTCTCCCTGCGATTCAATCAGCTGCGGATTAATCATTACCAAAGGTCCGTCGCCTACATCAATAACAACCACCCTTTTTAATATACCCACCTGAGGCGCTGCTAATCCAACACCGTTGGATTCATACATGGTTTCCAGCATATCATCCACCAGCACGTGGATTTTATCTGTCATTTTCTCCACAGGCCGGCACTTCTTCCCCAACACCGCATCACCTTCCAACCGAATTTTACGAATCGCCATTTTCTCTTAGCTCCTTTCCTGTACGGCCTTTCTGCCCGCACCCTCTCATTTCTTTTTACTCAATTTAGACAATTTTTCTTAAAGCTATTATATATGAAAATCAAATTGTATATGCAGTCCACAAAATCCCGAATTAATGTGCACATAAGCTTCTATCTGATCTTTTAGCTTTCTCAGTCCGTCCAAATCCCGGTCTTTCACATACAAAACCTTTCTGTAGACATCCTGGACTTTTCCCACTGCCGGAGCCGTGGGGCCAATCACCTTAAATTTCTGTCTTTTGTCTGCCCGGCTGATGAATTTCCGGATAAACTCCATGGCCACAGCCAGCTGTTTCTCACTTTTTCCAAAGCCTAAGACCCCCATCATACCGGAAACCGGCGGATAGTCCAGCAAATCCCTGTACACAATTTCCTTTTGATAAAACCCGTCATAATCCTGGCGGGCGGCACAGACGATGCTGTAGTGTTCCGGCTGATACGTCTGTATCACCGCACTTCCTGCCGTCTTCCCCCGCCCGGCCCGGCCCACAGCCTGGGTAATCAGCTGAAACGTCCGCTCACTGCCAGAATAGTCCCCCCCGTGCAGAGACATATCCGCCGCGAGAATCCCCATAAGCGTCACATTGGGAATGTCATGGCCTTTCACAATCATCTGAGTCCCAATTAGTATATCCGCTTCCCGATTCTGAAACGCCTGGAGAATATCCCAGTGGCCTTTCTTGCCGCGGGTGGTGTCATAATCCATGCGCAGAACCCGGCTCTGGGGAAATCTCTCCTTTACAATCTCCTCAATCTGCTGAGTCCCTGCCTGAAATCCTCCAATATATGGCGAACCGCACTGGGGGCAGACAGCCAGCTTTTTCTGTACATAGCCGCAGTAGTGGCAGACACTTGTCCCATTGTTATGCTCCGCCAGAGACACATCGCAATGAGGACATTTCAACACATATCCGCAGGACCTGCATGTGATAAATCCCGCATAACCTCTGCGGTTCAAAAACAAAATCACCTGTTCCCTTTTCTCCAGCCTCTGCTCCATTTCCGCCTGCAGCCTGCGGCTTAGGATGGACCGGTTTCCGTCCTGCAGCTCCCGGCGCATATCAACTACAGCCGCCTGAGGCATAGGCCGCTGATGATATCTGCTGCTCAGCACACACTTTTGATATCGGCCCTGCTGACACTGATAATAAGTGTCCAAGGAAGGTGTGGCCGAGCCGAAGACCACATGGGCATGCTCCAGCTGTGCCCGGTAAATGGCTGTCTCCCGGGCATGGTAACGGGGCACCTGTTCACTTTTATAAGTCTGCTCCTGTTCCTCATCGATCACAATCAGCCCCAGCCTGGGAAATGGGGTAAAAAGAGCAGAACGGGGCCCCACCATAATGGATATCTCCCCTGCCTTGGCACGTTTCATCTGATCGTACTTTTCGCCAGGAGACAGCCGTGAATGGAGCACCGACACCTGCTCCTGAAATTCTTCATAAAAACCCATTACCATCTGATATGTGAGGGCAATTTCTGGAATCAGGACAACCGCCTGCTTCCCTTCCCTCAGCACCCGGCTGATCAATTCCATATAAACCCGGGTTTTACCGCTTCCGGTTACCCCATATAATAAACAGGGACGGTTTTCGCCTTCCCACTCCCGGCATATTTCCTCCACAGCCTGTCTCTGGCTGTCAGTCAGAACATTTGGGGCCTTCTTACTGCCATGGCAGAGCTCCGCTGCAGGATTGCGCTGGCTTTCACTCCGGACCACCTGTACAATCCCTTCCTCCTCCAAGGCATCCACTACACTTTTTCCGATTCCCAACAGCCGCAGGGTATGTCCATAATCAGCCTGCCCCTGCTGAAGAATATACTCCAGCAGACGGATTCTTGCCTTATAATTTTTCTGCCTCCACAGCTCCCCCATTTTTTGTGCCTGCTCATGAGAAGCCCTCTGCACAATTGTACGCTGCTCTTTTGCCGGTATTTTCGCTTTCACCGGAAATACCGTCCGAAGAGCCTGAATCATAGTGGAACCATACTGCCGTTTCATCCAGTCTGCCAGAAGAATCAGCTTCGACTCCGTAGTCTCAGCACTGCTTTTTAAACAGAGAATTTTCTTCATTTTCTCCGGTTCCATAGAAGGAGTCTGGGTAAGTCCTGCCACATAACCGGATATTTCCCGGTTTCCCTTTCCAAACGGCACATGCACCACCATTCCCACGCAGATCTCCCTCTCCATCTGTTGGGGAACCTGGTACTGAAATACTTTATCTAATTTTTCATGAGAGATATCCACAACAATGTCGGCATACAGCATTGCGGTCAGCGGCCCCCTGTTTTTCTGTCTTCTTCCAGTATCTCCTGAATCAGTACACGCTCATCCATGGGATACTTCTTTCCTTTTATCTCCTGATAATCTTCATGTCCTTTCCCAGCCAGTATGACAATATCTCCTGGCTCCCCGTGATGGATGGCGTAGGCAATGGCCTCCTTCCGGTCGATGATCTCCACATATTTCCCTTCCGTTCTGCCAATCCCAGTCTTAATATCATCAATAATCGCCTGAGGTTCTTCATTTCTGGGGTTATCCGAGGTAATAATCGTAAGATCTGCCAGCCGCCCGGATATCTCCCCCATCTCAAAGCGTCTGTCCCTGGCACGGTTTCCCCCGCATCCGAACAGACACACCAGACGGCGGGGCTCGTATTCCCGCAGAGTTATCAGCAGACTCTCCAGTGCCATGGCATTGTGGGCATAATCAATCAACAAAGTAAAATCATCCGACACGGGAACCATCTCCACCCGCCCTTTTACCTTCGCTTCCCGCAGGGCACAGTCAATGTTATCACGGGACACCTGGAAATGGCGGCAGACTGCAATGGCTGTCAGCGAATTATAAATGCTGAATCTGCCCGGTATATCAATTTCCACCGGAAAATCCAGAAGCCCCTGCACCTGATAAGTAATCCCCAGGTATCCGGGACGGGATACCAGCTTGGGATTCACCGCCCTCAGGCTGGCCTTCTCAGAAAAACCATACGTCTCCAGTTTACAGGTATGCCCCTTAACCATCTGTTCAAAATGCTCATCATCCCGGTTCACAATCCCTGTGCGGCATTGGCGCAGCAGCATGTTTTTACAGGATAGATAATGCTCAAAGCTGGTATGTTCATTGGGCCCGATATGGTCTGGCTCAATATTGGTAAAAATCCCATAGTCAAAAATAAAACCTGCTGTGCGGTGCAGCATCAGGCCCTGGGAAGATACTTCCATTACTACGCAGTCACAGCCGAAGTCAGCCATTTCACGGAACCTCTGCTGTACTTCATAGGACTCCGGCGTTGTGTGGGAAGACGGTATCCGCTTATCGCCGATAATCGTTTCGATGGTTCCAATAAGCCCCACACGGTATCCCGCATTTTCCAAGATTGACTTAATCATATAGGTAGCGGTAGTCTTCCCTTTTGTTCCTGTAATGCCTATGGTCTTCATCTGCTCTGCCGGATATCCAAACCAACAGGCCGATATACATGCCATGGCATACCGGCTGTCCTCCACCTGTATCACCGTCACATGCTCCGGCACCTGTACCGGACGCTCTGCCACCAGAGCACATGCCCCCTGCTCTGCCACCTGCCCGGCATACTCATGACCGTCTGATACGGCCCCATGAATACATAAAAACAATGATCCCTTCTCGGCTTTCCTGGAATCATTTACTACGCTTGTTATCTCAATATCCGGATTTCCCTGAATACACTGGTATTCCAGATTGGCCAATAATGTCCTTAACTTCATAATCTCCTCCACTACCCCTCATGTACCGGTACAAATTACGATATTTAACCAGTCTATTATTAAGAATATCATAACTGCCCCCACATTTCAATCTTCCCTTTTCATCTTATGCCGTAAAAATATTATCGTGTTCCATTGTATCCCGGAAATGAAAACTGTCTGCAGCGTTTAGAAACAAATATACATCTAAAACACTGCAGACAGCACAACACTACCTGACTATCTTATGATTTTTTGCGGCGTAAATGACAGCATAAGATGATAATAATAACAGCCCCCGCGCCGCCAGCCAGCACCGCCAGCAGCAGCAATGGAGATTCATCCCCGGTTTTCGGAGACGCAGCATAAGTACTCCCTTTCCCATCTGTCTGCGTACCTGCTGCAGAATATACTGTGCCCGGAGAAGCTGTAACCACATAGGATGTACGGTTTTGTCCAGATGCAGGTGTATGAGCCGGAGAAACGGCAGGTGTTGTCCTCGGTGCATTCAATCTCTTATTCATACTTACCGAGGGTTTTGGCTGTTTCTCCACCACAACAACTGCCTGATCAGACTTTCCTTTTTCTTCTTCTCCTTCTGGAAATACCAACACTGTGTTGATTAATTCCTCCTCGGTAAAATCAGGGGGAATCTTCGCTGACGCAGTCAAAACAACCTCCTCTCCCGGAAGAATACTGGAAATCACCGCCTGCGTGCCATTTTCGCGGAGCTCCACACCATCTTGTTCCTGAAAAACCGCCTGAATATCCGCTTTTATAAACTTATCTGAAGCAACTGTGGAACATAGTTCCTGTTCTCCTGTAGTCGGCTAAGTCGGAGCAGTTTCCCGCCCTTTCTCGCCTAAGAACCGTACGTGAGTGTTTCCACTCATTATAAAAATATGAATATTTTATCTGATAAAAGGCGACATTTCTGCCGCCTTTTTACATATTATAATGCAATCATATCCTGCAAAGTCTTTTTATCGGCCACGCCGTCAGTGCGGCCACATATGCCAGGTTGATTCTTTTCCCGCTCCTTCTGGTACTTTTTGATGGCGTACACGGTGTTGGCTCCGCAGTCCCGGTCTAATTGCAGCTTTTTGCCATCTTTCCCGACATATCCCCGGGCGCTCAAAATCTCCTGCACTAACAACACGTGATTCCCCATTTCTCCTTTTTTTACTGTTGGAATTTCAAACATATAATTTTTCTCCTTTTGTGGCGTTTTTTCTTGGTAACGTAAAACCACATTCCACGGATAGTTCCGGTATAACTGGATTAAAAATTCACGGCCTGTCTGGTCCCCAGGTTTTCCTCCGGTCGCTGTCCCCTTCTCGTTGATGGATGCTTCCACCTCTTTGCCATTGCCGCAGAACATGGCTGTATGGTGCGCATGGTTAAGCAGGACATCCCCACGCTTTAAACCGGATCCTGTGGCCAGATTTACGCTCTTAGTTACGTCCTTAAACCCGCACGCCAGGAATACCTGATACATATTTCCTGTGTATGTAGCGCCCTTGGATTTGACGGGAATTCCGGCGTTCTGCCATGCTTGAATTACTGCACTGGAACAGTCATAGTCCCCCTTCTCGCCCCAGCGGTATGTCTGGTCATAGCCATGGGAATCATCCTTCGCCCAGGCTTCCATCTGCTGGATGGCCTTTTCGGTCTTTGTCATAGTGCTCGTCTCCTTTTTGGTTTTATAGTCTTTGTAAAACACATCCATATCCACGTCCCCAATAATCCCGGGCACCCTTCCTTTGCTGGAATACTGCCAGCCTACACCAACAACTGGCCTCAGACGCTCCTGAAGTGCGCCGTTATCCAAAGCCTTGTCTGGATATGAGGCAACCCAGAAGTCATAAGGCAGGTCTGCCACAGTCAGAACGTTGCTGTACCAGTCCAGATTGCAGTATATGCCCGGGATGTAGCCTGCCTCTTTGATACGGCCAAGGAATGCCTTGGCGATTTTGGTTATGGCTGATCTGCCAAGGGCCCGCTGGTTTCCCCATTCTAAGTCATAAAACACCGGGAAATCCAGCCTGCGTCCAGCCAGCACGTCTAACACAGCCTCAGCTTCTTCCTGCGCCTGCTTAACTGTAAGGGCGTATGAATACTTATACACCCCGGTCATGATGCCGTTGTCCCGGCATCCGTTGTAATTGTGTTCAAAACTGGTGTCAATGCCATACTTCTGGTGCACTCTCAGTATTGCCGCCTTGATTCCATATGCGGCAACTTTTTTCCAGTTTGGCTTCCCTTGTACGCTTGATACATCAATTACTTTAATTTCCATGTATTTTTCCTCCTATAACGGCTGTCCCATCCAGGTATTTTCGCCAAAATCTAGTGTTGCAAGGACAGTTTCGCCTTCTGCTGTTTCGGGGACAGCTATCGCTGAATCTAATATTTTCCAAAAATTTCCTTTTGTGTTTACTGCGTCACTGATCATAACTTCTATATCATTTCGATAAGTAGTAGCGTGGTAATAGTCCAGATAAATCATATTATTAGATTTCACAGCTCTTATGCGCATAAGCATTTGGTCTGTACCTAAAGTTTTATCATAAACAGATTTGATACGGGTCTCATCTCTCGCATTAATTATACAGGCTTTGTGAGACTCCGGTTTCCCGCTGTTCCAATTCTTTTTCACAGTTATATCACAGGAAACTGAATCCCCTTCATAAGATATTGCTTCTGCAACTCTGTTCCAGCCGATTGAATTTAAAATTAAGCCTTTTGAAATTGCAGGTATTCTCAGAATTCCAATCAGCTGATCAAGGCTGATATTTTTCAACTGCCCATTATCCCATACAGCAATGCTTTCTACCCCCCCCCTCAATATTTTTTGAAGGGGCGAAGGTGACTTTA
>CAJUMB010000033.1 GCA_910587105.1 uncultured Lachnospiraceae bacterium
TAACCATCACAAGATCCTTAGTCTTGCTCGTCTGCCAGTTCCGACACTTCCGCATATCTTTATTCATATTCACAAGGCTCTTTTTTATTCTGCGCTTGCGACAAAAATTATTATAGCATTCCCGGGAGGATTCGTCAACAAGAATTTTAAAATTAAATTTAAAAAGAGGAAATTTCTTTCATATATAGAATATAATAATATAGAGGGTTTTGTCAGTCTGTGGAGGAGGAACTTATGAATATACGGGAGAGCATGGAGGAACGGGAGTTAGAGAATTTAAGTCCTTTTGCCTCCTGCAGCAGGCATTCCAGGGGAAGAAAAAGAGAGGAAGAAGAATGTGATATCCGGACCGTCTATCAGAGAGACCGGGACAGGATTTTATATTCCAAGTCTTTCCGCAGGCTGGAGGACAAGACGCAGGTATTTCTGGATTATCAGAGGGACCATTACAGGAACCGGCTGACCCATACACTGGAAGTATCCCAGACAGCCCGCACGGTGGCCAAGGCACTGCACCTCAATGAAGATCTGGTGGAGGCCATTGCGCTGGGGCATGACCTGGGACACACACCTTTTGGACATGCAGGGGAACAGGCATTGAACCAGGTGAGCAGGGATGGATTTGTCCATAATCTCCAGAGTGTCCGTGTGGTGGAATTTTTGGAAAACGGGGGGAAAGGGCTGAATCTCACATGGGAAGTGCGTGACGGTATTAAAAATCATCGAATCAGCGGCTCTCCCCGTACGCTGGAAGGCCAGGTGGTGCGTCTGTGTGATAAAATTTCTTATATTCATCATGATATGGATGATGCCCAGCGGGCAGGACTGCTGACAGAAGATGATATTCCGATTACTCTGCGGATGCTGTTGGGGTATAGTACAAAAGAGCGTTTGAACACGCTGGTTCATGATATTGTTGAGAGCAGCACACAGCGTGATCAAATCTCTATGTCCCCGGAAGTGGGGGCGGCTATGATGGAGCTTCGTACGCTGATGTTCCACAACGTCTATCAGAATTCCATTGCCAGGGAGGAAGAGGCCAAGGCCAGGAATATGCTGATTGAGTTGTTCCATTTTTTTACAGCACATCCGCAGGAGATGTCTGAAGATTACAGGGAACTGATTGAGCAGAAAGGGGAAACGCTGGAACGGGTGGTGTGTGATTATATATCCGGTATGACCGATAAAGATTCTATGGACAAGTTTAACCAGATATTTGTGCCGAAATGCTGGCCGGTGTATTAAACGGGGTAAAACGCGATGTATTATGCAGATGAAGTGATAGAAGAAGTCCGTCTGCGAAACGATATTGTGGACGTTATTTCCCAATATGTAAAACTGCAGAGAAAGGGGAATTCTTATTTTGGACTGTGCCCGTTTCATAATGAAAAGTCGCCTTCTTTTTCTGTGAATCGGGATAAACAGATGTACTATTGTTTTGGATGTGGTGCAGGCGGAAATCTTTTTACTTTCCTAATGGAATATGAAAATTACAGCTTTCCGGAGGCTGTGCAGCACCTGGCACAGCGGGGAGGGGTGGAGCTGCCTGTTATGGAGGAATCCGGGGAGGCGAGAGCCAGGAAAAATCACATGAATTCGCTTATGGAGATTCAGAAGATTACGGCCGGATATTACTATTACCAGCTGAAACATGAAGGGGGTGTCCGGGCCCGGGAGTATCTGTCAGGCCGGGGGCTTTCCTGGGAGACCATTCATCAGTTCGGACTGGGATATTCCGGACGGGCAGGAAACAATCTGTACCGGTATTTGAAAAATAAGGGCTATGCAGACGAGCTGTTAAAAGACAGCGGGCTGTTTCAGGCAGACGAAAAGAATGGTATGTATGACAAATTTTGGAACCGGGTGATTTTCCCTATTGCAGATGTACAGAACCGGGTGATCGGTTTCGGCGGGCGGGTGATGGGAGATGGAAAACCCAAATATCTGAATTCTCCGGAGACAAAAATTTTTGATAAAAGCAGGAATCTGTACGGTCTGAACCGGGCCCGGTCTTCCAGAAAGAAAAATCTGATTATCTGTGAAGGATATATGGACGTGATTGCCATGCATCAGGCAGGGTTTACCAATGCTGTGGCTTCTCTGGGAACGGCTCTCACAGCCGGACATGCCAGTCTTTTGAGGCGTTACACCCAGGAAGTTTTGATGATCTACGACAGTGACCAGGCGGGGATTAAGGCTGCCTTGAGAGGAATTCCCATTCTGCGGGCAGCGGGACTCCACGCCCGGGTGGCGGACCTGAGTCCGTACAAGGACCCGGACGAATTTATAAAAGCCCAGGGGGCGGAGGAATTCCAGAAACGGCTGGACCAGGCACAGAACAGCTTTTTATTTCAGATACGGATGCTGGAGCGGGAATTTGACCTGGGTGATCCCCAGGGGAAGACGGACTTTTACCGGGCCGTGGCTGAGCGGTTGCTGGAATTCACTCAGGATTTGGAGAGGAACAATTATATAGAAGCTATTGCACAACAGTATCATATAGAAAAAGAACAGCTGCATAAGATGGTGAACACTCTGGCGCTGGCGGGCGTACAGGTGCAAAGGCCCAGGCAGCCGGTCTCTGCCGGTTCAGACAGGCGGACACAGCCAAAGGAGGGGGCACGGGAAAAGGCCCAGAAACTGATGCTGACCTGGCTGGTGAACCACCCAGGGATATTCGGCCAGGTGCGTACATATTTGAAACCAGAAGATTTTACCACACCATTGTATCAGAGAGTAGCTCAGATGCTGTATGAGCAGCAGGAAACGGAGGGAAGGTTTACCCCTGCCAGGATCTGGAATCAGTTCCAGGACCCCCAGGAGCAAAAGAGCGCGGCATCACTGTTAAACACTTCTCTGCCCGTGGATTCGGCCAGGGAACAGGAAAAGGCATTTGCCGATACTCTCTTAAGGATTTTGGAGGACAGTCTGTTAAAGCAGCGGGAAAGTCTGGAACCCGGAGACATGAAAGGGCTGCAGGAGAACATCAATAGAGAAATGGAATTGAAGAAAATGAAAGCGAATCGTGAACAATTGCATATTTCTTTTGAATAAGGATAAAATATAAACAACGTATGGAAGGATGGAACACCAATGGAAATGAACATGGGGAAATTCAGTGAGAAACTTGTGGAGCTTCTGGAGCTGGCCAAAAAGAGAAAAAATGTGCTGGAATACCAGGAGATTAACGATTTCTTCAAGGACACTCCGCTGGAGCCGGATCAGATAGAGAAAGTGTTCGATTTTCTGGAGGCAAGCGGCATTGATGTGCTCCGCATCACAGAAGGGGATTCGGACAATCTGATTCTGGATGATGACGACGAGGTGAAATTGGAGGAGGAAGATGAAGTAGATATCGAGAAAATTGATTTGTCTGTGCCAGAGGGAATCAGCATTGAGGACCCGGTGCGCATGTATCTGAAAGAAATCGGAAAAGTAAATCTGCTGACAGCGGAACAGGAAATCCAGCTGGCCCAGAGGATGGAAAAAGGCGATGAGGAGGCCAAGAAAAAGCTGGCGGAGGCCAATCTGCGCCTGGTGGTCAGTATCGCCAAACGCTATGTGGGCAGGGGAATGCTGTTTCTGGATCTAATACAGGAAGGAAATCTGGGGCTTATCAAAGCTGTGGAAAAGTTCGACTACCGTAAAGGCTACAAATTCAGCACATATGCCACCTGGTGGATACGCCAGGCCATTACCAGGGCCATTGCCGACCAGGCCAGGACGATCCGGATACCTGTCCACATGGTTGAGACTATCAATAAATTGATCCGGGTCTCCCGTCAGCTGCTTCAGGAACTGGGGCGGGAACCTACACCGGAGGAAATCGCCAAAGAGATGGACATGTCTGTGGAGCGTGTGCGGGAGATTCTGAAAATTTCCCAGGAGCCGGTTTCTCTGGAGACGCCCATCGGTGAGGAAGAAGACAGCCACCTGGGAGATTTTATACAGGATGATAATGTGCCTGTGCCTGCAGACGCGGCGGCTTTCACCCTGTTAAAGGAGCAGCTGGTGGAAGTTCTGGGAACGCTGACAGAGCGGGAACAGAAAGTACTCAGACTGCGTTTCGGTCTGGATGACGGCAGAGCCAGAACCCTGGAGGAAGTGGGACAGGAATTTAATGTCACCCGTGAGAGAATCCGCCAGATTGAGGCGAAAGCTCTGCGTAAACTGCGCCATCCCAGCAGGAGCAGAAAGTTAAAAGATTATCTGGATTAAAATATTCCAGGAGGCGTAGGAGTATGATACAGATATCGAAAAGGCTGTCGGCTGCAGCATCCCTGGTGTCAAAGGGAAACCGGCTGGCAGATATCGGCTGCGACCACGGATATCTTCCTATTTATTTGGTGCAGCAGTCACATATACCAGGAGCCATTGCCATGGATGTACGCCCGGGCCCTTTATCCAGGGCCAGAGAACATATCAGGGCATATGGACTTTTGGATTACATAGAGTGCAGATTGAGTGACGGCCTGGAGGCCCTTCGTCCGGGGGAAGCAGAGACAATCGTGATTGCGGGCATGGGCGGGCCGCTGATGGAAAAGATTCTGGTAAAAGGCGCTGGACAGCTGGCAGGGGTGAAAGAGCTGATTGTGCAGCCACAGTCTGACGTGGAACAATTCCGGAGATTTCTGAGAAAGCTGCCGTTTACTGTGGACAGTGAGGATATGGTGGAAGAAAACGCAAAATTCTACCCTGTTCTGCACCTGGTCTGCGGGGAAAATGGGGACAGCTGGCAGGAGGCTGAGTACCGGTATGGAAAGTATCTGCTTCGGGACAGACATCCGGTATTACAAAAGTATTTATGCAGGGAAAGAAAAAGGCTGGTGAAACTGGAGAGAGACCTGGGTGAGGTGAAAAGCAGCCGTGCAAAAATGCGGCTGGAACTGGTACGCAAGGAGAAAGAATGTCTGGAGGAGGCATGGGAAACATATGGATTTGGCATGTAGGGAAATTGTAAACCGGCTGGAAGAACAATATCCGTCTTCCTGTGCGGAGGAATGGGATAACGTGGGACTGCTGGTGGGACGTATGGACCAGGCAGTGGAAAAAGTCTACGTGGCGCTGGATTTGACAGAGAAAGTTCTGGGAGAGGCACTCAGCTGGGGGGCAGATTTGATTCTGACTCATCACCCCATGATTTTCGGGGCTGTGAAAAAGGTTAATGACCAGGATTTTACAGGAAGAAAGATCCTGAGACTGGCGGAAAGCCGCACAGCATACTATGCCATGCACACCAATTTTGATGTGCTGGCCATGGCTGATATCAATGGGGAACTTTTGGAATTGTCAGACAGCTGTGTGCTCTGTGAGACAGGGGTGGACACACAGGGACGGCCCATTGGAATCGGACGTATCGGCAGCCTTCCACGGGACATGGAGCTGGAAGAATGTGCCCGTTTTGTGAAAGAACGTTTTGGACTGGCGGGGGTGAAAGTATTCGGTGATTTGAGACGGGTGGTCCGCAGAGCGGCAGTATCCGGCGGCTCCGGAAAAAGTATGGTATCCAGTGCAGTATCGAAAGGCGCCCAGGTGCTGATTACCGGAGATATTGACCATCATACAGGGATTGACGGGGTGGATCAGGGGCTTTGTATCATTGATGCAGGCCATTACGGGACAGAATATTTCTTCATTTCTTATATGGAAAAATGGATGAGGCAGGCGTTTCCCCAGCTTCAGATTAGAAGTGCCGGGTTTGGCCAGCCTTTTGCGGATATCTGATTTTTGATGCCAGAAAGGAGAGACTATGGACAGTCAAATGGTAACAGCGACGATTTACGGGGAAAAGAAAGAATATGCTTATGGCGTCCGCCTGTCAGAGATAGCCAAGGAGTGGCAGGAATCTCAAAAGCATTCCATTATCCTGATGCTGGTGGATGGGAAACTGACAGAACTTTACAAATCACTGAAAAAAGATGCGGTGCTGGAATTTGTCACCACGGCTGATGAGGCAGGACATAAATCCTACCAGAGAAGTGCATGTCTGATTCTTTTGAAAGCGATTTACAAACTGGCAGGAAAAGAATGTGTGAATCAGGTTGTGCTTCACCATTCCGTAGGTGCTGGCCTATACTTTACCATGCAGGGACTGGAAGAGATGGGAGAGACATTTCTGGAACAGGTGAAAGATAAAATGCATCAGATTGTGGATGCCCAGATTCCCATTATGAAACGTTCCGAGAGTACAGATCAGGCAATCAAGCTTTTTCATAAACATCATATGTATGATAAGGAAAAGCTGTTCAGATACCGCCGGGTATCTAAAGTCAATATCTACAGGATTGAGGAATTTGAAGACTACCTGTACGGATTCATGGCGCCACATACAGGGTATATCCAGTATTTTGACCTGGTCCCTTATGAGGATGGATTTGTGCTTCAGCTGCCCAGAAAACAGGAACCGGAGTTCGTTCCGGAATTCAAACCCCAGCCCAAGATTTTCCAGGTACAGAAAGAGTCGGAAAAATGGGGGAGGATGATGGAAATCTCCACAGTAGGTGAGCTGAATAATCAGATTACCCAGGTGGGCATCCAGCAGGTGATGCTGGTGCAGGAGGCTCTCCACGAATCTAAAATCGCCAGCATTGCAGAAAAAATTGCATCGGAGGCGAAGGATAAGAAGATTATTCTCATTGCGGGGCCGTCCTCATCAGGAAAAACAACATTTTCCCACCGCCTTTCTGTTCAGTTGTCGGCCCATGGCCTGAAGCCGCATCCCATTGGGATGGACAACTATTTCCGCAACAGGGAAGACACCCCGTTGGATGAATATGGAAATAAAAATTTCGAATGTCTGGAGGCTGTGGACGTAGAACAGTTTAACCAGGATATGCAGAACCTTCTGAAAGGAAAGAGGGTGGAACTGCCGGAATTTAATTTCAAGGCAGGACAGAGGGAATATAAAGGAAACTTCCTGCAGCTGGGGCAGGAGGATGTGCTGGTGATTGAGGGGATTCACGGAATCAATGACAAGCTCAGCCACAGCCTTCCGAAAGAAAGTAAATTCAGAATCTATATCAGCGCCCTGACCAGCCTGAATATAGATGAACATAACCGGATTCCCACCACAGATGCCAGGCTGATCCGCCGGATTGTCCGGGACGCCAGGACCAGAGGGACCAGTGCCCAGCAGACCATTGCCATGTGGGAATCGGTGCGCAGGGGGGAAGAACAGTACATATTCCCATTCCAGGAAGACGCAGACGTAATGTTTAATTCTGCATTGATTTATGAGCTGGCATGTCTGAAAGTTTATGCGGAGCCGCTGCTGTTCGGAATCGGAAAAGACGAACCAGAATATAATGAAGCAAAACGGCTGTTGAAATTTTTTGACTATTTTGTTCCGATTCCCGGCGAGGGCGTTCCGGTGAATTCCATATTGAGGGAGTTTATCGGCGGAAGCTGTTTTCATGTTTGAAAACATGAGGATAAGTGGATAGTTTTGGATGGGGGGAAAGAACAATTTACATATTTCATAAATTGTGTTAAAATGAAAATACGCAAGCAGGACAGGTGATCGCGGCTGGTGATGCCGAAAGGCGCCAGGTGAGGAAAGTCCGGGCTTCATAGGGCAGGATGCCGGATAACGTCCGGTGGAGGTGACTCCCAGACCAGTGCAACAGAAATAAACCGCCCGCATTTTGCGGGTAAGGGTGGAAAGGCAGTGTAAGAGACTACCGCTTTGCTGGTAACAGCAAAGGCACATGTAAACTCCATCTGAAGCAAGGCCGAGCAGAGGACCATGCGGCTGCCCGCCGCGTCCTCAGGTGGGCCGCTGGAGCCTGTCGGCGACGGCAGGCCTAGATAGATGATCACCCAACGACATAACCCGGCTTATCGTCCTGCTTGTGTTATTTTATGTGGAGAAAAGACAGATAATTATGGAATAGTGTACTAGAGCGTGTTTGAAAATTCATTCTCTAGACGCTGACAGAGGTTGAGATGAAGAAATTCAGAAGATTAATGGGAACTTTGTCTATGGTAATGGCAATGGGCATTATCGGGGCATTTTCTGCAGAAGAATGTCTGGCATCCAGTCCGGGTTCCGGAAATCTGGTGCAGATGGTTTCCAAAACCAGGCTGGATGTGAGCAAAGGGGATATCAAGATCGGTCCATATGAAATCAGCGGCATCAGTCCGGAGGGAAAACGGGAAACACAGGCCAATTCAGAAGGCTATTATATTACAGGCGAGACCAGTACATATTCGATTACCATAGAAGAGGGCGTCAGCACAGAGATTCTTCTGGAAAATGTGAATATCAGCCAGGTGGACACCGATGCATGTGCACTGCTGATAGAAGAGACCTCCAGGGGAAATGTGACAGTGGTTCTGAGAGGCTATAATGTGTTAAAGAGCGGTTCTCACTGTGCCGGTCTGCAGAAAAGCTGTAATCAGACCACCTGTGTGAGAAGTAAAAGCAGCTGTAGCTGTGGAACTCTGACCATTCAGTGTGAAAAATATCAGGAAGGCCATGTGTGTGACGAGAACTGCGGTACCCTGATTGCCTCCGGTGTGAACGGAGGCGCGGGAATCGGCGGCGGCGATGGAAGAAAGACCAACAGGATTAAGATTAAAGGCGGACACATTGCAGCCAGCGGCGGTTACGGCGGTGCGGGAATCGGCGGCGGTTATTTTTGTGATGGCAGCAACGTGGAGATCACCGGAGGTGAGGTGACAGCTGTAGCTGGTGAGGGCAATGTGGCTCTGGGCGGCCTGGACGGCAGCGAAAATAATCTGATCAATGGAGACTGTATTGTGGATGCCGGGGCTATGGGAGGGCTGGAGACCCGCAGGGGGATTCTGCTGAATGGAAATTCCGGGACTATCCACGGTGTGGTGCATATTACCAGGAATGGCGCTATGGGAATTTTGAAAGATAAGACGCTGACCAGGGAAGAGGGCGGACGGCTGGTTCTGCCGGAGGGTGTATTCGTGACAACCCAGAATACGCTGCGCACCGTGTCAGCGGATTCCGTCAGTGAAAACAGCGGACAGAAAGGTGATACCACAGTATCCGTCAATCAGAGTGACAGCAAAGAAACCCCTGGTGTTCAGCAGAAAAATGACGGAACAGATTCAGCGGCTTCTTCAGCTGAGGGAATCTATGGCCAGACGCTGGAACAGCTGGAAGTCACTGATCAGGCGGTGGAAGGCGGCATCGCCGGAACCTGGAGCTGGGCAGAGGAAGAACATCCGGACAAAACCTACCCGATTGTGGACGGAACCACTTCTTACACCAGAGTATTTACACCAGAGGATTCTGGGCAGAAAGAAGTGAGAGTGAAAATTCTTCCTGAGATTTCCTATCTGGAAACCACGGAAAAAGCCAAGATTTTATCACCTGCTTCACCGGACGGTGAAAATGGCTGGTACAAAGGCAACGTGGTCTTGCAGGCGCCGGACGGCTTTCAGATTTTCCACAGCAGGTCTGTGGGATGGGTGGAAGAACTGGTGGTGGAAGATGACAGAGGTTCCGGGGATTATGAGTATTATCTGAGAGAGGTGGGAACCAATCTGACCACCGGAGTGAAGACCATACGGCTGAATATTGACAGCCGTCCCCCGGAGGTGGAAAGCGCCACAGTGACTTATGTGGATGGCAGCACCCGCATCCGGGTGAAAGGCAGCGAGGACACCACATTGACGGAGCAGGTAAGCGGTATGGGGCGGTTCTATTGTCTGATCGTGCCAGAAGCAAAGGCCAGAGTTTTGAGTGCCAGGTCGGTTGTGAAAAATAAGTACACCAAGGACAATACTGTGGGAGAATTTACATACACAGATATCAGTCCAGGAACCCGGTGTGAATTGTATGTGGTGGCGTCTGATAAGGCAGGAAATCTGTCTGAGGTGTCTACACAGACATTTACTGCACAGTAGAGCGTATTTGAAAATTCAAATACGTTCCAGCATTTTTTAGACAGTTTCTTAAGTGGGCGGCGAAAAATGCCGATATATATAAGGATTAGTACGTCGAAAGGCCGGATTCTTTTTGCAGGCTGACTCCAGTGTTTCATTTGCATGGAGTACTGGTCAGGAACAGGCTTTTGGACGTTCTGATGAATAACAGATATTAGAGGATGTTTCGAAAAATGTCTAATCGGTTGACATAAAACAATGTTTTTCGACATACTCTAGGACAGTTAACAGGGAGGACATAGGTTTATGAGGAAAAAGTTTTTAGCCGTGGTATTGGCTGCGGCCTTGGCGTGTAATATGACAGGGATGACTGCCGCGGCACAGCCTGCAGTGGCAGGACTTTCTGTCCTCAGGGGACTGTTTGGCCAGGATGAGGGAGGTGACGACAAGGAGACAGAGAAAGAAGAGGCATCCGGCAAAGATTCTTCCGAGGAATCAGCAGACAGTACACAGGGAGCTTCCAGTAAAAAAGAGGCTGATAAAGTAACACTGGATATCGGACAGAGCGATATTATCATCAGCAAAAACGGGATTACGGCGGTGGATACATCGGGTGTCCCTGTGACAGAGACCAGCTCTCAGTATGTGATTACTGGTTCCACGCAGGAACATGCCATTGTGGTAGAGGACGGAGCCAACGCAAATATTGTGCTGTCGAATGTGAATATCACACGGACCATGGACGGAGTAAGCCCTATGCGCATCGCGGATAATTCCAGCGGTACGGTGCGGGTGGTTCTGGAGGGCAGCAACACACTTCAGGGAGGACCGGGAGCTGCAGGAATTCAGAAAAACTGTACGCACACTGACAGTTCCTGCAGGTGTGGAACTCTGGAGATTACCTGTGCGAACACAGAAGGCGGTCATATCTGTGATGCCAGATGTGGAACTTTAAATGCCGCTGGCAGCAATGGAGCGGCAGGAATCGGCGGCGGCTCCGGAGTGGGAAGTTCGCGGATATCAGTAAAAGGCGGTATGGTTACAGCAAACGGCGGTGTGGGCGGTGCATCCGGCGGCCTGGGGTCAAAAGTGACCATTGCAGGCGGTATGGTCAATGCAGGGAGCCTGAACGGAAAAGCAAGTGACCCAAACCTTATGAATGGAAACACTCTGCTGTTCGCAGATTCTGCCACAGAGCTGCAGACAAAAAAGGGAATCCTGTATCAAAACGGAGCGGGAACTGTGTATGGAAGTACCATGCTTTCCCAGGGACTGGCTGATTATCTTCCAGAGGGCAGTACGCTGACTATTCCGGAAGGATCTACGCTGACCATTGATGAGTCTACCGTACTTCCCAATGAGGACAACATTGTTGGGAAGGAGAGACTGATCAGAAAGCAGTCTAAGACGCCGACTCCTACGCCGGAGGTGACAGCAGAACCGGAGCAGGATATTATGCTTGCAGAGGAAGATGCGGTTACGCCTGAGGCACAGGCCAGGGATATGGTGCCTGGCTCATCGGACATTACATTGAGCATTATAAGTAATGGTGTATCAGTTGAAGGAGGCGAGATGCAGTATGGAAGTACTGTGACTTTGTCAGCACTTGTAAACCGTAATCAGGGAGTGTCTTCGAATTCGGAGAGCAGCTCTCCAAATGGTGAAGTGGAATTTTACTGCAAGGGTGTGCTTTTGGGAAGCAAGCAATTGACGACAACAAATTCACAAGAAACTGTAACCCGTGATGTGACGTTGACAAAAGAAGGAATAGCGGGACTGACAATTGCCCAACATGGCTTTACGGCAAAATATACCGGGAGTGCGTCTTATGGGGCATCAACATCACGCCAGGTAAACATAACTGTAACAAAAGGATCGTTATCAACAATATATAATACTACCAGCTGGCGTCCCAATGCGATCGCAGGACTGACAGTAGGGGAAGGTATTGATTTGACAAGAGAAAAGTTTGATCCTGAGGTTTTAAATGGAGCCGGGAAGAAAGTGGACGGTACCTGGGAATGGGATCCAGATGATGCTAAAGAAATAGTCTGGCCGTCTGGCGCGCTAGAATGCAAATTATTGTTTAAAGTGAACAAAGCAGAAGAAGCATATTATCAGGACGACTATGCGATCACTGTAATACCAAATCCTACAGTTGCAGATAAAGATAAGGATGACAGGGGCAATGACCTTGTAAAATTGACGCTGGCGCCAGGACACACGAAGAACGGCGAATGGTATAATGTGGAGAGCGGTGAGATTACAGCATCTGCCATTGATGGCGGGTATCAGCTTTTTGACAGTAAAGCATTTAAAGAAGGAGATCCAACGGGTAACAGAGGCGATGTTCCTAATTCAGCAAAGGAATGGAAAGAAGATGCAGTGTGGGCTTCCTCCATTAAAATAGGAGATAATTTTTATAATGGTGATTACTACATCTACGCAAAGAAGATTGATTCAGGAGAAATTATTCGGGCGGTAATCAAGAATTTCAAAGTGGATAAGAACTATCCATTAGTCACGGAAACGGAATTCACAATTGGCGGTTCGATGGCATATCTTACCTTCCAGGCAGGCGATGAAGCGAAGGAAAGCGGCGTGAGAACGTATACTTGCGATGCGCAGAAACGTCTTGACAGCGCAGGAAAGTATGTGAAACCTTTGGTATCATATAATGGCATTTTATCCGGAAAAACAGCAGAAGATGGAGCTTTTAGCTTTCAAGGTCTTTCGCCAAATGCGGAATATGATGTCTATCTGATGATCACAGATAATGCGGGAAATGTAACTAAGTATTTAAAGAGGATCATTGGGGATACAAATAGTGATGGTACGATAGAGTTTCCTTCTAAAAAAGATCAGGGAGCCCCAATGGATGGAGGCGATGCCAAGTCTAATGTCCAACTGCATTTCGGATATGAGTTTGCGACAGATAATGCAGATATTGAAGGCCGTGTAGAACTTTCTGCTGCAGATAAAGATGGAAATCCTAAAAGAGGTGAAGTAGCTTATGAGGATGTGATAACTGCAACACCGCATGTTGAAAATGCCGAAGCAGGTACTTTGCAGTATAGCTGGTGGCGGCAGCTGCCAGACAGTGTGACCCCTGAAAGGATAGACAAGGCACCACGCACGCCCACTTATAAAGTAGAGAAAGAGGATATTGGTTATAATATTATCTGCCGTGTGAGTGCCACTAATACATCTCTGCTTAGCTATTTACAGGCAGATATTGGCCCTGTACAAAAAGGTATTTATCCAGATGACTATATTCCAAAAGACGGAGTTGTAGATGATGTGAAGGATACTTTTACATTCCAAGGGCTCGCTCCGACAAAATATGAGTATTGCACTGACGGAGGTGTAAGCGATAAATGGACTCCTGTTCCGGATTCTGGGGGTTCAAACACTTATGTAATTTATGTAGGGGATATCACAGTTCCGGCAGGAAAACTGCTGGTACGTGCACAGGCATCGGACATATATCGTCCCAGTGATACTTTGGCTAATGAGCAGAATTTCATCAGTACAGGGGAATTAAAGATTACTTTCACAGGTGAACCCCGCTATGGAGAAATTTTGAAAGCTGAGATCAATTCGGAAGCACTTGATCCCACTGCTATCAATTATGAATGGAGCTATGAAGACGGCACTAGGATTGAAAACAGTGGAAATGCATATGAACTGAAGAAGGAAGATATTGGCAAAAGACTTCAGGTAAAGGCCATCCTGCAGGGATTTGAAGATATCAATAATACAGCGTTGTCTGAGATCATCCGCAAACGTGAAGTGACTGCGGTTATCAGTGTAGTTGCGAAAGAATATGATGGTACCACAGATGCAGACGCATCGGTGAGCTTCACAGGTTTAATAAACGGTGATGATCTGTCCAGTACTGCTGATGTAGAGTTTGTTGATAAAAATGCAGGCGAAAACAAAGAAATGAAAGTTGGAAAGAGCGGAGTGGTTACTGGCGCAGATGTAGACTGTTATGTGGTAAAATGGCCAGATAACAGCGATGTCAAAGGAACCATCCGTCCAAAACAGCTGGCGCTGAGTATGACAGCACAGGATAAAGTATACGATGGAAAAACAGATGCTGTTGTAAGCTTTACAACAACTGCTGTTTCAGGCGACAGTATTGAAGTGGCCGGAGCAGGTGAATTTGCCGACAAAAACGCAGGTGCAAATAAAACCGTTACGTCTAAAGATGTAGTGATAACAGGAACGGATGCGGCAAACTATACAGCCGCTGGAAGTTCAGCGACAGCCACAGCCAGCATCACACCAAAAGACATTTCCATTGAGGGGATTTCTGTAGCTGATAAGGAGTTTGATAATACCACAGACGCTGTAATTGCAGTTACTTTCGCAGGAGCTGTTGACGAAGTAAGCTATACATACAAGGCTTCGTTTGATACGCCAAGCGTGGGTATGGATAAGCGTGTGACAGGTACAGTTACTCTTACAGGGGACAGTGCTGCAAATTATAATCTGGCCAGCGGTGATGTTTCTGGAACAGGTAATATAGTGAAAGCCCTTGCTCCTTATGAGGAATCGAATATACCGCAGAATCTGACAGGAGTAGAAGGCAAGAAATTGAGCTCTGTATTTATTGGCCAGGGATTTACCTGGAAAGACCCGAATACAGTAATGGAGAAAGTGGGCAGACATACCTACGATGCACTTTATAATCCCGATCCCAGCCAGTACGGCGACCGTCCGGTGCGCATAGAGGTGCTGGTGCAGTGTGCGAAGCACACATGGGGAGACTGGACCACAAGTGTTCAGCCTACCAAGACAGAACTGGGTGAACGCAGGAGAATCTGTTCGGTATGTGGATACGTGGAAGTGGAAACAGTTCCACGGGCGCCGTATATTACCACAGAAGATACGAAGGAAGGCTGGGGAGATATTATCCAGGCCATCAATAATGCTTCGTCTGGTACAGAGATTCCAGTTACCATGAACGGAACAGAAACACTTCCGGCGGCGGTGCAGGAAGCTTTGCAGGGCAGGGATGTTTCTCTGGTACTGCAGATGGCAGACGGAATTACCTGGACTCTGCGCGGGCAGGATATTACAGGCAGCGTCTTGAAAGACATTAACCTGGCTGTTACTATTTATACGGACAATATACCTACTGATGTATTGGACCCCTACTTGAAAGGGGATAAGACACCTGTTCAAATTCATTTGGCATATAGTGGAGAATTTGGTTTTACAGCTACTCTGCGAGTTCCTCTTGGAAATGAATATGCAGGAGTTAATTCTACCTTCTACTACTATAATCCAAACAGAGAGCGTCTGGAGCAGATGGATTCCAACAAGATTACATCAGATGGAATCGGACGTTATGACTTGACTCATGCATCAGACTATGTAGCAATTCTTGACGCGCCAAGCAGCAACGGAGGCGGTTCAGCTTCTGAGAATACTCCGTCGCCAGGCGGAAACAACAATAATCCAAGCAATACTCCAGGTGGTTCGGGAAGTGCTGGACAGACAAATACTGGTACTAACACACCAACTACGACACCAACAACTGTTGCGAGAACCACGTCTGGAAATAATGGAGTAATAGTAAGCATCAATGCTGCTAAGACATCAGATGAAACACCGGTTATGAATTATGTAATGCTGCTTATGTTAGGAGCAGCTGGTGCAGCAGTAATTGGCGCTTATAGACACAACAGAAGAAAAGATAGAAGCAGATAGAAATATCGGCGGAAAAAAACTAGCTGCAGGTTTCAGGTGAATAGAAATCTGCAGCTAGTTTTTACATAGTGTTGGCTATATTTTTAATTATATGATACAATAAACGACAAAATACTATTAGAGTGGATGTGTTTCGATATGATGGCTTTTTAGATAGTATTTTGCGGCCAATTTCTAAAAAGCTCATCAAAAAATTTATATTCCCTCAGTTTTCAATTATCTATGATATTTCTCTTCACAATATTTACAGCGATAAACCTCATTTTCCTCATCAGTCAGAAGGAAAACATGTTTCAGTCCCTGTTCAACGGAGGTGATGCACCGGGGGTTTTTGCAGCGGATGACATTTACAATTTTTTTCGGAAGTTTCAGCTTCTTCTTCTCTACAATCTGAGCATCTTTTACAATATTCACGGTGATATTATGGTCAATAAAGCCGAGAATAGTCAGATCCAGAGTATCAATGTCACATTCTACTTTCAGAATATCCTTCTTACCCATTTTATTGCTTCGGGCGTTTTTGATGATTGCCACTGTGCAGTCCAGTTTATCCAATCCCAGATAGTTGTAGATGGTCATGCTTTTTCCAGCCTTAATATGATCCAATACAAATCCTTCGACGATTTGTCCCACGTTTAACATAGAAAGCTCCTTTCAGTTGTGATTCACAGTTACCGCTTTTCCAGATTTTCTGCGGCACTTTTTACAAATGGATATCCAGCAGTGTCATGATCAGGGCCATGCGCACATAGACACCATATTGTGCCTGTTTGAAATAAACGGCGCGGGGGTCGTTATCGATTTCTACAGATATCTCGTTGACTCTCGGCAATGGATGGAGCACCAGCATGTCTGGGCCGGCTAATTTCATTTTGTTTGCGTCCAGTATGTAGAAATCCTTCATACGAACGTAATCGTCTTCATTGAAAAAGCGTTCTTTCTGCACCCGGGTCATATACAACAGGTCCAGTTCCGGCAGGGCGTCTTCCAGCCGTACCACTTCCCGGTAGAAAATGTTTTCTTTTTGCAGGATTCCATTGCGGATGTAACTGGGAATGCGCAGTTCTTCAGGTGAAATCAGGATAAAGGTGATGTTTTCGTAGCGCACCAGGGCTTCGATAAGAGAATGGACGGTACGGCCGAACTTTAAGTCGCCGCATAAACCAATGGTAAGGTGGTCCAGTCTCCCCTTTAAGGAGCGGATGGTGAGCAGATCGGTCAGGGTCTGGGTGGGGTGCTGATGTCCGCCGTCCCCTGCATTGATCACCGGAATCTTGGAAGCCATGGAGGCCACCAGTGCGGCGCCTTCCTTGGGATGCCGGATGGCGGCAATGTCGGCGTAACAGGACACCACGCGGATGGTGTCGGATACACTTTCCCCCTTCATGGCAGAGCTGGAACCGGCTTCCGAAAAGCCCAGTACCTTACCGCCCAGGTTCATCATGGCGGCTTCGAAGCTGAGCCTTGTCCGGGTGCTGGGCTCGTAAAAGAGAGAAGCCAGACGTTTTCCCTCGCAGACATGGGCGTATTTTGCAGGGTCTCTTTCGATGTCATTTGCCAGGTCCAGAAGCTTTTCCAGCTCATCTACGGACATATCCAGTGGACTGATAATGTGGTTCATGAATTACCTCCTGATAGAATCAGAGTGTTCCCGGGAGTGAATCCCTGAGAGCACTCAATCACGGTGAAGTTCCGTTTAACATTTATGATTTGTGTCAAAAGTCCATTGACGTTTCAATCATATAATAGATAGGAAATTTTTTCAAGGATTATCCGAGAGAATTTTTTCGAAAAAAAGTCCGGCCAGGAACCACAGGGGAGCATAATCGAAACGGATGAGTCCTTTGTAATTAAACGGGGACTGGCTGTAATCCCATGGACAGATCTGAAATTTGGTGAGCAGGGAGCCTGTGGTGAATTCCATAAAATAAATCCCCATGGTGTAGATACTGCCCCTGTGAAGGGCAGAGAGCTCTTTCAAATATTTTGATACTGGGCCTATAACTGCGGCCATGCCATAGATAGGGAACATCCAGATAGAGGAATATCCCATCAGAGTGAAATCTTTCTGCGGCAGGCAGTGGATTCCAGTCCATAGAATTTCCATGCACCATCCGATGCTTCCGCACATTAAGAACTTTTTCATATGTGAATAACTCCGTTTTGGTAATAGCTATTTCCCATAATGGAGAAAAAATACGTTTCATGTTCACTTGATGCCAGAAATCTCGTTGCGGTGGTGAACTGCTTATGATAAAATAACATTCGTAAGGCCAAGGGATTCTTTTTATGTAAGAAAGGAAATGTAACTATTCAGCAGGCGCTGTTTTGCAGGGGGCTTTGCCGCAGAATGTGGTAAAATCCCGGGACATACAGCAAAAATTTCATTGCCGAAGGCGATTTCCGAGGGATTTTTGCTTATAATTGTGAAGGTACTGAACAGTTACAAGGGAATTATGAATTATAAGGAATGTAGAAAATATTTAGAAGATATGCAGCGGCTGGGGAGGGTTCTGGGGCTGGACGGAATGCGGGAATTGATGCGCCGTCTGGGAAATCCCCAGGATGATTTGTGCTTTGTACACGCTGCCGGTACCAACGGCAAGGGTTCTGTGCTGGCATATGTAACTTGTGCGCTGCTGGAGGCCGGTTACCGGGTGGGCAGGTACACATCGCCGGCTATATTTGAATATCGGGAGATTATGGAAGCAGACGGCACTATGATCACTGAGGAGGAATTTGCACGGGTATTTACTTTGGCAGCGGAGGCGGCAGATTCCATGGAACAGGAAGGGCTTCCCCATCCCACGCCCTTTGAGATGGAAACAGCGGCAGCGTTTTTGTTCTTTCGGCAGAAGGGATGCCAGATTGCTGCCCTGGAGACTGGAATGGGAGGAGACACCGATGCCACGAACCTGGTGGTGAATACAAAAGCGGCAGTGCTCACATCCATCAGCATGGATCACATGGATGTGCTGGGAAATTCTCTCGAAGAAATTGCCCGCTGTAAAGCGGGGATTATCAAGCCCGGCTGCCGCGTTGTCACCACAGTACAGGAGCCGGAGGCGGCCAGAGTGATTGAGGAAGTATGTGCCCGTCAGGGGGTATCCTGTACAACCGCAGATTACCGCCAGGCCCAGAGGGTTCATCAGGACCTGTATGGACAGAAGTTTTCTTATGAGGGACGGGAGTATGTGACCCGGCTGTCCGGAAGGTGTCAGGTGGAAAATGCTGTGACTGCGGTTAAGGTTCTGGAGGTGCTGGCAGAGGAAGGATATGATATCAGCCGTGAGCACATCCAAAGGGGGCTTGAGAAGACCACATGGCCGGGAAGATTCACTTTGATTAGGGAGAATCCAGCGGTGATTTTAGACGGCGCCCATAACCCCAAGGCGGCCAGACAGCTGGCGGATTCCATTAAGAGCTGTCTTTCGGGAAAGAGGCTGATCTATGTGATGGGAATGTTTCAGGATAAAGATTATGAGGAAGTGATCTCCCTTACAGCGCCGCTGTCAGAGGAAATTCTCACAGTGGAGACTCCAGGGAATCCCCGGGCCTTTCCGGCAGAAAAACTGGCAGAGGCGGCAGGCAGAATCCATCCCCGGGTGAGAGCCGTTTCGTCTTTAAAAGAGGCGGCGGAACTTTCTTTGGAGAAGGCAGGAACAGAAGGGGCTGTGGTGGTGTTCGGTTCCCTGTCTTTCCTGGGGGAAATCAGTGGATATTATCTCAGGAACTGTATGGAAATAACTTAAACATCTTGCTTGTCTATTTCAACCATTGCACAGGTCAAAAAGCCTGGACGCAGCCCACTGCGCCTGCGTTTTTTGACCTGCACACTGATTGAGATATCCTGTGCAGTCTGTTCAAGTTATTTTCCTACAGTTCCTCAGGAACACGAGGAGATGAAAGCGATGGCAGATTTATTAGAGCTAAGAGATAAAATTGATGCAATTGACAAGGAGGTTATCCGTCTGTTTGAAGAACGGATGGAGGTAAGCCGCCAGGTGGCAGATTTTAAAATCCGGACAGGAAAGCCTGTGTTTGACCAGGAACGGGAGAGGGCCAAGCTTCATGCCATTAAAGAGATGGCCCATACTCCGTTCAACGCCACAGGGGCAGAAGAACTGTTTCAGCAGATTATGTCTATGAGCCGGAAGCTTCAGTATCAGCTGCTGACCGAACATGGCATCGAGGAAGAAAAGACATATACTATGGCAGATACCCTTCCCATGAAAAATGTGCGTGTGGTGTTTCAAGGTGTGGAGGGGGCTTACAGTTATGCGGCCATGAGAGAATTTTTCAAAAACGGTGTGGAAAGTTTCCATGTGCGGACCTGGAAAGACGCTATGGACCAGATTGCAAATGGAAGGGCAGATTATGGGGTGCTTCCCATCGAGAATTCTACAGCAGGAATTGTGGCGGACATTTATGACCTTCTGGTAGACTATGACCTGTACATAGCAGGCGAACAGATTATCAAATGTGAGCATGCTCTCTTGGGACTGCCGGAGGCGTCCATGGAGGATATACAGGTGGTTTACTCCCACCCCCAGGCGCTGATGCAGTGTAAGATATTCCTGGAAGAGCATCCCCAGTGGGATACCCGGGAGCTGGGAAATACAGCGGTGGCAGCCAGGAAAGTGATGGAGGAAAAGAATCCGGCCCAGGGCGCCATAGCCAGCAAGGCGGCCGCAGAATTTTTTGGATTAAAAGTGCTGAAAGATAAGATATACCACAATCAGCACAATTCTACCCGGTTCATTATTGTAAGTTCCCGCCAGGTGTATGATGCCAGAGCGGATAAGATCAGCATATGTTTCGAACTGCCTCATAAAAGCGGTACGTTATATAATATGCTGTCCCATTTTATTTACAATGGCCTGAATATGACCAAGATTGAATCCCGTCCCATACCGGGGAGAAACTGGGAGTACCGGTTTTTTATAGATTTTGAAGGAAATCTGGAGGACAGTGCGGTGAAAAATGCTCTGAGAGGTATCCGCCAGGAGGCCAGCCAGGTGAGAGTCTTTGGGAATTACCGTGAAAGCACCAAAGAACCATGAGAACCAAGGAGGCAGCAAAGGAGAGACAGATGTCAGGATTAGAAACATGTGTGTTATATCGGGAGTTTGAGCATGGACAGGTGCTGGAGAAGATGTCCCGGCTGATGTACAGTGATACGGCAGGGGACATGGATGCGATGGATGCGCAGGAGCAGAAAAATTTGTTTTTTGCCAGCGTACATGGTCTGGTGGAGCTGGCAGGTTCTTATGGGTTTGCCGGAAACCTGTGGCATAATTATCTCACGTTTCTGTTGGTGAATCATGAAAATGCATTCAGCATGGCTTGTGAGATTGTAGGGCCTGTGGAGGGCAGTATCAATGAGATAGCCAAAAATGATTTTGAGATTTTCAAGGAATTGTATGATTATGACCTGGAGATTTTTGACAAGAAGTTTCACAGTTCCATGGGAAGACTCATATCTGATTACCAGAATATCAATGAGAGCAGCAAATTGTTTAACAAACGAATCCGGGACCGTATTTGTACGCTGAGCCGGAAATTGGCCCATGCCCAGAGTGTGGAAGTTTTTATGGAAGATATGGTGGATTTTTACCGGGATTTCGGTGTGGGCAGACTGGGGCTTCACAAGGCTTTCCGGGTGGAACACACGGAGCAGGGCAATGTGGTGATCCAGCCCATCACCAACATCGCCCATGTACATCTGGATGATCTGGTGGGGTATGAGATTGCAAAGAAGAAACTCATGGACAATACAGAGGCTTTTGTGGAAGGGCGTAAGGCCAACAACTGCCTGCTGTTCGGAGATGCAGGCACAGGAAAATCTTCCAGTGTCAAAGCCATTCTCAATCAGTATTATGACCGGGGACTGCGCATCATCGAGGTTTATAAACATCAGTTCCAGGATCTCCACGAAGTGATTGCCCAGATTAAGAATAGAAATTACAAATTTATCATATATATGGATGACTTATCCTTTGAAGAATTTGAAATCGAATACAAATATCTGAAAGCGGTTATAGAGGGCGGCCTGGAGAGAAAACCAGAAAATGTGCTCATCTATGCCACCTCTAACCGCCGCCACTTAATTCGGGAGAATTTTGATGACAAAGAAGGCCGCAGGGAGGATCTCCACGCTTCCGACACGGTACAGGAAAAACTTTCCCTGGTATACAGGTTTGGAGTGACTATTTTCTTCTGCGCACCCAATAAAAAAGAATTCCAGAATATTGTTTCTGTACTGGCTCAGCGGCATGGAATCCAGATGCCAAAAGAACAGCTGCTGCTGGAAGCAAACCAGTGGGAGCTGAGCCACGGCGGACTCACCGGGCGTACGGCCCAGCAGTTTATTGATTACCTTCTGGGAACTGTAAAAAAATAGCTTTACGGCAGATAAACGGTAAAGTTATTTACAGTTTTCTGGGCAGAAAGGAGGAGCATATGCCCATAACCACTTTTGCCGCAATTGATGTTGGATCCTACGAAGTGGGAATGAAGATTTTTGAACTTTCTAAAAAGTATGGCCTGAAGGAGATTGACACGGTCCGGCATCGGCTGGAGCTGGGAAAGGATGTGTTTGAAAGCGGGCGGTTCAGTTCCAAAATGATTATGGAATTGTGTACCGTATTGAAAAATTACAAAGAAATTATGGACGGTTACCGGGTGGACAGCTACCGGGCTTATGGGACAAGTCCGTTCCGGGAGTCCAAGAATGCCCATATTGCCATTGAGCGGGTGAAGCAGAGAGCTGGAGTGGATATATCCGTTTTGAGCAACTCGGAACAGAGGTTTTTGGGCTACAAGTCCATTGCTGCGCAGGAAAGCGGTTTCCAGAAAATGATCCGCAAGAGTACGGCCATTGTGGACGTAGGCGGAGGCGGTATACAGGTTTCTCTGTTTGATAAAGATGCACTGGTTACTACCCAGCATATGCGTCTGGGAAGCCTGCGCATCCGGGAAAAACTCCTGTCTTTGGAGAAAGAGACCACGCATTATGAACAGCTGGTAGAAGAATTTATCCACAACGAGCTTTTGACCTTTAAGAAATTGTATCTGGGAGACCGGGAAGTCAAACATGTGATTTTTCTGGGAGATTTTTTCACAGACATTATTTTTCACGGGGAGTCTGTGGAAAATACCATTACCCGGGAGGAATTTAACCGGCTGTATCAGGATATTATCAGCCGTTCCCCGGAGGAGATGGCAATGCGTCTGGGGATTCCTGTGGAATACGCCACGCTGCTGGTGCCCACAACCGTCATCTATATGAACTTCGTGGACATTTTCAAGACAGAAGCCATGTGGGTGCCGGGGACTACGCTGGCAGATGGGATTGCCTATGATTACGGGGAAAGCTGCGGGCTGATTAAGCACAAACATAATTTTGAGAACGATATTGTGGTGGCGGCTGAGAATATTGCGTACCGATATTCTACCAGTCATCGGCACACCCATGCAGTGGCGAAGATTGCCTTAAAGATTTTTGACAGTATGAAAAAGGTCCATGGCATGGGAAGCCGTCAGCGGCTGCTGCTGCATATTGCGGCCATTCTTCACGAGTGCGGAAAATATATCAGCATGTATGCAGTGGCAGATAACTCTTTTCACATCATCATGTCTACGGAGATTATCGGCCTTTCCCACGAGGAGCGCCAGATCATTGCCAGTGTGGTCCGGTACAATTCCAAAGCCTTTGGATATTACGAGGAGATCAGCCGGGAAATCGGGGCAAATCGGGAAAGTTATCAGGTGATCGCCATGCTGACAGCTATTCACCGGGTGGCCAATGCTCTGGACCGGGGTCATTATCAGAAAATCAAGGATCTGCATCCCGTATTAAAGGACGGCCAGCTTACGTTGTCACTGGAAGCAGAGAGGGATTTCGGTCTGGAACAGGGGCTTTTGCAGGAAAAGGCAGATTTTTTTGAAGAAGTTTTCGGTGTTCAGATCCGGCTTCGCAGAAAAAAACAGGTATAGGAGAATGACCATGGAAGAAAAAAATTACAGGAAAGCGGAATATTATGTGAATCGGGAGCGGAGCTGGCTGTTATTTAACCGGCGGGTGTTGAGCGAGGCGCGGGACAGTTCCATCCCTCTTTTTGAACGGCTGAAATTTTTAAGCATAACTTCTTCCAACCTGGATGAATTTTATATGGTGCGGGTGGCATCTCTGAAAGACCAGGTACACGCCCAGTATACCAAACCGGATATTGCCGGGCTGTCCCCGAAAGACCAGCTGAAGAAGATTGGGGAAGATACCCACGAGCTGGTACAGCTTCAGTACAGTACCTATAACCGTTCCCTGTATCCAGCGTTGAAGAATAAAGCGGGTCTGGTTCTGATCAGCCAGCATGAGGAACTGTCTAAACATCAGAAAAAGTTTGTGGATGAATACTTTGAAGAAAATATCTATCCTGTGCTCACACCTATGGCCATGGATTCTTCCCGTCCATTTCCACTGATTCGGAATAGAAGCCTGAATATCGGAGCCCTGATTTCCAAAAAGGATCGGAAAAAGGGAAAAGAAGTACTGGAATTTGCCACCGTGCAGGTGCCTGCTGTACTTCCCAGGCTGATCTGCCTTCCGGATGATAAGGATGGGCAGAAAGTGGTGATTCTGCTGGAAGAAATCATTGAGCGGAACATTGGCAAGCTGTTTCTCAGCTATGATGTGGTATGTGCTCATCCTTACCGGATTATGCGCAATGCAGACCTGAGCATCGACGAGGACGAGGCGGAGGACCTGCTCAAAGAGATTCAGAAACAGCTGAAGAAGCGCCAGTGGGGGGAAGTGATCCGTCTGGAGGTGGAGGACCGGATTGATAAACGTCTGTTGAAAATTTTGAAGACAGAATTTCACAGTAAAGAGGAGGATATTTTTCATATCCCCGGGCCTCTGGATCTGACTTTTCTTATGAAATTATACGCTTTGGAAGGGTTTGACCAGTTTAAAGCACAGTCTCATCAGCCGGCACCAGTTCCTGCGTTCATCGACCAGGACGATATTTTTGAAGTAATCCAGAAACAGGATGTATTCCTTCATCATCCGTACATGAGTTTTGACCCGGTGGTGAATTTTGTACGCCAGGCGGCAAAAGATCCGGATGTGCTGGCCATTAAGCAGACTCTTTACCGGGTCAGCGGCAATTCCCCCATCATAGCGGCTCTGGCGAAAGCAGCGGAAAACGGAAAGCAGGTGTCTGTGCTGGTGGAACTGAAGGCCCGGTTCGATGAGGAGAATAACATTGTCTGGGCGAAGATGCTGGAAAAGGCGGGCTGTCATGTGATTTACGGCCTGGTGGGGCTGAAAACCCACAGCAAGATTACGCTGGTAGTGCGCAGGGAGGAGACTGGTATCCGCAGGTATGTGCATCTGGGAACGGGAAATTACAACGACAGTACAGCCAGGCTCTACACAGACTGCGGTATATTTACCTGCGACGCCCGGTTCGGAGAAGACGCCACGGCAGTGTTTAACATGCTGTCCGGCTATTCAGAGCCAAAGTCCTGGCACAAGCTGATTATGGCCCCCCTGTGGATGAAAAAGCGGTTTCTTCGAATGATTCAGACCGAGCGGGAGCACGCAGAGGAAGGAAAGCCTGCCCATATTGCCGCCAAAATCAATTCCCTGTGCGACCCGGATATTATCGAGGCCTTATATCAGGCATCTTCTTCCGGGGTAAAGATCGACCTGCTTATACGGGGAATCTGCTGTCTGAAAGTGGGGATTCCAGGAATCAGTGAAAATATCCGTGTCCGTTCCATTGTGGGTGATTTTCTGGAGCACAGCCGCATTTTCTATTTCTATAACAATGGGGCTGAGGATGTGTTTATGGGAAGTGCAGACTGGATGACCAGGAATCTGGACCGGAGGGTGGAGATTGTATTTCCGGTAGAGAACGCCAATATTAAACAGGAAGTTCTTCATATTCTGGATATGGAATTCCGGGATAATATAAAAGCACATATATTAAAAGATGATGGACATTACGAGAAACAGGACCGGAGAGGAAAGTCTGCCCTGAATTCTCAGATGCTGTTCTGCCGGGAGGCCAGGGAACGGGTAGAGGCCATGGCAAAACAACACGAGAAAACACGGGTGTTTATACCGGCAGAGCCGGAGCATCTGGAGGAAGACGGGGAATAGTATGTTACTGAAACCCGTTTAAATATTCTTTTCTTGGCCGGAGGTATCTGCGCTGGCGGGTGCCTCCGGCTTTAATAACAGATATTTCCTTGTAGCGAATAAGGCGGCGATGGCGGCTACTCCGATTAGAGTCTGGGTGGTGTTCAGATGTTCCACTACCATCTGGCGGGCAGTGGCCAGCATCAGCACTTCCAGCACCGTCTCTGAGGTATGCTGGCAGAGCATTTTCACAAATTCCACTCCAACCACCAATGTGAGGGCATTGCTCAGGAAGTCATTGAATGGGGTGTCGCCTGGGTGCAGGAAAGAGCTTTGAAAAATGCTCTCTACCAGGGAGATGACAGAGGCGATAATTACCAGCAGGATGATGACGGCAAATAGGATTTCCAGATAGCGGGAAATCTTATAAAGGATGCTGTCTATTTTAGAGTTGAAATGTTTATCATTCATGGATAGCTCCTTTTCAGACCGTATGGTCCGTTTTTTTATTTCATTAAAATGTCATAAGTTTATCTGCGGTCTTTTGACAGTCTAATTATTCTATTATAATAGACAGGTCTGAAAGTGTAAAGACTGGACTGAGGGATTTGCAGCGGAATTTAGAGTGAAAATTATTTGACAGAGACAGGCATATGTGTTATCATAAACAAGTATAATTCTAAAGAACATATAGAGTGCTTCTGTCATTGGTAAGACAGAAGAAGAGGGAATATGGGTGAGAATCCTAAGCGATCCGGTCACTGTATTTGGGGAGCGCTGTTTTTATATCCATTGTATGCGTGCATATGAGAAGGGGAAAGCGGTGCTGTGAGCCATAAGCCAGGAAACCTGCTTTATATGTAAGGTGAAGCTTCCGTGTAAAGTGGACATCTAAGCATGTAGAGATATCATGTGTGTCCGCTTTTCGGGAAAACGAACGGCGGGCATTTTTTATATGGAATAAAAACCTGTACGTGTGAATTATGCATGATTAAACGGTAGACGATAGAGCGCTTCGGCGGGTGTTGTGGTTCTCTCCGCTCATTTATTGAACATTAATACCTCCTGCAGCCGGAGCCTCCTGTCGTCAGAAGGAGAGAAAATGCTGGATAAGGATTCCTGGAAGGAAAAGGAATTTTCCTTTTTTTCCCATAAAAAATGTGAATACTTTCCCTGTCACGATACGGAGCACCCGGAGGACTTTAATTGTCTGTTCTGTTATTGTCCTCTTTATGCATTGAAAGACCGGTGTGGAGGTAATTTTCAATATACCCAGTCCGGTGTGAAAGATTGCAGCAGATGCAGCCTTCCCCATAAGAGGAAGAATTATGAATACATTATGGATAAATTTAAGGAAATACAGGAAATTACCAAATTATAGCAGTCAGTTTGGATGAGTGCAGGTTTGGAAATATACAGCAGGCGCCGCAAGGTGCCTTTCTTGTCGTATAAACGGCTTTGAAATGTATCCAAATGACAGGGCAGAGGGAGGAATGTATGAGGAAATTTTGTCTGTTGCTGGGAATGCTTGTTTTACTTGGAGGCTGTTCTTCTGTGAATGACAGCGGGCCGGAGATAAAAAGAGAAGAGATACCAGACCCTTTGGTGGAGGTGGAGGGCACCCAGGCTTTTGCAAGAGTGGGAGCGGATATAGAGGCGCCAGTGGGGGCAGAGAATGCCCGCTATTACGTTATCTCAGAGCGGATTGCCGAGATACAGTTCAGTCAAAATGGCGTGGAGTATTGTTACCAGGCATCGCAGGATGAGGAGTATGTGAACGATAGCCGGGAGAATATGCAGGAACAGGAAGGTGTGCAGGCAGTGGTGGGAGAAGTTTCCATTCCCATTCAGACCAAGGGAGACAGACATCTGGCTGTATGGAGATGGGGAAACGTGTGCTATCGTTTGGAGTCAGATGATCCGGTAGATGAAGGGATTATGAAAGCACTGGTGGAAGAACTGGCAAGGGAAACCATGCCTGCACAGATATAATGCAGTTTGTTGTGTGCAGAAGATCAAATTTCACTCTTGACATAGTGTACAATATGTGGTAAATTAAATCGGTACGAAAAGAAAGCAGAGCTTCCACTCTCACCTTAGCGCAGACGCGTCTAAAGGTTTATAATTGTGAATCCGTATTTCTGTCTGTGGTCTGCATGGACAGAGGCTGTATAATTGGGTCATAATGTAAGTGTGGATAGCAGAGCTGTCTACACTTTTTTTAATGGTAATTCAGGTATGGAGGTGCACTACAATTAGCGATTTAAAAATTAATGAACAAATCCGAGACAAAGAGGTACGTTTGATTGGTTCCAAGGGGGAGCAGCTGGGGATCATGTCCTCGAAAGATGCCATGTTCAAAGCGAAAGCAGCGGGATTGGATCTGGTAATGGTAGCTCCTGTAGCAAAGCCGCCCGTATGTAAGATTATTGATTACGGTAAGTATAAGTATGAAATGGCTAGAAAAGAGAAAGAGGCCAGGAAGAAACAGAAAACCATCGATGTCAAAGAAGTGCGTCTTTCACCGAATATCGAAGCAAACGACATTAAAACCAAGGCAGCGGCGGCCAGGAAATTCATCACCAAAGGAGATAAGGTGAAAGTGACTTTGCGGTTTCGGGGTCGTGAGATTGCCCATATGCATGCCAGCAAGCATGTTCTCGAGGACTTCGCAGAATTATTATCAGATATTGCGGTTGTTGAGAAAGGTTTTAAAGTTGAGGGCAGAAGCATGATAATGTTTTTATCAGAAAAGAAATAAAAACGTTAGATAACCGCAGATATATTTTGATACGATCTAAGGAGGAATTAACCATGCCAAAAATGAAAACTTGCAAATCTGCAGCAAAGCGGTTCAAAAAAACAGGTACGGGAAAGTTAGTTAGAAGGAAAGCTTATAAGAGCCATATCTTAACCAAGAAATCCCAGAAAAGGAAGAGAAATCTCAGGAAAGCAACGGTTACAGATGCTACAAATGCAAAGGTTATGAAGAAAGCACTGCCGTATTTATAGAGAACGCTTCAGATTGATAATCAGAGAATACAGGAGGGATCAGGGAAATGGCAAGAATTAAAGGTGGATTAAACGCAAAAAAAAGACATAAAAGAGTTTTGAAACTGGCAAAAGGTTACAGAGGCGCACGTTCCAAACAGTACAGAATTGCAAAGCAGTCTGTAATGAGAGCGCTGGCCAGTTCTTACGCAGGAAGGAAGCAGAGAAAGCGTCAGTTCAGACAGCTGTGGATTGCCAGAATTAATGCTGCAGCCAGATTGAACGGACTTTCTTACAGCAGATTTATGTATGGTCTGAAATTGGCTGACATTAATATCAATAGAAAGATGCTGGCAGAGATGGCTGTAAATGATGCAGAAGGATTTACGGCTCTGGCTGAGGTGGCAAAAAGTAAAATAGCTTAGAGTGTGTTTGAAAATTCATTCATGCCGCCTGTGACGCACGGTTGACATAAAGCAATTTTCAAACACACTCTAAAGTCTAAGAGGGAAGTCCCGCTGTTTGTGCGGAGGACTTCCCTCTTTTATGTTTTAGATAGGTGCTAATCCAGGAGCAGACGGTCCACTGTGACGAAATCATAACCCTGTCCGGTTAGGAAATCCACAATCTGCAGAGCCGCCTTCACAGAACTTTCGTAATAGTCGTGCATTAGGATAATGTCTCCGTCTTCTGCAGAATTGGTGACTTTCTGTACCACTTGGCCTGTATTTTTGGTATTCCAGTCAAGAGGGTCCACATCCCAGAATACTGGGAGCATGGTTACGGTACAGTCCAGCCCTTCTCGCCACTCGCCATAAGGCGGGCGGACATAGGTGGGATATTGGCCGGTAATTTCATAGATGGCATTAGAAGTTTTTGTAATCTGGCTGCAGGCTTCCGTGTCGTCCAGTTTGCTTAAACGCACGTGGTCAAAGGTATGATTGCCGATGAGATGGCCGTCATCGTACATGCGCTGGACGATGGTTTCGTTGCCGGCTATGTTTTTTCCCATGAGGAAGAAGCTGGCCTTGATTCCCCGCTTTTTCAGTCCGTCCAGGAGCTGAGGGGTGTAGACGGGGTGAGGGCCGTCATCGAAGGTGAGAGCGAGAACGGGATTCTCAATTCCTGCTTTGGATTTGATGGCAAGGGAAGCGGTTGGATCGCCCATTGTCCTGTTCCACGCCAGCCCCAGTAATAATAAAAAGATACCGGCACAGGCATATAGCAGATATCCTAGTTTTTTCGCCAAGGATAACACTCC
The DNA here is from genome assembly GCA_910587105.1 of uncultured Lachnospiraceae bacterium. Lineage (GTDB taxonomy): Bacteria > Bacillota > Clostridia > Lachnospirales > Lachnospiraceae > MGBC164599. The sequence continues at coordinate 29,982 of CAJUMB010000033.1, forward strand.
ATAGAAATCCAGTTACTGTTATTGTATGATTTGACGTATGGGAAGATTCCTGAAAGTACGACGGAAACAGGGGTGGAAGGCTGGGCAGGGTATGAAAAAAATGAAAAAAATTACAAATTTTACTTGCATTTTTATGGAATATTGTATAAAATAGTAAAAAAGCTCATGGGGGCGTAGCTCAGTTGGGAGAGCGTCTGACTGGCAGTCAGAAGGTCATGGGTTCAAGTCCCACCGTCTCCATTCCTTTCATACAGCCGTAAAATCGTGGAAGTTTCTGCATTCCAAGAATTTGTGGCTGTATTTTACGTGGTTCGTTTTATTCGGAAATGACAGGAGGCGGTTTATGGGGAAAGTTTTCTTAATTTTAGAAAGTTGAAAGAGTGCGAAATTCCGGGGGCTGTGAGTTTTCGGAGACACATTGAAAAACTAGGAGGTAAAGAAACATGAAAAGCATTCGGACAAAAATCACCTTATGCCTTATGGTGACAGTTCTGGCCACACAATTGGTGGTAGGAGCATCCAGTATTACACTCAACTACAACAGCACAATCTCAACAGTAGATCAAATGATGAGTCAGACAGCGGTTCTCGCGGCAGAACGTATTGAACAGGAACTGACTGCCTACAAAAATGTTGCCATGGACACCGGCTGTGTTTCGCAGCTTCTCGATGAAACCGTTCCATTGGAGGAGAAACGATCGATCATAGACGAACGTGTCAGTATGCACGATTTTCAGCGCGGGAACATTGTTGGCCCGGATGGCATTAGTATTTTTGATGGAAATGATTATTCTGACCGTGAATATGTCAAACAGGCAATGCAGGGAAATGTCTATGTGTCAGAACCACTTATCAGCAAAATAACGGGAGAGCTTTCTATTATGGTAGCGGCGCCTATCTATAAAGATGGAGTTCAGGGTTCCGATATTGAAGGCGTAGTTTACTTTGTCCCCCATGAGACCTTCCTGAATGATATCGTTTCCTCAATTCATGTAAGCCAGCACAGCCGTGCATACATGATTAACCGTTCCGGTGATACCATTGCAGATACTACTTTGGATACAATCACTGTTCAGAATATAGAGAACGAGGCAGAAAGTAATTCGTCCCTGAAAGAACTGGCATCGATTCATGCCGCCATGCGCCAGGGCGAAAATGGTTTCGGAAATTATAAGAATGGCAAGAAGAGTATGTTTGCGGCTTACGCGCCGGTAAACGGTACAGACGGATGGAGTGTGGCAGTTACTGCTCCCAAGTCGGATTATCTCTCTACTACATATTTCGACATTGTCATAAACCTGGTGATGATGGTACTTGCTATCCTGCTTTCCATTATAGTTGCATTGAAACTGGCCAACAGCATCAGCCGTCCTATGAAGGCATGCGCAGAACGTATGCGTCTTTTAGTGGAGGGCGACCTGGAATCTCCGGTTCCGGAGGTTGTCAGCAGGGATGAGACGGGAATGCTGACCCAGTCCACTGCCGAATTGGTAGAAGGGTTATCTGCCATTATCCATGACATCGGGTACCTTCTGGGAGAGATGGCGAATCAGAATCTGGATATCCAGTCCCAGAATCGTGATGCTTATGTGGGAGATTTCCAGAGTATCCTCCACTCCATGCATAACATGAAGGTAGAATTAAGCGAGATTCTACTTCAGATTAATACATCTTCAGAACAGGTTTCAAGCGCCAGCGGCCAGGTATCTTCAAGCGCTCAGAATTTGAGTCAGGGTTCTGTTGAGCAGGCAAGTTCTGTGGAAGAACTGGCAGCCCGTATCAGCGAGATCTCTAATCAGATCAGGGATACCGCAGACGGTGCACAGGAAGTACGGGAACAGACCCACCATGCAAGAGAAGGTGTTTCTGTCTGCAATCAGCAGATGCAAGAACTGATGAAGGCTATGGAAAAGATTCATTCCAGTTCAGAAGAGATTGGTAAGATTATCAAGACCATAGAAGACATTGCATTCCAAACCAACATTCTGGCGCTGAACGCGGCTGTAGAGGCTGCACGGGCAGGTGCCGCAGGGAAAGGATTTGCCGTTGTGGCAGATGAAGTCCGCAGTCTTGCCAGCAAGTCTGCAGAAGCATCCAAGAACACAGCCCTGCTGATCACACATTCCACGGAGGCTGTACAGACAGGTACGGAGATTGCGAAACATACGGCTGACACCCTGTTAGATGTGGTAGACAACATCCAGTCCATGACTGCTTCTATTGACCAGATCTCTGCCGTGTCGAAGGAACAGTCCGAAGCCGTTCTGCAGGTCAATGAAGGAATCACCCAGATTTCCACAGTCGTACAGAGCAACAGTGCCACAGCAGAAGAGAGCGCGGCGGCCAGCCAGGAGCTTTCTGCCGAGGCTGGCAATTTAAAACAATTGGTAGCTCAATTTACACTTGCCAGAGATTAGAGTTTCTCTTTGTTTGATCCGTGCCAAATTTTCTATACCATATCCTCTGGGTATAAATTGTGGCGTACGGTTGGCAGAAAAGCAATTTTAAGACACGCTCCAGGAAAAGGGGTTCATCACAAGACGGGTGAACTCCTTTTTGTTATCGTATAGGAGTGCCGGAGAAAGACTGAGGAGGTCAAAAAAGCGTTATATGATTGAAATATTGTTTGGTGAGAGTGAAGCAGCTTCCATGAAAGCTGCAAAGAATAAAATAGCTGTGGGTACGGCAAATGGTCCGGTATCGGTATGGATGGCAGGAAAAAAGATACCACCTAAAAAGCCTTTTACTGGATGGGTAGAGGGAACTGCGGATGAGGTTATCTGTCTTGGATTTATGATGGATATAGGGAATATCAAAGAACCGGCGGATGGTTTATATCGGAGCCGGCTTCTCTATTCCATGTATGCCCAGAATCAATGGGAGCAAGATGTGGAAATGAAGGAACAGCTGAAACATATAGGAGATGTTTATGCAAATGAATTATACCGCCTGAAAAGATTTTTGGATTGTGGCGAGAAGATTCGGATATGGTACAGCGATGCGTCTTATTCCAGATGTGGATTCTATCATTTATGCTGGATTTTAGAGAAATATCAAAATGAAATTCATGTAGTAAAACTTCCAGAGTATGTAGTACGGGACAATTACACGGTTGTTTACAAGAACTGGGGTGAGACTGCGGCAGAAGAATTTGCAGGATTTTTACCTTATGAGGAAAATCTCTCGAAAGAAGAAGTACATTTGTATGCCGTTTACTGGAGTGAGTTAGTGAGGGATAATAGTCCCCTTCGCGCTGTGATAAACGGCAGAGTACTTGGTGTCCCGGAGGACTTTTATGATTTCCTTATCTGGAGCAGGCTGTCAGATAAGCCGGTTAGGGAAGCCAGGCTGATAGGAGATATCCTGGGTTATTCACAGATTAGTGTAGGGGATTGGTGGTATGCAAAGCGGATTGAATATCATATCCGACAGGGAAAAATCCGTGTTGTTGAAGATTCAGAGAATAAGTATGCAAGGATGATCTGCAGTGCCGGATAGAGAAAATAGTACAGCGCCTTTGGAATTTGCGAAAGACCTGTGTGAATTTTTTATTTTTGAACATTAAGCACGGCGGAGGCTGGGGGGGGAGAGAAAAATGAACAAGAAAAAATGGATAAGGATAGTGGCGGTTTATTCCATAATTTATACTGCAGTAACATTGTTAAATAGTATTTTATATCTTGGTAAGGGGATTTATGAGGACCCAAGCGGTAATTGGCACGAATTGGATAGGGCTGTAATTCTTTTGATTGGTGTTACAGCATTTAAGCTGTGTACTGCTTTGCCCGTTAAACCCTTGATTTTAAGATATATTATTGCATATGTGCCATCACAATTATTAGCATTTGGATATGTCTGGTTCAGCGGATTAAGGGAAGAATTGGCCAAAACAGCGTATAGAGATATTTGGATTAATTTTGCCAGCCTTTTTATACTGTTATGTATTGTCAACACTATTATTAGTATTCGTAAGGAAAAAGGAGAATAAAGTTTCGACCTGTGTCGTATCAGTTTAAGGAGGCGTATGGGGCTGCGCTGACTGAATGCGGGGCGATTTATCAAAGCAGGTTTTTTATCTGAGATATGAACGTTTGATGGATGAGGAATACTAAAGGAGAGTCACATAATGAACGATATAATGGAATTTGCCAACAGAGAAGAATTTAGGCAATGGCTCTATGAGCACTGTGTTTCAAGCGCCGGTATCTGGATTTTGTTCGGCAAGAATGGAGGACCGAAAACAGTAAAGGCAGGAGAAGCTCTGGAAGAAGCGCTCTGCTTTGGATGGATTGACGGTCAGATGGAAAAGATTGATGACAAAACTTATAAAAAGTATTTTTCGATGCGCAGGGAGAAAAGCAAGTGGTCAGAGAAAAACAAGGCATTAGCTAAAAAGCTTGAAGCGCAGGGAAGTATGACTGATTTCGGCAGAAAGAAAATAGAGGATGCTAAAAAGAATGGCCAGTGGGACGCCGTAAATCCGCTGGAGGTCATTACAGAAGAGCAGATTGCACAGCTTTCTGCAATGCTGGAAAGCTATGAGCCTGCCTATACAAATTTTCAGTCTATGTCTTTATCTGTGAAGAAGACTTATACACGGGCGTACTTGGATGCAAAGACAGATGCCGGAAGGGAAAAGCGGATTGCCTGGATGGTGGATAGACTAAATAAAAATTTAAAACCTATGTAATTGTTAAAACCAGCGAATCTATAAGAATCTCTCATTCTTGCACCTGCTGGTTCTAAATTAATTGTGTCATGTGCAAAATGGGCTGTTAAGTTTAAAATGAAATATTCATAATATTCGACAAAATCCTCATTATATGGTACAATTTTTCTAATATTACAAAGGAGGATTTTGCGAATGAACAAAAGAAACCCCAAATGCATAGTCCTGTTACTTCTCTTTCTACTGGCAATGCTTCTGGCCATACCCCATAGCAGCCCAGTCCAAGCGGCGGCACCCAAAATCAGCAGGACGAAAGCAATCTTGGTTAAGGGGAAACAGCTCAAGCTGAAAGTCACAGGTACAAAGAAGAAAGCCAAATGGTCAAGCAGCAGAAAGAAAGTGGCTGCAGTGACTCAGAAAGGCGTAGTAAAGGCCAAATCTAAGGGGACAGCCCGGATAACGGCCAAAATAGGGAAGAAAAAGCTGATTTGCCGAGTGACGGTAAAAAACCAGAGTGGGAGCAGGGAAAAACCAAAGTTAAGCGAAGCAAGTATTTCGATTAGTGTTGGAAAATTTAAAACGCTGAAGATTTTAGGGACTAAAAAGAAAGTTTCGTGGTATTCTACGGATAAAAGCGTAGCAGCTGTCAGCAGCGGAGGAATCGTGTATGGCGTTGGTCCGGGAGCATGCAGGATATATGCAGAGATTCCCGGAAAATACTTCATGTGCTTTGTATCCGTATTTGGAAAGAGCGAAAGCACGCTGGTCCCGACGGTAACACAGACGCCAATACCGAGTCAGACGGAGACCATCACACCAAGTCCTGTTGTGTCGACAACCCCAATACCCCAGCCAACGCAGAGCATTACCCCGACGCTCAGACCGACAACTACTATAGCTCCGATTCCGCGCCCAACGAGTATTGCAACCCCAACACCCACTCCGGTTCGGACCCCGACGCCAACTATATTCCACACCCCGACTCCCAGACCAACGCTGATTCAAACGCCCACTCCTAGTCCAGGAGGAGAATTCGATGAGGCAGCCGCAAAGAATAGTTTAACGTACAATAGTTACGTCACAGATAATGGTGTGGTCGTAATTGTTAAAAATAACTATCGATACACAATGAGTCTCCATATGGATTGCTTGTATTATAATTCTAGGAATACCTTAATCGGTAAAAACTCAGATTATTGTTTTGCGTTAGAACCGGGAAGGGAAGCCGCGTTATTTGCGCTAAATCCATATGATGGAAACTATAACGATGTGGAATATTCGAGACACGCGGTCGAATTCAGATGTGAAGAAACGTCTGCAATGGGGAATGCAGGCAAGATTTCGTGCCAAGCAGACTATGGCGCAGATAACTTGATGGTTACGGCAAAAAATATGGGTCAGAGGGTGGAGACAACTTCAATTGCCGTATTGTTTTATAAGAATGGGCGCGTAATTGGATATGGGATTCATTATGCGGAGATAAATAGCCCGTTGTCAACCGACTATCTGCAATATGATTTTCCGTATGATTCTGAATATAATTCCATAGTACCAGATAATTATAAGGTGTTTGTTAATTCTTCGTACAGATACGAATGGCAATGAAATATTTATTATTTGTAAGTATGCGATATTACAGAGACTAATGGATGAGGAAGAAATAGAGGATTAGAGCGTGTTTGAAAATCCATTCATGCCACCCATACGCCCCACTTTGCGGCAGATCTGCTCCTTATTCGGTTGCTGCAGCCCGCTACAGCGCCCTCATGCGGAACAAATCTCCCATATCATACCCTTGGGTACAAACTGTGACGCACGGTTGACATAAAGCAATTTTCAAACACGCTCTAATGAGGACGCTGTACGAAAGGCCTTCTATCTGCGGATTGTGGAATTGTATAAAAAATGGAATGACCATCCCGCAGCCATAATCAATGTTTCCAGTTTCAATAATCTCTTATTTGTCACGATGCTTTCCATGTAAGACAGCTATAGGATTATCAAATCATTGTTGCAGCAGTACAGTTTCACTCTCATCATGCCAAAAGTTAAAGTCAACAACAACATTTTTTTCATCTTTAATTAGAATTATCATTGTTTGTCGGAGAATATGCTCAACTTTATCGGATCATTCGCCGTACTGTTCTTCTGGATAATCAATTCCTTTCTGTCCATATATGCTCCACATTTCCCCGTCAATAGAAAGTCTGATATACCCTTCTTTTTCTTTTTGTTTTGCATACGTTATCTTTCCAGAGCCGCATACTCCACACATCATTATAACTTTACTCATTATATACTTACCTCTATAATTCCCGTTTTTTCCATTGTTTAGCAGTAATATATAGGCAAACAGTCACAATGAAAAGGGCTAAAATCAGACTAAAAGTCTGTATACCGTTCAAAATTACCTCATACACATCAAAGTATCTCAACGGGGATAATAAATCAAGGAAGCGAATACCAGAATACTGTGCTGTTATTGCAAGGAAGTATGATGTTAGCAAAAAAACTGTACCAACTTGTACTGCCGCTTTATATTTTTTTACAATGCTTGAAATCAATAAACCGGCGGTAAAAAACATAAGCTGTGTCAGATATAATCCTATTGTTGTTGTGAGTGCCGCTGTCGGCTGCTCCAAACCGTCTGTTGGGAGAATAAGCAGTATATAATTACATAGTCCGCTAAAAGCTGAAAATATCAAAAGATTAGCAACGGACGCAATTATTTTAGAAAACACAATTTCTGTCCTGCATACGGGTTTTGTGAACAGGTATGCACTTGTTCCGTTTTTGACTTCCATTGCAATACAGGATATTCCTAAATTAAGGGCATATACAAATGCAAGGATAGATACCCAAAAATAGATACAGCTATACCACCCAAGTGCTGTATTGAAGTCGCCTTTTATTCCAAACATTGTAGTCAGTAAGCGCGGCATTCCGCTGAGCATTAAAGCAGCTTCGCCTAAGCTGTCCTTTAAGGAAAGATATTCATAATAGCAAAAACCAATCAGCAGAAACATAATGCTAAGCCAAATGAGCAAATGCTTCCTTGAACGGTGTAATTCATTTTTAATTAACGCTCTCATAATATGCACCTCCTCAAGAACGGAATTGAACATCTTTTCTTAAAAAGACGTTATAAGCTATCAGCAGAAATATAATCAGCAGAATAAAATAGCATACCAGATAATCCCATTCATAGAAACCTGTATGTGAAATATCTGCCGCACTGAAATAGGAATAAGGGGATAAAAACCCAATGCCTTTATTACCTACAATGCGTGAAAAGCTGCTAATGCAATATTCAGAAAACACCATTAATCCGGCTGTCAAAAGAGGACTGCGGTTATTTGAAAATATAACGCCTATCAGT
>CAJUMB010000034.1 GCA_910587105.1 uncultured Lachnospiraceae bacterium
AAAATGATATTCTGGACATATTCAAGAATGGCAGCAGTATCATAAGAGAAATTGTTTTCGTCCAGTACATCGTTCTCCAGTAAATCTGCGGCTATTGCCTTTGCTATGTCGGTTCTATTCATCAGCGACACCACCTTTCTCGACAGACAATGAGCCTATGATAAAACTGTATATGCTTTCGATAGTATCAAGACTTTCCAGTTCGGACACAATATGGATAACTTCGGCTTTGCGTTCACCTATTGGCTCATGCTCTGCCTTGCGTTCTTCTTTGCGGTACTTTGCAAGCAAATAATGATATATCTTGAAAATATAGTCCTCATTCTTCATTTCCAGTAACATCTTGATAATCAATATCTCATACTTCATATTGCATCGCCTTTCTCAACTCCGATACCGTACTGCATGAATCCGTAAAGCAGTTTGATGACATGCTGCCTGATTTCTGTATCGGTATCTATGCGGTCTAAGAAGTCCTTAGTTCCTTTTCTTAAAGCGTCTGCGTATTCCTTGCTTTCCTCTTTACTCATGTTTTGCACCGCCTTTTAAGATGTGGCTTGTAACCAATGCGGCAAGCATTACCAAAAAAGCAGTAAACCAAAACCGGGTATGATATGATTTTTTATATCCGGCTTTGCTATGTGTCCGGGTTACTTGCCCTTGTCAGAGATTGCGGCTCTGTAAGGGCATTTTTATTTTCTTTTAATCTGCATACACTTCTTTTCTTTGGCTCACCCTATATGGTGCATTGTTTACAATTCCTGCGGCTGTCAGATAGCCAGATTAAAGAATGTCCGTTATCACTAAGAAAAAGTGATGGATATTTTTAAAAAGTGTTATTTATCACTTATAAGTGATATAATGAATTTATCTTATAAGAAAGAGGGTGTAAACATGTCCATGTCAGAAAAAATACGAATCGCATTAGTAAAGCGAAAAATATCTGTTACGGAACTAGCTAACAGTCTTAACACTTCTCAAAGTAACTTCTCAAATAAACTAAAACGTGATAATTTCAGCGAAAAGGAACTGAATCAGATAGCCGACATTCTAAATTGTGATTTTAAAGGGATTTTTGTAATGAGAGATACAAAAGAAGAAATATAATAAAACTCTTGAACCTCTTTGCTAGATATGCTATATTGTAGATAGAAAAGGGAGAACCATAGAAGCGGCTCTACCCCTCAAACGATAACTCAATACCTCTTACGAGGTCAGCCGTCGCTATTGCAGTAGTGGCGGCTATTTCTTTTTTCCCTTGTAAATCTGATAAATCAAATTAGCAAGGGCAACAATGAATATACCAATTTGGATTAAATCCGCATATGTAACATACATTGCATCGCCCTCCTTTCTTTCGTTTGGAGGGCTGCTTTGAACCCTCCGAAAAATAAGAGGGGTAAAGCCGCCTTTGACTCTATGGTTTCCCATATCGGGATTATAGCATATCTACCCTTTTTCGACAATAACCCTTTTTTGTAACTTGTGGAAATTTCGGTAACTTGATGAAGCAGATTCAGCTTTGCATATAGACACACTCTAGCATATACCAAAGCACGCAAAACACAACACGCTAGAATCCGATATAATAATCATATCTCTGATTATAAAGAAAAACATTATGAACCGTGGAGAATAGCAGCAGAGAAAGCCAGAGATGAATTTCAAAAAGCAAATGACATAAACGGCTTTCAAAAATGGCTTGACGAACATAAAGATTCCTTTTGATGCAACATAAAAAGACTACCGGTAACTGCTGATAGTCTTTTCTATTGACATACAATCTGACATATTTTTATTCAAACAGGACAAATAAAGACGGTAAACTGACTACTGGGCAACATATCAAAATTCCCGAAATCCCTTAATTTTTAGCCACTTTCACACAAAGACGAAACAACACGCATTTCACATTGTACTTACAAGATGTGAGTGCTAATTTTTTCTGGTAATTTTTACAAACCTTAATTACGCATACACGAAGCACCTGTCATTTACGCTGTCATGGGCTGTGCCATAGGCACAAAAAGACTTCGAGAGTATATATAGAGGAAATGGAGGAAAAGAAAATTCAGGCAGCATAAGGTTATAGAGCATTTCGAAGCTCAGATTTCACAGTTTGAGTTGATATTGGCAAAGACAAGCGGTAACTGGAAGATTATAGGATAGATTAAAAAGAAGAATATGGGTAATCATTATATCCATATTCTTCTTTTGCCGCCGTTGTTGCATTATGCATTGATAACTGCATTAGTATTAACAATTTTACAGGAGTTATGGAAAGTATATATGTTAGAACATCTTAGCAATTCCCAGTGCTATAACTTTTATATCGACATAAGCGGTATTGATACATAAATCATAATTTGATTTATCGCCACATTTTCTATCCATAAAAAAAGAATAGTATTTTGCACGCCTTTTATCAATTTTTATGATATGTAACCGCAATTCTTTGTCTGATAAATGTTCCTGCTCTGTTGATTTTTCACGGCAACACTTTATGTTACTTTCTATATCTGCATAAACAAAAATCCTAAATGGCTAATGGCAATGGTAGTACTCAAAATAGAAAATTATAGGGAAAGTGAAAGGCATATGCAGTGGAGCACATGTCTTTTCTCTTGGCTATAGCCCGAACAGATCCGCATGGGTTCCGGTTCGCACAAGATACAGTTCGTTGTCATTTATCTGATAAATAAGCAGCCAGTCCGGTAAAATGTGGCATTCCCGTTTTCCAGCAAGATTCCCGGAGAGGGAATGATCCTTGTTTTTCGGGGATAATGGTGCAGGAATCAGAAGTGTGTTTATGGCAGCGTTTAAAAGAGCCAGATCATATCCCCGTTTCTTGCACAGTTTCAAATCCTTTTTATATGCTGTAGAAGCATTAAGACTCAGCATGATTAGGCCTCCGACAGAAGCATATCAGTAAATTCCTCAGCAGTGCCATGGAAATGCTGCCCCCTGCCAGCCTTAATCATTTCCTCGACTTCCGTTATCGCCTCCATTGTTTCTGCGTTGGGTATTTCATCCGGGACTGCTGCCCCCTGCAGATAGGCGACGATATAATACATTTTGCTGTCGGGTATCTGGTCTATGAGATTTTTGGCGAGTTCCTTATAACTCATAGTGAATACTTCCTTTCTTTGTTATTGTATGCGGCTGCATATTCTGTATTCATTTGCTGATATTAGTATACACTAAAAAAATATAAGCGTCAATTAAGACAGCCTGGAAGCGGATCAAGGAAGGCATGACAGAACCACCAAATGGCTTTAAGGCCCGCTTTGCTTACCCTAAAGTGCTGTCTTACCGCTCCTCCCGGAAATAATTCACCCCGCAGCTTTTCGGCTGCATATTTTCCTGTCTCTGGCGGATGCTGGCTGCAATCAGCACCAGTATGGTCACTGTGTAGGGGAGCATTTCATATATCTGGATCGGCATTCCAGGTATAGGAAGGTAGAGGCGCAGTACTGTCAGCCCGCCAAATATTACGGCCGCCACCAAAGACCTGGCCGGACTCCAGACAGAGAAAATGACCAGAGCTACAGAAAGCCAGCCATACCCGCTGACACAGTTGTGCACCCACACGCCGGAGGTGGTCACCATACTCATGTACATGCCGCCTATGCCGCAGATGCCCCCGCCAATTATAACAGCTGTGTATTGATAACGGGTAGTGTCGATTCCAGCCGCGTCAGCTGCAGCCGGATCTTCACCTACGGCGCGCAGATTCAGCCCCAGGCGGGTCTTCCTGAGAAAATGGTTCATTGCCAGGGCCAGAATAATGGCAAAGTACACCATCCAGTTGTACTGAAAAAGCAATTTTCCCAGCACGGGAATCTGTGACAGACCAGGGATGGACAGGTTGTGAAAAGCTGATTTCAATTCCTCGCCCAAGGCTGCGTAGCCTTCGGCCTGGTTTCCCAGATATTCTCCGAAGAAATTCCCCAATCCTGTGCCGAAAATTGTCAGGGTTAGTCCGGTTACATTCTGGTCGGCGTGTAATGAAATGGTGAGAAATCCATAGATCAGCGCCCCCAGGGCTCCCGCTGCAAAGGAAGCGGCCAGTGCCATCAGCGCCCCGGCTGTTCCGGAAGGGGAGGCACCTGCCATTAGTGCCATCTGTTCGTAAAAATAGGGGACTGACAGCCCGGCAATGGCACCCATGAACATCATTCCCTCTACCCCAAGGTTGATATTTCCCGATTTTTCTGTCAAAATCTCACCCAAGGTTCCGAAGAGAAGCGGTGTCCCGGCAAGTACCGCTGCTGCCGCCAGATTCAGTAATGTGTTCATGGGTTTTCCCTCCTTCGTCTGCTGTTTACCAGCCTATAATTCATAAAAAATTCACATCCAAGCATAAAGAACAGAATCATTCCGGTGAGCACTTCAGAAGCCGAAGAGGGGATTTTAAAAGTGGTCTGGATTTTGTTGGAACCCCGTTCTAAAATTGCAATAAACAGGGAAGCGGCCAGCATTCCGAACGGGTTCAGCTTGGCCATCCAGGCGGCGGTAATGGCGGTAAATCCCACGCCCCCGGCAGTTCCTTCTGTGATGGTATAATCTGACCCGGCCACCTGGAATACAGCAGCCAGTCCGGCCAGTGCCCCGGATAAGAACATGGTACGTATGATTACAAGATTGACAGGGATTCCGGCATAGCGGGCTGTGTGGATGCTGTCTCCTGTCACAGCAATTTCGTAACCCTGTTTTGTCCTGGTGAGGTAAACATAAAACAGGACTACAAGAACCAGCGCCATTACCCATCCCCAGTGAACGCCCAGAATCTTGGACAGCCGTGCCCGGTCATCCAGCATGGGCATCTTGGGAAATTGGCTCTGAGGCGCTTTCCAAGGGCCGTTCTGCAGATATTGTACAAGGGCCAGGGCCATGTAGTTGAGCATCAGAGTGAACAGTGTCTCGTTGGTTCCTAATTTTGCTTTGAAGAAAGCCGGAATCATCCCGTAGATTCCGCCCCCCGCCATACCGGCTGCAAGCATGACCGGAATCAGTACAGGCCTGGGCATACGGTCATACAGGAAAAAGGCAAAATATCCGGCGAAGACGGCTCCCATGAGGAACTGCCCCTCTGCGCCAATATTCCAGAACCGCATTTTAAAGGCCAGTGCAGCGCCCATGGCGGTAATCAGAAGGGGTACCGCGATTTTCACCGTTTCCCGCCGGACAGTGGGGGTTCCCAGCGCTCCTGCCAGCATATCCCCGTACACGGCCAAGGGATTATGTCCCAGGGCCAGAATCAGCAGAGCACCGGACAGCAGTGCCCCTGCCAGGGCAATACCGCGGATGAGCCACTGCCTTTTGACGGACAGGGTATCCCTTTTTACAATGTGAAGGAAAGACCCTGCTTTTGGTTTTTGCTGATGGTTCATGGTTTCACCTCCTCGTGGTCCGGCGTCCATCCAGACTGAAGCATCATCATGCCGATTTCTTCTTTGGTGGTCTTTTTGGGGTCCATTACTTTGCTGGCTTTTCCAGCGCAGAGAACCAGGAGTTTGTCGGATAATTCCATCAATACATCCAGGTCTTCCCCCAGGAAGATTACTGCTGTGCCTTTTTTCTTCTGTTCCCCCAGCATATGATATATTTTATGGGAAGTCTGAATGTCCAGCCCCCGCACCGGATAGGCGGCGATGAGAACGGAAGGATCATTAGAAATCTCCCGTCCCAGGAGGATTTTCTGAACATTGCCCCCGGATAAGCGGCGGACAGGTGTAGATATGCCTGGAGTCTGAATATCTAGTTCCTGAATCAGCCGCCTGGATATTTCCCTGGGCTTTTTCCGGTTCAGAAACAGGCCGGGATTGTTCCGGTAACTGCGCAGCATCACATTGTCAACCATGTCCATGGAAGGAGCCAGTCCCATGCCCAGCCGGTCTTCGGGTATGAAGGCCATGGAAATTCCCTGCTGGTAGATTTTACCGCTTGGCCAGCCGGTTATATTTTCCATTTCCTGCCCCGGTGCTGTCCCACAGTTGTATAAGATCTTGCCGCCAGATACCGGGTATAGGCCGGCGATAGCCTCACACAGCTCTTTTTGTCCGCTTCCGGAGATTCCAGCGATACCCAGGATTTCTCCTGCATAGGCGGAAAAGCTCACCCGGTCCAGAGCTTTTCCCCGGTCTGGACCAGGACAGGTCAGTTCTGACACCCGGAGCATTTCTTTGCCGCGTACTGCCTGGGGATGTTCAATGTCCAGACTGACTGACTGCCCCACCATTTTTTCGGTCAATTCCTCCAGGGTGGTGGAAGCGGTGTCTACAGTCCCGGCATTTTCCCCTTTTCTCAGGATAGCCGCCCGGTCGGAGATGGCAAGCACCTCGTGGAGCTTGTGGGTGATTATAATGATGGATTTGCCGTCTTCTTTCATATTTCGAAGAACATTAAAAAGTTTTTGTGTCTCTTGGGGGGTGAGCACTGCTGTGGGTTCGTCCAGAATCAGAATCTCTGCACCCCGGTACAGAGCTTTTAAAATTTCCACTGTCTGCTTTTCCGATACAGACATGTTGTATACTTTTTTCTGGGGGTCCAGGTCAAATCCATAACGCAAGGCGATTTCTTGTACTTTTTGGTTGAGTTCTTTCCTGTCCACGTACATTGTGCCAGGCAGTCCCAGCACAATGTTCTCCCCAGCGGTAAACACATCCACCAGCTTGAAATGCTGATGGATCATGCCGATTCCCAGCTGAAACGCATCCCTGGGTGAGCGTATCTGCACTTTTTGGCCATGGACTTCAATGGTTCCGCTGTCAGGAAAGTAGATGCCCGCCAGTATATTCATCAAGGTTGTTTTTCCGCTTCCGTTTTCGCCTAAAAGAGCCAGAATCTCCCCTCTGCGCAGTTCCAGATCCACCTTGTGGTCTGCTGTGGATGTTCCGAAGGTTTTTGTAATGTTAGCCATTCGTACCGCATTTTTTCCGGTGTGATTCATAACGTTTTCTCCTTAAAAGGGCAGGGCCGCTTTGGTATATGCAGTCCTGCCCCTTGATTTGTCTATTCTATTACCGTACATCCTTCTACGATGTAACACCAGCTGGGAGCTGATCGGTCTTCCTGCTCGGGGAAATGTTCCCCCTCTTTGGCTTCATATGTTTCCCCCTCCGGGCTGACTCCTTTCAGCGGTCCTTCAAATACATGCAGTTCACCAGAGCGCATCTTTTCCGTGGCTTCGTCGATGGCTTCCTGAGTGCCCTCAGCCGCAATATCTGTATTCAGCGGCGATAGGTAGATCGAATCTGATCTGCCGTCTTCGGACAGTCCTGTGCACCAGTCAACAGGGATGTCTGTCCCGTCTATGACAGCCTGTACAGCTTCCGTCAGGTAAATACTCCAGTCCACACATGCGGAAACCAGGGAGGCTTTCGGCGCTGCAGGCATAGTGTCTGTGTTGTAGCCTGCCTGCCATACACCGTTCTTTTCCGCCGTGGTGGCGGGAGCGGTGGAATCGGAATGCTGGGAAACCACATCACATCCGTGGTCAATGAGGGCCTGGGTCACTTCGGCTTCCTTCTTCGGGTCATTCCAGGAATTGGTGTACTGGATTTCCATAGTCACATCCGGGTTGACGCTCTTTGCCCCCAGGTAGAAGCTTGTAAATCCGCTGATGACTTCAGCATAAGGAAACGCGGCCACAAATCCCAGTTTATTGGTCTCGGTCTTCAGGCCGGCGGCGATTCCTGTGAGATAGCGGGCCTGGCACACGGTGGGAAAATAATTGTGCAGATTGGCAAGGCCGGTCTCTGCCGCCTGGTAACCGGTACAGTGGCAGAACTGTACATCCGGATATTCTTTAGCCACCTCCACCATGTAATCTTCAAAACCGAAGCTTGTGGCAAATACGATGTTGCACCCAGCATCCATCAGCTCCCGCAGGGCAGTGTCGCACTCTGCATCCTCCGGTATGTCGAATTTGTTTATGATCTGGTCATCTGACAGTCCCAGGTTTTCCTGCATCTGCTTAGTGCCCTGGTCATGGTTATAAGTATAGCCCATATCACTGGGAGCTCCCACATGTATAAAACCTACTTTTAAATCCTCTTTGGCGATGCCGCTTTTTTCTTTAGAAGAAGCAGCTGCATCCTCTGTCTGTGTACTGCTGCCAGTATCGCCAGAACCGCCGCAGCCGGATAGGGCAGAGACTGTCAGGACAGTACTCAGCAGTAAACCAAGTATCTTTTTTTTCATAAAAACATTTCCTCCTCGTAGAGTGTGTCTTAAAAATCATTCCTGCCATCTGCACGCCCCACTTTGCGTGAGATTTGCGCCAAATTCAGGTTACATAGCCCGCTATGCGCCCTTCATTTGGCACAAATCTCCCACCAAGTGTGACGCACATCTGACAAAAAGCATTTTTAAGACACACTCTAGTAATTTCAATGCTACTGTATTATTTTACCATATTTTCGGAGGATGTCAAAATGCAATCTGGAAAGAAAAACAGATATCTTTTTCACCGCTGATATGGTAAGCTTCTTCCACGTCGCTTCCCCAGCTGTCGATGCCTCCCACGCCTCTCACAGCCCCATAAATGCACAGAACCGTCCGTCTGGCAGGGGGAAGTTCTTCCATATGAAAGGCATTTTCCAGTTCTTCCGCAGTATAGGGCAGACAGCTGAACGCAAAATCCTGTCCAGAGGCTGTTATTTTCAGGCTGAAGGGTTCCCGGATTTTCTGAGAGCGGTCCAGGACAGAGGTTCTTGTAATCTCCACCCAGCGGGTGTCCATATGCATTCCGCAGTCCTGGGGCACCAGATAGGGAGTCACAGGAAGGCCTTCTACATGGTAGATGCCCTTTTTTCCTCCTGCTTTCCGGTCTGGATACGTCTCTTTGCTCAAGCCCTCATAGCAGTAGCCTGAGGCCAGGGTGGGGATGAGGAAACGCATACCGAATACGGGAAGCTGAGGGAGACCTGGCTGTCCCATGTACTGGGCTGTCACAAGGATTTTCCCAGAGCTTTCCACAGTGTAGATAACTTTCACCGTTGTAGACGGTACTGTGATTGTATGGTATAAGAAAGAAATGCCCACCTGCTTGGCATATTCTTCATTTTTGTACCGGTTATTTTCCGGAGCTTTCGGCAGAGGTATGCTCTGTCCGTCCACAGACACCTGGATTTCCACACACTGCATGAATAAATCGGCGCTGAGCCACATGCCCGATTTCAGATGAAACCCGCTTCCCCGGTCATTATCTGTCAAGGCCCGCCAGAACGTGGGACGGGGAGTGCGGTAGAGCCATTCCCGGCCCTTGATACACAGAGATTCTGGGCCGCCTGTCTGATAGGAAAAGATATAGTGGAAATCTGGTCCGGAAAGACCCAGCGTCACATCGCCGTAGATCACCCGGAGTTTTGAAGTATTGTCAACTGTATAATCCATAATAATAGTTTACCTCCTGCATTGCCGGTTTTTCCCTGCGGTCAGCAAATACAATTCCATTGCAGGAAAATTCATAATCAGAGGGCCTGTCATCAAAGTCCCCTCCATACCGGAGCACCTGTTTCCCGGTTATTTCATCCGTTACAAAAAGGGCCTGGTCAATATAATCCCAGATGAATCCCCCCTGATACATTTCATATTTGTCCAGAAGGTGCATATAGGTGCCCAGGCCCCCGGCGGAATTCCCCATGCTGTGCATGTATTCACAGAGAATGAAAGGTTTCTTGGGGGAGTTTAGCAGATATTCTTCCACCCGCTGGGGAGGGGCGTACATCTGGCTTTCCACATCAGAGATCACATCTTCATAGTCTCTGTTGTGGAATACTCCTTCGTAGTGGACCAGACGGTCAGGGTCCTGCTCTTTGTAATAAGCATTCATTTTCTGGAGGACATTGCCTGCATAGGACTCGTTGCCCAGAGACCAGAAGAGAATGGACGTGTGGTTCTTTAATACTTCGAAATGGGTTTTTGCCCGGTCCAGTACTGCGGCTTCCCACTCTTTCATACTGCCGGGGACATTCCAGGAGGGTTCTGCGTCCTGCATTTTCTGCCAGGAACCATGGGATTCCAGATTCGTCTCTGCCATCATATAGATTCCGTTTTCGTCGCACAGGTCATACCAGGGAATCTGATTGGGGTAATGGCAGGTGCGGACAGCGTTGATGTGATTGCGCTTTAGGCATTCCATATCCCAGAGCATTTCTTCCAATGAAATGTTTCTTCCCCTTTGGGCACTCCACTCATGGCGGTTTACTCCGTTGATGATGAGGCGTTTCCCGTTTAGCAGGATGGTTTTATTTTGGATTTCTATTTTGCGGAATCCGAATTTCCAGGGAACCAGCTCTACCAGAGCATTGTTTTCATCAAAGATACGGATTTCCAGCTGATATAAGTAAGGATTCTGGTGGTCCCAGGGTTTTACTTTTTCCGGAAAAGGGCAGGAAACATGCAGATGCCTGGAAGCATTCAGGCTCTGGCAGATACAGGCAGTCTCTTTGTCCTTCACAAGAATCTGGAGCTTCCTATTTTCCAGAATACCGGATAGATTAATATCCAGGTTTAGGACTCCGGTGGAATCCGCCACAGAGTATTTTGGCCTGACCCATAAATCTTCGATATGTGTGTCTGGCCTGGCACATAGAGTTACATTCCGGAAAATTCCAAAGAACCGGAAAAAATCCTGGTCTTCTAAATAGGCGGAGGTGCTTCTTTTGTGTACCTCCACAGCCAGGAGATTTCCTTTTTCAACGAGGTGTTCTGTGATGTCGAATTCCGAGGGGGTGAAACTGTCCTCTGCATATCCGATAAAGGCTCCGTTCAGCCATACATACATGGCCTGTTCCACCCCTTCGAAGAAAATGCGCACCTGTCTGCCCTTTAATTCTTCGTTCAGGTCAAACCTGCACAGGTAAGAACCCACAGGATTGTAAGGGGCGCCGCTGAATTCCTCCCGGTGGACGCCCTTCATGCCGCTTCCTAAAGGCCGCCGGAATGTATGGCCTTCCCAGGGGTACATGGTGTTGATGTAATGTATTTGATCATAACCAGCCAGCTCAATATGGCCTGGAACCTGGATTTCACCAAAATGGCTGCTGTCAAAATCCTTTTGGTAAAAATCTTTCGGACGGCTGGCCGCATTTTCTGAGTATGAGAATTTCCACGTTCCGTTCAGGGACTGTTTCCACCTGCTGGTTTTGGACTGGCAGGCGTCCTCGCTTTCATAGTACTCATGGTCGCTGTGAGCTGGCAGCTGGTTGACCCGGAACACTTCCGGATTGTCAAGCCAATTGAGTTCTGCTTTCATAGAGGGTCTCCTTTGTAATAAGTAACTGATGTAATGACTGCAGATTTAGTATAAGCAGTTTTTGGGGGAAATACAAGCCTTGTGAAGCATATCTGTGATCAAACAAAAATCACCCTGAAATATTTTCCCATTTTTTGTGTGATTTTTTGTAAAATTAATGACTAATTTGATACATGAAAGTCAGTAATGCAACAGAAATAGCCCGGATTGAACCAAGTCATAAAAGCTGAAGCTGTTTTTTATAGATATTCCTGCATGTTATTTACAACTTTATTGAAGTTTTAATGTGAAGGTTAATATAGCATAATGTATTGAAAAAGTCAAGATATAGAATTTTAAAATTTAATGTGATATAATCCTGTCTTATCCAAAGCAATGATACCCCACACCTTACATCATACATTCGGCACCCACTTAGCTAATGTGGTCATGAACCCCAAAGCGGTACAGCATATCATGGGGCATTCCAACATTACCATGACGCTGAACTACTGCGCACACGCAGCTTTCGCTTCCATAAAGGCCGATAACAAACAAACAAACTAACTAACTAAATCCGAGTGAATATCTAAATATAAATTCATAAAATAGGAGATGAAAATATGGCACAGATACAACCTGCACAAAGAGAAAAGCTATTGAACATTGACCTATCATCATGTGAAAACATAGCAGACCTATTTCAATTTGCCCAAAATCAAAATTTTGATGATAACGATTTTATCGAAAAATACATGAATTCAAGATTTGCAAATAATGAAATGGACGCAGTATACTCATACTTTCACACCGCGTGGTACGAATATGTAATGGACGAAATTCTTGACGAAATAAGACCAAAGAAAAACCATATGCATTACGACACAGACGCAATCAAATGGATAGGATATATGTACAGATACATTCATATTCGATTAGGCACACCAAGTTCGATAATATACAAAACATTACCATTAAGCCATATGCTTACAATATATGAGGGAATGCACACAATGTCTGAAGAATACTTTATTGACGATATAAAAGAAGACTTCCCGGAGGTATTTTATGAATGATATAAAATTATTTCATGGGTCAAAATCAGGAATACATGGGCAAATTCAACCAACGAGTAGAAAAAAATGCGATTTTGGAAAAGGTTTTTACATGGGAACAAATATTATGCAGGCAAGTACATTAATATATAACAAAGAGAATCCCATATTATATGAAATGAAAATAGAATTATCAAAAATACCAAACAACAGAATACTTACTTTATCTGATAGAGAATGGTTGTACTATGTTCTTTACAATCGTGGAGTGTTCAACGAAATAAGAAACACACCGCTTTATGAACAAATATCACAAATGGATAAAGGAAAAGACTTCATCATTGGTCCAATTGCAGATGATAACCTTATGCAAAGCATAAACGAATTTATGAAAAACGGAATATCAGATGAGGGAATAATTGCATGCTTACAATGTATCAGTTATGGAACCCAATATGTTGCAAAAACAGAAGAGGCATGTAAACACATAACCATTCTATCAGAACAAAAACTTGACAAAAATCGCATTTCCGAATACCATCAGTATCAAATAGACCGAAAAAATGAATCACAGCAAAAAGTTATACAAATAAAAGAACAATATTTTGGAAAAGGGAAATTGCTCAGTCAAATAATCAACGAAGAGAAACAAAAAATATAAGTCAACCAAATATACCTTCAATCAGATCCGTACATACTGTATAAAGGCCATCATACTGTGCTTCAGATTCTATTACAGTTTTATCCAGGTAATACTTGATCTTTGCTTTTTCGCATCTGGGGAAGCTGCGGCTGTTCCGATGAAATTCCTAAATTACGATACATTACAATAAAATATAATGATATAAACGGAGATTTGACATAAAAAACAGGTATTATATAACCTGTAAGTACTTTGTTGAATATTCAACTGTCAAACACCCAACATTTCTCT
Source organism: uncultured Lachnospiraceae bacterium (assembly GCA_910587105.1). Classification (GTDB taxonomy): domain Bacteria; phylum Bacillota; class Clostridia; order Lachnospirales; family Lachnospiraceae; genus MGBC164599. The sequence continues at coordinate 13,232 of CAJUMB010000034.1, forward strand.
CTGCGTATTATCAACAACATTATTGAAGGGTCAATGAGAAAGTTGATATAGCATAATGTATTGAAAAAGTCAAGATATAGAATTTCAAAATTTAATGTGATACAATATATCTGTCAGAGTAAAGTCTGTGGATTGAAGAAATAATGTTGTAAATAAAGGAGGGAGTGCTGTTTAGCAGAAAAACAGCAGCCCTTCTTTATTTGTGAAAACATTTCCTTATTCCACTTTGCGGGCAATGATCTATTTCTTTTCATCAAATCTGGAAATCATGGGTTTTTCTTACAACCTCTTGACAATTTGAAAATCATAAATTACCATAAAATATATTGCGAATTTATTAAAAACGCAATTACAAATAGAGTGCGCAAAGTAAATAAAGAGGTGATGACTATGATCTACACAGTAACACTGAATCCCGCTATTGATTACATCATAACCGTACCAGAGTTGCAGATGGGGATGACTAACCGGACAGGCAGCGAGAAACTGCTTCCTGGAGGAAAAGGAATCAATGTATCCATTGTGCTCAAAAATCTGGGTATTGAGACAACTGCCCTGGGATTTATTGCTGGGTTTACCGGAGATGAGATTAAGCGCCGGCTGGAGAAAACAGGAATTCATACTGATTTGATAAAAGTACAGCAGGGATACTCCAGAATTAATATCAAGTTAAAAGACGTGGATGGGATGGAGATTAACGGGAGCGGGCCACAGATTGGAAAGGAGGAGCTAAATCAGCTTTTTGCGAAAATGGAAGCACTGAAAAAAGGTGACTTGCTGGTTCTGGCTGGGAGTATACCTGGGAGTATTCCAGACACAATCTACAGGGATATTATGATACAGGTGAGCCGGCAGCAGGTGGACGTGGTAGTTGATGCGGATGGGAAATTGCTGGAACAGTCGCTAAAATACAGGCCTTTTCTGATAAAACCCAATCATCATGAGCTTGGTGGAATTTTTGGAGTTACACTAAAGACCCGGGAAGATGTGATTGGATATGCCGTCCGGATGCAGGAGCGGGGCGCGAGAAATGTTCTGGTATCCATGGGGGCAGAGGGTGCAGTTCTGGCAGACGAGCAGGGGAATGTACATAGCCATGAGGCATTAAAAGGTGCCCTTGTAAACGCAGTAGGTGCAGGAGATTCAATGACAGCGGGTTTCCTGGCAGGATGGATGGAAAGGCAGGATTATCAACATGGATTTTGTCTGGGCCTTGCCGCCGGAAGCGCCAGTGCTTTTTCCGAGGAACTGGCTGTAGAAGAGCAGATTAGAGAGCTTTATCAGCAAATCATATAATGAAAGATGTTTCTGAGAGCAGATCTGGCGTTTCGTCAGGTCTGTTTTGTTATATTCCACAAAACACAAATATATTATTTGGTAAAATCTATAGAATCGCAATTATATAATTGCGATTATGTTGACAATCACAAAAAATGATGATATATTGAATCCACAGACAGCAAATCAGGAAAGGAGGGCCAAATATGAATTCGTACGAACGTGTGACTGCTGTATTAAATGGAGAAATACCAGACAGAGTGCCGGCTTTCGAATTAATGATTGATCCCAAAGTGATTCAGGGGATTATCGGAACCGATCGTTATACCGATTTGTGCGAGGCGCTGGATATTGACATTGTCATGAGCCAGACACCGTCAAAAATGTACAGGGAAGAAATACTGGACAAAAAAAAGCAGTTAATCCGCAATGAATGGGGTGTTTTAAGACAATATAACGGAGAAATCGTGCCCCATCCTCTGCACGGCCCCATCGAAACCTTGGAAGATGCCATAAACTACCAGGCTCCAGATCCCACGGATGATTTCCGCTTCGGGTATCTGAAGGAACTGGTGAAACGTTTTAAAGGCAAAAGGTTCATTGGGTTTCATCTCCATGACGGGTTTAATTACAGTTATTATCTAACCAGTATGCAGGATATGATGATCAATCTGATTGAAGAACCAGAATTGGTTCACCGGCTGGTGGAAATTTCCATAGATCATAACCTGAAATTGGCAGAAATCGCCCTGGATCTGGGTGCGGATGCCATTCTGACAGGAGATGATTATGGGTCAAAGACAAATCTGCTGGTGTCAAAAGAACATTTTGAAGAATTCTTTTTTCCCGGACTGAAGAAGATCAGCGATTATGTTACAGAGCGGGGAGCAGTTATGATGAAACACTGCTGCGGGAATATTAATACGATTATTCCCAATATGGTTGATATGGGAATCAGGGCCATGCACCCTCTGGATGAAAATTCAGGAATCAACCAGGTGGAAATCAAGGAGAAATACCCCAGTCTGACAGTAATAGGAGGGATTGACTGTGATGCACCGCTGACGAATTATACGCCCGCTCAGGTGGAAGACTATGTAAAAGAAGTTTTGAGAACCCATGCTCCTGGCGGACGCTATATTTGTGCCAGCAGCAATAGTATACATTCTTCTGCGAAGCCTGAAAATTTTGCCGCCATGCAGCAGGCGGTTCATAAATGGGGAAGATACTTGCCAAGCGGAGAGCTTGATTGGTAAAAAGAATACAGGAGGAAAAAATTTATGAAGAACTTAAAAAAGGTAATGGCAGTTTTGTGTGTGGGGATGATGGCGTTTTCTATCGCTGGGTGCAGCAGCACATCAACACAGGACAAAAGTTCAGAAACTAAGAAGCAGGAGTCATCAGAAACGGCAGCCCCCAAGACAGATGATACGCAGACGGCAGATAAATCCGGTTCCGGAGATGAAAAATTTAGAATCGGAATTCAGATGAAAACACTGGACAGCGGTTTTTTTGTAACGCTGGCGGATGAATTTACTTCCAGAATAGAGGATTACGGATGGGAGGCAGCTGTGTTAAATGCAGATTCTGATACCATGAAAGAATCGGAGAATATGGACTCCTTTATCAGCCAGGGATACGATTTGATTATCATAGACCCCTATGAAACAGAAGGCTGTGTGGAAGCCATCAACAGAGCGGCCGATGCGGGAATACCGGTAATCTGTGTGGATAATTCATGTGGAGACAGTGCAAATGTGGTGTCAATCGTATATCCCAGCAATGTGAAAAACGGGCTGTTGTGTGGAAGCTGGACGGCGGCCAACCGCTTTGAAAAAGATGAATGGATTAATTCTGTCTGCATGGGAGGACAAAAAGACCTGGAAGCAGCCAGGGAACGGCGTATGGGATTTATTGCCGGGGTGTTGATGGAACGGCTGTCCATTTCAGAGGATGAGGCGGTAGAACTGGGTACGGCTATGGAAAAAGAGGTCATTGAAAAAGGTTCCGCAGTAAATGACGATGCCAGGTTCAAAGTAGGCGGCATTGGATGGGGTGCCTATACGTCAAACGGCGGACTGGATGCGGCGGAAGATTTGGTGGTTGCCAATCCGGATATGAATCTGATGTTCGGTGAAAATGATGCCATGATACTTGGCGCCATGACAGCTATTGAAAATGCAGGACTGTCTGAACAGGTGGTCCTGGCAGCAGATGCAGATGGCCAGAAAGAAGCCCTGGAACTGATAAAAAAGGGAACAAACTACGCATGTACCGGAAACAATCAGCCTGGGGCTACTGCGGAAGCGGCTGTGGCAATTGCCCGCGAAATTCTTGCAGAAGGAGCCGATCCGGGCAGCTATGACAGAATCACTCTGACGAATCCTGCGTGTATTAATATTGACAATGTAGATGAATATTACGATCCGGATTCCGCATTTTAACATGTTAAAAGCGTATTTTTAGAAAATATATGTATATAACCTGCAGCAGCTGCGCAGAATTTTGCCCCGAAAGTGCATGGCAAAAACCGGAGGTGTACCGGGGTACATCCAAGATTTTTGCTATGTGCTGTCGGAGAAAAGGACAAGCAAATGGTGCAGGTTATTTTTATATAGTTTTTTACCGCGCAGATGGAGGAAATATGGAACAATCATATCGTATCAAAATGACAGATATACAAAAACGTTTTGCAGGTGTGCACGCGCTTAAAGGGGCCAGTCTGCAGGTGTGCGCAGGTGAAATCCATGCATTGATTGGGGAAAACGGCGCAGGAAAGTCAACGCTGATGAAAATATTGGCGGGAGCAATCAGAAAAGATGCAGGCGAAATCTGGATAGATGGCAGGAAAACAGAAATACAAAATCCTAGAGATGCACATAAGCTTGGAATTGCAACGATTTATCAGGAGTTTATGCTTGCACCGGATCTGACTGTTGCGGAAAATATTTTTGTGGAAAACCTGACGTCGGGGAGAAAACTAATCAATTGGAAGACACTGAACAAATCAGCACAGGAATTACTGGATAACCTGGGTTTTGGGGACATTGACCCGGCCGCAAAAGTGGGAACCTTAAGTGTTGCTTACCAGCAGGTGGTGGAAATCTGCAAGTCTTTGTCCCAGGATGTGAAAGTGCTGATTCTGGACGAGCCCACAGCAGTTCTGACTTTTCGTGAAATTGAGAAGTTATTTGAACTGCTGGTCAAATTAAAAGAGGATGGGGTAAGCATTATCTATATATCCCATCGTCTGGAAGAAATTTTCCGCCTGTGCGACCAGATTACGGTGATGAAAGACGGCTGTTTTGTCAGGCAGGTGCGGACCGATGAAATCCATAAAGAGCAGTTAATCAATCTTATGGTGGGCCGGGATTTGAAAGATATCTTTCCAAAAAGGGATAAAGTAGTCATGGGTGACAAGATTCTTCAGGTGCAGCACTTGCGGGCAGGAAGCCGGGTCCAGGATGTGAGTTTTGATGTGAGGGCCGGGGAAGTGGTGGGTTTCTATGGCCTGGTAGGGGCAGGGAGAACAGAGACAATGAGAGCGGTTTTTGGGGCAGACCCGGTGGAATCGGGAAAAATTTTATGGTTTGGGGAAGAAGTGCGGTTTAAAAATCCCCTCCAGGCAGTAAAGCGGGGGCTGGGTATGGTACCCGAAGACCGAAAAAAACAAGGGCTGGTATTGGAACAGAGCATCGAGATGAATACAACCATAACTTCCATGAAAAAGGTTCAGAACAGAGCCCGGGTATTCAGCAAAAGAAAAGAAGAAGATTTCACAAAAGAAGTTTTGGAAAGCATCCATACAAAATATGCCTCTGTGTACGACAGGGTTTCTCAGCTCAGCGGAGGGAACCAGCAGAAAGTTGCTTTGGCAAAATGGCTGGCGGCCAGGAGTAAATGTATTATTTTTGACGAACCCACCAGAGGTGTGGATGTGGGGGCGAAAACAGAGATTTACAACTGTATCAATCAATTGGCGGCCCAGGGTATCGGTATTATTATGATTTCTTCTGAAATGCCGGAACTGATGGGAATGAGTGACCAGGTGATTGTGATGCGCCAGGGAAAAGTCACAGGGAAAATCATGAAAAATGAATTTTCGGAGAACAATTTGATCAGACTGGCAATGGGAGGAGCCTAGCAGTATGGAAAAAGAAAAAAAGAATTATCAGAGACTTCTGGATTTTATATTGACAAATAATACGTATTTTATTCTTTTATTATTATTCATTATCTGCAGCGCTGCATCGGAATATTTTCTGACAATGGCCAATCTTGTAAATATATGCCAGCAGTATGCGGGAACTGTGATTGTCTCAATTGGTATGCTGTTTGTGATTTTAACCGGGGGGATTGACCTTTCGGTGGGCTCTATCATGGCTTTTGGCAGTGTATTTACGGCTTATGCTATGGTGGAGTGGAAACTTCCGATTATTTTATCTGTGGCAGTAACACTGCTTCTGGGAACTCTGTGCGGCCTTTTCACCGGATTTCTGGTGGCCAGGACAAAAATTGCGGCTTTCGTAGCCAGCCTTGCCATGATGACCATATGCAGAGGGGCGGCTTATATGATCTCACACGGCACACCCATTAATACGCCTGCAGGTACCATCAGCCAGCTGGGCACTGCCAAAGTACTGCCATTTCTCACCTGGCTGACGGTAATTGCCATACTGGTGGTGGCTTTCAGCAGTTTTTTCCTGAATAAAACGGCATATGGAAGGAAAGTTATTATGATCGGCAGCAACGAAGAAGCCGTTCATCTGGCAGGCATTCCTGTGATGCAGCATGTAGTTTCCGTGTATGCCATTTCCGGTTTCTGCTCTGCACTGGGCGGTGTAATTGCCACATCAAGAACAGGGATTGGCTCCGGTGCGGCAGGCCAGGGAATGGAACTGGATTGTATTGCGGCCTGTGTAATCGGAGGTGCCAGTCTCAGCGGAGGCCAGGGTTCCTCTGTGAAAACGGTGGTGGGTGTGCTGGTGCTGGCAATGATCGGAAATATTATGAATCTGCTCTCTGTGCCCTCATACCCACAGGATATTATCAAAGGTATTATTATCATTCTTGCGGTGCTTCTTCAGCAGGGAACCAGCAGGATCAGACAACACTAAAGTACAGGAGGTTTTGGATATGAAAGGAACAATGAAAGCTTTGCGGATGCATGCGCCTTATGATTTCAGGGTAGAAGAGATACCCATTCCTCAAATCGGCCCGGATGAGATACTGATTCAAGTAGAAGGATGCGGTATCTGCGCCGGAGATATTAAGACACTGCATGGAGGAATCCGTGTGTGGGGAACTTCACCGGAAACATGTAATATCGAAGCTCCTGTGACAGGCGGTCATGAATTTGTGGGAAAAGTCGTGGAGTATGGAGAGAATGTGAAAGGAATCCGTTTGGGAGACCGGATGGTTTCGGAACAGATTGTTCCCTGCAGGCAATGCCGTTTCTGCCGGGCGGGAGCCTATCATATGTGCCACAGGCATTATATTTACGGATTCCGCCAGGAGACAGCAGGGGGTATGGCAGAGTATATGAAATTTCACAAAGACGGGATACACCATGTTCTGCCGGAAGGGATGACTGTGGAGCAGGCGGTCCTCATTGAACCTATGGCATGTGCCATGCATGCTGTGGAGAGAGGAAATATTGGACATAATGACGTGGTTGTAATCAGCGGCCTGGGGGCCATCGGTCTGGGGATGGTCAGCATTGCAAGAAATTTACAGCCAAAACTTCTGATTGGGCTGGATCTCAGACAGGGGCGTTTGGATAAAGGGGCGCAGTACGGAGCCAATCTGGTTATGAATCCATTGGAAGAGGATGTGGTATCCAAAATCAGAGAACTGACAGACGGCTATGGATGCGATGTGTATATTGAGGCTTCTGGCAGTGAAAAAAGTGTGAAACAAGGTATGAGCGCAATCCGTTTCCAGGGAACTTATGTACAGTTTGGGGTGTTCCCGGATGAAATTACTGTGGACTGGAATGAGATCGGCGACGGCAGGGAAATCACAATTAACGGCTCACATTTAGGTCCTTACTGTTATGGTCCTGTCATCAAAGGAATCATGAATCAGACTATTCGCACAGAAGGGCTGATATCACATACGTATGCACTGGAAGATTGGAAAGAGGCTTTTGAAACAGCAGAGAAAGACCTGGATGCGTATAAAGTTATGTTGATTCCGTAAAAGAAAGGCAGATGTTGACTATGTTGGTAAATCTGAAAGAAATCATGGACGGGGCAGAGAAGGGCGCCTATGCAGTGGGAGCGTTTAACACACCGAATCTGGAAAGTGTCATGGCAGTGATCCAGGCAGCCGAAAATTTGAAGACACCTGTGATTATCCAGCACGCAGAGGTACATGAAAAGGTGATTCCCATTGTGGATATCGGGCCCATCATGATAGAATTCGCAAAACGTGCAAAAGTTCCTGTCTGCGTACAGTTAGACCACGGGGAGAGCTGGGATTATATTTTGAAGGCACTACGGCTTGGCTTTACCGCAATTATGTTTGACGGCTCCTCACTGCCCTTTGAGAAGAATGTGGAGGAGACAAAAAAGTATGCCGAACTTGCCCATGCATTCGATGCATCCATTGAAGGAGAACTGGGAAGCATGGGCAGGCGTAATACCATTTATAAAGATGCAAAAGATAATGATCAGCTTAATAAAACATATACAAATCCCGTACAGGCCAAAGAATTCGTCAATCTCACCGGGATTGACGCACTGGCCTGCTCTTTTGGAACCACCCACGGTTTTTACGTCTCGGAACCTAATCTGCGTATGGACATAGTAGCCGATGTACATAGAATGGCAGAAGTTCCGGTGGTCATGCATGGAGGGTCCGGGGTGAGTCCTGAAGATTTTAGAAAATCTATCGAGAATGGTGTGCGCAAAATCAATTATTATACTTATATGGCAAAAGCCGGAGCCGACTATGTGGAAAAGCAGCTGAAACATGTGACCACACCCATTTATTTTCATGAGATCAGTAACTGGGGACGGGAAGCTATTGAAAAAGATGTGGAACATGCTATCTGTATTTTCTCAGAAAGGTTGATTTCGGAACGCAGGAAAGGAAATTAAAGGTGGTTCTATGCACTTTATCTTAGGACTTGACATTGGTACCACAGGCTGTAAAGCCAGTATATATAATGAAAAGGGAAGTGTCTGTGCCAGCGCGTACAGAGAATATCTCAATCTGCATGCAGATGGAAGCCTGGATGCAGAAGGCGTCTGGTCCAGAATGCGGGAAGCAATTGGCGTCTGCACAAAAGGGTATCCGGAGATAGAAGCTGTCTGTACGGCTTCCTTCGGCGAGACAGTTGTGTGTACAGACACCAGGGGAAATGCATTGAGCCGTGCAATTCTCTATACCAATGCCAATGCACAGGAAGATTGGAAGAAACTGGATCAGGCAGCCGGTGGTTCCAGAATTGCGGAAATCACAGGACATATTTCCCATCCCATGTATACCATCAGCCGTCTCATGTGGATCAAACGCAATCAGAAAGAAGTCTATGACAAGACAGAAAAGTTTCTGTTTATGGCAGGGTTCATTGAAAAAAAGCTGGGTGGGGACTGGTGTGCGGAAGAGACGCTTGCTGCCCGGAGTATGGCATATGATGTGCGAAAGGGAAAATGGAGCGATGAACTGTGTACAGCGGCCGGTATTTCATTAGAAAAACTGCCCCCTGTTGTAAAAGCGGGAGAGGCAGTGGGTACGGTAAAAGAAGAACTGGTAAAATATTTTGGCTGGAAAAAACCTCCGGTAATCCTGGCAGGAGGTCATGACCAGCCCTGCACGGCGCTGGGACTGGGCGCTGTAAATGGAGGAGACGCAGCCTACGGTCTTGGAACCGCAGAATGCTTTACACTGGTTCTGGATGCATTCACCCAATCAGAGAAAATGCAGAAAGCGCATCTGATTTGTACACCCCATGTGGTGGAGCATAAATATGTAACCTATGGGGTTTTATTTTCAGGGAATATTGTATTGAGCAGACTGAAAGAAGCGTTATATACAGGGGAAACACAGCAGGAGAAGTCCGGCGGTGTGAATGTCTATGAACAGATGATGCGGGAAATGCCCGAGACGACGGACCTATTGTTTCTGCCCCATCTTGCGGGCACCGGAACCCCGCAGATGGATATGGATGACAGGGGTGTGATTCACGGGCTTACCCTGGAAACAAAAAGAGGAGAGCTTGTCAGGGCGGCACTGGAGGGAATTGCTTTTGATATGCGCAGAAATCTGGATAATATGAAAGCATGCGGCCTTCCCATCGGGCAGATTCTGGCGGCGGGGGGCGGAGCCCGTGCATCAAAAGGGCTTCAGATTCGGAGCGACATTCTGGGAGAACCCATCTATGTTTCAGAGGATGTACAGGCAGGTACAAGAGGGGTATTTTATATTGCCGCCAAGGCTCTGGGGTGGCTGCAGGAGTATGAGCAGATCAAAAACTACTCTGAGTGTATACAATATCGGCCCCAGGCAGAGCCTATATCCTCTTATTATGAACAGAAGAAAAGACGTTACTGGCAGTTATATAAAAAATGCTGTCATCATAAATAAAAAAATCAGAGAGAGGAATGTTATGAAGTCATTAGCAGTTACCACAGATCATCAATTGAAAATTGTAGAGATTCCCATGCCAAAAATCGGCGATGACTGTGTTTTAACCAAAACACTGGCCAGCGGTATCTGCAGTGGAACCGACCGGAAAATCCTTCGCGGAGAGTTTAAAGGAATCACACAATATCCCTGTCTTCTGGGACATGAGGCGGTGGGAGAAGTGATTCAGGTGGGAAAAAATGTCAGGCGATTTAAACTGGGGGATCGTGTCATGGTTCCTTTTCTTGAAACCGATGAAAGCGGCCGGTATGCCGGATATTACTCCGCATGGAGCGGCTATTCCGAGTATACGGTGGCAAGAGATTATGAGGCAATGGCCCAGGCGGGAAAAGGTCCGGGACATCCGTCATTCTGGGATGCCTATCTGACACAGCAGGTACTGCCAAAAGATATTGACCCGGCCGACGGGGTCATGATGATCACTTTCAGTGAAGTGCTGGCGGCAATTGAGCAGTTTGGATTCAGTGAAAAGGACAAAATTGCAGTCTATGGCGCCGGGCCAGTTGGACTGAGCTTTATTCAGCTGATGCGTTTGAAGGGAATACAGCACATCATCTCAGTGGATATACAGGAAGAAAAACGGGAGGCCGCCTTGCAGGCAGGGGCCAGAATGTTTGTGAATGGCCGTCTGGAATCTGTTTCGGAATCTATTCGGAAGGCTTATCCAAAAGGCGTTGACTACGTGCTGGATGCAGCTGGTATCAATCATATGATCAATGAAGCAATGTACTTTCTGAAAGAAAACGGCCGGATCTGTGTTTATGGAATCTGTCCGGAAAAAAGCATGAATCTGTCATGGGAGCACGGGCCGCAGAACTGGACCCTGTGTTTTCTGCATGTGCCAGTAAAAGAAAAACAGGCCAGGGCTTTTCTGCAGATTGTAAAATGGGTACAGGAGGGAAAGTTGAAACCCTCCAGCTTCATATCTCATAAAATACCATTTTCAAAATTACCTGAAACTTTTGAATTTTTAGAAAAGGGGGGAGCGGCAAAAAAAATAGTGGTCGTTTACGATAAATAGCCGTTTCAAAATTCTCTCCTTGATTATTTAAAATAGAGCCATTTTCTGTTATAATCCATTTAATGATTAGAGCGTGTTTGAAAATTGCGGAATAGTAAAGGAAATGAAAAGGATGAATGCAGCTGAAAGACATCAGGAAATTATCAACATTCTGGTTCAAAAGGGACATGTAAGAGTGGGAGAGCTGGCGAAAATTTTTTCGGTGAGTACGGAAACCATCCGCAAGGACCTTCTGGAGCTGGAATCCAAACGGTTAATCAAGAAAAATAATGGGTCTGCAGAAATTCTGAGAGAATCCAGCGCCAGCGCCTACGCGAGAAAGTCAAAACGTGATGTGAAAGAAAAGCAGTGTATCGCCCGTCTGGCTGCGGCAATGATACCAGAAAACAGTGTGATATTCATAGATGCGGGAAGCACGAATTTCCAACTGGCCAGCCAGTTGATTATGCGGAAAGATATTATGGTGGCCACTAATTTCACACCTATTGTAGAGTTGATGAATGCCAATGATATCCGGGTGATTTCTATCGGAGGGGAAGTCCGGCCGGTGAGCGGTGCTGCTACAGGTCCATTTGCCCATTACTGCATCAGCAGAATCAATGCGGACATTGCCTTTGTGGGAAGCAGCGGTTTTCTCGGTACGGACGGTCCGTGTGTGGAAAATTTTCCCGAAGCTGAGGTCAAACAGGAAATGATAAAAAATGCCCAGAGGACGTATGTGCTGGCTGACCATTCCAAATTACATATCCGTGCGATTGCTAAATTTGCTGACTGGTCAGAGATTACAGGGGTGATCATGGACGAACATGCAGCTCCTGAAGATATAAAAGAACTCCAGAAAAAAGTAGATGTTTTATTGGCGGGAAAAGAAGACTAATTTTTTAAATCCAAGATATAGAAAGAAAATAGCGGTCTCCATTGGTATTGTATCATGGCGGCGGCTATTTTTTATAGTACTAGTACTCCATCCGGCTAGGAAGCGGAGTTTTGAACTGCCTGCTTCGCACCATTGCGTCATTAAAATTTCTAATCGATGCCACCGCATCGCCGTCGGAATTTTGTGCAGTATATATTAGCTGCTTTCTTACAACTCCTATTCATATAGCTTAGAAAAAAATATTCATACACCTATCCTGTAAATTTTTAGAAAAATCATAAACAAAAGAAGAATTGCTTTTTGCATCCTGCCTTTTCCCCACATTTGACAGGTATTTACTGCCAAATATATATGACGGTATAATGTACCCACGATGAAAGAAGGACTTCGTTCAGACAGACCATGGCAGGCAGCGTCTGGAGGGAACAGCTATACGAATTTAGAGCACATAGGAGGAAAGGGTAGATGGAACAAAAGATTGAAAGAGTAAAAATGCTTGCACTATTTGAGAGAGACATGCGTATTAATGAAAAAAGTCCGGCTACTATCGAAAAATATCTGAGAGATGTAAAAGGTTTTATCAGGTATGTGGGGGAGGACGGTATGATCACAAAGAATGTGGTAATTGCTTATAAACAGCACCTGCTTCGGTGGTATGCCATCACCAGCGCCAATTCCATGCTGGCGGCGGTAAATTATTTTCTTAAGGCAGTGGGAAGTGAGGACTGTGTGGTGAAGACGTTCAAAGTGCAGAAAGCCGCTTTTCGTGAGAAAGAGCGGGAGCTGACCAAGGCGGAATATCTCCGTTTGATTGCAGCAGCCAGAAGAAAGGGAAAGCAGAGGCTGTGTCTGGTGATGCAGACCATAGGTGCTACGGGAATCCGTATCAGTGAGCTGCCGTTTATTACTGTGGAGTCTCTGTACACCCATCAGGCAAAGGTGTGTTTAAAGGGCAAAACCCGGACCGTAATTCTGCCGCTGAAGCTGTGCCGGGAGCTGAAAAAATATGCCAGGGAAAAGGGAATCCACTCCGGAAGCATCTTTGTGACCCGCACGGGCAGGCCCCTGGACCGGAGCAATATTCTTCATGAAATGAAAAGCCTCTGTGATATAGCGCAGGTGGTAAGCAGTAAAATATCTCCTCATAACCTGCGGCATCTGTTCGCAGTTACCTATTATAACCGGGAAAGGGATATCTGCCATCTGGCAGATCTGCTGGGGCATTCCAATATTAATACAACCCGTGTGTATACCCTGGTCAGCTATGAAGAACAGGAGCAGCAAATAAATAGATTAGGTTTGTTATAATTCTTGTGGCTTCCCCCAAAACTGTGATATAATAAATCACTGAAGTGAATGAAAATACGTTCTGGAATGCTGGAAACCGGCATTTGGACAAAATTTGAAGGAGGGAAATACAATGATTTGGGCTCCAGAAGAGACTTTTTCCCGGGAGGAAATTCAGGCCATTCAGCTGCGGAAGCTGAAACAGGCTGTAGCATATACCTATGAAAAAGTTCCCAATTACCGCGTGAAAATGGATCAGGCGGGAGTAAAACCAAAAGATATTCAGACATTAAAAGATCTGGAAAAATTACCGTTTACCAATAAATCGGATTTTAGAGACAATTATCCCATGGGATTATTTGCCTGTTCCAAGAGTGAGCTGGTGCGTATTCATGCCAGTTCAGGAACTACTGGAAAGCCTACGGTGGTGGGGTATACAAGGAATGACAAACATATCTGGACTAACAATGTGTCCCGGATTGCCTGTATGGGAGGTGCAACGGGTGAAGACATTGTACAAATCGCTTTCGGGTACGGATTGTTTACAGGGGCCCTGGGGCTTCATGCCGGTCTGGAAAACATCGGCGCCACAGTAATCCCCATGTCTTCCGGCAATACAAAGAAACAGATTATGTTTATGCAGGATATGGGGACGACCCTTCTGGTAGCCACACCTTCCTATGCACTGCATCTGGGGGAAGCGGCCCGGGCCATGGGAATTGACCCGGAGGAGGATTTGAAAATACATATCGGACTGTTCGGCGGAGAGGGAATGACAGAGCCTATGCGGGATGAGATGCACAGAATCTGGGGTAAGAGCTTCCTGTGCACTCAGAACTACGGTATGAGTGAACTGTGCGGACCCGGTGTCTCCGGTGAGTGTGAACAGCTTCAGGGAATGCATGTGAATGAGGATTGGTTTATACCGGAGATTATTGATCCCAAAACCGGGGAGGTACTTCCCCCAGGCGCCAAAGGGGAACTGGTGGTGACCTGTCTGGGGAAAGAAGCCCTGCCCATGATCCGATACCGTACCAAGGACATTTCCAAATTGATGTATGAGCCATGCCCATGCGGCAGAACCACGGTCCGTATGGAAAATCTGTCCGGCCGTTCCGACGATATGCTGGTAATCCGGGGCGTGAACGTATTCCCCACCCAGATTGAGGAAGTATTGCTTCAGATTCCGGAGATCGGGCCTCATTATGAGATTAAAGTGGAGAGAAAGAACCGGCTGGATGTGATGACCATAACTGTGGAACTCATTGATGACCGTCTGCTGGATTCTTATGGGAAACTGGAAAAATTAAATGCGGGTATCCGGAAGAACCTGAAAGCTATTCTGGGACTGGATGCGGTGATACAGATTACAGCGCCTATGAGCCTGCAGAGATTCGAGGGCAAGGCAAAACGGGTGACTGACCTGAGGGGCGAAGGGCTGTAATTGACAGGACTGGAGTGCCCAAGGCCTGAAGGACTTTGGGGCGGCCGGTGGTGTAATGATATGATTTTATAAAGGAAAGGAATAAACATGTTAAAACAATTGGCAGTATTTGTGGAAAATCAGGCAGGAAGCCTTCGCAAAGTGACAATGACACTTCATGAGCAGAAGGTAAATATTTACGCGTTTGCTTCTTTTGACACGCCGGAGTTCGGGATTCTGCGTATGCTGGTGGACAATCCGGAGAGGGCAAAAGAAGCTCTCACCAGCCGGGGATTTGTGACCAAGATCTGTGATGTAATTGCGGTGGAGCTGCCAGACGAGCAGGGCGGGATGGACCGTCTGCTGGCTGCGCTGTATGAAAGCAATATCAGTATCAACTATACGTATTCTTCTTTTGGACGTATGAGCAGGATACCAGCGGTTGTGCTTCACTCAGACGAAGTTTTCGAGACGGAAAATGTGTTAAAATCAAAGGGCTTTACCTGTATGGAAAGCCTGGGTAAATAAAGGAAAGTGGGGAAATCTATTATGATGTGGAATGAGCCAAAAGAGTGTATGAGCCGGGACGAGCTGTCTCATCTGCAGGGAGCCCGTCTGGTGA
Source organism: uncultured Lachnospiraceae bacterium (assembly GCA_910587105.1). Taxonomy (GTDB): domain Bacteria; phylum Bacillota; class Clostridia; order Lachnospirales; family Lachnospiraceae; genus MGBC164599. Next base: position 28,392 of record CAJUMB010000034.1, read on the forward strand.
AAATGGTGGAACGGGTTTATCACAATGTGCCCTTTTATCGGAAAAAGATGCAGATGATGGGACTGGAGCCCGGTGATATCAAAGGGCTGGAGGATCTGGTAAAACTTCCTTTTACCACCAAAGATGACCTGCGGGATAACTATCCCTTTGGTCTGGTGGCAGTACCGGAAGAACAGATTAACCGGATTCACGCCAGTTCCGGTACTACGGGCAAACCCACGGTGGTGGCATATACCCGCCACGACCTGGCTGTGTGGAGTGAATGCGTGGCCAGAGGGCTGACCATGGCGGGAATCGGCAGGAGCGACCGGGTGCATGTGGCATATGGATATGGTTTGTTTACAGGGGGACTGGGGCTTCACGACGGGGCTGCCTATCTGGGGGCCACTGTAATTCCCATGTCCTCCGGAAATACCAAGAAGCAGATCACATTAATGGAAGACTTCGGGGCCACGGCTCTGGCCTGTACGCCGTCCTATGCCATGCACCTGGCGGAAGCCGTGGTGGAGGCGGGACGCGTGCCCCACATCAAGCTGAAAGCCGCCATCTGCGGGGCAGAGCCATGGACAGATGCCATGAGGGATACCCTGGAGCAGATGCTGAATATCAAAGCCTATGATATCTATGGTCTGTCTGAGATTATGGGACCCGGCGTGGCCCAGGACTGCCCGTATCACAAGGGGCTGCATATCTGGGAGGACCATTTTATTCCGGAAATCCTCAATCCGGATACGCTGGAACCTGTGGGATCAGGGGAGAGAGGGGAACTGGCTATTACCACAGTGACCAAAGAGGCCCTGCCTCTGTTCCGTTACCGCACCAAAGACCTCACCAGTATTGATTACACCACCTGTGAATGCGGAAGAACCCATGCGAGGATTGCACGCTTCACCGGCCGTACGGATGATATGCTGATTATCCGCGGTGTGAATGTATTCCCGTCTCAGGTGGAAGCTGCGCTTCTGGAAGTGGACGAAGTACTGCCCAATTATCTGATGACCGTGGACCGCCAGGGCAATCTGGACACACTGGAAATCCAGGTGGAAGTGGAAGAAAGGTTCTTCTCCGACCAGATGAACCAGCTCCAGAGCCTTACCAGGAAAATCGAACATGTGATCAAGCAGGCATTGGGAATTGCTGCCCAGGTAAAACTGGTAGAGCCCAAGTCCATCGAGCGCAGTGAAGGAAAAGCAAAACGTGTGATTGATAACAGGAAGCTGTAACAGACAATTGCGAGGCTGGTTATAGAACCGTGTTTTGCATTGTCTGAAAAAGCGGTAAAGGAGAGAGAAAATGATCGTAAAACAATTATCTGTATTCTTGGAAAATAAACTGGGAAGGCTGCATGAGGTGCTGGAGATTCTGGCAGATAACCATGTGAACATTGTAGCGCTTTCTCTGGCGGACTCCTCCGATTACGGAATGCTCCGCATGATGGTTTCTGACCCGGAAAAGGCAAGAGAAAAGCTCAGAGAAAATGAATTTGCGGCCAAGCTGACAGAGGTGGTGTGTATTGGTGTCAGCCATGCTGTGGGCTCTCTGGGAAAGGCCATGGGAAAACTGGCCGATGCGGGCATTGACGTGGAATATATGTACGCCTTCGCCAACGGCAGCCAGGCCGCGGCGGTGATGAAATGCAGCGACCCTGAGAGGGCCATTGACATTCTCACCAAGGGAGGATTTCAGGTTTATCAGGAAAAGGATGTATATTTAAAGCAGGTGGGAAAAGAATAAGTGTAATTGAAGCTCTTTAAGTACAAAGAGACTTCAAAAGTATATGTCAGCGGAAAGGAGGCATGGCTGTGTTAGAGAAACTGGACCTGACGAAAGAAATGTCGAAAGAGGATTACCGGGACAGGATGGAAGTGCTGGAGGCGGAACTGGGAAGACTGCAGCGCCAGTGCAGGAATCTGGGGATTCCGGTGATGATTGCTTTTGAGGGATATCCCGCTGCGGGCAAAGGGGTTCAAATCGGGGCCCTGATTCACGCGCTGGACCCAAGAGGATTTGAAGTCCATCCGGTCAAAAGGGAGACAGAAGAAGAACGGATGCGCCCATTTATGTGGCGCTTCTGGACAAAAATGCCAGCAAAAGGCAGGATTGCCTTGTACGATACCAGCTGGTACGGCAGGGTGCTCTCAGACCGCTTTGAAAAAAATGTGGGAAAGAAGGACGTGGCTCGTGCTTTCGACTCCATTCTGTCATTTGAACGGCAGCTCACCGATGACGGCGTGGTGCTGATTAAATTGTTTCTGGCTATTGACAAGGAGGAGCAGAAGAAGCGTTTCCAAAAGCTTTTGAAAAACAAAGAGACAGCCTGGAGGGTATCCGCCTCTGATAAAAGGTGCAGCAAAAACTTTGATGAATTTGAAAAAGTTTACGAGGAGATGCTTCAGAAAACCGATACAGACTATGCGCCCTGGCATATCATTGAGTCCACAGACAGAAGGTTTGCCACGGTAAAAATTTATACCATTGTCATCAATGCCCTGGCGGAGAGTATTGAAAAAGCATCGGCAGGGAAAACGGCGGATAAGAAGAAAAGCCAGCTGATTGACGACCGGGTGCTGAAAGAATCTATATTGAGCAAAGTGGATTTGAGCCTGTCTTATTCCAAAAAAGAATACAGGGAAAAACTGAAGAAACTTCAGTCAAAAATCCAGCTTCTCCATGGGGAATTGTACCGGAGGCGCATTCCGGTGGTATTGGGATTCGAAGGCTGGGACGCAGGAGGAAAGGGAGGAGCCATCAAAAGGCTTACCGAGAAAATGGACCCCAGAGGTTACACCGTGATTCCCACAGCCTCCCCCAACGACTGGGAAAAGGCACATCACTATCTGTGGAGGTTCTGGCAGGCCATGCCCAAAGCCGGACATCTCTCCATATTTGACAGAACCTGGTACGGGAGGGTGATGGTAGAGCGCATTGAGGGTTTCTGCACCACAGGAGAGTGGCAGCGGGCTTACAAGGAAATCAACGACATGGAGCGGGATTTGTACGACGCAGGAGCCATTGTCCTGAAATTCTGGATGCAGATTGACAAAGATGAGCAGGAGCGGCGGTTCAAGGCCCGTCAGGAAAACCCTGAGAAACAGTGGAAAATCACAGATGAAGACTGGAGAAACCGGGAAAAGTGGGATCAGTATGAGGAAGCGGTCAACGAGATGCTCATACGAACTTCCACGCCGCATGCTCCCTGGGTGGTGGTAGAAGGCAATGATAAGTATTATGCCAGGATAAAGGTGCTGGAGACGGTTGTGAGAGCCATTGAAAAACGGCTGGAGCGGGATTAAGGCAGTATTTTCAAACACGCTCTAGAGCGGCACCCGGCAGATACATGCCTGCCAGGTGCCGCAGGGGTATGCCCGGTACAGACGGCATCATGAGAACGTCATCGGTATGATGTACTCTCGGAATCACTCTTGACCTGCTTTCACAGAATCAGGCACAAAGGAACTCCGAGAGTATATTATGGCAGACAGGAGGAAAAAGCAAAAACATGCGTGCAGGAATTGGCTATGATGTACACAGATTGGTGGAAGGACGGGATTTGATACTGGGCGGTGTGAACATACCATACGAGAAAGGGCTTCTGGGCCATTCGGATGCGGATGTGCTGGTTCACGCCATCATGGATGCCCTGCTGGGGGCTGCGGCGCTGGGAGATATCGGTGTTCATTTCCCCGATACCAGTGAAGAATTCCGGGGCATATCCAGCCTCAAGCTGCTTCAGAAAACAGGGGAAATGCTGGAGGAACATCTCTATCTGATTCAGAACATTGACGCTGTGATTATCGCCCAGAAGCCCAAAATGGCTCCCTACATCCCCCAGATGAAAAAAAACGTGGCGGATATTCTCTGTCTGGAGGAAAATCAGGTGAACATTAAGGCCACCACTGAGGAGGGCCTGGGATTTACCGGGGCAGGAGAAGGGATTTCTGCCCAGGCAGTCTGTTCTTTAGTACCGGCGCTGGATGCGCTGCCAGACGACAGGAGGGGGGCTGGCTGCGGAGGATGCGCAGGGTGTGGAGACTGAAATATCAGCAAAAAGGGGAATGCAGTTTTTGGACACATTGGAGTATGTCTGGAAATTATTTTATGCGGTATGGCATTTTGGTGCTGTGCCGTATTTTTTTCCTGACTTGAGGAAATGTCATGGCTATGTTAAAATTTAGGTATGACAGCTGTTTAAAAGTGTTAGAGAAAGATTTGCATGATATGCGGGGGTGTATGTATGACAGCATTGAGACGGAGTGCTATTGAAGAACTACAGAAAATACCAGAAGAAAAATTGGGTGCAGTCCTCCAATTTATTACTGAATTAGCAGAGGAGAAAACGCCAGAAGAAAAACATTGGGATTTGGATCAATTTGTAATGCCGCCGACGGAAAGAGGACAGGATGCAGAGAGATATGTGAGGATGTTGAGGGACAATGACAGATTATAGACGGGTATTTCTAGATACTGCACCAATTATATATTTTTTGGAACACCATAATTTATATATGAAAAAGATGAAAGATTTTTTTGAAATGTGCCTTACCTATCATTTACAAGTTGTTACCTCGACAATCACTATTGAGGAATATCTTGTATTTCCGTATGCGAATGGAAAAATGGAACTGATTGAAAACTTTAAGCGGTTCATAGAGTACATGAAGATTGAGATTATTAATATCGATAGTGAGATTGCGGAGAAGGCGGCGGAAATCAGGGGGCAGTTTAAACATTTCAAGGCTATGGACTCTTTGCAGATCGCGGCGGCAGTGGTCAGTAAATGTGACATGTTTTTTACAAATGATAAACAGTTAAGACAGGAAAAGGAGCTGCCATGTATGACAATAGATGATTTATAAAGATATTCTAAAAAGTATTAAAAATTCAATCTTGGATTGAGATAAATGCGGCTCTTACCTATTCCAATTAGGAATCGTATAAAGGAAAAGAAAGAATTGTTTACAGGGCAGGGAATCGCTATACTGAATTATTATACCAGTAATACTATCTGCAGAAGAGATATTTCAGAACAGGAGGAGAGTAGATGCGGGAATTTGACCTGTTTATCAATGGGGAATGGGTACGGCCAAAAGAGGAAAACTGGATTGAAAACAAAAACCCAGCTACAGGCGAAGTTTTCTGCCGTGTCTGTGCGGCTGGGAAACAGGAAGCGGAAGACGCGCTGGCAGGAGCCGATGCTGCCAGGAAAAGCTGGGGGAAAACACTTGCGAAAGAGCGGGAGCGTATACTACTGAGAGCGGCTGGCTATCTGGAGGCAAATAAGGAAAAATATCTGCCTGTCCTGATAGATGAGAGCGGGTCTTCCATAACAAAAATGTCAGCTGAAATTGACAGCTGTGTGGATCTTATCCGGACAGCAGCCGGAGAGTGCTGCCGGATTACCGGCGGTGTGATACAGGGAGAGTATCCCAATCATCTGTCCTATTATACCCGGAATCCATTGGGGATAGTTGTGGGAATCGCGCCTTTTAATTATCCGTTGTTCTTGGCAATCGACAAAGCAGCCTTTGCCCTTGCCATGGGAAATACATTCATCTTGAAACCATCCTCCCACACGCCGGTATCCGGACTGGTCATAGCAGAATGCATGGAACAGGCGGGACTGCCCAAAGGAGTATTGAGTGTTCTGCCCGGCCCCGGACAGGTGGTAGGAGACATTCTGGCAGCAGATCCCAGGGTAAAAATGGTGGCGCTCACAGGCTCCAGTGCTCTGGGAAGAAAGATAGCCCAGAAAGCAGCAGCTTCTTTTAAACGCTGTTCTCTGGAGCTGGGCGGCAAAAATCCTATGTTAATATTAAAAGATTTTGACCCGGAAAAGGCGGCAGATCTGGCCTCCTTTGGAGGGTATTTCCATCAGGGGCAGATCTGTATGGCAGCTGGCAGGGTTGTGGCAGAAAGTCCCATTTACGAAAAGTTCTGTGAGGTGCTGGCAAAAAGAGCAAAAGCAACAGTTGTGGGCGATCCCCACAATCCTGAAACAGTGGTAGGCCCGTTGATTGATGAAAGGCAGTGCCAGGTTTTAGACGAGCTGGTGGATGACGCAGTTTCCAAGGGGGCAAGGGTTCTTGCCGGGGGCAGGCACAGGGGGCCTTATTATGAGCCCACACTGCTTGCAGATGTGACCCAGGAAATGAAAGTCTTTTATGAAGAATGTTTTGGCCCGGTAATCAGTGTGGTTTGTGCGTCGGACGTCCGTCACGGGCTGGAGCTGTGCAATGATAACCAGTATGGGCTGTCAAGCGCAATACTCACCAATGACATTACCCTGGCGCTGTCTCTGGCAGAAGAAATGGAAGCCGGTATGGTGCATATCAATGAGTCTACTGTGGTAGGATCCACAAGGGCGCCTTTTGGGGGTGTCAAGATGAGCGGTATCGGAAGAGAAAACGGTTCATTCTCAGCAGAAGAATATACAGAAATAAAGTGGATTACGGTGCAGCACTAACGGAAAAGCAGCCGCTTCACAACCGTACTGGGTTGTGGGGCGGCTTTTGGCAGTTTGTTTGAGAATAATTATGACTCAGGAATCAAATAATATAATGATTCGCGTGTATGAATCAATCATTTACTCCATCTTCGTGGTGTTGGAAATCAATTTCGCAATGATCCATTAGCAAATTAAGGAAAGAGGTGTTATAATTGCTGTATCAGATTAATGAAGAAACACAGCGCAGTTTAAAGCAGTATTTAATAACGATCCATGAGGGAAGATATGAGGTGCATTTGAGGGCTGTCAGATGCGGTGTGGATTGGAACGTAATTATTACAGGGGGAGACCGCCATCATGTGGGTGCACTTGCCCTGGGGATGCCTGCTCATATTGATGGGGACAGGAGCCGCCCTACGGTTTCTGTCAGTTCACTCTGTGTTCCCGGACACAAGGACGATGAGCTGGCGCGGCTTGCCGCCTGTGAATTGGTGCAGCATTTTGCGGCGACGGTGTCAGTATCTGTGGGGATACATATGGACAAGGCATCGGGAGAGGATATCAGCTGGTTTTGCAAGGCCGCCCTTCTGTGCTGCAGGAAACTGGAAGAACAAGTCAAAATGACAGATTGTGGGAATGAGTGAAGTGACATTTGAACAGTTAGAATTTTTTATGCTGATTGAGAAATATAAAAGTTTTTCCAGAGCTGCAGAGGAGAATTATCTTTCTCAGTCCACCATATCGAAAAAGATTAAAGCTCTTGAGAAAGAACTGGGTGTGGAGTTATTTATCCGCGCGGCCAGAAATACCGAGTTGACTGATGCCGGAAAAGAATTTTCCTTGTTTGCCCATCGTGTGATGAATGAATATTACATGATGAAGCAGACATTGAAGGATTTTGGGAAAAACAGAAAGAAGCTGGTGATCTGTGCCATCCCCATAGCGCCCAAATTCGGACTGCTGAAAGTAATCCGTGCATTCTGCCAGTACTATACAAATGTAGATGTGGAATTAATCGAACAGAATACGGACTCCATTATAAGGTCATTGGAACAGGGAAACTGTGATATGGCGTTTATCCGCAGAAGATACATTCCGGACAGGGAATACAGTGCATATCCTCTCTTGAAAGATGAATTGGTGCTGGTGGTGGGGAAGAAACATCCCTTGGCAAAGGAACGGAGTATTTTTCTCAGAGACGCCAGATATGAAAATTTCATTTTTCTGGGGACAAATACAGGATTGTACCGGATTTGCATGGACGAGTGTAAAAAAGCCGGTTTTATTCCCAGGGCGAAAGAGCGGAATATCCGCATCGAGACCTTAGAGGAGCTGCTGGTGGAGGGGGATTGCGCCTCTTTGCTGATGAACAGTGCCGCTCAGCGTCTATCTTCCGACCAGCTGAAAATTATATCGTTAAAAGAACATCCCCAGATGGATGTGTGTCTTGTGGTGAAGCTGAAACAGCTGACAGATCTGAAGAAAACATTTATTGAATTTGCAACCGATTATATGTTAGATGAATATAATCAGGATGTTTGACTTTAGAGTGTGTCTTAAAAATCATTCTTGCCATCTGGACTTATGTCAATACTTTGGACAAAAAAAGTCGAAAGATTATGCTTCTTTTTTTAGTTC
>CAJUMB010000035.1 GCA_910587105.1 uncultured Lachnospiraceae bacterium
CAGTAACCATACTGCTTACAGCGATTTTTATTTTTACCAACTGTCAAAGACAGGAGTATACCATTAAATAACCAATCCATCAATTACATTATCCCTAATCTCTTTTCAACCAAAATTGAAATTTTAAATTCTACCTTTAGACAGTTCAGTGGAATTTACCTCTACAAGAGTGGCGTTTACTCTTTCATATAGCAGTGCTATACTTTCCATGTCCTTCTGACAGCAGTAGAAGGAGGTTCTCCATGAGTAAATACATACCAGGTAACCAGAAACACCTTACCCTTGATGATCGTAAGTATATTGAACGGTCTCTGAATCAGGAACTCTCTTTTAAAGAGATCGCCAGGTATCTCTGCAAGGATCCCACTACCATCTCAAAGGAGATCAGGGGCCACCGTCTAAGTGACTGGTATCATAAAGGCACTTTCTATAATGCCCATAACTTCTGTATTCACCGCTACCATTGCAGGAAGACCAATGTATGCCGCAAGACCACGGGTCTCCTGTCCAGCTGCAGGATCTTTTTGTGACGCACAGCCAGTCTTTCCAAAGTGCACGGCTTCCGATCTACGGGGCCGTGAGGGATGTCCGTTTTCTTTCCAGGACATACCTGTGGGGACAGGGCCTGTACCAGCCCCTGCAGTTCGTCCTTGCAGAGTATGGACAGACACAGGCCATCCTGGTATGTACGGATCTGTCCATGGCGGCGGGGGATATCATAGAGGCATATGCCTGCCGTTTTAAGATCGAGGCCATGTTCCGGGAGATGAAGCAACAGCTCGGAGGATTCTGTTACCATTTTTGGACACATGCGGTCCCCAGGCTGGACCGCTGCTGCAGGAAAGGCAGCGATGACCCACTGGCACAGGTGAAGGACAGCCATCAGCAGCATCGGATCATAAAGACACTCCAAGCTGCAGAAGGGTATGTGATGATCAGCAGCATCGCCATGGGCATCATCCAGCTGCTGTGCCTGGAGCACCAGGATGACATCCATATATCGGACTTCCGGTACCTGCGCACACCATGCAACAAGGTCATGCCGGAAGCCAGTATGATGGAGTATCTGAGGCGGAATTTATTCCGTTTTATGGCCCAAGAGGGCGGTCTGACCATAACAAAAATAATTTCTAGCAAGCAGGTTCCCCTTGAAACAGAGGATATTGACCGGCTTATTAGTTGAGAGAACTTCTAACTGTCCAGAAATTTTAAACTACAGTGGAATTTACTTCTGCACTGGAATTTAAAATTTCAAGTCAACCCTTAAACACAAAACCCCTGTAAATGGCATTTCCACACCACTTACAAGGGTTCTCATTCTCAAAAGTTCACTTATGCGTTCATCTGTGCAGCCACCTCAGCGGCGAAGTCCTCTTGTTTTTTCTCGATTCCTTCCCCGGTCTCGTAACGCACAAAACTTTTAATCGCGATTTTGGCATTATTGGCCTTAGCCACTTCTTCTACATATTTGCTCACCGGCTGCTTACCGTCTTCTGCTTTTACATATACCTGATCCATCAGACAGATTTCTTTCAGCTCTTTGTTGATACGACCCATAACCATACCATTGATGATCTTGTCGTTAGCGTCTGGTTTTTCCAGTTTTGCCTGTGTGGTGAGAATTTCTTTCTCTTTATCCAGATATGCCTGATCCACTTCATTTTTGTTGGTGTAAAGAGGTTTCAGAGCTGCAGCCTGCATAGCCACATTCTTTGCCATTTCTTCCACAGCCTCGTTTACCACGTCTGTTTCCACATCAATAAGAACGCCGATTTTACCGCCCATATGAGTATAGGAAGCGATAAATCCGTTTTCCTCTTTCACCTGCTGGAATCTACGGATGTTCATATTCTCGCCGATGACTGCAATCTGTCCAGCCAGAGCCTCCTGTACAGTCTTTCCTTCGTCAAATTTACAAGGCTCTGCCAGGAATGCCTCGATGTCTGCCGCATCTGTCTCCAGAGCCTGTCCTGCCACCTGATCAACGAAATTCTGGAATTTTTCATTTTTTGCCACGAAATCGGTCTCTGCGTTTACTTCTACTACTACTGCCTTCTTTTTATCATCTGTAACCAATACTTTACAAAGTCCCTCAGCGGCAATTCTTCCAGCTTTTTTCACTGCTTTTGCCAGACCGTTTTCTCTCAGGAACTCAATTGCTGCATCCATATTGCCATCAGTCTGAGTGAGGGCTTTCTTGCAGTCCATCATACCTGCGCCTGTCATCTCCCTCAGCTCTTTTACCATTGCTGCTGTAATAGCCATTTTTTACTTCCTCCGTCTCTATCTCGTCCAAATTGCTGCCGTACACCTTTGGGCCAGCAGCATGTTCTGCCAAAATACTGTCTATGACAGCTGTTTCAAATCAATTTCACTGGTCAGCATGCCAGAGAGCCTCCGGCCCGCCAATCCTTTTATTATTCGTCTGCTTCTACAGCTTCTTCCGCGTCAAAGCCTTCTTCCGCTTCCTCACCGGCTTCCCCCTGCTTTGCTTCGATGACAGCGTCTGCCATTTTGGATAAAATTAATTTTACTGCACGGATTGCATCGTCATTTCCAGGGATAATGTAATCCAGCTCTTCCGGATCACAGTTAGTATCGCAGATTCCGATAAGGGGAATACCCAGAATGTGAGCTTCCTGCACACAGATTCTCTCTTTCTTGGGATCCACAACGAAAATAGCATCCGGAAGTCTCTTCATTTCCTTAATACCGCCAAGATTTCTCTCCAGTTTGCCCCACTCTTTTCTCAGAGCAAGAACTTCTTTTTTCGGCAGTACCTCAAAAGTTCCGTCTGCTTCCATAGCTTCGATTTCTTTCAGTCTCTCAATACGGCTTCTGATTGTTTTGAAGTTTGTCAGCATACCGCCCAGCCAGCGTTCATTTACATAGAACATGCCGCAGCGCTCTGCTTCCGCCTTGATGGCGTCCTGTGCCTGCTTCTTAGTTCCCACAAACAAGACACTTCCCCCGTTAGCTACCACGTCTGCCACTGCATTGTACGCATCGTCAACCATGCCTACAGACTGCTGCAGGTCGATAATGTAGATACCATTTCTTTCCGTATAAATATACGGAGCCATTTTGGGGTTCCATCTTCTTGTCTGATGTCCGAAATGCACACCTGCTTCCAAAAGCTGTTTCATTGAAATAACACTCATGATTTACTCTCCTTTTTGGTTGTTCTTCCGCATAATTCTTTTCCGCAGGAACCTGATATAAAAACGGCACCTTCCATTGGAATCCTTATGCGTGTATGTTATTTACGACTTTCCCATTGTATCACAAGCCATTTACCAAATCAAGGCATATTTCCGGAATCGTCGCGATTCTGAACTGTTACCTGATATTTTAATATTTTTCCCAGTGTACCTTGTCAACTGCCATTTCCGATAATTCCCTTTTTGCGGGAATTATCCATTTTGTCCAGCAGTCCAAAAAACATACGTAAAAATTTCGGGATGTCAACGCGGGTGCTCTTTTGTACTGATGTGTTGTCACTTCAGCGAATTTTCTGTCATACAAGGCTCTGCCACAAGCCGGATGTTTTTATCTGTTACATTTTCAATATGCAGTTCCCTATCACCGGTCCCTGTGCAGATTAAAATTCGCATAGGCAGGAGCCCCATGTTCATGAAGATCCAGCCCTTCTTTCTCCTCCACCTCACCGGCCCGCAGTCCCACTGTCTTATCAATAACAGTAAAGATAACCACTGCCAGGACCATCACATAAGCCAAAACAGACGCCACTCCAATAATCTGGGTGACAAGACTGCATTCCGGGGAAAATATTCCGGTAAGTATGGTTCCCATCAGTCCGCAGAAGCCATGTACCCCGATAGCCCCCACCGGATCATCAATTTTCAGGACTTTATCCACAAACTCAATCACAATTACCACACAGACGCCGGCAAGCACGCCTATAATGACCGCCGCCCAGTTAGACACCACATCGCATCCGGCTGTTATGGCCACCAGCCCGGCCAGAGAGCCGTTGAGGGTCATGGACACATCCGGTTTTCCATATTTTATCCAGGTAACAATCAATGCCGCCAGTGTAGCCGCTGCTGCCGCCAGATTGGTGGTCATGGCAATGTCTCCCACATTTGTGGCAGCCCCGGTGGTGGAACCGCAGTTAAACCCAAACCAGCAGAACCAGAGAATAAACACTCCCAATGCCCCTAACGGAAGATTATGCCCGGGAATGGCATTTACTGTGCCGTCTTTCTCATATTTTCCGATTCTGGGCCCCAGAATCTTCGCCCCTGCCAGGGCACACACGCCTCCCACCATATGTACAGCTGTGGAACCTGCAAAATCATGAAAGCCCATGCTGCTCAGCCATCCCCCGCCCCAGATCCAGTGTCCGGTAACCGGGTAAATAAAAATGCTGATCGCAGCGCTGTAGATGAGATATGACATAAATTTTGTCCGTTCTGCCATAGCACCTGATACGATTGTGGCAGATGTGGCACAGAATACCGTATGGAAAATCATGAATACGCCCATGGGCAGACCGTTAAAGTATCCATTGGCATCCGCCAGCTGCATGGGAGACAAGAATCCTGAACTGCCCACAATGGGCCCGTTGCCGCCAAACATAATGGCAAACCCTATCATAAAGAAGAAAATGCTGCCCAGCACAAAGTCCATCATATTTTTCATAATAATGTTACCTGCATTTTTTGCCCGGGTAAATCCTGTCTCCACCATGGCAAATCCTGCCTGCATGAAATAGACCAGAAAGGCTCCCAGCATGGTCCAGGTTACATTCACCAGCAGTTCCGCTGCATCCGCCAGCCCCATGCCATTTTTAATCAGATCCGATAAATACATAATAATTTCCTCCTCGTTTTCATTGCCCATTAGATAACTGTTCTGCAGCTTTTACAATGCATCCTGCCCATGTTCTCCCGTTCGGATACGTACTGCGTCTTCCACATCGTATACGAATATCTTTCCGTCTCCATAATTTCCCGTCTTGATCTGTTCCACCACCTGGTCAATAATCTCGGAAGCTGCCTTATCGTCCACCACCGTTTCCACTTTCAATTTGGGAAGCAGATTGACTTTGTATTCTGCCCCTCTGTACAGGTGGCGGAAGCCTTTCTGATTTCCGTAGCCCATGATATTCGTAATCATGACGCCGCTTGCCTTGCTGCCGTCAAGGATAACTTTTAAGTTCTCCAATTTCTCCGGCTTGATTACAATCTCTAATTTTTTCATTTACTCTCCTCCTGTTCAACTTTCTGATACCCCAAAAACCACCTGACTGGCAGATTGTCCGCGGATACCCGTAAATAAAAAACGAGAATGCCCCAATTTTCCGGAACATCCTCGTTCTAAATATTACCATAATTTAGTTTTTACTCTATCTCTGTCTCTATACTTCAAAGAGCAGGTCGCCGTAAGAAGGCATGGGCCACATAGATTTATCCACAAGCATTTCCAGATTATCCACAGGTGTACGAAGCGCTTCCATTGCAGGAATTACCTGACGATAATAGAATTCTGCCTGTTCTCTTCCCTCTTCCATGGAAGAACCCTGTTCTGCCAGTTTTCTCAGCTCTTCCAGGCTTCTCTTGGTTTCAGCCAGAAGCGCGGAGCATTTCTCCAATAATTCCTGCTGTACGCTCACATCTACCGGAGCTGCCGCAGTAATGGTGTTAATGGAGCCTGCCAGTTTTGTCACATATTTGATTACAGCTGGAATAATTTGTTTGCTGGCAATATTTGTCATGGCTCTGGCCTCTATATTGATGGCTTTCGCATACTGCTCATACATGATCTCTGCCCTGGATTCCAGCTCTGCCTGAGTATATACCCCGAAACTTTCAAATAATTTCACGGCTTTTGGGGTTACCAGTGATGGTATCGTCTCAACCATAGACCTTTGATGAGGCAGTCCTCTGCGCTCAGCCTCTTTCACCCACTCCGGTGCATAGCCGTTTCCATTGAACACGATTCTCTGGTGTTCTGTGGCATACTGCTTGATCAGGTCATGGACAGCCATTTCGAAATCTTCTGCCTTTTCCAGCACATCACAGGCCTCTTTGAAAGCCTCTGCCACAATGGTATTCAGCACAATATTTGGTGAGGCAATGGAATCCCTGGCGCCTACCATACGGAATTCGAATTTATTTCCTGTAAAGGCAAATGGAGAAGTACGGTTCCTGTCTGTGGCATCTTTTGCCAGATCCGGAAGGGTTTTTACCCCTGTCTCCAAAGTACCGCCTTTAATACTGTGGGTTGCGGTTCCTGTGCTGATCAACTGCTCCAGCACATCCTCCAGCTGCTCGCCTAAGAACACAGAAATGATTGCCGGCGGTGCCTCATTCGCACCCAGTCTGTGGTCATTTCCCACATCAGCTGCGGATTCCCTCAGCAGATCCGCATGAATATCCACTGCTTTGAGAACACAGGTGAGAACCAGCAGGAACTGAATATTTTCATGGGGCGTTTTACCCGGCTCCAGCAGATTGATTCCGTCATCTGTAATGAGTGACCAATTATTATGCTTTCCGGAACCGTTTACACCTGCAAAGGGTTTTTCATGGAGCAGACATTTCATACCGTGCTGGCAGGCCACTCTTTTTAATGTCTGCATAACAATATGGTTATGGTCCACTGCAATATTTGCCTGGTCATAAATGGTGGCAATTTCATGCTGTGCGGGAGCCACCTCATTGTGCTGTGTCTTGGCTGTCACGCCCAATTTCCACAGTTCCTCATTCACATCTTTCATATAGGAAGCAATTTTTTGACGGATGGTCCCAAAATAATGGTCATCCAGCTCCTGTCCTTTGGGCGGCATAGCCCCGAACAGAGTCCGGCCTGTGTAAATTAAATCTTTCCTCTGCAGAAATTTCTTCTCATCCACCAGAAAATATTCCTGTTCCGGTCCCACGGAAGGCGTCACTTTCCTGGATGTAGTATTGCCGAACAATCTTACTAGACGAAGCGCCTGTCTGCCGATGGCCTCCATGGAACGAAGCAGCGGTGTCTTCTGGTCCAGCGCCTCCCCTGTATAAGAACAGAACGCCGTGGGAATACACAAAATTCCTCCTGCCGCATCATGGCGCACAAACGCCGGAGATGTGCAGTCCCAGGCTGTATACCCCCTGGCCTCAAACGTAGCCCTCAACCCCCCGGAAGGAAAAGAGGACGCATCCGGCTCCCCCTTGATTAATTCTTTTCCGGAAAAAGACATCAGCACTTTTCCGCTCTCCAGCGGGGAAGAAATGAAAGAATCGTGTTTTTCTGCAGTTACCCCTGTAAGCGGCTGGAACCAATGAGAATAATGAGTAGCCCCTTTCTCAATGGCCCACTCTTTCATCTCATGGGCTACCACATCCGCAATTTCTGATGTCAGCTCTTTTCCCTCTTCAATGGTCTTTTTCAGCTCCCTGTAAACTTTCTTCGGAAGCCTCTCTTGCATCACTGAATCGTTAAACACATCTTCGCCGAAAATCTCTGATACTTTAATTTGATCACTCATTATTCTCTCCTTTTCCGTGGATATAAGCTTACAGCCTGCCCCAAAGTGCGCCTCCTAGAGCGTGTTTGAAAATTGCTTTATGTCAGCCGTGCGTCACAGTTTGTACCCAAAAGGGTATGCTATGGGAGATTTGTTCCGCATGAGGGCGCTGTAGCGGGCTACAGCAACCGAATAAGGGGCAGATCTGCCGCAAAGCGGGGCGTGCAGATGGCAAGAATGATTTTTAAGACACGTTCTAACGTACTTTAATAAGCAAAAAAGGCATTCCATCCTAGAACATGCTTGAAACATTCTCCAAACATGCGCTAATGGAACGCCTTTGTCCTCTCACGCCTGTCATAATCTTAATTCCATAACTGCTATTAATAAGATACCGTAAATATGGAACAATTGCAAGAGTAATATTTCATAAAAGATATTTTATTTTCCCTGCTTTCTTGTGAATCTCTACAACAATTCTTTCCACTCTTTGAGGAATATGCGCATGGCCTGTTTGCGATTCTCAATCTGTACCTGATTGTGGGCCCCGCCATATTCGCCGTCCAGCGTCCAAATTACCGGTTCCTCTGCCCTGATGGTCAGCCTCCCGGTTTTGAAAGAACGAATCATCTCTGATTTATTTTCCGCCATGAGCAGGGATGCAACAATCTCATTTAACTCCAGAGGATTTTTTGGCCTGCGGATTAATGTTGCCTCGAAAAGACCGTCGCTCATATCCACATTCTTTCCTGTCAAATGCTTAAATCCGCCTACAGACCGGGAATTTGTGATCATGCCGTAAATAAACTCCCCCTCGAAAGTTTCTTCCTCTGTCTCAATGACACAGTAATAGGATTTGATATCTAGAAGACGCTTGACTCCCTCTAACAGATAAGCCACATGACCCAGCACATTTTTCAGATCCTGGCTCGTCTCATAGGACACATCAGTAAACAGTCCGAATGCCGCCACATAGACAAAAGTATCCTCATTAAAGCTCCCTACATCACAACGGCAGATTTCCCCATGGGTAACCGCTTCCGCAGCTTTTTTCATATCTTTTGGTATCCCCAGGCTGTTGGCAAAATCATTGGTGCTTCCTGCTGGCAGATACCCCAGCGGTGTTTCACTTCCACAGGCCATTAATCCGGAGACAACTTCATCCAGGGTGCCGTCGCCGCCGCTGCATACAATAACATCCGCCTGGGCCTGGTATTCGATCACTCTCTCATAAGCATCGCCTTTTGCCTGTGTGGGATATACAATGGTTTCGTAGCCTGCCTTTACAAAATGGTCGATCAGCTCTGACAGTTTTGTCTTAATCAGGCCCTTTCCGGACTTAGGATTATATAAGAAAAATAATTTTTTCTTCACCCTCATCACCTCTCATCGCCCTGGCCTCTTTGCCATAAACTCCTGGATTTCTTCCACTGTCTTGGGAATATCCTCCGTCAGCACTTGACAGCCGTCTTCAGTCACCAGAATCGTGTCCTCAATGCGAATTCCAATCCCCAGTTCCTGAAAATAAAGCCCCGGTTCCAGTGTAAACATCATATCTTTCTCTAATACCGCATGTTCATCTCCCACATCATGGGTATACAGTCCAATGTAATGGCCGGAACCGTGATAATAATAACGGGAAATTTCCTCTTTCTCCTGAATCATCCCCAGCTTCAGCAGTTCTTCTGCCATTACATCTTTACTGATATTCTGCAGTTCATCCTTTGGCTGGCCCGGCTTCGTCCGTGCAATTGCCGCTTCCAGACCTTTTAAAACCACCTGATAAAGCTCTTTTTCCCTCTGGCCGAAAACACCGCCCACCGGATAGGTTCTGCTCACATCTGAGGCATAATATCCCCATTCTGCCCCAAGATCAAATAAAATCAAATCTCCTGCCTGCATTTGCCGGTCATTGGCCACATAATGGAGTACACAGGCATTGGGACCAGAGGCGGCAATGGTGGAAAAGGCATGTCCTGCGTGATGACTTTTTAAGACATAATCAAAATAGGCTTCTGCCTGGTATTCATACATCCCGGGGGTTAAGTGCTCCAGCATATATCGTACCCCCTCACCGGTTATCCTGCAGGCTTCCCGGTGAAGGGCAATCTCCTCTTTTGTCTTCACCTGCCGCATTCTGCTCATCTGGGGAAATGTATTATAAACATGCAGATAAGGATAACAGGACTGTACTTTGGATGCGAATTGCTGTGCTGGATTCTGACGAAATCCCTCTTCCCAGCTGGCAATATCGATATAAAAATTCTCAATCAGATTCTTCCGCCCAAAGACAGGAATCATGCTTTCAAACTTTTCCAGATATTCTACCTGTTCAATACCCGTCTGCCCGCTGACACTTTCTTTCGTGTAGCTGATTCCTTCCCATCTCTGTTTCATCTCATCTGGATGGTCAATGAAAAGCACTTCCCGGTAGTTTCCTTCCTCTTTCACAGCCATAAAAACTGCCCGGGGCTGTTCAAACCCTGTCAAATAGTAGAAGTTTGCATAGGGGGTAAAAGGAAACATTTGATCTCCTCTATCCTCTTTGCGTTCCCCGGAAAAAACAAATCCCATGGAATTGTCTTTTAATAAATCCGCATAAAGAAGTCTTCTGCTCTTATGAAATTCTTGACTAATCATAGTTTCACACTCCCTCAGCTGCCGCCCGTATTCCCAATCCGGGCTTTCGCCCTCCTTGCTCATACCGGTCAGCCTGTCAAATGTCCTTATGTCTGTCCAAGCAAGCAAGCTTACACATCCACCTGGCCGCTTGACAGGACCTTCATAGTAAAAAAGGAACGCAGCTATGCCGCGTCCCGTATCTCTCTCGTTTATACCAGCTCTAACAATACTTCCATAGCTGCATCGCCTTTTCTGGGTCCGATTTTCACAATTCTTGTGTAACCGCCATTACGTCCAGTATATTTGGGTGCAATTTCTGAAAACATTTTGTCTACCATGTCCACCTGCACGGTATTTCTCTTTCTTCCGGCCGCTTTCTGCGGAACTTCTTTCACCGGATAGAATACTTTCAGCATCTGTCTTCTGGCATGAAGTCTGGAGGGAGAATCTTTCTTGATTTCTTTCTGCACTTCATCATAGACTGTAACTTTCTTACCGTCCACAACCTCTTTTTCCCTCTTGCCTTCTGCATTCTTTCTGGGGACCTTTGCTGTCACAGTTACTGTCTCGAAGTTATCCTTCTCTCTGACAGCCATGGCAATCAGTCCCTCTGCAATTTTACGGACTTCCTTCGCCTTCTGTTCTGTGGTAACAATTTTTCCATGATACAGCAGGTTGGTTACCTGGTTTCTCAATAATGCTTTTCTCTGGCTGGACGTTCTGCCCAGTTTTCTATATTTTGCCATGATTAACCTCCATCTGTGGGACAAACACGTCATGCTCTTCGGTCTTACTGACGGGTGTCAGGCATCCACTCTATTCTAATCTTCTGCAGGCTGAAGCTGCAGGCCAAGTTCTTTCAGTTTTGCCAGGACTTCCTCCAGAGACTTGCGCCCCAGATTCCGGACTTTCATCATATCGTCGGAAGTGCGGTTGCACAATTCTTCTACTGTATTAATTCCAGCCCGTTTCAAGCAGTTGTAGGAACGAACAGACAACTCTAATTCGTCGATACTCATTTCCAGTACCTTTTCCTTTTCATTGTCCTCTTTCTCAATCATCACCTCTGCTGTCTTGGCATTTTCTGATAAATCAATAAACAGGCTCAAATGCTCGCTTAGTACTTTAGCAGCCAGGCTCACCGCTTCATCCGGATCTAACGTACCATTTGTGTATACATCAAGAGTTAATTTATCAAAATCTGTAATCTGGCCGACACGAGTATTCTCTACTGTTAAATTCACACGCTCTACTGGCGTATAAATTGAATCAATCGCAATGACTCCAATGGGCATATCATCTGTTTTGCCCTTTTCAGAACTCACGTAACCTCTGCCTTTGGTAATGGTAAGTTCCATCACCAGCCTGCAGTCCTTGCCCCCGTTTAAAGTGGCAAGAACCAGATCCGGATTCATAATCTCAATATCCTGATCTACCTGGATATCAGCAGCAGTCACTTCACCCTTTCCTTCACACTCTATATAGGCAACCTTCGGTTCGTTATCTGTACTCCTGTTCCGAATTGCGAGGTTCTTCAAGTTCATGATGATTTCCGTCACATCTTCCTTCACGCCAGGAATGGAACTGAACTCGTGAAGCACTCCGTCAATTTTCACCTGACTGACTGCAGCCCCCGGCAAAGAAGAAAGCATAATACGTCTCAGTGAGTTTCCCAGCGTGGTGCCGTATCCCCTTTCCAGGGGCTCCACCACAAATCTGCCGTATTTTTTATCTTCGGAAATATCCGTAATTTCAATCTTAGGCTTATTAAAATCAAACACTATAAGACACCTCCTTGGGTGTTACCTATTATTTAGAGTATAACTCGACGATAAGCATCTCGTTCACAGGAACATCGATTGCTTCTCTGGCAGGAACTTCTTTTACAATTCCCTTTAAAGCTTCCTGGTCAGAATCCAGCCATTCGGGAACCAGTCTTCCTCCCGTTATTTCTAAGATGCCTTTGTATCTCTCAGAACCTTTGCGGCTTTCTTTGATCTCAACCACATCCCCTGCTTTCACCAGGAAAGAAGGAATGCTGACAATTTTGCCATTTACTGTCACATGCTTGTGTCCTACAATCTGTCTGGCTTCTCTTCTGGTTCTGGCAAAACCCAGACGGAAAATTACGTTGTCCAATCTCCTCTCCAGCAGAATCATCAGATTCTCACCGGTCATGCCCTGCATTTTATCAGCTTTTTTATAATAATTCCGGAAGGGTTTTTCCAACACACCGTAAATAAATTTTGCTTTCTGTTTTTCACGCAACTGAAGACCGTATTCTGAGATCTTACGGTTTGCTCTGCGCAATTGTCTTGTGGATTTTTTATCAATCCCCAGATAAATGGGATCCAGATCCAGAGATCTGCATCTTTTCAGTACTGGCACACGATTTACTGCCATGCTTAGATACCTCCTAATTTAATATCTATATAAAAGTTTCTCGTAACCAAATTATACTCTGCGTCGTTTTGGCGGACGGCAGCCATTATGGGGAACGGGTGTCACGTCGCGGATACTGGTAACTGTCAGACCGCATGCCTGAAGGGCACGGATTGCAGCTTCCCTTCCGGAACCAGGACCTTTCACCATAACATCCACTGATTTCAAACCATGTACCAAAGCAGCCTTCGCAGCAGTCTCCGCCGCCATCTGTGCTGCATAGGGAGTAGATTTCCTTGAACCTTTAAAGCCCAGGCCGCCAGCGCTTGCCCATGACAGAGCATTTCCCTGGGTATCCGTCAATGTAACAATTGTGTTGTTAAAAGATGACTGGATATGTGCCTGTCCCCGTTCAACGTTTTTCTTGACACGACGTTTTGTCGTTTTCTTTGTCGCTTTTGCCATTTAAACTAACCTACACTTTCTATACAATCTATTTATTCAACAGTATTCTTATTTCTTCTTATTTGCAACTGTCCTCTTAGGACCTTTTCTGGTTCTCGCGTTGGTCTTGGTATTCTGTCCGCGGACAGGCAGACCTTTTCTATGGCGGATTCCCCTGTAACAGCCGATTTCCTGAAGCCTCTTGATGTTCATTGCGATCTCTCTGCGGAGATCACCTTCTACCATACAGGTTTCCTCTATTGCTTCACGAATCTTATTAACTTCTTCATCGGTCAGGTCTCTCACACGGGTATCCGGATTCACTCCGGTCTTTTCCAGCAGCTTGTTTGAAGTGGATCTTCCGATTCCATAAATATAAGTCAGACCGATCTCTACACGCTTATCTCTCGGCAAGTCAACACCAGCTATACGAGCCATAAATTCTTTCCTCCATCTCTACATGGTTTCTAGCAAACCACTTGATTACTAGTTTTCCTAACTGGGGTGCTGTACGCACCCAGCCGCAGCAATACGCAGCCTTTCCGGATATTCTCCGGTATTAGGCGTATGAATTGTGAAGACTCTTAAAATTATCACTAACCTTATTATACAGCAGAACAACACAGCCGTGTGGCTCCTTCTTTTCCTGTCAAGTCTTCGAAATTTTTTAATTATCCCTGTCTCTGCTTATGCTTGGGATTCTCACAGATAACTCTGATGCGTCCCTTTCTCTTAATAATTTTGCATTTATCGCAAATGGGTTTAACAGATGATCTTACTTTCACTGGAAATCCTCCTTCCGCCATCTGATTTAAAACTCTATCATGCACAAAAGCATATCTTTTGATATTATATCAAAAGATTCACTATTGTACAAGTATTTTTTTATTTATCTCTCCATATAATCCGCCCCTTGGACAAATCGTAGGGAGAAAGTTCGATGGTAACTTTGTCGCCAGGTAAAATACGGATAAAGTTCATACGCAGCTTGCCGCTGATATGAGCCAACACCACATGTTTATTCTCCAGTTCCACTTTAAACATGGCATTGGGCAGCTTCTCCAATACGATACCCTCTACTTCGATTACATCAGCTTTCGACATGCCAACCTCCTATGATTATTCAAATGATTTTGTTAGTGTCAATATCTCCGGTTCTCCGTCCGTAATCAATATGGTATTTTCATAATGCGCAGACAAAGATCCGTCATCCGTCACTACTGTCCAGTTATCGTCCAGCCACACCACATCTGCACGTCCCTGGTTAATCATCGGTTCAATGGCAAGGGTCATACCAGGATACAGTTTCATTCCCCGCTTCTTCTGCTTGAAATTAGGGATCTGCGGTTCCTCATGAAGTTTCGTACCGATTCCATGCCCCACCAGGTCACGCACCACACCGTAGCCAAAGCTTTCTGCGTAGGCGCCGATGGCACCGGAAATCTCAAATAGATGTTTCCCGGCTTTTGCATATTTCAAACCTTCAAAAAAGCTCTCCCGGGTGACATCCATCAGCTTCCTGGCTTCTGGGGAAATGGTACCCACCCCGTAAGTCCTGGCGGCATCCGAATGGTAATGTTTATAAATCAGCCCTGCATCCAGACTGACAATGTCGCCGTCTTTCAGCTTTCTCTCCCTGGACGGTATTCCATGCACTACTTCGTCGTTTATGGAAATACAGAAAGAAGCTGGAAAACCATTGTAATTCAGAAAATTGGGTATGCATCCCCGGCTTCGTATCAATTCCTCTCCTGTCTTGTCAATCTCCCAGGTGGAAATACCGGGCCGGATTAATTTGGCCACTTCATCATGCACCTGCTCCAGCAGCCGCCCGGCCTCTCTCATCCTCTTTATTTCACTTGATGACTTAATTGATACTGACATCCCTGTTCTCCTAAGCTTACGGGCATTTTGTCCGCTTTGTGCCCATTTCTTTTTCTGCCTACTGCAGAATCTTTGTAATATCCCGGAACACATCTTCCAAATCCTGCGTCCCATCCACTTCTTTCAGGACATTTTTCTGTGCATAGTACTCAATCAGCGGCTGTGTCTGTTCGTGGTATACGTTCAGACGTTTTTCCACTGTTTCCGGTCTGTCGTCGTCTCTAAGCACCAGTTCTTCCCCGCAGGAATCACAAATCCCGTCTTTTTTCGGCGCTGCATATTTCAAATGATATGTAGCTCCGCATTTTACACAGGCACGTCTTCCTGACATTCTCTGAATAATATTTTCATCTGGTACATCCACATTCAGCGCAAAGTCGATTTGACTCCCGCTCTCTTTTAAAGCCGCGTCCAGACTCTCTGCCTGGGGAATGGTCCTGGGAAATCCATCCAGTACATACCCGTCCTGGGCATCCGGCTCCTTAAAACGGTCCATTACCAGGCTCACGGTCAGCTCATCAGGTACCAGCATTCCCTGGTCCATATAAGATTTCGCCTTTTTGCCCAGTTCCGTTCCATTCTTAATGTTTGCACGGAAAATATCTCCTGTAGAGATATGGGGGATTTTATACTTTTCTGCTATCTTCTTGGCCTGTGTGCCTTTGCCGGCTCCAGGGGCTCCCAACATTACAATCCTCATACTTCTAACCTCCTGCAATACATAATCATCAAAGGCTGCGGTGTTTCCACCACAACCTTACCCTCGATTTATTCGTTCAGGAATCCTTTGTAATTGCGTACCAGCATCATTGACTCAATCTGTTTGATCGTCTCTAACACCACACCGACCACGATGATGATCGAAGTACCGCCGAAAGACACCTGAGCACCGAACATACCGCTGAAGAAGAATGGGATGACAGCTACAATCACAAGACCCGCAGCACCGATAAAGACAATATAATTTAAAATCTTTGTCAAATAATCTGTCGTTGCTTTACCCGGCCGGATTCCTGGTATGAACCCACCCTGTTTCTTCATATTGTCTGCCACTTCTATCGGGTTAAATGTGATAGAAGTGTAGAAGTAAGCAAAGAAAATAACCAGTACCACATAGATCAACAATCCAATGGTATAAATAGGGCGTTCCGGATTGCACCAGTTATTGGAGGACAGCATCCGCATAACCTCTCCCCCCATCCCCGTTCCATTGGCTTTTCCAAGAAAAGTAGCAATAATCGAAGGAAATGACATAATAGAAGATGCAAAGATAATCGGAATCACACCTGCGGTATTCACTTTCAGAGGAATATGGGAGGACTGTCCGCCCACCATCTTTCGTCCCTGCATTTTCTTGGAATACTGCACCGGAATCTTTCTCGTCGCATCATTCAAAATCAAAACGAATACTACAACTGCCAGCACAATCGCAGCAATAATCAATGCTGCCAGAGCACCTCTGGCAATGGTCTTGCCTTTCACAAATGTCTCGTACAAACCTGCAAAATCACTTGGCATGGTGGAAACAATATTCACTGTCAGCACAACAGAGATACCATTTCCCACACCTTTCTCGGTGATGCGTTCGCCCAGCCACATAAGCATGGCCGAACCAGCAGTCAGACACACAACCACTACAAACGCCGCCGCAACTTTTTCAAACATAGAGGCATCGGATGTGGAGGAGAGTACAGGAATCAATCCCTGACGGCCAAATCCTATGGACATGGCAATTCCTTCAAAAACAGAAAGCCCTATGGTCAAATAGCGGGTAATTTCAGCGATCTTTTTCCGCCCATCTTCCCCGTCCTTATGCATTTCTTCCAGCTTCGGAATTGCAATAGTCAGAAGCTGCATAATAATGGAAGATGTAATGTACGGGGTGATATTCAGCGCAAAGATCGACATCTGTGTAAAAGATCCTCCGGTAAATGCGTCAAAGAAATTAAACGCATCACCTGACTGGCTTTCAAACCAGTTCTTAAAGTAGTCCCCGTCTGTCCCAGGGACAGGAAGCTGTGACCCGATACGGATTACAACAATCATCAGCAGGAGAAAAAATAATCTCCTCCTGATATCTTTTACTTTGAATACGTTTGCTACGCTTTCAAACATTAAACCACCTCTGCTGTTCCGCCAGCAGCTTCAATTTTTTCTTTTGCACTGGCGCTGAATGCATTGACTTTTACATGAAGTTTTTTTGTCAATTCTCCATTTCCGAGAATTTTCACGCCGTCCCTGCGGTGGGAAATTGCTCTGGTTTCCAGAAGTCTCTCAATGGTAACTTCCTCACCATCCTCAAATCTTTCCAGTACATCCACGTTGATAGCAACGATATCTTTCGAATTTCTGTTTTTAAACCCTCTTTTGGGAATACGTCTGTATAAAGGCATCTGACCGCCTTCGAATCCGGCTTTCTTCGCGCCGGAACGCGCCAGCTGGCCTTTGTGGCCTTTGCCTGCAGTCTTACCGTTTCCGGAAGCGTGGCCGCGGCCTTTTCTGAAATTACTATGCGTAGAACCTTTTGCTGGTTTTAAATTATATAATTCCACTGTAACACCTCCTTATGATCTTATTCCTGCACTTCTTCTACTTTTACCAGGTGCCGTACCTGCTGAATCATGCCTCTGGTGGCAGGATTGTCAGGCATTACCACGGATTTATTTGTTTTACGAAGTCCCATGGACCTTACTGTCTTTTTATGCTTGGGAATTGCGCCAATTGTAGATTTCACCAGCGTAATCTTTAATTTATCAGCCACTTTCTACTCCTCCTTATCCAAGAATTTCTTCCACGGATTTTCCCCGGAGCCTTGCCACTTCTTCCGGAGTTTTTAACTGTCTCAGTCCTTCGATTGTAGCAAGTACCACATTCTGCTTATTATTGGAACCGAGAGATTTTGTACGGATATTTTTAATTCCTGCCAGCTCGATCACTGCACGGGCCGGACCGCCGGCGATAACTCCAGTACCGTCAGGAGCTTTCTTTAACAGCACCTGAGAACTTCCGAATTTACCAATAAAGTCATGGGTAATACTTCCGTTCTCATCTCTGGCAACACTGATCAATTTCTTCATTGCGTCTTCTTTTCCCTTGCGGATTGCCTCGGGAATTTCTGTAGCTTTGCCCAGGCCGGCTCCCACATGTCCATTGCCGTCCCCAACCACTACCAAAGCCGTGAAGCGGAAGTTACGTCCGCCTTTTACAACTTTTGTTACACGTTTGATCGCTACTACTTTATCTTCCAACTCAAGCTGACTGGCATCAATGATATTGCGTTTCATCTGCTATTCCTCCCTTTCTAGAATTCCAATCCAGCTTCTCGTGCTGCATCAGCTAAAGCTTTGACTTTTCCATGATATAAAAATCCGCCTCTGTCGAAAACTACCTTTTTGATGCCCTTTTCAACTGCCTTTTTACCGATCACTTCTCCTACTTTCGCAGCAGCCTCTACATTATTGGTATACGTCAATCCGTCCTTCACTTCTGCCTGGAGAGTTGACGCGGATACCAGAGTATGGCCAGCCAAGTCATCAATAATCTGCGCATACATATGACTGTCGCTTCTGAATACACACAAACGGGGAATCTGTGCTGTGCCGCTCAGGCGGTGACGTATTCTTCTATGCTTTTTCCGACGAATTTCCGCTCTTGATGTTTTCTTGATCATTTTCACACTCTCCTTATTTATTTCTTACCAGTCTTGCCGACTTTCCGTCTGATCACCTCATCGGCATATTTAATTCCTTTGCCTTTGTAGGGCTCAGGTTTTCTCTTTTCTCTGATCTCTGCGGCATATTGGCCCACCTGCTGTTTGTCAATTCCCTCAACAATAATTTTATTGCCGTCAACTTTGGATTCCAGACCTTCCGGATCTTCCATTTCAACGGGATGGGAATATCCCAGGCTTAACACCAGCTTTTTCCCCTGTTTTGCAGCACGGTAACCTACGCCGTTTACTTCCAGCACTTTCTGATAGCCTTCGTTTACGCCTGTCACCATATTCTGAATCAGAGATCTGGTAAGTCCATGCAGGGATTTCATTTTTTTCAGGTCATTTGGACGGGTAACCACTACCTGTCCGTCTTCCACCTTTATGCTCATTTCCCTTGGGAGAGCTTTTTCCAATGTTCCTTTTGGTCCCTTAACGGTTACCTGATTATTTTCCGTAACATCAACGGTTACTCCACCTGGTATAACTACCGGCAGTCTCCCGATACGTGACATTTTCATTTCCTCCTTACTTAAATTGTCGGAAGGGATGCTCATACGTTCCCTTCTGTTTTCAGTTCCAGCGAATGAATCATTTATCAGATAGAATCTACCAGACAAATGCCAAAACTTCTCCGCCTACCTGTTCTTTTCTGGCTTTCTTATCTGTAATCACGCCTTTATTTGTAGAGATGATTGCAATTCCCAGTCCTCCCAGAACTTTGGGCAGCTCATCTTTGCCTACATACACACGCAGACCTGGTTTTGAAATTCTTTTCAGTCCGGTGATAATTTTCTCATTTTTCGTCTCACCGTATTTCAATGTAATACGGATGGTCTTGAAGTTTCCGTCTTCCACTATTTCATATTTGGAAATATAACCCTCGTCCAGCAGAATGTTGGCGATGGCCGTCTTCATCTTGGAAGCCGGAATATCTACAGTGTCATGTTTTGCTATATTAGCATTGCGGATTCTTGTAAGCATATCCGCAATGGGATCACTCATTGTCATGTAAGTTTCCTCCTCATTTCTTGCTAAGCAGCATCCTTCTATCATCTTTTATCATTGCTGCTTTAATAGTTACGTTAGACTTTACATGCGCGTTTTACTACCAGCTGGCTTTTTTTACGCCGGGGATTTGTCCTTTATAGGCCAATTCACGGAAGCAGATTCTGCAGATTCCGTATTTTCTCAAATATGCATGGGGACGGCCGCAGATTCTGCAGCGGTTATATTCCCTGGTGGAAAACTTTGCTTTACGCTGTTGTTTGATTTTCATTGCTGTTTTCGCCATGAACGTTTCCTCCTAAATTTTAACTTGCAAATGGCATATTGAATAATCTCAACAATTCCCGGGCTTCTTCATCTGTATGAGCCGTGGTAACAAAGATTACGTCCATACCTCTTACTTTGTCAATCTTATCGTATTCGATTTCCGGGAAAATCAACTGTTCTTTGATTCCCATCGCATAATTTCCTCTGCCGTCAAAAGCATTGGGATTCACACCGCGGAAGTCACGTACACGGGGAAGCGCCAGATTGATCAGGCGATCTGCAAATTCGTACATTTTCTCGCCCCTCAATGTGGTCTTACATCCGATGGGCATTCCCTCACGCAGTTTAAAATTCGCCACTGATTTCTTTGCTTTACAGGCAATTGCCTTCTGCCCGGTGATGATTTCCATATCTGCAATGGCAGCATCCAGAATCTTCGCATTTTCCTTTGCCTCGCCAACGCCCATATTTACAACAATTTTTTCCAGTTTCGGCACTTCCAGTTTATTTTTGTATCCGAACTTTTTCATCATGGCATCCACGATTTCATTCTTATATATATCTCCAAGCCTGCTCACTCGCTTGCCCTCCTCTCTTTCCTTAATCGATAACCTCTCCGGTTTTTTTAGCCACACGGACCTTGCGTCCGTCTTCCTGTATTTTAAAACCAATTCTTGTAACTGCTCCCTTGTGAAGATACATTACGTTAGATATATCGATAGGAGCTTCTTTCTGAACGATTCCGCCCTGCTGGTTTGCAATGGAAGGTTTTGTGTGCTTGGTCACCATATTTACGCCGTCTACAAGGACTTTGTGTCTCTTGGCATCTACTGCAAGCACTTTTCCCTCTTTATCTTTATCTTTGCCGGCAATTACTTTTACAGTATCGCCTTTTTTTATTTTCATCATAGATCTTCTGCGCCTCCTATAATACTTCCGGAGCGAGAGAAACGATCTTCATGAAATGTTTCTCACGCAATTCTCTTGCCACTGGTCCAAAGATACGTGTTCCTCTGGGAGTCATATCTTCTTTGAGGATTACAGCGGCATTTTCGTCAAATCTGATATAAGAACCATCTTTGCGGCGTGTTGTGTTCACGGTGCGCACAATTACGGCTCTGACCACATCGCCTTTTTTTACAACGCCGCCTGGTGTTGCATCTTTGACGGTGGCAACGATTACATCACCGATTTTTCCATATCTTCTTCTGGAACCGCCTAATACGCGGATACACAGAATTTCTTTTGCTCCTGTATTGTCAGCAACCCTCAGTCTGGTTTCCTGTTGAATCATGCTGATGCTCCTCCTTATATTATTTTACTTTCTCAACGATTTCCACAAGTCTCCATCTTTTTTCTTTAGACAGCGGTCTTGTTTCCATGACTTTCACGGTATCGCCGATGCTGCACTCATTCTTTTCATCATGAGCCTTTAATTTATATGTTCTCTTTACGATCTTTTTATAAAGAGGATGTTTTACATGATCTTCGATGGCAACCACAATGGTCTTATCCATACGGTTGCTGGTTACTTTACCCACACGGGTCTTTCTAAGATTTCTCTCCACAGCTCATACCTCCATTTTTATTTCGCAGCGGCTGCCTGCTGAGCGATCACTGTCTGAATTCTGGCAATATTTCTGCGAACCTCTTTGATTCTGCTGGTATTGTCTAATTGATTGGTTGCATTCTGAAATCTCAAATTAAAAAGCTCTTTCTTGGCAGCTGTTAATTCCTCATTTAATTCTATCACTGACTTTGCTCTTAAATCTTCTAAGAATCTACTTGTTTTCACTGTGATCACCGCCTTCCAGGTCTGCACGAGAAACGATTTTACATTTGCATGGAAGTTTATGCATTGCCAGACGCAATGCCTCACGTGCAACTTCTTCCGAGACACCTGCGATTTCAAACATCACCCGCCCCGGTTTCACCACTGCTACCCAATATTCTACGGCGCCTTTACCGGAACCCATACGTGTTTCCGCCGGTTTTGCCGTTACCGGTTTATCCGGAAAGATTTTAATCCATACCTGGCCGCCCCTCTTGATGTAACGGGTCATGGCAATACGGGCTGCCTCAATCTGATTGGAACGAATCCAGCATGGTTCTGTGGAAACAAGTCCATACTCGCCATAATTGATTTTATTACCTCTCATCGCTTTTCCTCTGATGGAGCCGCGGAACTGTTTACGATGTTTTACTCTTTTCGGCATTAACATAATTATTTCTCGCTCCCTTCCTTTGATCCTTTTGTTGGAAGAACTTCGCCATTGTAGATCCACGCTTTTACGCCGACTTTTCCATAGGTAGTATCTGCTTCTGCGAATCCATAATCAATGTCTGCACGAAGTGTCTGCAGGGGAATGTTCCCTTCACTGTAAAATTCGGTACGGGCCATATCTGCACCGCCCAGACGTCCGGATACGGAAGTCTTGATTCCTTTTGCACCGGCTTTCATGGTCCTGCTCATAGTGGACTTCATAGCGCGGCGGAAAGAAATACGGTTTTCCAGCTGCAGTGCGATGTTCTCTGCCACCAGCTGTGCATCTCTGTCCGGTCTTTTTACTTCTTTGATATCCACAATCAGTTTCTTATCTGTAATTTTCTGCAGTTCAGCTTTTACTTTCTCAATTTCAGAGCCGCCTTTTCCGATTACGATACCTGGTTTTGCTGTGTAGATAATAATCTTCACACGGTCGGAAGCTCTCTCGATCTCTATTCTTGAAATACCTGCTGTATATAATTTCTTCTTTAAAAATTTACGAATATTGTAGTCTTCAATCAGATAATCTGCAAAATCGCCTTCTGCATACCATTTAGAATCCCAGTCTTTGATAATTCCCACGCGAAGGCCATGTGGATTTACTTTCTGTCCCATCTTTACCCTCCTTATTTCTCATCTAATACGATGGTGATATGACTCATTCTCTTTTCAATCCGATAAGCTCTGCCCTGGGCTCTGGGTTTAATACGCTTCATTGTAGGCCCTTTATCAGCATAACATGCAGCAATATATAAATTATCAGCGCTCAGGCCGTTGTTATTTTCTGCATTTGCAATGGCAGACTCCAGCAGTTTCTTGATAACGCTGGAGGCATATCTGGGATTATAGGACAGAATGCCGAGTGCAGTCTGTACATCTTTTCCACGGATGGCGTCCAGTACAAAGCAGGCTTTCTGCACAGATATGCGTGCATAAGACAATTTTGCGTGTGGTCTTGTTTCTCTATTATTGGCATTTCTTGCTCTTTTTATCTGGGATCTATGTCCTTTTGCCATGGATCAAATCCTCCTTTCGCTGTTAGGCGCCGGTCTTTCGACTAACGGCGCACTCCTGATTTTTTCTCATCTTTTCCATGTCCCCGGTAGGTTCTGGTTGCGACGAATTCGCCTAATTTATGTCCTACCATATCTTCAGTCACATATACAGGTACATGTTTTCTTCCATCATGTACTGCAAATGTATGCCCCACAAACTGAGGGAAAATCGTGGAACGGCGTGACCATGTTTTGATTACTGTTTTTTCGTTGGCTGCATTTAAAGCGTCTACCTTTTTCAGCAGGCTCTTGTCTGCAAACGGTCCTTTTTTCAGTGAACGAGCCATTCTCTAACCTCCTTTATTTTGCTAATGCCCTGCCATCTCTTCTACGAACAATATACTTATTGGACTGTTTATTTTTCTTTCTTGTCTTAAGACCCAGTGCCGGTTTACCCCATGGAGTACATGGTCCCGGACGTCCGATACCGGTCTTGCCCTCGCCACCGCCGTGTGGATGGTCGTTGGGGTTCATGGCAGAACCACGCACTGTGGGACGGATTCCCATATGACGTTTACGGCCGGCTTTACCGATTGTGATCAGGTTGTGTTCACCATTTCCTACCACACCGACAGTTGCGCGGCAGACAGCCGGAACCATTCTCATTTCACCTGATGGAAGACGAACTGTGGCGTATTTTCCTTCTTTCGCCATGAGCTGTGCACTGTTTCCTGCTGAGCGCACCAGCTGTCCGCCGTGGCCCTGATACAGTTCGATGTTGTGAATCAGAGTACCTACAGGGATTGCAGACATGGGAAGACAGTTTCCTACACGGATTTCCGCATGTTCCCCGTTCATTACTTTCTGTCCCACTTTCAATCCTTCCGGTGCCAGAATATAAGCCTTCTGTCCGTCTGCATAACAGATTAACGCAATGTTTGCGGATCTGTTAGGATCGTACTCGATTGCCTTTACAGTTGCCGGAATATCATCTTTTCTTCTCTTGAAATCTATTAATCTATATTTTCTTCTGCTGCCGCCGCCGCGGTGTCTGGTTGTAATCTTACCCTGATTGTTGCGCCCTGCATGTTTTTTCAGAGATACGACCAGTGATTTCTCAGGCTTTTTCTTCGTAATTTCAGAGAAATCAGAGCCAGTCATATGTCTTCTGGAAGGGGTATATGGTTTATAAGATTTGATTCCCATTGTGATTCTCCTTTCAAAATTTCAGCCTACAGGCCTTCGAAAATCTCGATATCTTTACTGTCTTCGGTGAGGAAAACAATCGCTTTCTTTGTCTTAGCTGTCTTGCCGTACACCATTCCCCGTCTCTTTTTCTTGCCCTGCTGGTTCATGGTATTGACTCTTTTTACCTTCGTGCCCTCGAACATTTTCTCGACGGCATTTTTAATCATAGTCTTATTTGCCTCCGGATGCACCAGGAAAGTATATTTCTTTTCTGCCATAGCATTCATACTTTTCTCTGTGATCACCGGTTTTAAGATAACGTCATAATATTGAATATTTGCCATTACGCATACACCTCCTCAATCGAAGCTACCGCAGCTTTGGTCATAATCACTGTGCTGTACTTCATCACATCATATACGCTCAGCATATCGGAAGAAATTGTAGCTACGTTCGGAATATTTCTGGCAGACAATACCACCTTTTCATCTTTCTCAGGCAATACGATTACTGCCTTTTCTACCTTCAGATTGTTCAGGATTCTCTGCATTTCTTTTGTCTTGATTTCTTCCAGTCTCAGTTCGTCAAGAACGATCAGCTTCTCAGCCTCTACTCTTGAGGTAAGAGCAGAGCGCAGTGCAGCCCGTCTTTCCTTTTTATTCATTTTCTTGGAATAGTCTCTCGGCACAGGTGCAAATACCACACCGCCGCCGGTCCACTGAGGTGCCCGGATGGAGCCCTGTCTCGCATGGCCTGTCCCTTTTTGTCTCCAGGGTTTTCTTCCGCCGCCGCGGACTTCAGCCCGGGTCTTAGCCTTCTGGGTTCCCTGGCGTTTGTTTGCCAGATGCCGCACGACTGCCTGATGTACCAGATGTTCGTTTACTTTCACACCAAATACGGCATCATTCAGCTCTATTGTGCCGACTTCATTGCCTTCCATATTATAAACAGATATATTCGCCATCTGTGTGTTCCTCCTTTCCTGTTAGACCAAGGTCTTAACTGTCTCTTTGATGGTCACCAGGGATTTTTTCGGCCCTGGAACTGCACCCTTGATCAACAGTAAGTTGTTTTCTGCGTCTACTTGTACGATTTCCAGATTCTGGACGGTCACTCTCTTATTTCCCATCTGTCCAGGCATCTTCTTGCCTTTGAATACTTTACTGGGATCGGAAGCAGCGCCGTTGGAACCTGCATGACGATGATATTTGGAACCATGGGTCATAGGTCCTCTGGATTGTCCGTGGCGCTTGATGGCACCCTGGAATCCTTTACCTTTGGAAATGGCCGTGGCATCAATGTGATCCCCTGCCTCGAAGATATCTGCCTTAATTTCCTGGCCCACTTCATATTCGGATGCATTTTCAAATTTCAGCTCTTTTAAATATCTCTTATAGGAAACTCCGGCTTTGTCATAATGGCCTTTCTGTGGTTTGTTGACCAGTTTTTCCCTTTTGTCAACGAATCCCACCTGAACAGCGCAGTAACCGTCATTGTCCTCTGTCTTGATCTGCGTTACCACACATGGTCCTGCCTGCAGAACTGTTACGGGAATCAATACGCCGTTTTCATCAAAAATCTGGGTCATTCCCACTTTTGTGGCAAGTATTGCTTTCTTCATTCTCTATTTTCCTCCTTATAGCGGATTGCCGAAAGGCAATCATATAGTTTTGACTATCCTTTTATTTCTTCTTCATTTTGATGTCAATATGAACACCTGCAGGCATCTCCAGCCGGGAAAGGGCGTCCACTGTTTTCTGAGTGGGGGTCAAAATGTCGATCAAACGTTTATGTGTCCTCTGCTCAAACTGCTCCCGGGAATCCTTATACTTATGCACTGCACGCAGGATTGTAACCACTTCTTTCTTTGTGGGAAGTGGCACCGGGCCGCTCACCTTTGCCCCATTCTTTTTCACCGTTTCAATAATCTTGCTGGCTGACGCATCTACCAATTGATGGTCATATGCCTTTAATGTGATTCTCATTACTTGATTTGCCATAAAAAAGCCGCCTCCTTTTCGCACTTTCTAATAGTCAGTACGACAAGCGGTGACTGTACACATCTCCGTGTGTGTCGCATTCGGCATCACACGTTTCCATCTGCGGAATTCTTTTCAAACCGGACTGTTCCGATTTTCCTGTACAGTGACTTGTCGTCAGTTTATCTTAACTTGACATTCGCTCCACGGAAAAACCTGCTTCTTCTGTAAGCAGCAACCTCACGCTTCACAGCTATCAATGCCACAGCAAGTAATAGTATACCCTATGATTCCATGTATTTCAAGGCTTTTTTGGATAATTATGAAGGATTCTCTGTGATTATAGGATTTTTCTATTTACATTTAGCGGCTTTCCCTGCTCCTTATCCAGTTTTTACACAAAAATTCCAGGGTATGCATTAAAAAATTATACAAACCGTATAATTTCCATCCATCCCCTGGAATAAACTGCTGTCCATTAGTCACAATGCTATTCTTCTTCCCCGCTGCCGATAATGGTAGAATAATCCAGCAGAACCACGCCTGTATCATCGTCCTCAATAACTTTTGGAGCTTCTCCGGCAGATTTTGCCTTCTCCAGTAATTCCTCTGCTGTATAGAGGGGAATCGCCACCTTTACTGTCTGCTCTGGCTCTTCTTTCTCCTGCTTTGTCTCCTCTGTTGTCTCTTCCTGGCCTTTTATTGCCTGGTCAGCTGAATCTTTATCTCCCTCTGGGGAAATTTTTTTCACATCCGGAATCTCTGCTGTGGGAATCTTCTCTATTTCCCCGCTTGGAGGAAGTACCGCCACAGCCCCTATCTCTTTTTTTAATTCTTCATGTGCCTGGTCTGCCGCCTGCTCTGCAGGAGAATTTCCGTCCAGGCCCAGTATAGCCTCTACCGGTTCCATATCTTCTATAAAGCCCCCGGTCCGGGCTATTTTCTTCGCCGCCTTTATCCGGCGTTTTTCTTCTTTTCTTCTCTCCCTGGATTCTTCTTTGAGCCGCGCCACTTCTGCCTTCTGGCGGGCACGCATTTCTTTCTTTAACTGACGTTTACTCTTTGGCTCCGATGCCAATGCCTGTTCATCTTCCGCCTGGGCAGATACCCCTTCACCAGCTGCTGCCGCATCCGGCTCCGTCTGGTCATCGTCTTCGTCTTCTTCATCCTCCGGCTCCTCGTCTGGCAGTTCCTTATCCCTTCCCCAAATTTCAGCCAAGACAAACAATATAATAAGAAACAACACACCAAGGCCGATAATAATCAGTCCTTCTGTGGACTGAATCGCCATCAGAAGAAATCCAATACCCCACACAGTAAAAATCACCCGGGTCACATCCCCACTGAGGGTCATGGCTTTCGGTTCCCCTCTTGAGGCCCCTTTATCTATTACGGTAAATGTACTGTTGTCCAGATCAATTTCCTGGACTCCGTACAGGCGGACCTGATTTCCATTTTCTACAATAATCGAATCTCCCACCAGAACACTGCTGGCAGATATCTCTTTTCCATAACTAACTGAACCCAGCGGCAGATTTGTCTCCAGGTCAGTATCGTCAATGGTGATTGTGGAAATTCCCATAAACGGCGGAACAGCCAATGCCAAAATACACGCAATCAATAGAAATACAACCAGATGCACGATAAATTTTAAAAATCTGGACATTCTTTTACTCTCCTTGTCGTTCCATATCCCCCCTGCTGAATAATTACATTCTATACCCGTGAGTCAAATGATTTGCCAGCAGTCCTTCACTGTTTCAGGCAAAACAGCAAATCATTTGGCAAATACGTATACTCTTGAGTATAACATTAAAAAAGAAATCTGTACACAAGAAAGTTGAAGATTAAAAGTTACTGTCCACCCATTGAACAGTAATGATTACATCGTCAAATTTGATATCTGCCTGCAGGTACCATTATTCGTCAGCGGGTCCCTGCGGGTATAATCAAACAGCAGTGTTTCTTCTGATAACACTTCTATATGAACAGTTTTCGGCAGTTTCTCACGGCGTATATAATCTCTGATGTCTTTCTGCCACTGTTCCTGGCACTTCATCCACGCCGGACGGCTTTTCAAATTCTCCCGGCTGTACAGGTCCACTGTCATGGCTTCTGTCAAATTTTCCAGCAGTCTTTCCCTTTCTTCCTTCTGTAAAGCCTTAGTCCATTCCACCACAAATTCCCGCAGAATCTCATATCTGCGCAGACGGGAGTGGGAAATCTGGCTGTAACCTTTTCTCTCATAAAAATCACCCAGTGCTTCATAAAAAGCAAAGAACGAGGGAAACAAATGCTCCAATAAAGACAGCGTGCGCAGAAACTGGCCGCTGTTATAATAGATTTCCACCATACTTTCCACTTGTTTCAGAGAAAGAATTTCTTCATAAGAAAGCCATCTGGTCTTCAGCACTTCATAGGGTTCCCGGTCCATGTACACACATCCATACTTCCCGGCCATTGTCTCCATCCGGGACCCTTTCAATATTTTCAGGAAACCCAGCTGCAGCTGCTGGGGACGCATCCCGTACACTGCATCAAAAGAACGGGAAAAACTCTCGTAATTTTCAAAAGGCAGCCCTGCAATCAGATCCAGATGCTGATGAATATTCCTGCCCTGACGGATTTTTTCCACACAGATTTTCAATTTGGGAAAATTCATATTCCGGCATATCTCCTGAAGAGTCCTGGGATTTGCCGACTGAACGCCGATTTCCAGCTGGATCAATCCCGGCCGCATGGAGTGCATACAGGCAATTTCCTCATCCTCTAAAAGTTCCGCTACAATCTCAAAATGAAAATTCGTAATTCCCCGGTCCTGCTTGGCCAAAAATTCCCATATTTCCAAAGCCCGCTTCCGATTGCAGTTGAATGTCCGGTCCACAAATTTCACCTGGGGAACTTTTCTGTCTATGAAAAACTGTATTTCCTGTTTTACCAGTTCCAGACTTCGAAAGCGTATTTTCTTTTCTATGGAAGACAGGCAGTAACTGCAGGAAAACGGGCATCCCCTGCTGCTCTCATAATAAATTATCCGATTGGAAAAGTCCTCCAGACAGCCATAAGGAAAGGGGATACTGTCCATATCCAGCAGCTTTTGTTCCTGTGTCTCACAGACCGTATTTCCTCTGCGCACAGCAAGCCCTGGAATCTGGAGCAGCTGGTTTTGGTCTTTTCCCTGGCGGTAACACGTTACTAATTCCAGAAACGTTTCCTCCCCTTCTCCCTTCATGATGCCGTCCACGGCAGGGTGCGCTTCCAGATATTCCCGGGCACAGTACGTAACTTCTGGCCCGCCTATCCAGATCCATATATCCGGGAGAAGCTTCCGTATCTCCCCTGTCAGTTCCTCAAGCAGAGATTTATTCCAGATATAACAGGAAAAACACAAAAGTCCTGGACGGCTCTTGTATAGATCTTTTAAAATTTCACCCATGGGCTGGTTAATGGTATATTCCCTGATGTGGACCGGCTGACCGGCTTTCCCGGCATAAGCCTTCAGGCTGTATACAGCCAGGTTCGAATGAATATATTTTGCATTTACAGCCGCCAGCACTATCTGGTCCATAAGCCATCCTCCTGCATCTTACTTTTAAAACATACCTAAACCAGTTTATTCTGATCACAATTTAGAATATAAAATCCTTTCCGGTTCACACAGTCCCGGCGGTTATAAGTCATCTCGCTGTCATCCATCTGCCGGAAAATCCCCCCGGCCTCTTCCACAATACACTGCATGGCTGCTGTATCCCACTCCATGGTGGGGTTGTGTCTGTAGTAAACTTCCGCATCTCCTCTGGCAATCATACATCCCTTGATGGAACTGCCCACACGCACCAGGTTTGTCAGATGATATTTCTCCAGAAGCCGCTCCATCTCCTCACAGCCGTGGGAACTGCTCATGACCACCCTCAGATCCTCTGTCCGGTTTGATACCTGGAGCTTTTTTATCTCCTGGCCTTTTTTGAAAAAAGCCCCTTTTCCTTTTTCCGCATAATACAATTCACCTGTCACAGGTACATAGATGACACCGGTTACTGGTCTTCCCTCATAACACAGGGCGATATTTACCGTAAACTGTCCGTTCTTTTTGATAAATTCTTTGGTGCCGTCCAAAGGGTCCACAATGAAACACCAAGGGTTGTCCAGTCTCTCCAGGTTATCCTCTCCTTCCTCTGAGAGAAGAGCATACTCCGGAAAACGAGTCTGCAGCTCCTGGGCGATGAGTTCATGTGCCCTTCTATCTGCAAGAGTCAGGGGCATATGGCCTTCTTTATACTCAACCTGCCAGTTTTCTTCATTATTATATACCTCCAGAATCGCCTCACCGGCGAGAACGGAAATTCTTTTTGATACTTCCAGTACTTCCTGATTGATCATGGAATGTGTCTGCTCCTTTTCTATATTTGGTTACCTGTCTTTATGAACTGCCCAGTCTGTCAAAGGTCCCATTTTTATTTTCTCATTATATGCATTCCTTTCATTCCTGTCAACTTCTGATTACCTGTAAATGCTATGGTTCCCGGCTGTCAATACTATTTTGCCCGTTCAATCTCCCGTTCCCTGTCAATTTACATTCATATATACGGCGGAAATATTATATATTTTCTATAAAAAGAATTAAGTATGATGCAGAAAAAATCCACACCGCAATTGAAAAATAAAGGAGTATGTTATGAATTATCTCTGGGCATTTATGATACTAATCGGAATCGTCTACGCCGCTCTGACCGGTAATCTGCAGAATGCAGCGGATGCCGCCCTCTCCTCCGCTCAGGAGGCCGTTCAGCTGTCTCTCACTATGTGTGGAATTATGTCTCTCTGGGTAGGACTGATGGAGGTGGCAAAAGATTCCGGCCTCATTGATAAGATAAAGGAATCCACTGATCCCCTTCTCCATTTTCTTTTTCCCAGTATCCCGCAGCATCACCCGGCAAAGGAGCCCATTGCCATGAATATCATTGCCAATGTTCTAGGGCTGGGATGGGCGGCAACGCCAGCGGGACTAAAGGCGATGGAGGAGCTTTCAAAGCTGGAGGACGACAGAAGACAGGGAAGGCTTCCGGGACCGGTGAGAAAGAAGGGAATTGCCAGTAATGAGATGTGTACGTTTTTGATTATTAATATTTCCTCCTTACAGCTGATTCCGGTGAATGTAATCGCGTACCGGAGCCAGTATGGGAGCGTAAACCCGGCAGCGATTGTGGGGCCGGGGATTGCTGCTACGGCGGTGAGTACGGTGGCGGCGGTTGTGTTTTGTAAGATAATGGATAGAAGACAAATAAGGTGAAATTTTTAATCTTATTATATTTTTGACAAGATTGATATGTTTTTCGGAAAGCACAAGATATAAAAATATATGGATGATTTATATAATTTGTGCAAAATGTCGATTGCATTTGTAACTTATTTTTGGTAGTATTATACAAATATATGATATTTTCAAGAAGAATACAGAAACATATTAGAAAATGGATATATAGAGGTGCTTATGGCAAACATAGAATACAATAAACATTATTTTGAAACAACAAATCCCCATATATATGGTAATGGTGAATTACGAGAACCACAAATACAGGGATATTATAAGGTATATGAACATTTTATTGTAAGAAACAAAAAGAATACACACGCAATCGTTGTACTTCCAACAGGAGTCGGAAAGACTGGTCTAATGGGATTGCTGCCATTTCATATTTGTGAAGGCAGAGCATTAATTATCACGCCTCAGCTTACAATAAAAGATGCTGTAGTTGATTCATTAGATCCAGAAAACCCGGAAAGTTTTTGGTATAAAAGAAAAATATTTGACAGGATTGATGAGACACCAACTTTGGTAGAATTTTCGGGTGGTATGAAAAATGAAATTTTGGATGCAGCAAACATAGTGGTTTTGAATATCCATAAATTGCAGGCAAGGTTGACAAAATCTCCTTTAAACTATTTACCTAAAGATTA
Source organism: uncultured Lachnospiraceae bacterium (assembly GCA_910587105.1). GTDB lineage: Bacteria > Bacillota > Clostridia > Lachnospirales > Lachnospiraceae > MGBC164599. Next base: position 32,186 of record CAJUMB010000035.1, read on the forward strand.
TTTTGATATGATTATTATTGATGAGGCACACCATTCAACTGCAAATACATGGGTTGAAACTATTAATCATTTTGACAAAGCAAAAATCGTCAAATTGACTGGAACGCCAATACGTACTGATGGTGTGGAACTGGCAGGTGAGCTGGTATATAAATATAAATTAAGTCAGGCTATGGCAAAAGGATATGTTAAATCTCTTAGAAATATAGAATATATACCAGAACAATTATTATTGACAATTGATAAAGATGAAACAAAGCAATATACGGTAGAGCAGTTATTAAAGTTAGGATTACGTGATGAAGATTGGATAAGACGTTCAGTGGCTTTTTCTAAAGAATGTTCAGAAAGTGTTGTAAAGGAGAGCATTAAGCTATTAGAGAATAAAAGAAGAGATGCATCAAAAGTTCCTCATAAAATTATAGCGGTGGCATGTAGTATCGATCATGCAGAGAAGATAAAACAATTATATATAGAAAAAGGATATCGGGCAGAAGTTATACATAGTAAACAAATGCCAGAAAAACAGGATGAAATCAAGCAAGATATAGAAAACCATCGTTTAGATGTCATCATCCATGTAGCGATGCTTGGGGAAGGCTATGATCATCCTTATCTTAGTGTTGCAGCTATATTTCGACCATTTAGAAGTGAACTGCCATATGAGCAGTTTATAGGCAGAGTTTTGAGAGTCATCCCTGATGAAGAAGTTGAAAAAACAGATGATAATATTGCGGATGTTGTATCACATCATAATTTGCAATTAGCAGACCTTTGGGAAAAGTATAAAATAGAGTTACAAGAAAGTGAAGTAATTAAACATTTGCAAGAAGAAAATATTTTGGATGACAAATGCGAACCATCTGGAGAAAATTCTGCAGGAGCTGGCGCAGATATTATACCGCTTGGTCTTGCAAAAGAACACGGAACAGGTACTTTAACTACAGATACATATCTAAACACCGAACTAATCAAAAAACAAAAAGAGGAAGAGAAAAAGCAGAAAGAAAGTATTGATAAATTGCAAGAATTGCTTCACATCGACTACGAACAGGCGCTGACAATTTATAATCAAACAAGGACAAAAGATACCGCATTATTTAAACGTCCGGATTTGCGTTTTGCCAATAAGAAGAAAAATCTTGATGACCAAATAAGAGAAATTTTAGTTCCACAATTAATTATCAGATATCATATAGATCAGTCAGGAAAGGACTTGTCAAATTGTCGCTTATTTAACGGAAAATATGCATGGATAAAAACGAAAGCATCTGATAATGGAGCCATGTTGGCCATGTATTTTAATACATACTTACGGAATGCGATAGGTAAGAAACGTGAAGAATGGCAAATGACAGATTTTGATATAGCTTTTGAAAAGTTGAAGAGTGCAGAAGAATTTGTTGAAAATATACTGAGTGAGTATTTACATTTAAATAATGAGGAATATTGATTTAGGAGGAACGATTATGGATGCTTACATCAAGAAAATTTATGATATGTTATATTCACCAATTATATCACCCTATAATTTGTTAGAAAATGCAAAGCTTGATAATTACAGCTATGTAAAATATTATGCGAATAACGTTGGGCTAGTAGCTGAAATGCAATGTGAGATTCCAGGTGAAGGGGAGAGAGTATTTTTTTACCAATTTGATAAAAAAGATTATTTGCAAATAATTTATGAAGGGACGATTGAAAAAAAGAACGTCATATTCTCCAGAGAAGAAGCAACAATGTCAGCTAAAGAGGAATATTATTCGAGCAAATCAATATTTGAAGATGTTTGTTAATATGAAGAGCATTTCGGCTTATGTTCCGAAATGCTCTTTGCACGAAATATGGGAAGGCGGTACGATTGAAACAAAATTTATTTTTGAAGTGGCTTTTAATAGTTCAATCCTTTTCACCTTTATTTGTATTATTGTTGGTAAAGTATATAAAAAAAGATGTATCCAAACTTGTCTGTATGTTTTTTAAATTGATAGTGCATGGAAAAATAGCAGAGGCAATAACAAGAGCTTTTTTTCATGAAGAGATTTTAAGGGTTATTATATGCTTATGTTGCATGATATTATTACTGTTTGGAGGGTGGATATATTATTATTTTAAGGGAAGAGAACTGGCGGGCTTTATAGATCGGGCAGAAAAGATAAGTATAAACGGAGATACAACAGAAATGAGTGTTGCTTTTTTTGTCACATATGTTCTTCCTATGGTTATGGATGATATTACAGAAATAAAAGGGTTTATCTGTTTTCTTGTTGTAATATCCATGTTAATATTATTGATGAGAAATACAAATCTGTATTATCAAAATCCCATTTTAGCTGTTTTGGGATACAAAACCTTTCAATTTACGTTTATAGAAACAGGAGATGAAACTTTAAAAGACAAAGATTATATTGGTGTTACTAGAGGAAAATTTGATTCTGCAAAGATTATTAAATGGAAATATATTTCGGATAATGTGTTTTTAGTATACAATAAGAATTAGGCGGTGGGGAAATGACAGATGAGAATATCATACAAGAACATGAAACAGAGCAAATTTTAAAAGAGAGAATAACAAATATTATTCAAAACATTTTTCAAGATGATGAATATGGTTTTGAAGTATATATTGAAATGAAATCTGCACCTATTCTTAAACGTTTTAATTTGTCAGAAGGACGAATTAGAGATAAAAATGATCCTGAAAAAAATTTTAAAAAGAAAATACAACTTTCTCTCAAGGAAGCAATAAGGGAGAAATTTATAGAAACAGAAAAAGAATATGATATGGCAGAAAATGTAGCTGATGATCAAAATAAATTTTATGTCATTACTCAAAACGAAGATTATAATCCATTTAATATAATACAATCAGAATTAAATAATATTGACAATTATCAAGCAAATGAAAGAGAAAATGCCAGAGGAGTTTTCTTCCGTTTTGAGCGTTCTGGAAATATTTTATGGGCATATCAGTTTCTGTATCAAAACGCAATTCCAAATAGAAAAGGGATGGGTTTTCACATTATACCTTCTGAGGGAGATATTTTTGAAGAATTAAAAAAACCAATATTGCTTTTATCGAAAAGAATTGATCTTCTAATAATAGAGGATGAGATAATTTGTGACAGAATAGATTTTATGCAAAAGAATTTTGGATTTCAGGAATTTGTTAAATATACAGCTGCAAAAGTTGTTTATAGTATACAGAATTTAGAACTCGTATCTAATTTGGAAAAAGTATCAGCATATATAGGTAGAAGCAAATTATTATATGCTAAAAAAATGATGAGAATCAAAGATTCCAAAGTATTACAAAAAACACCGGAAGAACTTTATGAGAAAGTTACGACTGTACCAAGATGGCAAGGAGTATTTAATCTTGATGAGGAAAATCATAAACTTGTAATAAACACTTATCAACAAGTGGAAAATTTAATAGATTTATTAGATGAACGATACACACGTTCAGATATTACAGGGGAAGAATATGATACAAGCGTCAAAAAATGGATCGCTCCGTTAGAGTAAAGTTATTTTGTTGTAGGTTACAACATATTAAAACTGAAATATTCAGAATAAATTTTTAGTCCTATCTTGACGCCAGCCTACCGGAGCCAGTATGGGAGTGTGAACCCGGCGGCGGTTGTGGGGCCGGGGATTGTGGCTACGGCGGTGAGTACGATTGTGGCGGTTGTGTTTTGCAAGGTAATGGAAAAGAAACGGGGAACATACTAGTACTACAGCGAACTTCTTAAAATTGCAGTCTTACGGTGTGATAAATACGCACAGTGGTTCCTGCGTATATGATAACATACAATTGCTTTTATATTTACAGCTG
>CAJUMB010000036.1 GCA_910587105.1 uncultured Lachnospiraceae bacterium
GATTGTATGGTATCATATAGGTACAGCTCCTTTCGGGTGGATATGGTTGATTGTTTACGGCTAATTCAATTTTACCATAAACTTGTGAGGAGTTGTTTGATTTTTATGAAGAAAAAACCCCTATTTTATGCAGGGTTTAGAGTTTCGCAATTGCCTATCTCTATATTTTGAAAAAGAGGTCTTTACAAAGCCGAAAAAAGATCTTAGACAGGAAGGGCTGTACCATAAAGAGATATGCAATGACCATGGCCGGATAGAAACAAGGGAGTACTATGTGTCAGATGACATAGACTGGCTGCTGCAGGGGCACAGCGGCTGGGCAGGTCTCCGGGGTATCGGGGCATGCGTGGCGTCTGTGATAGAAAAAGGAAGGACGAGCCAAACGATGAGCTATTCTATATATAGCATAGCTGGCATGACAGCAGAAAGATATGGCAGGAGCAAAAGGGCCCACTGGGGGATCGAGAACAGCCTGCATTGGGTACTGGATATCGGTTTCCGTGAAGATGAGAGCCGCATAAGGGCATGAAATGCTGCCGAAAATATGAATTGGCCAGACATATCGGGGCCAGCCTGTTAAAACAAGAAAAAAGCTGCAAAATGGGGATTGCGGGCAAACGTAAGAAATGTGCTTACGATCAAGATTACCTATATAAAGTGTTAAGGGGACTGGATACGGGTATATAGAAATGCAACAGCATACATAACAAACAGGCATAGATTATCTATGTCTGTTTGTCATGCGCAAGATGCCAGTATCCTATGGGTATAGCATCCCCATCTTCAAAAGTTTCCATCAGTAATATTTCATTTATGACCAACTTTATAAAAGCGTGCGTTTACCGTGTTTTTATACCACATCACACTTTATTTCACACTCCCGATACAAGTGCAATATCAATACCCCAGTCACTTCCATCGGAACTATATCCTATATCCCATGTTATTGTTTACCCCCTGATTCTTGCATTCTCAGGATCATAGAATACCCGGTCAGACAGAACTGCCTTATAACCATGAATGCTGACAGTATCACCTGGTTTTGCAGCGTCAGTATCAATCAGGCAGTAGCCAATAACCTTCTCTACTGTGTATCCGTAAGTATAGCAGGTAATGCGGCCGATTTTCTTTGTATCTTTAAACACCTTGCCTTCAAACTGGAGAGCCGCTTTCGCATCGTCGATCATGAAGCCCATCATGGTTCTTTTCGGACCGCCTTCTGCCTTGATTTTCTCAAGCACATCCCTGCCGATGAAGTCCTTGCTCCAGTCGATGGTCCAGTCAAATCCTGCCTCAAGGGGATTCAGTCTCTCCAGATCGCTCATCAGAACATATCCCTTTTCCTTAGGAAGGCTGGTTATGATCACATCTGTAGTGATGCGTTGAATATTGTACTCTTTGCCGCACTCCTCCAGCTTGGTCTCTACCAACAGCTCATTATCCGGATCACAGTAGATTTCATATCCAAGCTCGCCGGTATAACCACAGCGGGCAATCTTGACTGGATGACCATCGATTGCATTGTCACAGATTGTATAGAACTTCTGGTCAGTAATGTCCTTCTCAAGCACCGCATTCAGTACTTTACGGGAGTCAGGGCCCTGTACGGCATACATGGTTTTGTCACAGGTGATTTCTCTGTAGGATACATCCTCATCCTGTTTATTCATGTCAAACCAGATAAACATCTTGTCAATCTTCAGAGTAGATACCCAGTACTTGTCTTCCTCCGGGCGAAATACGATAACATCGTCGATGATGATGCCGTCCCTGTTCAGCATAGTCATATACTTAGCCTGTGTTGTCTTGATTTTGCTGACACCCCCAACCATCATACGGTCAAGGAACTTAGCTGCGTCTTTTCCAGTAACTTCCATAAGTTCATGTGTAAAGTCATAATAACCAACAGAGTTACGCACATAGTTATGCTCTTTTCCCGCCTGTACATCATTTTTACGTACATAGTCATTATCCCTGATTGGACGCCAGATCATCTCTCTAAGCAGCTCTGTCAATTCTTTCTTAACTTCTCCATTCGCAGCAGGATTGGAATTGCGTATCCAACTCTTGTTGAGGAGCATGAGTCTCTTGTACTCTTTCTTTGTCATTCGGCCTCTGTGAAGCTCGGAAGTCATCCAGGATTCAAAGGATCCCTTCCACTCTTTTTCATCGCCGATGGTACTTGGGCATGGCAGAATTCTGTTTTGGTCAATCAGACCGTAGTTCATACGCGCCGGGCTTCCGGTCAGTGACATCTCAAATACCAGGTCTGTTCCACCAATACCCAACTGATATTTACTATGTCTGTCACGGTCGAGAGCTTCCTTGTCAACGCTCATACCAACGATCTCAACAACGAATATTGTTGTATTGGAAACTTCCACTTCATCGATAACGCGTGCTTCCAGGTTGGATATACATTCCTTGATGCCGGCTGGTTTTACCTTCTTTGATGGAAGCGGGGTAAACTTAGCAACATCCATCTCGCTGATACCATAGGGAAGCGGACAGCAGGCAATGGTACTTTCCTTTAATTGTCTTGCGTTTGCATAGCTGATAACACATTCCTTATTCAGTTTCAGATTACGGTTGGTGTTACGGGTATGCTGTACACCGATCGTGTAGTAATGTCTTCCCCAGGGATGCTCTCCCCAACAGCAGGTTCCGAGAGAGATCGGAGCCACGTTAGAATTGCCGTACTCATCGAGTGTGGAGATATAGTAGATTGGAATCGGCGGCTCGATCCAACGCATGTTAAAATCTGTGTAATCATAAACATCTACACATTCGCCTGTGCCCTCAACTTCCTCTCTGTTTTTGAAGATCTCCAAAAGGTCAAAAAATTTGAATTCCTGTCCGTACATTATTTTTCCTCCCAGTTATTTGTTTCTGAAGTAATGTTTTCTTGTTGACATCACTATAGCATGGAGGCCCATTCGGAACAACAGAAGCAGGAGTACAAATCGCAAAAACAATTTAATGAAACGTTTTAATGTTCGAGCTTTTTCAAATACTCATCAATCGCCCTGGCAGCCGTCTTCCCGGCTCCCATAGCCGATATCACCGTGGCGGATCCTGTCACCGCATCGCCTCCGGCATACACACCTTTCCTGGTGGTGGCACCGGTGGACTCCTCCACCACAAACCCGCCCCTGCGGTTCACTTCCAGTCCCTCTGTGGTGGATTTAATCAGAGGATTGGGGGAAGTACCGATGGAAATCACCACCGTGTCCACTTCCAGCAGGAACTCACTGCCCGGTATCGGTACCGGCCTGCGCCTGCCGCTGTCATCCGGCTCTCCCAGCTCCATCTCAATGCATTTCATACCTGTTACAAATCCATTTTTTGGATCCTTTTTATCCTGGGGGTTTTCATAGCCCAGAATTTCAATGGGATTGCACAGCAGACGGAATTCAATCCCCTCCTCCATGGCATGCTCCACTTCCTCTTTTCTGGCCGGAAGTTCCTCCATGGAACGGCGGTATACAATATATACTTTATCCGCTCCCAGCCGGAGGGCTGTCCTGGCCGCATCCATGGCCACATTTCCGCCGCCTGTCACAGCTACCCTGCCGCCTTTCATAATGGGCGTGTCGGGCTGGTCTTTGTAAGCTTTCATCAGGTTAGAACGGGTGAGAAATTCATTGGCGGAATACACACCTTTATAAGACTCTCCGGGAATCCCCATAAAGCTGGGCAGTCCGGCCCCGGAGCCGATGAACACCGCGTCGTACCCCTCCTCAAACAGTTCATCTACCGTGAGGGTCTTGCCTATAATCATATTGGTTTCGATGTCCACACCCAGATCTTTCAGATTGTCCACCTCTTTTTGGACTATGGCCTTGGGAAGACGAAATTCCGGGATTCCGTATACCAGCACGCCTCCGGCGGTATGCAGTGCCTCGAACACCGTCACCTGATAACCTTTTCTCGCCAAATCTCCGGCGCAGGTGAGTCCGGAGGGGCCGGAACCTACCACAGCCACCCGTTTCCCATTAGAATGGGGACGGACAGGTTTTTCTGTATTGTGCTGGTTGTGCCAGTCTGCTGCAAAACGCTCCAAACGTCCGATGCCCACAGCATCTCCCTTTTTCCCTCTGACACATTCACACTCACACTGAGATTCCTGGGGACATACCCGTCCGCACACTGCGGGAAGGGCGGAGGACCGGCTGATTACCTGGTAAGCTCCTTCAAAGTCAGATTCCTTGATTTTCCCAATAAATTCCGGAATGGGAATATTCACCGGGCATCCTTTCACACAGGGACTGTCTTTACAGTTCAGGCACCGGCGTGCCTCATCCACCGCTGTTTCCGCTGTATACCCCAAAGCCACCTCGTTGAAATTCCCGGCACGCACCTGGGGCTCCTGGACAGGCATGGGGCTTTTCACTTTACTCTTATTAATGCCAGCCATCTAACGCACTTCCTTTCTATAGAGATTACAGGTTTCTTCATATGCATGTCTTTCAAATTCCCGGTACATGCTGCCCCTGGATACGGCTTCCTCGAAGTCAACTTCGTATCCGTTGAAATCCGGTCCGTCCACACAGGCAAATTTTGTGACTTTTCTCCCATCCTGGTCCAGCGTCAAACGGCATCCTCCACACATGCCCGTCCCGTCAATCATAATGGGATTCATAGAAACCACGCAGGGGATTTTCGTGGGCCGCACGGCCTCCACCACAAATTTCATCATAATCAGAGGCCCTATGGTGATCACCTGGTCGAATGTCTCCCCGTTGGCAAACATTTCTTCCAGAGGAATGCACACATTTCCCTGCCTTCCATAAGATCCGTCATCAGTCATCACTATCAAATGATCAGAGGCCGCCTGGAACTCATCTTCTAAAATCAACAGGTCTTTGGAGCGGAATCCGATAATAGATGTAACCTCACACCCCATTGCGTGCAGCTTCTGGGTAATAGGCAGTGCGATGGCGCAGCCAACGCCGCCGCCGACAATGCATACTTTCTCCAGACCCTCCACATGTGTGGCCGTCCCCAGCGGCCCGGCAAAGTCCTGGATATAGTCTCCTTCTTCCCTGTGATTCAGCTTCTGCGTTGTGGCGCCCACAATCTGGAAAATAATCTTCACCGTCCCCTTTTCCCTGTCGTATCCGGCAATAGTCAGCGGAATCCGCTCCCCTTCTTCGTCTACACGCAGAATAATAAACTGCCCAGGCTCTGCTTTTGCAGCCACAAAAGGAGCCTCAATATCCATCATTGTAACTGATGGATTCAGACAGACCTTCCTTACAACTTTGTACATAATTTCTTTTCCTCTCCTCCTATAATAAATATGTACTCCCAGAATCTCTCTTACATCTGCTTTTCATAAAATCAGGCGCAAAGAGACTCCGAGAGTACATGAATGAGATGATTGCCAAACCCGCGGCGTATCTAACTCCATATACCCGCAAGCCAAATCATTTGACAAAATAAGTATGTCCTTGAGAATCAATGTTTTCAGAAAATCCCCCTCAAATCTGCAATCGCATGGCGGGGACAGTTCACGGCACACATTCCGCAGCTGAGACAAAGTTTCTCGTCAATCACTGCACAGAAATTGACCACTTTCACCGCCTCTGCTGTGCAGATTTTCTCACAGATGCCGCATCCGATACAGCTGACCCGGCATACTTCCTTTGCTGCTTTTCCTTTATCCTCATTGGAACATTTTACCACAATATAATTGGCACTTTGGTGGATATGAATCACTTCCTGGGGACAGACTTTCACACACGCACCGCAGGCAGTACACATCTTTTCATCTACCTGTGCCGTTCCATTTTCATTCCATGAAATGGCTCCGGACTCACAGACTGCTATACAATTTCCGCATCCCACACAGCCATATTTGCACAGGAATCCAGCCCTTGCGGGACACTCCCCATTACAGGAAACCAGCGCTGCCTGGCAGGGAAATGCTTTTTGACCAGCCATAAGTTACCCCTCCTCCTTTTTCTGTCCACAGGAACCTGCATATGGTGTACCAAAAATCGGCAGACTGTATCTGCGCTGCCCGTCCAGACGGTAATAGGCGTCTGCGATCGCCGGCGCTGTGGGAATGGATGTGATCTCACCGATGCCAATTGCACCGCAGGCCACGTTAAGTCCTGGTTTGTCAATAACAATTGCCTGAATTTCTGGTATCTCGTGGGCACGGATCAAGCCCAGCGCTCCGTATTTTTCCACAGGTTTACAGTTTTCGTCTATGGGATACTTCTCTCTGAGGGCAAATCCCATGGACATGACTACCCCGCCCTCAATCTGGCCTTCACAGGACAGGGGATTGACCGCTTTTCCCACATCATGGGCAGCTGTCATTTTCTTAATCTTCCCGGTTTCATCATCCAGGATACACATCTGCGCAGCATACCCATAGGCCACATGGGAAACCGGATTGGGCACGTCTGCCCCCAGGGGGTCTGTCTTTGCCAGATACTCCCCGTAAAATTCCTGTCCCGCCAGGTCTGTCAAAGTCTTCCCGTCTGCCCGAGCTTCCATCAGTTTCTTACATGCACGAATACACGCCTCCCCGGTGACCAGGGTCTGCCGGGAACCGGAGGTGGTTCCTGAATCAGGTGCAATCCACGTATTGCTGCGCTCGTAGACAATATCCTCCCGCTTCAAATCCGTATTAGACACGATCATCTGCACCAGCACTGTTCCCAGTCCCTGGCCGATACAGGAGGCCCCGGTGAAGATATGAACCTTTCCGTCGTCTTCCACCACCAGCTTCACACGCCCCCAGTCGGGAATGCCCACTCCCACGCCTGCATTTTTCATGGCACATGCAATCCCCACAGGCTTTCCCTGGGTCCAGGCTCTGTCGTATTCCTCTTTTACCGCCTCCAGCGTTTCCACCAGCCCGGTGGAATCGTCCACAATCTGGCCATTGGGCAGTACCCCTCCCGGACGGATGGCATTGCGGTAACGGATTTCCCAGGGCGTAATGCCGATTTTATCCGCCATCATGTTCAAAAGCGTTTCTGTGGCAAAACAGGTCTGGGTCACGCCGAATCCGCGGAATGCCCCCGCCGGAGGATTGTTGGTATAATAAGCGGTTCCTTCAATCTCAAAATTTTCATAAGCATACGGCCCTGCGGCATGGGTACAGGCACGCTCCAGCACCGGTCCCCCCAGGGAGGCAAATGCCCCTGTGTCCGCAGTCACCTGGGCCTTCACTCCCAGAATCTTTCCCTGGTCATCACAGCCCATGGTAACATCCATCACAAAGGGATGACGTTTCGGGTGGATTAAAAGGGATTCCGCCCTGGTCAGCCTCACCTTTACCGGACGTCCGGTACAATAAGTAATCAGCGCTGCATGGTGCTGGACTGTCATGTCCTCTTTTCCGCCGAATCCGCCGCCCACCAGGGCATTCTGCGCTTTTACTTTATCTGTGCCCAGCATCAGGCTGCATTCCCGGTATGTACAGTAGGCATCCTGGTCAGTGGAAATAATCATCACATGGCCGTCTTCATCTTTATAGGCCACGGCACATTCCGGCTCCAAAAATGCATGCTCCGTCCAGGGCGTCTCAAAATGCCCGCTGACCACATGGGCCGCCTTCTCAATGGCTTCCCCGGCATTTCCCCGGTTGATTTTCTTATGTGCCAGAACATTGGATTCTTCTTCATCAAAAACAAGAGGTGCATCAGGTGCCGACGCTTCCTCAGTACTATGTACCGCCGGCAGCACTTCATATTCTACTTTTATCAGTTTCTTCGCCTTCTCCACCGTCTCCATGTCCTCTGCCGCTACCAGTGCGATGGCGTCGCCCAGATAGTGAGTCAATCCCCCTGTGGGAATCAGCGTATACTGGTCATGTTTCAGGTGTCCGATCTTATTCTCCCCCGGAATGTCCTCTGCTGTCAGCACAGCCGCCACACCCGGCAGTTTCCTGGCCTCTGATGTGTCTATGGACAGCACCCTGGCCCGGGGATATCTGCTCCTGAGCGCCGAACCATAGCACATTCCTTCCATATAAAAATCATCCGGATATTTTCCGAATCCAAGAACTTTCTCCTCCACATCCAGCCTGTGGACAGGGGAACCAATCTTCCAATCATCTGCCCCCGGCCCGGGAATCACACCCTTTCGGATAATTTCTGCCGATAGTTTAACCGCCTTTATGATCTTCACATAGCCAGTACAGCGGCAGTAGTTATTGCGCAGTGCGTATTTGATCTCCTCTTCTGTTGGGTCGGGATTCCAATCCAGCAGCGCTTTGGTACACATCACCATCCCCGGAATACAGAAACCACATTGGACCGCCCCTGCTTCCCCGTAAGCATACGTAAAAACTTCTGCCTCCCATTTGCTCAAACCCTCTACAGTCACAACGCGTTTTCCCTCCAGCCTGTCTGTGGAAGGGACACATGCTTTACAGGTCTGTCCGTCAATGATCACCGTGCATGCACCGCATGCGCCCTGGCTGCATCCGTCTTTGACAGAATTCAGATGCAGCTCATCTCTTAAGAAACGGAGCAGAGACTGCTTTTTCTCTGTTGAAACTGTTTTTCCATTCACTGTAAACGTATACATTTAAACCTTTCACCTGCCTTCCTGAACATTTTTCAAACACGCTGGAGGCCCTGTCCCTGAACCGGCCTCAAAGTTCCTTTGGGAACTCTTGTCCTCACGAAGCTGGTACTGAAAGCTGAGACAGCCGGATCGGATGCCGTCATCCTCTCTGCCGCCTCCAGCACCCCCTGCCCGATACGCCTTGCTTTATCCGATATGGTATAACAGAGGGCTTCAATCTTCCTGGCGTCTATGTCTCCGATTTTCAATCCTTTTTCCACAAATACCCCCTCCTGGAGCATTCCCCTCACAATTCCGGACATCTGAGCATACACTGGAACCCCTCCTGTGTATGCTGTCAGCTGTCCTTTCTCAACAATGTCCCCGATTCCAGCTGCAGGCTCCATCCATCCGGTACCCGCCGCCCTCAGAAGACGTTCTGTGGAATATCCTCCCACTTCACCGGGAATTCCCGTATTAGGGGCCGCGCTTCCCCGGGAAATGACTTTTCCCAGAGAGGTTCCCCGCTGGGTCTCGATTACATAATGGCAGTCTCTTCCCGCCGAAAATCCCGGTCCGATGCCGATTACCAGCGGCGCATCTGTTATGCGGGTTCCCAGGTTCCTCTTAGCCATAATACAGTCCACCAGCAGATCCGGCTGATATGTTGTTCGAATCTCTGCCTTCTCATCCACAATTACTGCAATATTTCCCCCATCTATCACCCGGAATGCTTCCTTCAGGCTGTGAACCAGGACTCCCCTGGCCTTCTCCACCCGGGCCTCCCCTTCATAGACAGCCCGGGAAAAAGACACTGCCCTTCTGACCGCAAGAGGTGTTTCCACATCCGTCATAAGAACTTCATGCCCGGCAAGCCACAGCTCATACGCCGCTCCTGTAGCCAGATCACCGGCTCCTCTTATCAATACTCTCATCTTTTACCACTCCTGTCCGTTAGATCGTGTTTAAATTTCCTGACTGCACAGTTCAAAAAGCCTCAACCCAGCCCGCCGCGTGCAGATGGCAGGAATGAATTTTCAGATACCCTCTCACATGCTCTTACATACTGTCCCTGATATTCTTTTATAATCTCCCCATTTTCTGCTGCAAGCTCCCCCCGCAGGTAAACTTTCTCAGCCCGCCCCAAAAGAGACGTCCCCTCATAAGGGCAATAATCTGAGGCCGACTGCAGCTCCTTTGACTGAAGCGTCCATTTGGCCTGAGGGTCCCAGACCACCAGGTCTGCATCGCTGCCCGGCGCAATCACCCCTTTTTTCGGATAGAGACCATAGAGCTTTGCCGGGTTTTCCGACAGGCATCTGCACATCTGCTCCAGGGTAATCCGCCCGCCTCTCACCCCATAGTGATAAATCAGCGCCGGGCGTTCCTGTGCCCCCGGCATTCCGCAGGGCGTCATGGAAAAATCATCTTTTCCCATCTCTTTTTGCTCCAGGGTAAAACTGCAGTGGTCCGTGGCCACTGTCTGAATCTGCTCCCCGGCCAGAGCCTGCCACAGCACCTCCTGGTCTTTTTTGGTCCGCAGAGGCGGCGCAATCATATATTTGCGCCCTTCCAGCCCCCCGGCCTGATAGCGGCTCTCGTCCAGAAGCAGATACTGGGGACAAGTCTCCACATATACTCTCTGGCCTTTCTCCCGTGCCCGCTGTATTTCCTCATATCCTTCCTGAGAACTGAGATGCACCACAATCACAGGGGTATCCACACACCGGGCAATCTTCAGCAGTCTGTTCACCGCCTCCGCTTCCGCCAGCGCCGGACGGGTGTGCGGATAGGCGCCCACATCTCTCCTGCCGCTCTTATTCCTCTTTACTTCCTCCAGCCTGGCCTTCACAATCCCGCTGTTCTCACAGTGGACCCCCGCAATCCCTCCCAGCTCCTTCAGCCGGGACAGAATTTCATACATACTCTGATCGTCCACCATCATGGCGTCATAGACCATATACAGCTTAAAAGATCGGATTCCGCTGGAGACAACGGTCTCAAGCTCCTTTGAAATCCTCTCATTCCAGTCCGATATGGCCAGATGAAACGCATAATCACAGGAACACTTCCCGTCCGCTTTCTTATACCAGTTCTCAAGAGCCTCTGCCAGACTTTCCCCTCTATTCTGCGTGGCAAAATCCACAATACATGTAGTCCCCCCAGCCAGCTCCGCCCTGGTTCCTGTGTCAAATAAATCAGCGGTCACCGTGCCGGAGACTTCCAGGTGCATATGGGTATGCCCATCAATAAATCCCGGGAAAATCAGCTTTTTGGATACATCTGTAACCTCTGCGTCCCTGCCGCTGTCCTGAAGATTCTCTCCCACTTCCAGTATTTTCCCATCCTCAATGAGAATATCCTGCACCCTCTGCCCCTCTCCGCTGACAACCGTTCCACCTCGAAGCAGCTGCTTCATCTTCCATCAGCCTCCTCTCCAAGCTTCCTTCCGATTCAGTTAAAAGAGTGTCTCAAGATGACAAACGGCTTCCATCAGCTTCTGCAGCCCTTCCGGAACCCTGGAGTCCATTCCCTTCTTCCAGCTCATCTCTTCTCCCAAAAACCGCACCTTACATTCCAAAGGCTCCCGGTTCACAAAAACAAAACCGTCATTTTTACTGTCCGCCATAGCCCCTTCGCTGGAAAACAGTGTGAATTTATCCAGATACGGCGCACTGGCATAGGGGCAGAACACTTTACAGTTGCCGCACTCATTGCACATATCATCCACATGGATCACCTGGGCCTTTGCCATGCCTGGCACCTGAATGGAAATATTGGCCCGGTTGGGACATACGTCCACACAGTTTTCACATACTGTGGAACAGCCAAGGCATCTTCTGGCTTCTGCTCCTGCCCCCGGTTCCGCCAGAATACCTTTCTTCTGGTAAATTGCCGCCGCATCTGCCGGTCTGCTCTCATCTTTAGATACCGGGGCGCCCACGATAGCCTGTGCAGCCTTCATAGCATCGGCCATAGCTTTCACCACCAGTGACGGCCCGGCCAGCCCATCGCCAATCACGTAAACCCCTTCCAAACTGCTCTCCAGGGTGCTGCTCACTTTCACCCGTCCCCTGTCATCCACATTCAGGCCATTTGCCTGATAATAATCTGTGGGAACTTTTTCACCCACTGCCGCGATCACTGTGTCTGCCAAAATGGACCGTGTCTCCTCTGTCTCCACAACACCTGCACGGCCGGAGGCATCCGGTTCGCCCAGTTTTGTCACTTTACAGATCAGGCTGCCGTTTTCCTGTTTCACTGGTGCCAGAAGTTCGCTGAACTCCACGCCATCTTCCAGAGCCAGCAGCAATTCCTGCTCATCGGCAGGCATATAGCGTTTTGTCCTGCGGTATACCAGGTACACATGCTCCACACCCTGGCAGCGTTTTGCCGCCCTGGCCGTATCCATGGCTGTGTTGCCGCCGCCGATGACCACCACGTTCTTTCCAAGGTCTAATTTTCCCTTTTTCCGGTTAAAGTCTTCCAAGAAATCCAGTGCATTCACCGCTTCTCCGCTCTCCAGCTTCAACTGGCTGCGCTGGGAGGCTCCCACTGCCAGCACCACATGATCATACTCTTTTTTCAGCTCAGCCACACTGGGAGCCTCTGTTTTAGTTAGAATCTCTACCCCCAGTTTCCGAAGCAGGGAGGCGTCTTTGTCAATAACACTGTCATCAATGCGGAAATCCGGGATGATGGCGCTTACCACACCGCCCAGTTTATCCCGTTTCTCGTAGAGTGTAACCCGAACCCCCATCCGGGCCAGATAGAACGCGGCTGCCATGCCTGCAGGCCCGCCGCCCACAACAGCTGCCCTCTTACTGCTGGTTCCCATGGGCCCTATACTGTCAATCACCGTGTCAAATGCTTTTTGGGCACACTCCAGCTTCGTGTCGCGAATCTGCACCGGAGTCTCATAGAAATTCCTGTTACAGTGGCTCTGACAGCTGTGGGCACAGATGGTGCCTGTGATAAAGGGCAGGGCATTTTTATTCAGAATTACTTTCAGGGCCTCCTCATATTTTCCCTCACCGGCCAGCTGAACGTAGGTGGTGATATCCTGATGGATCGGGCAGGCATCCTCACAGGGAGCGGTATAACAATCCAGCAGGGGCACTCTCTCTTTAGACTTTCTGGACACGGGAAGTTTCGCCGGTTTCACATGGTGGCGGTCTGTCAGTGCTCCTTCGGCGGTCTCATTCAGAGCCTTAACATCAACTCCCGTAAATGGTTTCACGCCCATGGCATCCAGCGCTTCCGCCATCTGTTTCAGCCTCTGATAGCCTCCTGGTTTTAAGATAGTGGTAGCCACAGTCACCGGCCACACCCCGCTTGACACAATTCTTTCTATATTAAATGCATCGGCACCGCCGGAATAGGCAATGCGCAGTTTTCCGTCAAACTCTCTGGATAATTTTGCCGCCAGGGAGATAGACAGGGGGAATAAAGATTTCCCGGACATATACATTTCCTCACTGGGCAGCTCCCCTGCCTTCACATCCACCGGGAAGGTGTTGGTAATCTTCACACCAAATTCCAGTCCTTTCTCCTCAGAAAGTTTCATCAGCCTCTGAAGCATAGGCACCGCGTCGGCATACTGAAGGTCATCCTCAAAGTGGAACCTGCCAAATGCAACATAATCATATCCCATCTGGTCCATAGTCTCTCTGGCAAATTCATAACCCAGCAGGGTGGGATTGCATTTGATAAAGGTGTGCATCTGTTTCTCAATCAGCAGATGCCTGGCAATGCTCTCAATTTCCTGGGGCGGACAGCCGTGGAGTGTGGAAATGGTGGCCGAATTGCAGATCTTTGAAGAAATCCCTTCAATATCCTCCCTGGTCACTTTCTGGAACTCCCCTGCGTGGGAGAGCAGCACTTCCCGGCACTTTCTGAAAACTTCTGTGTTCCCCGCATCTTTCATGTCTTCTATAAACGTGTCGATTTTCTGAGACTTGATGCCCTCCAAATCGTAGCCCACACTGATATTAAACTGGAATCCGTCCATACTGCCCAGGCCGTATTCTTTTGCCATAAATGCCAGCAGGAACCATGCCTTAATATATTCCTCCTCTGCCTGGGGCACATAGAGCTCAGTAGACCACTCGCAGTTATAACACTCGTCCTCCGCCCGGATACACGGTTTGTTCACACATGCCGCCAGCTCATCCCCATCCATAATCTGCACAGTTTTCAGTTCAAAGAAACGGCTCCCCGCATAATAAGACGCCACAATATTCTGCGCCAGCTGGCTGTTGGGGCCAGCCGCCGGTCCGATAGGCGTTTCCAGCGGACGCCCGAAAATGGTCTGCCCCTGGCCCGGCTTCGCTGTATAGGGTCTGTGTACGCCGAATACCGTCCCCTTTGTATCATGTTCTTTTCTTATCCAGTTCAACAGCTGCTCAAAAGACATACAACTCATTCGATCACTCATAATTTTCCCTCTTTCTATATGACGATTATACCACTTCTATCTATGTTTTTACCCATTAATGCTTTTCCAGAGTTTTGCAGATTCTTCCCTGCATTTGGCCATGGCTTCCTCCACATCAATCACCTTTACTTCCCGGTCTTTCATGAGAACTTTTCCGTTTCCCACTGTGGTTACCACATCTCTTCCTGTCATACCGAACAAAATATGTCCGTTTAGATTACTCTCATCCATCCTTGTTGGCGGGTCGTAATCCACAACAATCACATCTGCCGCAGCGCCTTCTTTTAGGACTCCCAGAGGAGTCTTAAAATAACGATTGGCTATAGCCGCGTTGTTTTCAAATAACATTTTCGGCACTTCTCCCCAGGCCGCATTGGCATCGCACAGATGATGCTTGTGGAGCACATTGGCTGCCTTAAAGGACTCTGTCATATCATGGGTATACCCGTCTGTTCCCAGCCCGGTTAGAATTCCCCGGCGCACCAGCTCCATGGCAGGCGGACATCCACAGGCATTTCCCATGTTGGACTCAGGATTATGCACTACCATAGTGTCGGTCTCTTTAATTAGATCCATTTCATGGGAATTGATATAAATACAGTGTCCCAGCAGGGATTTCTCCCCGAGAATATTCCAGTCCATCAATCGGTCCACAATCCGCTTTCCGTATTTTTTCAGGCAGTGGTGAAGGTCCTCGATTCCCTCCGCCACATGAATATGATATCCTGCCCCTTCCGGCTTATTGGCAGCGGCAAGCTCCATGGTTTCATCGGAGATGGTAAACTGGGCATGCATTCCCATCATTCCCGCCAGCATGTCAGAGCCATCTTTTTGCGCATAACGGATAAATTCCGCATTTTCCATCACCGCATCTTTTGCCTTATCCATTCCATCCCTGTCAGAGATCTCATAACACAGACAGGCGCGCACCCCCAGTTCCTTCGCCACATCAGCAATGGTAAATAAGCTGTCACGGATATGTCCAAAGCTGGCATGGTGGTCAAAGATGGTAGTCACGCCATTTCGAATACAGGAAATCATGGTATCAATGGCGCTGTATCTGGTCTGTTCCAGTGTGAGCTTCCGGTCAATGGTCCACCACTGGCCATCTAATATATCCAGAAAACCCTGTGGATTGTACCCGTTGATGCTCAGCCCCCTGGCCATGGCGCTGTAAATATGCTCATGGGTGTTGATAAACGCCGGCATAATCACTTTGCCCTTTGCATCTATGTATTCCGCGTCTTGATACATTTCCCTCAGCTCTTTGGTATCCCCCACCCGGACAATTTTCGTTCCCTGTATGGCCACTGCTCCGTTTTCAATATAAGTATTTTTTGAATCTCTGGTGAAAGTCTTTCCATTTCCAATCAATAACATATTTTTCCTCCTCACTGCATGTTCCCATGCGCTAAAACTCCCCGTTAAAGCGTGTCTTAAATTCATTCCCCCATATACACGCCCTGCTATATTTCTCTCCTCTGGTTCAAATCTCCCCGCCTAATGACTGCCTTCTTCTTCCGGCAGATGCATGTCTTTCGGCAATACCAGATTTAACACAATGGCGATCATGGTGGCCAGCACAACCGGAGACTTTCCCAATATGGTGGTCACCCATGCGGGAAATGCCGCCAGCGCCTGGTTGGACTGCGTAATCCCCATTCCCAGTGCAATGGCCAGTCCCACAATAGTGGTATTTCTGTAATTCATAGGCGATACGGTGATCAGCTTCACCCCCGTCATGGCAATGGAGGCAAATACCGATACTGTGGCCCCTCCCAGTACACAATAAGGAATTGTGGTTAAAATCGACGAAAACTTAGGAATCAGCCCCGCCGCAAGAAGAATGCCTGCCGCTATGGCAAATACCCGCTTTGCCACTACTTTCGTAGACGACACAATCCCCACATTCTGACTGTATGTGGCTGTGGGAAGCCCTCCGAAAAACGCACAGATAATATTGCTGATCCCATAGGCCACAATGCCGCCGTTTAATTCTTCATCAGTAGGCATCCTGTCCAAGCCGCCTGTGGTAGTGGCTGAAAAATCGCCGATAGCCTGGATGGCACTGATGGCAAACAGTACTGCTATGGCCACACAGGAAGACGGCTCAAATGCAAGACCAAAATGCAGCGGCCGGGGCAGCTGGAACATGGATGCCGATGCAATGGGAGAAAAATCCACCATGCCGAAAAACAGAGACACCACATATCCAATCATGATCCCTATTAATATAGAAGATAATTTCCAGATTCCTTTTCCATAATGATTCAAAGCCGTAACAATAATCAGCACAATAATTGACACCAGCCAGTTCTGCCAGGAACCGTAATCTGCACTTCCCACACCGCCTGCCATGTAGTTAATGGCAGTAGGGTACAGGGAAAGCCCGATGGCAAATACCACTGTGCCCGCAATCAACGGCGGGAAAAATCTGCGGATCTGTTTGATAAAAACCCCCACAAGCACCGCCACAGCGCCGCCGATAATCTGTGCGCCCAGTATAGCTGCCACATGGTGCTCCTCTGCAATGGCCTGCATGGTGGGCACATAGGCAAAACTGATGCCCATGATCACCGGAAGCCCGGAACCGATAGATACCGGAGCCCCCTTTAAAATAGGAAACAGCTGAAGAAACGTGGTCAGCGCCGACATCACCAAAGCCGCCTGTATCAATATAATAGAGTCCGCCGGAGAAAGCCCGGCCACCCCCGCTACAATAATCGCCGGTGTCACACACCCCACAATCATTGCCACCACATGCTGAAGCGCCAGCGGAAATGCCTGTGATACGGTAGGTTTTCCATTGACATAAAACAGCTCTTGGGAGATTGTTCTCCCTGTTTCTTTGCTTTTGCCCATATCTCCTCCTCACTTTCGGATATTGATTTTAGAAACTGTCATCAAATCATTCCTTTACAGTTCCTTAACGGGTGTCTGAAACTTCATTCCCATAATTTTCAGACACGCTGCAGACAATTTGGAAAACACCCATTTCATAACCAGAGTTTGGACTTTTGAGCTCTGTTTGGCCTCTTTTGTCCAAACTTGTGACTCTTGAAGCAGTTTTCGCAATTATCTATTATATATGTAGCTTTCTTGTCAGCAGGACTTCTGTTACAATATAGTTATACCCGCGAGCCAAATGATTTGCCAGCAAGTCTTCACTGTTTCAAGCAAAACAGCAAATCATTTGGCAAATACGTATGCTCTTGAGTATACCAGCTGCATTGGCTTTGCGGCCAGTACATAATATACAATAATCATTTGACCGGTCAAAAGTTGATATCGTACAAATCTAACAATTCCTGCTCCGGATAAATTTATAATAACATCAAATTGATCAAAATACAATGATTTTATTTTAAAAATTTCTTTTTCTAAGATTTTTTTATTATCGTTACAAATTTTTATCTTTATGTCTTGATTTTTTCAAAATTTCTGTTATGATAGATTTAGAACAAAAAAACGAAGCAAAAACTAAATATCGAGACTAAGGGGGTTTTACCATGAGCAATACCGAAAACCATTTAAAATGGACATGGAACCACATTGCCAAAAGCGATGACAAACAAGTTCAGAACATGTCTATGGAAGAAATGGCCAAGGCCAATAACTTCCATAAAAGTTTTCCTCAATATGAAGCAACACCTCTCACCCGCCTGTCAGGGCTTGCGTCCTGTCTGGGACTGAAACGCCTCTATGTAAAGGATGAGTCTTACCGTTTTGGTCTGAATGCCTTCAAGGTGCTGGGGGGCTCTTATGCCATCGCCAGATACATAGCCCAGCAGGTGGGAAAAGACATCAGTGAGATACCTTATCAGGTACTTACATCAGATAAGCTGAGGGAAGAATTCGGCCAGGCAACGTTTTTTACAGCCACAGACGGCAACCACGGACGGGGCGTGGCCTGGGCAGCCAATAAACTGGGGCAGAAATGTGTGGTGAGAATGCCGAAAGGAACCACTCAGACCAGACTTATGAACATCGCAAAAGAAAATGCAGATGTTACTATAGAAGATCTGAACTATGACGACTGTGTCCGGCTGGCTGCAAAAGAAGCTGCCCAGACCCAAAACGGCATTATGGTACAAGACACTGCATGGGAAGGTTATGAAGAAATTCCCACCTGGATTATGCAGGGTTATGGGACACTTGCCCTGGAGGCAGACCAGCAGCTGCGAGATGACGGCTGCCGTCCCACCCACATCTTTATTCAGGCAGGTGTGGGTTCCCTGGCAGGGGCGGTGATCGGATTTTTTGCCAACCGCTTCAAAGAAAACCCGCCCATTATGGTTGTGGTGGAAGCTGGCGCCGCAGACTGCCTGTACCGCTCCGCTGTGAAAGCAGACGGAAGCCGTGTGGATGTGACTGGAGATATGCTCACAATCATGGCTGGCCTTGCCTGCGGTGAGGCAAACACCGTCTCCTGGGATATTTTAAGAAATCATGCAGACGCCTTCGTCTCTTGTCCAGACTGGGTAAGCGCCAACGGCACGCGTATCTACGGCTCTCCGGTGAAAGGCGACCCCCAGGTAATTTCCGGTGAATCCGGTTCTGTCACCCTGGGCCTGGTCCATGCGCTGATGACCAAACCCGAATACAAAGACCTGAAAGAAGCCTTAAAATTAGATGAAAATGCAGAAGTCCTTCTGGTTTCCTCTGAGGGAGACACAGACCCTGAGCGTTACAGAGAAATCACCTGGGAAGGATTATGCGGAACTGATAAAGAACCCTTTGCCGGCCTGTAAGAACAGTGACAAGAGGAACATACGTATATAAAATTGGAGGAAAAGAATATGTTAGATTTTGAAAAAATAAAAAGTGCTGCCCAGAGTTATGAAAAAGATATGACCGCATTTCTCCGCGCCATCGTGAAAAATCCCGGAGAAAGCTGTGATGAAAAGGCTCATATCGACACCATCGCCGCCGAGATGAAAAAAGTAGGTTTCGACGAAGTGCAGATTGACCCTCAGGGAAATGTGATTGGATATATGGGAACTGGAAGCAGAATCATCGCTTACGACGCGCACATTGACACTGTGGGAATCGGAAATATTGAAAACTGGACGTTTGACCCTTATGAAGGCTACGAAAATGAGACAGAAATCGGCGGCCGGGGAGTATCCGACCAGTGCGGCGGCATCGTATCTTCTGTATACGGCGCCAAGATTATGAAGGATATGGACCTGATTCCCAAAGACTGCAGAATTATGGTGGTGGGAACTGTACAGGAAGAAGACTGTGACGGTCTTTGCTGGCAGTACATCATCAACGAAGATAAGGTCCGCCCGGAATTCGTAGTCTCCACAGAGCCCACCGACGGGGGTATTTACAGGGGCCAGAGAGGCCGTATGGAAATCCGCGTGGATGTAAAGGGCATCTCCTGCCACGGCTCTGCGCCGGAACGGGGAGACAATGCCATCTATAAAATGGCAGACATTCTTCAGGACATCCGTGCCTTAAACGAAAACGATGCAGAAGACACCACAGAAATCAAGGGCCTTGTGAAAATGCTGGATGCCAAATACAATCCGGATTGGGAAGAAGCCAGATTCCTGGGCCGGGGTACTGTAACAGTTTCCCAGATTTTCTATACTTCACCCAGCCGCTGCGCCGTGGCTGACTCCTGTTCCATCTCTTTGGACCGCCGCATGACCTTTGGAGAAACCTGGGAAAGCTGCCTGGATGAAATCCGTGCCCTGCCAAATGTGAAGAAATACGGGGATGATGTGACTGTTTCCATGTACCACTATGACCGCCCGTCTTACACTGGATGCGTATACGAAATCGAATGCTACTTCCCCACATGGGCAATCCCCAAAGACCATAAGGTGACGAAAGCCCTGGAAGCAGCTTACACGGGTCTTTACGGAGACAAACGCATCGGCGCCGCTGACACTCTAAAAATGCGCCAGGCCCGGCCGCTCACTGACAAGTGGACTTTTTCCACCAACGGTGTTTCTATTATGGGAAGAAACAACATCCCCTGCATCGGATTCGGACCAGGGGCAGAAGCACAGGCCCATGCGCCTAATGAGATGACCTGGAAGCAGGATCTGGTTACCTGCGCGGCTGTATATGCAGCATTGCCTTCAGAGTACTGCAAATAATAAGGCGGAAAGAGTTCATGAGTCACGAATTTGGGCAGAAGAAACTCTGGCTATGAAGCTTCCATGGCCGTGCGGCAGTGATAATAAAACGATTATATAATTAAAAAATTAAAATTTGGGAGGATTTTTATATGAAAACATTACAGAGCTATATTGACAAATTAAATGCATTGAATTTTAAAAATATGTACAACGGCGACTTTTTCCTTACATGGGAGAAGACTGACGACGAGATCCAGGCAGTGTTTACCCTGGCAGATGCACTGCGCTATATGAGGGAACATAACATTTCTACTAAAGTTTTTGAAAGCGGCCTGGGGATTTCTTTATTCCGGGATAATTCTACCCGTACCCGTTTTTCTTTCGCCTCTGCCTGCAACCTTCTGGGGCTGGAAGTGCAGGATCTGGACGAGGGAAAATCCCAAGTAGCCCATGGCGAAACTGTCCGGGAAACAGCCAACATGATCTCCTTCATGGCTGACGTAATCGGTATCCGGGATGATATGTATATCGGAAAAGGAAACACCTATATGCACGAAGTGGTGGACGCTGTTACCCAGGGAAACAAAGACGGCATCCTGGAGCAGAAACCTACACTGGTGAACCTCCAGTGCGACATCGACCACCCCACCCAGGCAATGGCAGATATGCTGCATATTATCCATGAGTTTGGCGGCGTAGAGAATCTGAAAGGCAAAAAGCTGGCCATGACCTGGGCTTACTCCCCGTCTTACGGCAAGCCTCTGTCCGTTCCTCAGGGAATCATCGGACTGATGACACGTTTCGGCATGGATGTGGTGCTGGCCCATCCAGAGGGCTATGAAATCTTCCCGGAAGTGGAAGCAGTAGCTGGGAAAAATGCAGCAAAATCAGGGGGCTCTTTCTCCAAAACCAACAGCATGGCAGAAGCCTTCAAAGACGCTGATATTGTGTATCCCAAGAGCTGGGCTCCTTTTGCCGCTATGGAAAAACGAACCGTCCTCTACGGAAACGGCGACACAGACGGCATCAACGCTCTGGAAAAAGAGCTGCTGGCACAAAATGCCCAGCACAAAGACTGGGCCTGCACAGAGGAACTGATGCGCACCACAAAAGATGGAAAAGCATTATACATGCACTGCCTGCCTGCTGACATTACCGGTGTCAGCTGCGAGACTGGAGAGGTAGACGCATCGGTATTTGACCGTTACAGAACTCCTCTGTACAAAGAGGCCAGCTTCAAACCCTATATCATCGCAGCTATGATCTTCCTGGCAAAATTTGCCGACCCGGCTGACATTCTCAAGAAACTGGAAGCCAAAGGAATGCCGCGGGTATTCAAATAAGAAAGAGTCAGTTACAAGTTACACCCTCCCATGCGGGAAGGAACGGGCCCGCCTCCTTGTCCGTTCTTCCGGCATGGGAAGGAAAAAAGGAGAAAACATGAATAAGAAAAAAAGAGTGGTACTGGCTCTGGGCGGCAATGCCCTGGGCAATACTCTTCCAGAACAGATGGCTGCCGTGAAAATCACTGCTAAGGCCATCGCAGACCTGATTGAAGAAGGCTGTGAAATCGTTATTACCCATGGAAACGGACCCCAGGTGGGCATGGTGAACAACGCCATGATCGCACTGACCCATGAAAATCCCAAACAGCCCAACACACCTCTGTCCGTATGTGTAGCCATGAGCCAGGCTTACATCGGCTATGACCTGCAGAATGCCCTGCGTGAAGAACTCTTAAACCGCAATATGCCGGAGATTCCTGTGGCCACCATGATCACACAGATCCGGGTAGACGAAAACGACCCTGCCTTCCAGAGTCCTTCCAAGCCCATCGGTGAATTCGTGGACGCCCAGCAGGCAAAGGCGATGGAAGAAAAATACCATTACATTATGAAAGAAGATTCCGGAAGAGGATACCGCCGGGTGGTGGCGTCTCCGAAACCGGTAGAAATCATTGAAATCGGCACCATCCGCACCATGGTGGACGCCGGAAACCTGGTAATCGCCTGCGGCGGAGGGGGTATCCCTGTTATCCGCCAGGGCAATCACTTAAAAGGCGCCAGCGCCGTTATTGACAAGGACTTTGCCAGCTGCCTGCTGGCAAAGGAACTGGACGCCGACTATCTGATCATCCTCACAGCAGTGGAAAAAGCCGCCATCCATTTCGGAACAGATAAGGAACAGTGGTTAAGCGACGTATCTGTAGAGGAAGCCAATCAATATATCCAGGAAGGCCACTTCGCCGCAGGCTCTATGCTGCCCAAAGTACAGGCCGCCACAGACTTCGCAGCCTCCCGTCCGGGACGCACCGCCCTGATCACCCTGCTGGAGAAATCCAGAGACGCCATTCAGGGAAAAACCGGGACTATGTTTCATGCATAAAATCTGCAAATCACCCATCTGATTGATGGGTGATTTCTTTCGGTGAAAAAGATGTCACAATCATTTTAACATCATTTCTTTCCCTCACAACGCTCCAGATTTCCACAGCCAGCTCACACCTCTGCCGGTTATCCGCCTTGTTTAAAACCACCACATAGGACATATCCCTGCCCACTCCTTTTCTGCCTGCCGTCGGGCTCATAGCCAGAAGCGCAATGTCTCTGGGTTCCAGCACATCTTCTGGACATTTGCCCAGAAACCTTGCCATAAGTTCCGGACGGAAACCAACTTCCCCAATCCTCTTTCCCACCGCATCCAGACCATATACCGACAGGACACAGGTTGTCTGGGGCAGAATCACAGGCTCGTGAGCCGCCGGGATTTTCACAGGAAGCATCCGGGCCCCATCTGATTCAATCAAAACAGGACATGGGAGCTCAAGAACCTGTTTCAAGATATTCTCAGGAAGAATCCCTGCCCTCCCCCTATCGGCTTTTCCCCCAGTAAATACCCACCCTTCCCGTTCCAGAACATCTGTGAGTTCCTCTATAGCAGGATTTTCTAAAAAAGCAGGGGAATTCTCCTTTAAAATATGCGTGGTGGTAGTCACCACCGGTTTTCTCCCTATCATTTGATACTCTGCCGCCAGTGCTCTCAGCAGTGATGTTTTCCCCCCTGCGCCCACCGCCGCTATCCTGGGTTTTCTGTCTCCGCCGCCGTCAAGATTCAGCGCCTCCAGCAGTGAATGATACTCTGTAAGTTTCCCGTCTTTGATTTCAGCAATCATATTCTGATTTCCCCCTTTCTTCCTTTTGACAGCTATTATAACACACAGTTCTTATCGCGTGTCTGAAAATTCATCTGCTCATTGGAATTAATGCACAATGAAGCGCCGCTGTCTCCATTGACACAGCAGACTCTCCATGTTAGATTATAGATACATCAGCTATCAGCATGTGTTTGAAAAACAAAGCTATGAAGGCATTCTATCAGAATCCAGGAAATGAAGCCTTCCGTCAGATAGTGAAAATTCTTGTACATAGTAACGACAGATAAGTGGTAATTTCAACACAGG
Source organism: uncultured Lachnospiraceae bacterium (assembly GCA_910587105.1). GTDB lineage: Bacteria > Bacillota > Clostridia > Lachnospirales > Lachnospiraceae > MGBC164599. The sequence goes on from CAJUMB010000036.1 coordinate 23,525, forward strand.
GAACTTATTATACAATATTTCATCCAAATATCATGGAGGAAGTGCATAATCTAATGACGTTTAATATCAGAGAATTTGATCAATACAGGGAAAATAACCGTCTAGAAGTCAAACGGGCAAAAGATGGCCTTCCAAACAGTCTGTGGGACACTTATTCTTCCATGGCGAACTGTTACGGCGGAATTATACTTCTGGGGGTAGATGAAAAAAGTGACGGCAGCCTTGTCTCTACAGGACTTAAGAATGTGGAAAAACTCCGAAAAGATTTCTGGAATACAATCAATAACACAAAGAAAGTCAGCATTAATCTTCTTACAGATAAGGATGTAAAAGACTACAATGTGGACGGCGATGTCTTTCTCGCCATCCATGTTCCCAAGGCCAAAAGGGAAGACAAACCGGTTTATATTAATAATAATCTATTTGGAGGCACCTTCCGCAGAAACGGTGAGGGAGACTATCACTGTTCCAAAAATGAAGTAAAAGCAATGCTCCGGGACCAGACCGAAGAAGGCGCTGACATGAAAATACTGGAAAACTTTCAAATCAGCGACCTTAATATGGAATCCGTACACTCCTACCGGAACAGACACGCCGCTTACCGTCCAGAACATGTATGGGAGGGGCTTAAAGACAAAGAATACCTTGAAAGAATCGGTGCCGCTAAAAGAGCCGCTGACAGCCGCAGGCTTCATCCAACTGCTGCAGGCCTGCTGATGTTCGGGGAAGAATTTCGAATTCTATATGAGTATCCTGAATATTTTCTGGATTACCGTGAAATGCTTGATCCCCATATCCGCTGGACAGACAGACTACAGTCCAGCTCAGGTGACTGGACGGGAAACTTATTTGACTTCTTTTTCCGCATATATCCCAAATTAGTAAAAGATTTAAAAATACCGTTTAAACTGGAAGGAATCACCCGAGTCGACGATACTTCTGTTCACAAAGCAATCCGGGAAGCTCTGGCAAACTGTCTGGTAAATACTGATTTTTTCATCGCCAGAGGTATTGTAATAAAAAAAGACAGAAACCGGATCATTTTAGAAAATCCAGGATATATCCGCACAGGCAGAGGGCAGATGCTCAAAGGAGGTATCTCCGACCCGAGAAATAAAGCTCTGATGAAGATGTTCAATATGATAGGTATCGGAGAACGTGCCGGAAGTGGTGAGCCGGATATCTTTTCCATCTGGGCTTCCCAAGGCTGGACGGAACCAATCGTTGAGGAGCAGTATGACCCCGACCGGACAATTTTAACGCTTGTTTTCTCAGAAAAACAGGCGGAAACGGACAGGCCAGTAAAACAGACGTGAACAAAGAATTCATCATTGCCTTTCTTGCCTCGGCAGGCAAAGGCAAAACAGCTGATATCGCACATGAAATTAACCTTAGTCTATCCCGCACAAGAGTGCTTCTCTCCGAGCTCACAAAAGAAGGCCGGATTCGGGCAGATGGAAATGGAAGATCACGCAGATATTCTCTGCCGGAATCTTTCCCATCCACATGGGACCAAAGATTATAAGGGAAAGGCAGTAAATTACTATAGGTGCAGATTCCCGGACACATAAGTACCCAGGAATCTGCACCTTCGGAAATTACACGCTCTACTCTAATGCCCCGAACACCCATGCCTGTCTTCCCCGCAGTGGTGTTCCCCACAGGAATGTCCTTCTCCATGGTCATGGTGGCTGCAGTGTACATTGGGATTATATGCCAATACTCCTTCAGCCAATGCCCGGGCTGCGTCATCTGCACTGCCGGAAACACCGCCGTAAAGCTGGATTCCTGCCCCAGCCAGCGCATTCTGTGCACCGCCGCCGATACCGCCGCAGATTAAGGCGTTCACGCCGTTTTCCAAAAGGAATCCTGCCAATGCACCGTGGCCGCTTCCCATGGTATCAATAACCTGTTCTTTCACTATTTTTTTGTCTTCCACATCGTAAATCTTAAACTGCTGAGTATGTCCAAAATGCTGGAATATCTCTCCGTTTTCATAAGTCACTGCAATTCTCATTGTATTTTCTCCTTTCTGATATAAGACGTTTATGGGACCAGTTCCCGGAATCCGCCTGCAGAGATTTTTCCTGCGGCAGTCTGCCGTCCCGTCACAGAGACGGTAATTTCCCCCGGAGATACTGATTCCTTTTCCGTTTACCAGACTGTCGGCAATTTTATAGCGGGCATTTTGATAAATTTCCGTGACTGTAGTCCTGGAAATTTCCATCAAAGCCGCACACTGCTCATGGGTCTTTTTCTCAAAGTCCACCAGCCGGATCACCTCATATTCATCCACAGTGAGTACTATCAATTCTCCAGATGATATGCCCCCTGGGGCAAACGTGTCATAAGCCGGTTCCGAACACACTCTCCGGCAGCGCTGCGGTCTCGCCACAAAATCATCTCCCTTTGGTTTCCGTTATATGTTGTTAATATAGTACTGCTGTTTCCGATATATGTCAAGAACTTTTTACCGGAATGTACTAGAGTGTGTTTGAAAATTGCTTTATGTCAACCGTGCGTCACAGTTTGTGGGAGATTTGTTCCGCATGAGGGCGCTGTAGCGGGCTACAGCAACCGAATAAGGAGCAAATGTGCCGCAAAGTGGGGCGTGCGGTTGGCGTGAATGAATTTTCAAACACGCTCTAGAGCGTGTCTAAGAAATCACTTTTTCTATCGCCATCCCCCTTGCATTCTCCCTTCTAAACAGCTATAGTATTATATTATGGAAGAAAAAGAACAAGTAAAAAATACAAAAAGCATACAATTATTCGAAAACGCCCCTATCCCCAAGGCCGTCATGTCCATGTCTGTGCCCACCATCATCAGTTCCCTGGTGATGGTGATCTACAATATGGCAGATACATACTTTGTGGGAATGCTCAATGATCCTGTTCAAAATGCCGCTGTCACCCTGGCCGCGCCTGTTCTGCTGGCTTTTAATGCGGTAACCAATCTGTTCGGCGTGGGAACCTCCAGCATGATGAGCCGGTCCCTTGGCAGAAAGGATTATGATACTGTTCGCCGCAGCTCAGCCTTTGGGTTTTACTGTGCACTTTTTTTCAGCATTTTATTCTCTCTCCTGTATACTGTACTCCATGTACCCCTGTTGAATCTTTTGGGTGCAGATACACATACAGCTGCTGCCACCGGGGCCTACCTGCGATGGACGGTTACCTGCGGGGCCGCTCCCGCCATTATGAATGTGATCCTGGCTTATCTGGTCCGCTCGGAAGGTTTTTCCCTCCACGCCAGCATCGGAACCATGAGCGGCTGTCTGCTGAATATGATCCTGGACCCGTTTTTCATCCTCCCCTGGGGGCTGAACCTGGGTGCATCCGGAGCAGGGCTGGCCACATTTTTATCCAACTGCGCCGCCTGCCTTTATTTTTTCGTTTTACTTTTTATCCGGCGTAAAAATACTTACGTGTGCATCCACCCAGGTATGTTCCGCCTTGACCGTTTTATTGTGTCCGGCGTATGCGGCGTGGGCATTCCCTCCTCCATCCAGAATCTTCTGAACGTGACCGGTATGACTGTGCTGAACAATTTTACAGCCGCCTTCGGCTCAGATGCTGTAGCCGCCATGGGCATTGCACAGAAAATCAGCATGGTTCCCATGTATATTGCGCTGGGTCTGTCACAGGGGATTATGCCGCTGATCAGTTACAATTACGGCAGCAAAAACGTGCCCCGTATGAAAAAAGTGATCCTGTTTTCCACGAAAATCGCCCTGCTTTTTATGGTGGTGGTATCCATCGGCTGTTACCTGGGGGCAGATGTTTTAATCTCACAGTTTATGAAAAACCAGGCCATTATCGCCTATGGGGGCGCATTCCTGCGGGGCCTGTGCCTGTCCACTCCCTTCATGTGTATGGATTTCCTGGCAGTGGGTGTGTTTCAGGCCTGTGGAATGGGCAGGAAGGCATTCCTGTTTGCCATTCTGCGGAAAATCGTTCTGGAAATTCCAGCGCTTTTCGTCTGGAATTATTTCTGGCCCCTTTATGGACTGGCCTACGCCCAGCTCACTGCGGAAGCAGTTCTGTCTGTTGCGGCTGTCCTGGTGCTTTACCGGCTGTTTCGCAGCCTGGAGCGTGTTTGAAATATGCTCTGGATACAGGCAGGCCTCCATCTTGCACCGTAATAATGCAGATGGGAAATTCATGAACGAGAGCGTAGAGATGCTGACTCTGGAGGATAAGGTGAAAAATATGCCCGGAATTCTCTCTGGAGGACAGCAGCAGCGTGCGGCCACCGCACGCGCCCCGATTACCAAACCGGCGCCGGTGTGCTGGAGCGTGTTACGGAGTTCCACCGATTAGATTCACCCCTACTGGGCGCACTTATAAAAGGGAGACCGCTTCTTTATTTGAAGTGTCTCCCTTTTTTTGCATTCTTTGTTATTCTTTTATTCGGTCAATATCTGTGAGATTGACGCCTGCTGTATTCAATATTGCTTTTAATGAAAGATATTCATCCTTTAATTCTGCATATGTTTCTACTGCGTTTTCCTTTTTAGCCAGCAGCATATACCTTTGAATTTTTTTAAAGTCATCGATGGCCGCTTTAATTATTTTAAGACCTGTGGGCGTACAATCACCTTCTTTCTAACTGCATTTAGATAATTACATACAGTTCCTTAGATATATACATTGTAACAAATTACTATTTTTCTGTAAAGTCTATTTCTCACAAAACAGTTCTGGCGCTTAAATTCATGTCTATTTCTTTAAAATCAATCACCAAATCATCATAGATATTCACTTTAATTTCATCCTGAAAAGTATATACTTCAACCTCGAGATGATTCTGCTCAAAGAAATATACAAGAATATGCCGTTTCATTGGATTTACAATCCAATACTCACGCACTCCGGCTTCCGCATACAGATGAAGCTTTCTCACATAATCATGACTGGAGGTGCTGGGAGATATAATCTCTGTAATCCAGTCTGGAGCACCGGTACAGCCACGGTCTGTGAATTTATTGGAGTCACAGATCACACTGATATCAGGCTCCACAATCGTTTTATCATCGTCAAAAAGTTTCACTGCAAATGGGGCGGGATAGACTTCACATGAACCGTTTTCAGCCCTGATATATTCCCGGATTGTTCCAGAGAGCTCCATTAGTATCTTTTGATGCACCCGGCTGGGAGCTGACATATTATAAAACTGTCCCTCAATCAGCTCTGCCCGTATATTCTCAGGCAGATGGTAATAATCATCCTCTGTATAAATTGGTGATTTTGCTAATGCCTGCGGCATAATATCATTCCTTCCTTACTGTATACACAGGTGAATTCTATCCTTTAGAATTGGTATCAGTCTGGTGATTGTTTGGCACTCAATGTAAAACTGCACATTTACAGGTATGATTATAGCATATTTATTTATTGTGCACAACGCACATTTTCCCATCACAAACAGCACCTTCACTTATTCAAAGCAAGATTACGCCGCTTCTGCCCGGAACGCCTTCGGCGACAAGCCTACTTTGGTGGTAAACACAGATGAAAACGTAGAGGCGTTCAGATATCCCACCTGCTGGGCCACATTTTTTATGGGAATGCTTGTTGCCTTCAGCAGATATTTCGCCTTATCTATACGCGCCATCAGCAAATATTCATAAGGCGAATATCCGCTGGCTTTCTTAAAGAGACGGCAGAAATGATACTGGCTCATATTCACCGCATCTGCAATATCCCTCAGAGAGATTGCTTTTCCAATATTTTCCTCGATAAACTGCCGCGCAGATTCATATGTAAGATCCAGGGGCTGCTCCCCTCTGCCTGCTGCCGCGCCATCCATCAGATGCATGAGCATATCGTAAATCCGCCTGGACTTTTCCGCCTCGCTCAGCAGTCTTTCGGGATGATACCCGGCAAGCAGCTGCTTAAACATATATTGGAATTCCCGTGCATTTTTATGCTTGAACACAAAACCACCGTGCAGCTTTAGGATATACTCATAAATCTTTGCCATATTACATCCGTCTAAATGCATCCACAAAAACTCTGTTTTTCCGTCCGTACCCCATTCTTCCAGACGCGCGCAGTCAACAAACCCTATCCGCCCTTTCTCTGCCGCCATGGCACGTCCTTCATAAGTGACAGAAACCATACCATCCAACACATAAAACAATAAATAATTATCACAATTTTCATCTACAATCCTGCAGCTTTCCTCTGTGCGAAACTGTCCGCATGCAGCGGCATAATATAACGCTTCCTGGGCCAGCATGGATGGCACTTCTATGAAAATTCTCGATCCATAAAGATTCCTGAGGGATGTATCGTAACACACAAGTCTCACCTCTCCTATATTTTTGTACTTACCATATGCAAATATACCAATTATTTTTCTTAACTCCCCTAATTGATAGTGCAATTATACCATTCAAAAAAAGGCATGTCATTTCATACAATATGCATATTCTATACAAAAATTACTTTTATAAGAGTATAGCTGTCTGCCATGAACAGCTGGCGGATTTCCCAAAAGCATTGATAAAGTCCGGCAGATACTTTATAATGAGTGGTAATAAAGGGGGCTGTTTATGAAAATTATGGATGCCGGCGTCATTGGCGAATCTTTTATGGACTTTACCATTCCCTCTAATTTTGCCAAACGCGCCTTGTATTATATTCCGCAATACGGACATTTTTACTGTAATGAAAATTATTGCATTTCACGCAATTCCCTGGAATGGCTTCTTTTCTTCTATATCTGTGAGGGAACCCTTCACCTGGAAAGCCATAAAAGCCGTTATACAGCAGGGCCGGACAGCATTGCCCTTCTGGACTGCCGGACGCCTCACCGCTATTACTGCAAAGACAGTGTTGATTTCCTGTGGTTTCATTTCTGTGGAAACCACTCAGGAGCTTATGCGGACTACCTCTTTGAACAGCATGGAGTGGTATTTCCCCCTGGGCATGGAGAGACCAGCCGGTTCCAGCATATTTTTTCCAGTGTACAGGCTGTGTCCTTCAGTGAACATCTGGTGTCTGCGGACATCCACGCCCTTTTGAGCAGTCTGGCTGTATACCGGCAGCATCATCAGGCCCATCACCAGCCGCTGGCGCCTGCCATTGATTATATCCGGAAACATTTTGACCAGCCGGTGTCCCTGGAGGATCTGGCTGATCAGTGCAGTATGAGTACCTCCCATCTGATCCGCAGTTTCCAGCGGTATCTCAACTGCACACCCCACGAATACCTGCTGGCTTTTCGCCTGAAGCAGTCCAAACAGCTGCTTTTGTCCACCTCCATGAGCATTGAGCAGATTGCCGAACAATGCGGTTTCAACAGCGCCTCACATTTTGCCCGGGCATTCCGGAAAAACAATGGGGCAAGCCCCTCGGCGTTCCGGCAGGTGCATTTTTAAGTACTCACAAAATAAAAACACCCCTGACACAAGATGCCAAGGGTATTTTTCCATTATATATCCGGTTATTAAGCCTGTGCAGCCGCCTCTTTCCGGCGTGCTTTCTGCGCCATAGCCTCCCGTACTACGTCTAAAAGAACCGCCCCGATAATCACCAGACCCAGAACCATATTCTGAACAGAAGAATCAATGGACAGCAGGGCGAATCCATTCCGCAGGGTGGCAATAATCAGTGCTCCCAGCATAGTTCCTTTCCATGTACATAAAATCTTCCCCCCATCAATGGGGTCAGCTCCAAATATGGCACTTAACGGTATGTAAAACTGTAAGCGCCTTTTTCGCTGCCTCCAGTTCCTGACTCAACTGCTCATTTTCCTTCAGCTATGGGGATACACTCTATTTCCTGATCTTCTGCCAGCACTGCTTTTATTTTTTCTACAACCTGTTCCTCCGGGTCAGAAAAGGTTACGATTATCATTTTCCCAAACTACCACCTTCTCTCTTTGACAAAACTACGGAAATTTGCCGAATACCATGCATATCAGCAGTTAGCAAGTACCCATTCCTCATAGTCACGGATTCCTTCTGCAAAACGTTTCAATCCATCTTCCAGCAGGCTCCGGGGGCATGCAATATTCATTCGGATAAAGGAATTTCCGTTTTCCCCATACTGCCTTCCTTCTGACAGATACACTCCTGTATGTTCCCGCAGATATTGTGTAAATTCCGTTGCACACCCCTGCATTTTCCGGCAGTCCAGCCACATTAGATAGGTCGCCTGTGAGGAAACCGGACTGATTTGAGGAATCTCTTTCTTCAAAAAATTCTCCACAAAATTTTTATTTTCCTGAATATATTCTCTCAAAGCATCCAGCCATGCCTCCCCCTTCGTAAAAGCTGCCACCGCCGCTTCTACTGCAAAGGAATTCGGCTCTGCAACCTCATCCGTGTTCAGCCCCCGCCAGACCTTATGCCGCAGGCTGGGATCAGGAACGACCACTGCTGCTGTCTGCAGTCCTGCCAAATTAAAGGCTTTTGTGGGCGCTATACAGGTAATGCTGTTATTTCTGCCGCTTTCTGAAACAGATGCAAAAGGGATATATTCCTGGCCGGGACTGGTCAGGTCACAATGAATTTCATCCGAAATCACAATTACATGATGTTTCCTGCACAGATCGCCAACACGCCCCAGTTCCTCCCGGCTCCAGATTCTTCCTACCGGATTGTGAGGATTACACAAAATCATCAGGGTAGTCTGCGGATTGGAAAGTTTTTGTTCCAGATCCTCAAAATCCATATGATAAGTGTCTCCATCATATTGCAGCGGACTCTCTACAATATTTCTTCCATTATTCACAATGGAATTGAAGAATATATTGTAAACTGGTGTCTGTACCAGCACATTTTCTCCTGCTGTCGTCAGCTTGCGTACCATACTGGAAATGGCCGGAACCACTCCCATGCAGAAAACAAGCCACTCTTTTTCCATGGAAAAACCATGCCGCCGTTTCCACCAGTCCATATAAGCCTGATACCATTCTTCCGGCACAATGGAATAGCCAAATACACCATGGGCGGCTCTCTCCTGGATGGCTGTCTGGATCTTTGGCGCTGTCTGAAAATCCATATCTGCCACCCACATAGGCAGCTCATGCTCTTTTACATCCCATTTCAGTGAATGGGTATTTCTCCTGTCTACAAGTTTATCAAAATCGTAAGGCATCCTGCACCTCCATACTTTCTGTCAAATTGATTTGCGAAAATCAAATACCCCGCTGCCTGCAGCATGTATTTGACCGCCAAAGGTCATGTGGACTTTATTCCAGCGAAAATGTCACCGTCAAATCCCCGCTTCCAAGAGCTTCCTCCCAACCGGTCAGATCATCCACATGCCCCAGTCTTGTATAGCTCCACGAATTGGGGCCATAAAATATAACAATCTGGTTTCCATTATATAAGACAATATCTCCTGCATGGGTTGTGGTCTGACTGTTGCTGGCAGGAAGGCTTGTTCCCAAAGAACCTACCTTTTCAAAGCCAGAATAATCGCTCATCTGAATGCTCACCGGATTTTCCCGCATCATTTCCACAAACGAAGCTGCTGCCTCATTTTCTTCTAATGCGGCTGAAAATACTGCATCGCCAACCTGTACCTTCATATTCATTACATCCCCCTCTGCTCCATTTGGGATATCTGCTTCTGTGCCAGCCGTTTCACTCATTTCCGTTTCCGGTACAGTTTCCCCATCCCCCGTATCTGCTGCTGATTCTGTCATATTTTCTGCCTCATTGGAAATGGTGTCTGGCTGCATTCCCTCCGCCTTAGTTTCCGTGGAATCCATAGCCTCGGATTGAACATCTGCATTCTCTGATTTTTCAGAAAGGTCGGACAGAGGTTTCCCTTCTTCCAGGGGAGATTCTGCCTGGTCAGCAGGCGTCTGTGCCTGTATATTTCCACATGCTGCCATTGAAAATATAACTATCACCATGCACAGCAAAGCGCCAAATTTTTTCATGGTATATCTGCTCCTCTTATTCTATTTTATCATTTCATATGGGGAGTGCCCTTATAAAGACAAGGACTCCGAACAGGCTTAGAACTGCCCCGAACATCCGGTTCACCCTCTGAAAACTGTTTTTTCTCTTCTTTTTTCTGGCCAGGGAAACTGCAGCAGTAAGTCCTCCCCACCAGAGATAGGTTCCAAGGAACACTCCCAGAACTACCAGCCAGCCATTCCCTTTTGTGCTGCCTCCTGCAATGCCAAACCAGGAGAAGGCAAACAGAAAAGTCAGGATTGCCGCCGGATTTGTAATCCCTACTGCAAATGATGTCAGAAACATCCTCCATCTTCCCGATACTTCCGGAACCTCCGTTTCTTCTCCTTTTCGGAAGAACAGGCGGATTCCCAGATACAGCACGATTGCTCCGCCCACCAGATGAATCACCGTCTGATGTTCCAGAAGGAAATCGGAAACTATGGTCAGTCCAAAAGCCCCGATTCCTGCATAAATGCAGTCTGCCACAGAGGAACCCATTCCCGTAAGGAGGCCGGCCTTTATCCCGTATTCCCAGGTTCTCTGCACGGTCATAGCTCCCACTGCCCCCACGGGTACACCAAAGAGCAATCCAATCAGAATCCCTTTCAAAAGCAGGCTCATACCACCTCCTTCAGTTCTCTTCTGCAGATGATCCTTGTCTTTTCCGGATCTACCTTATCTTTTTCAATAATCAGCTCATCAATACGGTCTGCCCGGATTACTCCGCCGGATGGGTTCATCACGCTGTCAATTTTCCCGGTTATTTCCGCATCTACCGTAGAATACTCAAAAGCAAGGGTAGTATTGAGAAGTTTGCAGTTTTTCATCACCAGATTGTCAATGCAGCACATCCCCTGAAGGCTCTCGATGGTGCAGTTTATAAGTGTCAGGTTCTTTGCGTTCCAGCCCAGGTATTCACCGGAGATAAAAGAATCATATACCGTCACATTCTCTGTGTTCCAGAAAGCATCCTTTGAAAGCATACGGGCATTGTGGATCTCCATATTCTTTACCCCGTCAAAGGAGTAATTGCCCACCAGCTGGAAGTCCCTAAGCACCATATTCCGGCTGTTCATGGCGAAATAGCCGCCTTTTGCCGTCACATGGTCAAGCTCCACATCCTCGCAGTTCCAGAGGGTTTCAGCCGCATTGGGAAGGTTTACATTCTTCAGGTTTACACCCCGGCAGCGGCGGAAATTCTTGGGAGCCTCGATCACCGCATCCTCTACCGTAATATGATCCGTATACCATACGCCTGCACGGGCCATCTCAAACCAGGTACAGTTTCTTGCTGTGATATTTTTGGCATACCAGAAGGGATACTTCCATTTAAACATGCAGCCCTCCAGCTCAATGTCATGGCTCTCCTTCAGAGGCGATTCCCCATCTGCAAAGATGCTGTCATAGATTTTCAGATCCGCCCCCTGAAACAATGCTCTTTCTCCTGTCAAATACTCCTGTCTGATTTCTCTTGTCTTCATGATTTTTCCTCCTGATTATCTAAAATTTTTAACTTACATTTCTCCGCGTTTTCTTTCCCATCTTGCTGTTCTTTCCTGATGTCTATGATAAGAATACCGGACACAGATAACATGGCTCTAACATAAAAATAAACAATTTCTAAATGAATTCTTGCAGATTTCTCAACTCACCCGGCTATCCGCTTCCACCTTTTTGAGTATCTTTGCAGGCACACCTCCCACGATTACACCGGGCAGAACATCCTTCGCAACCACTGCTCCGGCAGCTACGACTGCCCCATCCCCGATGGTAACTCCCGGCAATACTGTGGCATTTGCTCCAATCCAAACATTTTTCCCTATATGAATCGGCTTTGGAAAAAGATCTCCCCGGTACTCCGGGTTCTGCTCATGGTTTAAAGTAGCCAGAACAACCATCGGACCAATCAATGCCCTGTCATCAATATAGATGCCTCCCTGATCCTGGAACCGGCATCCTCCATTAAAGAAAACATTCCTCCCGATATGAATGTTTTTTCCACAGTCCGTATAAAACGGTGGAAACATTCTAAAACTCTCATCCACTTCCCTGCCTGTAAGAAGGGAAAACAGCTCCCGTATTTCCTTCGGCTCATGATAACCGCAATTTATCATGGCGGTTATTTTCATTGCCTCCTGGCTCAGCTTTCCCATATACTGATGCACATCGGAGCCGCACAAAATCTTTTCCCCGGAATTCATAATTTCAATAAAGGTTTCTGTGGTCATAAAATCCTCCTG